>JAJVHS010000015.1:0-53549 GCA_022072615.1 Phycisphaerales bacterium
CCCGCCAGCACCAGGACGTCACCACCGTCGAAGGGCCCGGCGGCACGACGCTGCCCTACGGGGATGTTCCCCGGTTTGTCGACGCGGAGTACGTGGCCGACGTCGCCCGCCTCAACGCGGCGGTGCTCGTGCACCTGGCCAATGCCCCGGCCGCGCCGTCCAACGTCCGCATGCTCACGGCCCAGCTCGAGACCAGCACCACGCTGCGATGGTCGCCCAGCGCCGAGCCCGATGTCGCGGGGTACGAGGTTGTGTGGCGCGACACCACCAGCCCCACGTGGGACCACGTGAAGGATGTGCGCGACGCCACGACGGCGTCGTTCGAACTCTCGAAGGACGACTGGTTCTTCGGGGTCCGGGCGTACGACCGGGACGGCTACCGATCCCCGGTCAAGTTCGCGGGCGTCGCGGCGCAGTGATCGACGTCCTCACGTGGGCGGATCTCCGCTCGCCCGCCCCCGGCCTACCGCTTTGAGCTGTAGAGGGCTTCGGTGGGAAGAACCCGGGCGCCGGTCGAATCCGCCACGGCGAACGACCCGTCGTAGATCGACGCCGCCCCGTACGCGCCGTCCTTGCGAACCGCGTAGAAGCTGCACCCGAGGGCGGGCCGGCCGTCGGGCCCCTTGAGCCGCTTCTCCTTGGCCTTGTCCACCATGCGCTTGGCGGCGATGGTCGCGGCCTCCTGGGGCGTCTTGCCCTGCTCCATGAGCATGACCATCGTGTACGCCGAGAGGTTCACGATCGCGCTCTCGCCGCGGCCGGTGCAGCCGGCCGACCCGACGTCGTTGTCGCAGTAATTCCCCGCGCCGATGATGGGCGAATCGCCCAGGCGGCCGGGGATCTTCCACGAAAGGCCGCTCGTGGTCGTGCAGCCCGCGATATCGCCGGTCGCCGTGACGGCCGAGCAGTGGATCGTCCCCGTCAGCCGCATGACGTCGGCGGTATCGACCACCGAAAGTCGCCCGGCCGGATCCTGGTCCCAGGTCTTGCCCGCGGGCGGGTCGCGCTGGTCATCGTCCAGCCAGAAATCGTCCTTCGACGTGTTGGCCTTCCATTTCAGCCACGCCAGGCGCGATTTCTCCGTCATCAGGTCCTGCTCGGCAAATCCCATCTGCCGAGCGAACGTGAGCGCGCCGTCGCCCACGAGCAGGCAGTGATTGGTCCTGCGCAGCACCAGCAGCGCCACCTGCGCGGGATTCCTGATGTTGCGCAGGCACCCGACCGCGCCGGACTTGTGCGTCGGCCCGTGCATCACCGAGGCGTCCAGCTCCACGATGCCGTCCTCGTTGGGGAGCCCGCCGTAGCCGACGCTCATGTCCTCTGGGTCGTCCTCGACGATGCGGACGCCCTGCACGACGCAGTCGGCGGGGTCGTACCCCTGCCTGAGCAGTTCCATCGCTCGCTCGACCGCGCGCAAACCGTTCCCCGATGCGATGACGCAGGGGCCGCGGTGCGCATCGCCGGCCCCGTTCTTCACGGTCGGCCCGGGTTGCGTGGCACGGAGGGAGGAGGTGAGCCCGCCGGTCACGGCCAGCGAAGTGCCCGCGACTGTGGCGGATGCGAGGAATTCACGTCGAGTGGTCATGGCACTGGTATACCCGCGCCCGGCGGCGCCCGCAATCCCGCGTTCCCCAGGTGACCGCGCTTTCCCACCTTGACGCACGGTGGCCAACCGCCAACCGCCAACTGCCGCTGCCCACTGCCCGCTGCCCGCTGCCCGCTGCCCCTTCTATTCTCTTGGCTTCCATGGCAGACCCCCGCGAAACACCGGCGATGCAGCAGTACTACCGCTTCAAGCGGCAGCACCCCGGCTGCGTGCTGCTGTTCCGGATGGGCGACTTCTACGAGACGTTCGACGAGGACGCGGTCACGCTCTCCAAGGCGCTCGGTTTGACGCTGACCAAGCGCACCGAGGGCCTCCCGATGGCCGGCGTTCCCTACCACCAGCTCGAGAACTACCTGCGCCGGCTGGTCCAGCAGGGGTACCGCGTCGCCGTGGCCGATCAGCTCCAGGATCCCAAGGAAGCCAAGGGAATCGTCGACCGGGGCGTCACGCGCGTCGTGACCCCCGGAACGCTCGTCGATGATTCACTGCTCGACGGCGACGTCTCGAACGTGCTGGCGGCGGTGGCGTTCCTGGAAGCGGGGGATTCATCGCACGCGGGCCTGGCGTTCGTCGAAGCATCCACCGGCGACTTTGTCGTCAGTGACTGCCCGGCGTCGCAGGTCGCCGACGAGCTCGCCCGGCGCGGCGTGGGCGAAGTCATTTGCGCTTCTCTGGCCGACGGCACGATCCCGCCGCGCATCGACCGCGTCGCGCGACCCTTGGGGCTCTCGATCACCGGCCGTCCTGCGTGGCAGTTCCGCACGGAAGAGGCCCGGGACCAGCTCCTGGCGCACTTCGGCGTGTCGTCGCTCGCGGGGTACGGGCTGGCCGAAGACGACCCAGCCATCCCCGCCGCGGGCGCGGCGCTCGCGTACCTGAAGGAGACGCAGGCCGGGGAGGTCGAGCAGGCCGGTCGGCGCGAGGTCGTGGGGTATGTCGGGCCCACGGGCAGCGAGGTCTCTCCGGCTGAAAAGGGACGCCAGGTTGCCGTCGCGGCGGCGGCGAGCACCTCTCGCGGACGAGCCGAGGAGCAGCGGCTCAAGACTCGCCGGCTCGCGCTCGGGCACCTCCGTCCGCCGAGACGGGAGGACCTGGCGGGGCGGTGCGTCGTCGACGCCGTGAGCCTCAGGTCGCTGGAAGTGGAGAAGACCATCCGCGGCGGCGGCGCTCGGCCATCGACCAGGGACGCCTCCGGCGATGGGACGCTCGTCGGGCTGTTCCTGGGCCAGGGTGCCTCGTGCTGCCGGACGGCGATGGGCCGCCGGCTGCTTCGGGAGTGGCTGTGCCAGCCGCTTGGCACCCTTGATGCGATCCACGGCCGGCAGTCGGCGGTGGCCGTCTTCGTGGATGACCGCACGCTGGCGGAGAAGATGCGAACGGTCCTCGACCGCGTGCAGGACGTCGCCCGGATCGCCGGGCGCGTGGCACTCGGCCGAGCCACCCCCCGCGACCTGTGCGCACTGGGCTCATCCATCGACGCGGTCGCCGAGCTGCTCGACCTCACGCTCGGCGTTGCGGCGCTGGCGCCCCAGCACACCGCGATCGACCAGTGCCGAACTGCACTGGATCCGGTTGCTCGGCGCATCCGCGAGCAGTGCCGCGACGATCCGCCCGGGCATCTTCGCGAGGGCGGCCTCTTCAAGGACGGCATCGATGCCGAGCTCGACGAGGCGAGGCGGCTCCAGGTGGACGCGGGGTCGTGGCTCGCGGAATATCAGCAGAAACTCGTCGAGCGGTTCGACCTGCCGGGTCTGAAGGTCGGGTACAACAAAATCTTCGGGTATTACATCGAGCTGCCGGCCGCGCAGGCCCGGCGGGCGCCCGACGAACTCTCGCGCAAGCAGACCCTCAAGAACGCCGAGCGATACACCACCCCGGAGCTGCGCGACTTCGAGAACAAGGTCACGACCGCGGGGACGCGAGCGGTCGAGCGAGAGAAGCAGCTCTTCGACGAGCTCTGCTCGGCCGCGTCCGCGGTCGTCGCCGAGATTTCCCTCTGCGCCCGCGCCGTGGCAGAGCTCGACGCGCTCCAGGGCCTTGCCGACCGGGCCGTCCGACGCGGCTGGTCGAGGCCCGAGGTCGTCGAGGAACCCGTCCTGCGGATCCACGGAGGTCGCCACCCGGTGCTCGAGGAGCTCCTGGGCAACCGGTTCGTGCCCAATGACGTCGAACTCGGCCCCGATCCGACCGAGGCGGGCGAGTCCCCGGCGAGCGTGGCCCTCATCACCGGCCCGAACATGGCCGGCAAGAGCACCTTTATCCGCCAGGTGGCCCTGATCACGCTGCTCGCGCACGTGGGTTCGTACGTGCCCGCCGACCGCGCGACCATCGGACTGGTCGACCGGATCTTCACCCGCATCGGAGCCGACGACGCGCTGCACTCGGGTCAGTCGACCTTCATGGTCGAGATGACCGAAACCGCGAACATTCTCAACAACGCGTCGGCGAGGTCCCTGGTCATCCTCGACGAGATCGGCCGCGGCACCAGCACGCTCGACGGCCTCTCGCTCGCCTGGGCGATCGCCGAGCATCTCTCCGCGACCGGCCCGCGGACGCTCTTTGCGACGCACTACCACGAGCTCACGAGCCTCGAGGAGCGGCTCCCCAAACGCGTGAAAAACCTGCACGTGGCGGTGCGCGAGTGGCCCAGCGCCAGCGACCCCGGGCACAACGAGATCATCTTCCTCCACCGCATCCTGCCGGGCCGCACCGACCAGTCGTACGGGATTCACGTGGCCCGCCTCGCGGGCCTGCCCAGGCCGGTGATCGAACGGTCGCGAGAGGTGCTCTCGTCGCTCGCCGTACAGCAGGATTCGGGCGCCATCGCCGCGGCCAGGTCGGCCCCCGCCAGGGTCCCGCCCGCGAGCGCTCCGCAGGACGGGCAGATGGCGCTGTTCACCGAGTACCTCCGGCACCCCGCCGTCGACCACCTCCGCGAGATCAAGATCGAATCGCTGACCCCGATCCAGGCCTTCGACGAGCTTCGGCGGATCAAGCAGTTGACCGATGAGTGCTGAGGTCCCGTCCTTAGCGATTCCCATCCGCGGGCCACAGGATCCAGTCGCCGTCAACCGACTCCAGCATCGATGCCGCCAGCCGCCCGTCTTCACCGGATTTCCGCGCGCGGGCGAACAACTTCAGATCGCTCATCCGCCGGCGGCCTTCCTCCGTGGGTGGGAGCACGCCGCCGTCGTCGGTCGCGTCGGCGCCGATCGAGTACAGCACCGGGCCGCCGGTGGCCGACGCGGGCACGTACCGCAGCGGACGGCCGTCAAAGGGGTCGACTGGCACCTTCGGGAGGTACTCGGGCGACAGCGACTCGAGCGCGGGCGGGTAGCGTCCCTCGGCGACGAAGTAACTCTGCAGCGCCAGCACCGCGAGCGTCGCGCCGCGCGTCGATTCGAAACGGTCGCGGTGCGCCAGCCCCGTGGTCATGGGGCCGGTGTTCGCATCCCCGCCCTGAAGCGACGAGAAGATCGGCGGGATACTGCCGATCACATCGTACATCAGCCAGGAGTAGGGCCCATCGCTGGTGCGCTCGTGGGCCCGCCACGGCTGCAACTGGTCGTCGCGGGCAAACTCCGCCTTGAACCTGTCGATCTCGGCTCGGATCTTCGACCGTGACGGCATCAGCACGGCGCTCTGCACCGGACGCAGTGCCTCCAGGATGAACTCGCCCCTGGGCCTGGCCGCCCCCCAGCTGTCCCACATCTCTTCTCGCATCGGCGAGCCGACGAGTCGCCCGCCGCCGGACCCGTCGTCGCTGTAGAACCGCTGGATGACGTCCTCGATCATGAGGACCTCACCCGTCGATTCGATCGAGATGCGGCCGCCGCCGATGGCGGCGATGCGGTGGGCAAGCGTGCGAAGACCCCGGGCGTCGAGCAACCCCGGATCGGCGGCTTCTTCGAGCACCGTCACGCACAGGAGCTGGCCCAGCGCGACGCCCACCATCTGCGAGATGATGAACGGTTCCCGCAGCGCCTGATCGGCCATGCCCGCCAGCGCCTCGATGTCGGCGATGAAGCGCTGCGAGTCCTTCCGCGAGGCCGCCAGGTGGGCGTCGGTCGCGAGCCACCGGCCCAGTTTCCGCATCTCGCCCAGGTGCGGGAGCAGCACGCCGATCATGAGAGGGTTTTCGGTGGGCGCCTGCGCCGACGGGTCGTACCTGTACGCCGGGTTGGAGATCTCGAGCGCCCGTGAGTAGTCCGGGTCGGCGACGTCGCTCCACGGGTAGCCGATCATCGGCCGTCCCGCCGCCTCGCGCACCGTGGCGAGGGCGGAGGCGTGCGAATCCAGGAACGCCGTCATCAGTTCGAAGTTGATGTCGTCCGGGCGCCGCGGGTCGGGGTGCTCGGATCGCATGAACTCGGGCAGCGGCCCGAACTCGCGCACGGCGCGGATGTACAGCGGCCAGGCGAGCTCACTTTCGGGCGTGTTGGCGAACGCCGCCTCGCGCAGCTCGCGCGTGTAGTTGCGGCCGATCGTCGGCGACGCGAGGAAGTACCGCGCGGCCATGATCGCATAGAGCACCAGGCACGCGGCGGTCGTCCAGCCCACCGCGCGCAGCCCCATCCGCCACACCTGCCACCACGCCGGCCGCAGCCGCTTCCTCGCGGCGGTGATCAGCTTCGCCGCCGCCGCGGGGTCGCCGAAGTCGGCCGCGAGCCGATCCGCCGGGGCCCCGCTCGCGAGGCCGTCGAGAAAATGCCCGCACAGCTCCTTCGCGACATCTTCGCGCTCGCGACGCCACAGCCTGCAGCGCGACGCCACACCGAGCACGATCTCGCCCAGGCGCTCCGGGAGCCCCGACCTCGCCACGACTTCCCGAGCACCCGACGTCCGTGCGCGAGCTGGAGCGCTGCGCATTCGTGAAGCGGCGTCGCTCACGCAGCACCTCCGGCGGGAGAGGGCGCGGCGTCCGTGATGCCCAGCTGCGAGAGCGCCGTCGCCAGCGCCCGCCACTGGCGAGAGTCCTCCGCGAGCCGCTTGCGGCCCTTGTCCGTCAACCGGTAGTACTTGCGTTCCCGGCCGGAGTCGGCTTCCCGCCAAAACCCTTCGACCAGCCCCTTCGATTCGAGGTTGTAGAGCATCGGGTACAGGGTGGACTGACCCATCGCCAGAACCCCGTCGCTCCGGCGTGCCAGCGCTTCGACGAGCTGGTAGCCGTACATCTCGCCCCGCTCGAGCAGCTTGAGTACGGCCAGCGGCCCGGCTCCCCGCATCAACTCGCGTTCAATCCGCATCCCAAGCTCCTTACACCGGTTCGCATACTATGTCTTACATAGCATACAGCCGGGCCGCAAAGGGGTTGCAGATTCAGACCGGGTGAGCGTCAGCGACCGGAGGGATGAGCGGCCGGACGGGCCTCCCACCGAGTGTTCAGGCGGTGGTCGACCCCTAACAGGTCCAGCACCTTCCCGACCATGAAGTCGACGATGTCGCCGATCGACTTGGGGTTCAGGTAAAACCCGGGGTTGGTCGGGCACACGATGGCCCCCGCGAGCGTCAGCGACCGGTACGCCTCGACATCGATGAGCGACAGCGGGGTTTCACGGTGGCAGATGATCAGCCGCCGGCGTTCTTTCAACGTCACCATCGCGGCGCGCGTCAGCAGGTTCGAGCCGGCGCCCGTCGCCATCGCCCCCAGCGAGGCGCTCGAACACGGGATCACCACCATCCCGTCGTGCAGGAAAGATCCGCTCGCGATCACGGCCCCGACATCCTTGTTGGGGTGGATGATGAGACGGCGGCGGATGTCGTTGACCAGCGGGTCGGCGAGCACGTCGGGCACCAGCGTCTCGAACTCGATCGACGAAATCCCCGATTCTTCGGCGAGCAGCCGCCTTCCGTACTCGGTCACGACCAGGTGGACCTCATGCCCGTGCACCACCAGCAGTTCGTTGAGCAGCCGCAGCGCATACGCCGCACCGGAGGCGCCGGAAATGCCGATCACGAACCGGCGCGGCGGGGCGGGCTTGGGGATGTGAACGTGCGCGGCGTGCATCGGAACCGGGAACATTCTAACGGGTCGGCACGCCGAGCCGATCGCATACTCACGGCGGGCCCCGTGTGGCTTGGCGCTACCGGCGTGTCAAGAATGGCGAGTTGATCGCAGGTCGGTCCGGTCACGAGCCCGCTCGTGATTCATCGGAAAGGCAACTCATGGAACTCCGCGCTGAACGCAGGATGATCGGGGTGTGCGCCGCGCTTGGCGTGTCGCTCTCCGCGGTCCTCTCCGGCTGCATCTACTCCAACCTCCCCGGCGAGACCAAGAACACCCTCGCCGCCACCGACCCCAACATCTACCCGTCGCCCAAGCTCATGGCGCTCTCGCTGGAATATGTCGTCAACCGCTACCCGCCGCCGGGCGGCCCGGGTGACGGATCGACCCCCACCTTCGCCTTCAACCTGCCCGCGGGGCTCCGGCGCGAGAACATCGAGCTCGTCCAGTCGATGCTGGGCGGTCGCGGCGTCCCCGTGACCCCCGAGAACGCGCAAACATTGCCGATCTACCACATCGCGACGATGTGGATCCGCGGGTCGCGCGCACAGGTCGAGATGGTGTACCCCGTGCACAGCATCGGGCTGACGCCCTCGGCCGAGCCGGTCTATCGCGGCGTCTCGCTGGAACTGGGGAGCGACCTCAGCCCGTGGTACGTCCGCCGGCAGCAGCTCTGGAACGTCGGCACGATCGAAGTGCCGAGCCTGCACTTCTTCCCCGACCCGCGCGCCGAGACGGTCGCCGAGGAGCCCGTCGCCGAGGAACCGATCGTCGAGAACGCTCCGGTGGCCGAGCCGCAGGCGCCCGGTTCTCCCGTGGAAACGCAGGTTCTGCCTGCTGAGACGATCCCCGAGCCGGAACAGCCCGAAACCTCTGGCGGCGGCTGATTCGGTTCCAAATCGCGGGCGCGTGGATGGCGGCCGTTACACGGCTCGAGCGGCCGCGCGCGAGCGCTTGGGCTTGGCCTCGACCATCGCCGGCGCTTGCGACGATTGCTGATCGAGTCCCTCGCGGAGAAGGCGGCCGACCTTGAACTTGACGGTCCGCTTGGGCGGAACCTCGACGCGCTCGAGCGTCTTTGGATTCTGGGCCCGACGCGCGGCGCGGGTCTTCACTTCAAATATCCCGAAATCCCGGAATTCGAGGCGGTTGCCGCGCCGGAGCTCTTCCACCATCTGATCAAGGAACAGCTGAACGATCTCCCGAACCACGGGCCGCTTCTGCCCGGTGAGTTCGGCGATCCGGTCGATCAGAACCTTCTTGGTTGTCGTGGTCATTGAATGGCCTCTCGCGACCCGCCGGCGGGCAGCGCCCACCGACCCTTCCCGCAGGCGCGACCACTTGTCGCACCCCCACATGTCCGCTCCACCCGCCGATCGAACAAACCCCTTTCGACGGCGCAACGATCACACCCTCGCGCGTTGTCGATCTCGCGCGAGCGCCTCCGAGTCAGAAAAGCAAACTCCGTACACGGAGCCACTCTTCCCCGTTGAATGCCCTGGATCTTGTTCCCACACCCGATTCCCCTCGCTCGCGCTGAACCCGAGCGAACCGATGGAGTATCCCGAGTTTGGCGGCCCGGGTCAACGGGTGATTCGATCATTCGCGGGGGCATTGGGGCGAAACGGGTATTTGTCCCCGGATGGACGCGATTAGAACCGAATCTCCGCGCCGACGAACAGACCCCCGAGCGAGCCGTCGAGCTCGAACTGATCAGAACCCGACCCGCTCTTCAGGTCCATCAGGAGGTGCTTGTAACCGATCCGAATGCCGAGATTCGGGATCGGGCGCCACGCACCCCCGACCGTGATGTCCCAGGACCAGCTCTCGGTGTCGCCCCACGGGCCGATTCCGAAGCCCGTCTGCACGTCGATCGTGAACTGCCTCGCAAATTCGCCCTCGAGCTTCACCGCCGCCGTCGGCTCGAAGAAGAAGTCGTCGTTCGAGGTCGACGTGCCCGCCGAAGCGCCGGTGATGGCGTCAAGCTGCATGTCGAGGCTGTACATGCGCACCCCGACCACCGGCTCGAGGCCGAACACCAGCCGCGGCGATCCGTCCTGCATGGTGCCGAGCTGCCGGTGCACCAGCCTGTACGCGCCCTGGAGCTCGAGCACCCAGAAATCCATCGACGACGACACCACATCGCCCGACGCCAGCGTGAGGTTTCCCAGACCGCCCGAGTCGGTGACCGTCGTCTGGTCAACATCGTTCGAGTAGCTGAACCCGCTGCCGGTGAACCGCCACTTTCCGGCCTGCACGTGGACTGTGCCCATCGGCGCCCACTGCGACTCGTCGAGGTTGAGGGAATCCACGCCGAAGGTGTCCTGCACCGATCCCGGGGCGCCGGGCATCGTGAGGTCGCCTTCCAGCGATGTATACCACGCCGCGGGCTCGATCCGCAGGGTCCAATCCGGGTGGTCGGCGGCGGGCGGAGCCGGCGCATCGCCCGTTGGCGCCGATTGCGCGAGGGCCCGAGGCGCCGCCGCCAGCAAGAGCGCAACAATCATCGACCGTGCGAGCCGCGGGCCAGACGCCGCCAACATGCAGTGGGAGTGCATCATCGGACCCAGCATAGCTCAAGGTGAAGACGCGGGCGGCCTTGGCGCGGCGCGGTCCCCGCAGCCCGCCGAAGCCGCGGAGGAACTCGCCCCGGGCGTCCGCCTCCGGCCCGGGTCCCTGGAGTTTTCGTTCGTCGCAAGCGGCGGCCCCGGCGGGCAGAACGTCAACAAGCGGGCAACCAAGGCCGAGCTGCGCGTACGGGCGGACGCCATCGAGATGCCGCCCCGAGCCCACACCCGGCTGCTCGCCCTGTCGGGCAAACGCCTCAACGCGACCGGCGAGCTGGTGTTTTCCTGCGACGACCATCGGTCGCAGGAGCGGAACAAGTCTGAGTGCCTGCTCCGGTTGCGGGCCCTGCTGGTCGAGGCCATGGCCGAGCCCCGCGTGCGGCGCAAGACCAAACCGACGCGGTCGTCCAGACTCCGCCGCCTGGAATCCAAGCGCCGGGAGGGCGAGATCAAGCGGGGCCGGCGGCGGCCGAGGGACGATTGACGGGCGGGCGGAGATTCGCACGCGGTGGTGGCCAAATGTGCGGCACTTTTCGCGGGCCGACGCGTTATAGTGTTATGGTCCCGGCGGTGGGGCCGGGGTTGTCCTTTGAGCCGTGCGCCAGTCGGGGACGCGCGGGTGGTGAAGCGTCAAACAAGGAGCGTCGTAATGAAAGCCACGAAAACGGGGCGTGCTCGTGCCGCCTGGATCAAGACCGGCCTGATACTGGTCGCCGGAACGGCGATCGTGCTTCCGTCGGCCGGGCTGGCGGGCATCCCTGAACCCGATGTGACGGACGCTTCCAAGGCGCCCCCGCCCGGTTCGGACCAGAACCCGCTCGACGACGCCATGAGGCTGGCGATGCAGGCCCAGGCGGGCGGCGAGGCCGGCAAGAAGGGCGAAGAGTTCAAGCCCTGGTCGGAAGTCAGCAAGGACTACGAGCGCGTGGTCTCGACGGCCGAGGGCGACACGTTCTACAACGTCTACAAGCGAGCCAAGGACAACCAGATGCTCGCCGAGCTGCCCCGCGGCTGGCAGAGCCAGAAGCACTTCATCGCCATGACGCTGCCGACCGGCGAGGTCTTCGCGGGTCTGCAGGCCGGCGACCTGTACTGCTACTGGAAACGCATCGACAAGCGCATGGTGCTGATCGCCCCGAACCTGCAGGTCCGGTCGACCGGCGACCGCGAGAGCAAGGACTCGATCCAGAACCACTTCACCGACCGCGTCATCATCGACGTCCCGATCGAGTGCATGGGCCCCAACGGCCAGCCGGTGATCGACGTCGACCAGATGCTCGTGGGCAACATTCAGACTTTCTACGGCGGCCTGGCCGCCGGCGCCAACCATCGCCTGGCCACGATCGCCGACGCCAAGGCGTTCCCCAAGAACATCGAGCTCTCCTTCAACCTCCCCACGGCGGGCGGCCAGCTCAAGACCTTCCACTACTCGATCAGCCTCATCGAGGACAACGCGTCCTACAAGCCGCGCGTCGCCGACGAGCGCGTCGGCTACTTCACGACCGAGTACCGGGACCTGGGCAAGTTCCGCGATGACCAGGTCTCCACCCGGTACATCAACCGCTGGCACCTGGAGAAGGCGGACCCGGCCCGCAAGCTCAGCCCGCCCAAGGAACCGATCATCTACTACGTCGAGCACACGGTCCCCGTGCGCTACCGCCGCTGGGTGAAGGAAGGCACGCTGTACTGGAACAAGGCCTTCGAGCAGGTCGGCATCTCCGACGCCATCGAGGTCTACTTCCAGGACAAGTCGACCGGCGCCCACATGGACAAGGACCCCGAGGACGTCCGCTACAACTTCATCCGCTGGCTCTCCAACGACATCGGCACGGCCATCGGCCCCAGCCGGGCGCACCCGGTCACCGGCCAGATCCTCGACGCCGACATCGTCCTGACCGACGGCTGGATCCGTCACTTCTGGTACCAGTCCAACGAGTACCTCCCGCAGGTCGCGATGGAGGGCTTCAGCAACGAGGAGATCTCCTACTTCGACGAGAATCCCCAGTACGACCCGCGGGTCCTGCTCGCCAAGCCCGAGGACCGCGAGCAGATGATGACCGAGCGTTTCCGCCGCGGCGTGGCCCGCTACGGCGGCATGCCGATCGCCACCAACGACTCGATGCTCAACGCCAACGACGACCTTGTGCGGCTCAGCCACGTGCTCCAGCCCAGGCTGGGGCTGTGCATGGCCGCGCAGGGCATGGCCCGGGACATGGCGATGATGGGCCAGTACTTCGAGATCATGGACATGCTGGACCCCCAGCAGCCCTCCGGCGACGGCCCCAAGGACGGCAAGAAGGACGGCGAGAAGAAGGACGACGCCAAGAAGGATGAGTCGGACAAGATCGACGACATCCCCGAGTGGTTCGTCGGACCCGCGCTCGCGCACCTCACGGTCCACGAAGTCGGCCACACGCTGGGCCTGCGCCACAACTTCAAGGCGTCGAGCATCTACTCGCTCGCCGAGATCAACAGCCCGGGCATGAAGGGCAAGCCCTTCACCGGATCGGTCATGGACTACACGCCCGTCAACATCAACATCGGCGAAGGCGCGTACCAGGGCGACTACAACCAGATCGGCATCGGCCCGTACGACATGTGGGCCATCGAGTACGGCTACACCTCCGGCGACACCAAGGAGGTCCTCAAGAAGGTCTCCGACCCGATGCTCACCTACGGCACCGACGAGGATACCGGCGGGCCCGACCCGCTGGCTCGTCGCTACGACTTTGCCGCCAACCCGATCGAGTACGCCCAGCAGCTCATGAACCTGTCCAAGCTGGCTCGCTCCAAGATCCTGGAGAAGTTCGTCAAGGAAGGCGAGCCGTGGGCGAAGGCTCGCCGCGGCTACGAGATCACGCTCGGCAACCAGACCAACGCCATCTCCATCGTCTCCAACTGGATCGGCGGCGCCCTGGTCAACCGTGATCGCAAGGGCGACCCGGGAGCCCGCGACCCCGTCGCGCCCGTGTCCGCCGAGCAGCAGCGCGCGGCGCTCAAGTTCGTCATCGACAACGGCTTCAACGAGGATGCCTACGGCCTCACCCCCGAGCTGCTCGTCAAGATGACGATCAACAAGGACGAGGCGCCGGGCACCGACGCCACCTGGCCGGTCTCCGACCGGATCGCCGGCGTGGGCAAGTCGGCCCTCTCGATGGTCATGAGCCCGACGCGGCTGCGCCGGGTCTACGACAACGAGACCTTCGTCGATCGCTCGAAGGACGCGTTCACGCTCCCCGAGCTCCTCGACACCGTCTCGACGGCCATCTGGAAGGAACTCGACGGCAAGGACGGCCAGTTCTCGGCTCGCCAGCCGATGATCTCGGCCTTCCGCCGGTCGCTCCAGCGTGACCATGTCGACCGCCTCATCGACCTCTCGATCGAGGGCGGGTCGAACTCGGCCTCGCAGGCCATCGCGAGCCTCTCGTCGCTCAAGCTCAAGGACCTGCAGACCCGCATCTCCAAGGCCGCCGAGAAGCCGGGGATCGACCCCTACTCCAAGGCGCACCTGGCCGAGGTCGGCCACCGCATCGCCAAGGCCCTCGACGCCCAGTACACCTACAACGGTGGCGGCGGCGGCATGGGCGGCTTCCCGATGTGGATGTTCATGCGTGAGCAGGAGCACAAGAAGTTGCAGCAGGAGATCGAGTCCAAGTGACCCATGTTCCTTGCTGAAACCGTGATGTGACAGCCGGGCTGGTCGAAGGACCGGCCCGGTTCTTTTGATGACCTTCTCGCTGCTGCTGACGCCCGTCGTGCTGCTCATCGTCGCGCTTGGCGCGTCGCTGGTCTGGGCCGGATGCTGGATGATCTGGTCCGACGCGGCGGCTCGGCGGTGGCCGGGGATGTCCCGCGCGACCCGAGCGACCATCGGCCTGTGCTCGGTCCTGGCGGGCTACCACCTGGCGGCGTACTGCCTGCCCGATCACTGGTTCCCGCTGAAGATTCCCGTGGAGCGATGGTTCATCGTCGCCGGGATTGTCCTGATCGCGGTCTTCGCCAGCCTCGGCTTCGACCGCCGGGGTCGTTTGTCACAGGACGGTAACGACACCCCGGAGGCATGAGCCCGATGACCGAAACATCCAGTAGGATGCCGACGTACGTGTGATCGGGAGCCGATCGGTCGGGAAGCGCCCGGAGCACGTCGCCTCGCGGCGGGCAAACACGGGTCCGAGGGGGTACGATCCCGACCTTTCACCGGCCCGGTGCTCGCACGCGAGCCGCCGGGCGAGCGATGGGGGACGGAAGACCCGCCAGGACGGTGAAACCGGCGGACGGAACTCACGGGGGACGGACCCCGGGCGTGGCGAGTTGCTTTGATGGCGACCGAGCCTTCAAAGCCTCCGCAGGCCGGCGTCCGGTGAGCGGCGGTGCTCGAAGGGCTGTGGTGGTCCTGACGAGCACGACAACGAGGTGAAGCATGGCGACGTCCAATGTCTGCTGGGGCATCGAAATCGGCGCCTTCGCGGTCAAGGCCTTGAAGCTCGAAGTCGCGGACCAGAACGTCAATGTTCTGGATTACGCGATCATCCCGCACGGGAAAGTGCTCTCGACGCCCGGGCTCGACCAGAACGACGCCATCCGCGTCACCCTGGGCACGCTCGTGGCTCAGTGGGACCTTTCCAAGGCGGCGATCGCGATTTCGGTTCCCGGGCAGGCCTCGCTGGCGCGGTTCGCCAAGCTGCCGCCGGTCGAACCCAGAAAAGTCCCTGACATCGTGAAGTTCGAGGCCGCCCAGCAGATCCCCTTCCCGCTGGACCAGGTTGAATGGGATTATCAGACCTTCGTCAGCCCGGATTCGCCGGACATTGAAGTCGGTATTTTCGCGATCACGCGCGAGCGGATCATGGACCGGCTGATGCTGCTCCAGGACGTGGGGATCACCCCGGACCACGTCACGCTCAGCCCGATCGCCGCGTACAACGCGCTGGCGTTTGACCGCCAGTTCACCGAGAAAACCCCGGGCACGGTCATCCTCGACATCGGGACGACGTCGACCGACGTGGTCGTTGCTGATTCGGCACGTGTTTGGGTGCGAACCGTGCCGCTCGGCGGCCATCACTTCACCGAAGCGCTGGTGAACGCCTTCAAGCTCAGCTACCCCAAGGCGGAGAAGCTCAAGAAGGAAGTCGAGAGCGGGGCGAATTCCAAGCACATCGCCCAGGCGATGCGGCCGGTGTTCAGCGACCTGGCCCAGGAAGTTCAGCGTTCGATCGGGTACTACCAGACGCTTCATAAGGAAGCCAAGCTGACCCGGCTGATGGGCATCGGGTCGACCTTCCTGATGCCCGGCATCCGCAAGTTCCTCAAGCAGCAGCTCTCGGCCTCGGTGGGGCCGATCGAGGTGACGCGCATCGAGGACTTCGAGCGGCTGAAGTACACGGGCCTGGGCGACGAGCGCCGGGCCGAGGAACTGCGCAACAACGTCCTTTCCATGGCGACCTGCTACGGCCTGGCGCTGCAGGGCTTGGGCATGAACACGGTCAACGCCAACCTCATGCCGGTGGCGATCATCCGCAAGTCGGTCTGGAAGAGCAAGAGCGCCTGGTTCGGGATCGCCGCGGGTCTGGCGGTCGCGACCGGCGCCGCAATGTTCATCCGCCCGGTGATCGACGACTTCGCCGTTGTCGGCTCCAACCCCGACACGGTGATCGAGACCGCGATCCGCGAGGCCCGCGACCTCAAGTCCAAGGCCGAGGAGGCGGGCGTCATCGGTGACGCGGCGGTGGACAACCGGCCGGTCAACATGATGTCGCTGCTCGATAACCGAGCCATCCACGCGTACCTCGTGGACGACCTCTCCAAGATGCTCGAGGACGCCCAGTCCAAGGCCGCGACCGGCGAGGACCAGCAGCCGGCGTTCGTCGTGAAGGCGTTCCAGACGTCGTACCGGCACGGCAGTTCGTCGATCGACAGCGAGTTCGGCAGCGGCCAGCAGGGCGCGACCAGCCGTGGCGGGCACGGCGGCTACGAGACTCCCGCCGACGAGACCGGCACCGAAGTCGCGGCCAAGCGCACGGTCGAGTGCGTGCTCGACGTTACGACCACGCAGCCCGATGCTCGAAAGTTCATGCTCGCGACCATCGACCGGTGGCTGAAGGAAAACAAGGTCCGCGAGGGCGTTCCGTACACGATCGTCGTGGACCAGACCCCCTGGACGATGCGCGACGAGACCAGGACCGCCGCGGCCGGCAACAACAGCTCGGGCCGGTCGGGTCCCTTCGAGGATCGCACCGGTCACGGGGGCGGCGGCCACGGCGACCGGCCGATGCGAGCCATCGACCGCATCCGCCAGGATGACCCCAACGCGGTCATCATCGGCGCCTCGCCCGAGCAGGGCGGTCCGGGCGCGTACGCGGGCTCGCTCCCGTCGTTCAACTCGCTCAAGCCCAAGGAGCCGGCCGGCACGACCAGGGCGACGTTCCGCGTCCAGTGGCACGTCGAGATCAACGAACCCAAGGCGCCCGACGAATCGGGCGAAACCGCCGATGGAGGTGGCGCTTGAAGAACATCCTCGCATGGGTCAAGGGCCACCTTGCCATCGTCATCTGCTCGGCCCTGATCATCCTCACGGTCCCCACCGCGTGGTTCTTCAGTTCGCAGTGGAACAAGAAGCTGCGCGAGAAGCAGACCTCCGCGGCGACCGCCAAGATGTCCGAGGTCGAGTCCTCCTCGCGCGTCACCTACCGCCTCCCGCGGCTGTCGACGCAGGACCCGGCCATCGAGGTCACCAGCGCGCCCAACCAGACGCTCACCGACTGGTTCAAGCTCCACCGCCAGCAGATCCTCGACCAGGCCAAGGGCATCGTCCAGGAAGCCGAGCGGATCAACAAGCGCGACCACACGCCGCTCGTCGAGGGACTGTTCCCCTCCGCGGTGCCGGGCCAGGAGCAGGTCAAGGCGCTGGAGATGGCCGAGAAGATCGTGTACATCCCCGGCAACCAGAATTCCGCCTATCCCAAGCTCCTCCAGGCGATCAACGCCGGTACGCCGCCCGAAGCCTCGAACGTCGGGATCGTGGTTGCGGAAGAGAAGTCCAAGCTGGAGGAGCAGATCACCTCCGGCACCAAGCGCGAGCTGACGGCTGAAGAAAAGGAGCGCGTCGAGAAGGCGACCGTCGAGCGCCGGCTCGCGGAGTACCAGGCCCGTGCGGGTGAGATCTCCGTCTACGGCACCATGGACATGTTCCCGATCGGCGGGCGCGGCCTTGGCAGCGCGGTGCCGCGGCAGATGCCCGCGCAGCCGCCCGCGCTGGACGAGTGCTTCATGTGGCAGTTCGATTACTGGCTCGCCGAGGACGTGCTCGACGCCATCGCGCTCGCGAACACGGACGAGGCCGGACAGCCCACGTCGGTGGATCGGTCCGTGGTCAAGCGCATCGAGAAGATCGAAACCAGCGACCAGTGGGTGATGGCCTTCAACACGGGAAGCCCTTCGCCCGACGGCGAGGCCGTCGCGGTCGATGCGGGCAGCCCCGACGCCCTCATCGAGCCCAAGTTCGAGAAGTCCATCACCGGCCGCTGGAGCGGGCCGGGCAACGCCGTCTACGACGTGCGCAACGTCGCGCTGACGGTGGTCGTTTCCTCCGCCAAGCTGCCCCAGCTCATCGACGCTTTTGCCCGCACCAACTTCATGACCGTCACCGACCTCGACCTGTCGGAGGTCGACGAGTGGGCTGACCTCGACGCGGGCTATTTCTACGGGTCCGAGCACGTCGTCCGAGCCAAGCTCGTGGTCGAGACCATCTGGCTGCGGAGCTGGACCGTTCCTCTCATGCCGACCAAGGTCCGCAGCTTCCTGAACATCCCCGAAGAGCCCGCTCCCGAGGGAGACTCGCAGGCGGACCAGGCCGCCGATCCCGGTGAGAACCGCTAGAGCACGCCCCCGCGGACGAAGGCCGCGGCCTGCGTCCCGTGTGACCGACAGTTCGATGATTCCCCCGCCCGGAACGTCCGGGCGAGTCTGAAAGGCAAGCCATGAAACTCAAGGGCATCAGCACGGTTGAGCAGCACTTCGAGAAGGGCGTGGTCGGCGTCGTCGGCCTGGGCCTGGTCGGCGTGCTGGCCATGCAGTTCCTCACCCAGCCCAACATGGTCACCGTCGGGAAGGAGCAGCCTGTTCCGCCCGGCGACGCCTACAAGCCGATCGAGCGGACCGCGCAGGGGCTGCTCGCCAAGCTCGATCCCGCCGCAGGACAGTCGCTGCTTCCCGAGCCGCCCAAGGCCAACCTGCTGGCGCAGTACCAGCAGCAGGTCAACAGCGGGGTCGCGCCGCGCCCGCAGATCGCGATGCTCGGCAGGGGGCTGAATCTCGGCGACGCGGCTCCTCGAACGGGCGGCACTTCCGACGCCCCGATCGCGCTGGCGCCGCTGCCCGCGCCCGCGAATCCCGCGGTCTACGCCTACGCGGGGACCATCAACCCCGCGGAGAAGCTGCGGATCCAGGAGCTGGCCTCGCTGCTGCCGGCGGCGCAGCCGTACGACAAGCAGTGGGTCTCGGTCGAGGCGTCGTTTGACGGCACCGCCCTGAAAACGGCCCTCGAAACCGACCCGGACGGCGACGGTCGGGCCCGGGCAGTCCCCCGCGGCTGGTTCGACCGAATCGAGATCGTCGGCGTGCAGCTCGAGCGTCAGCGCCTGGCCGGCGACAGCCTCGCGGACACCATCAGCGGCCGGCTGGATTCTTCGGCCGAAGCCTGGAGCGAGCCGGCGCTGGTTCCCCCGACGCCCGGCAGCCCCAACCTGATCGGCGAGATGGCCGCGAACGTCAAAAGCATGACCGACGTCGAGGGCGTGCTGTCCAAGGTCCGCAACGACCCCGACTCGGTCCTGCGTCCGGAGTTCTTCTCGATGATCGCCGGCCCCTCGTGGGTCCCCCCCACCGAGGCGCAGGCCCGTGATGCCAAGCTCGGCGGCAAGAACGAAGTCGACGTGCTGCGGGACAAGGCCGACGAGCTCGAGCGCAAGCTCAAGGCCAAGGAGAAGCAGCTCGCCGATCTGACCGGCGGTTCCTCCGATCGTCGCGGCCCGGAAATCCGCGAGGGCGGCGGTGGCGGCGGCAAGAGCGGCCGCCAGCAGTCGTCGGGCCAGGGAACCCGAAGGGTCAACGAGCGGCGGCTCAAGCAGCTCGAAACCGAGGTGTCCACGCTCGCCAAGGACCTCGACTCGACCCGCCGCCGGATCGACGACCTGGTCTCGGGCAACACCCGCGCACAGACGACGCAGGTCGGGGAGCTCAAGCCGCTGCTCTCCAACTCCGGCGTCAAGCTGTGGGCGCACGACCTCACGGCCGAGCCCGGGTCGGTCTATCGCTACCGCACGCGCGTGGTGCTGAATAACCCGCTCTTCGGCCGCACCGGGCTGGGCGACGAAGCCGCCGCCAAGAACCCGCTGGTCTTTGGCGAATGGTCGGACTGGACCGACCCGGTGATGGTCCTGCCGACACAGGTCTTTTTCGTCAGCAGCGCCTCGCTCCGCGGCCCGGCGACCGGCACCGTGACCGCGGGCGCCGAGTGCTTCGTGTTCCACTACGGGTACTACCGCCGCGGGAGCACGACGCTCCAGCCCGGCGACTCCATCCGGACAGTCGCCAAACTGCCCCCGCAGCTTGTGATCTACGACGAGGACAAGCTCAAGGAGCGCGGTGTGCCCGGCCAGGAGATGATTTCGCGGCCGGCAACCCCCCGCGAGCGCGATCCGGAGGCGTACAACCCCGCCCCTGAGCAGGTGCCGCAGGCGGTGCCGCCGACTGGGACCGGGGACGCGCAGGGAGTTCCGTTTGATGACATGGGCGGCCTGGTGAAGCCGGCGCTCAAGGAGATTCCGATCCACATCAAGGACACGCTCCTGGATGTCAGCGACATCCCGCAACTGGGAGTCGCGGCCAATCAGCAGGCCCGGACGGACACCCTGGCCTACTTCCGGACCCCCGGGGGGCTGATCGCGGTCCGCCAGCCTTCAGTCGAGCGGAGTTCCCAGCTCTACAAGCAGGTTGTGGCCTCCGAGCAGCAGGGGCAGAACCAAGGTCAGCCCAAGCCCGAGGAGAAGCCTCGCGACATCATCCGGGACGAGGGCCCCAGGACTCCCCACGGCCATGACGATGGCGGCGGGGGCGGCGGCGGATAACGAGTAAAGTGCGAACACGAGGACGTGCTCGAGCGTTTGAAAATTGCCACCGGCCGGCTTGACTCACCGGCGCGTCTACCTAGAGTCACCTCCGCCCATTTGGGCACCCACGGCTTGGAACTTGGTGGTGAAGAGCCGTTGGCCAGATGAGCGGAAACCCCGTGGTGGGGCTCGTGGGGTGGGTCAGACCGGGTGGAAACCCGAACAAGACTCAGCTCTTTGACATCCGGATACGGACGAACGTGTTGTCGTCGGCAGGCGTTTTGGAGCGTCGCCCCTACTGGCTTTACCGGTGGTGGAGGCCTCCGGAATGGGTCCTGACCGACGAAGTCTGCGAGAATTGAAGATTCTCTTGCAGCGCCACTTTGTGGTTGGCCGGGACTGTCCTGGGTCGTGCTCGTGAGGGCACGATGGTGGGGCAGCCGGTAGCCTGATTTACTCATCAGGCAGCACGCAACCGGGCCGAGTCGGTCCAGCGGCGCCTTCGGGCGGCGCGGGAACGGCTGGGCAATCCGAGCTCCGCACTTGTGCAGTGCGGGTAACGACGAGGCGTTTGACTCTCTATGGCATATGGAGAGGCCTCGTGCATGGCTGCGGCGTCCGGTTGGTGTGATCGATCAAGGGCGCACGGTGAATGACTTGGCATCGAGAGGCGATGAAGGACGCGAGAACCTGCGATAAGCCCAGAGGAGCCGGTAACTAGGCAGTGATTCTGGGATTTCCGAATGGGGCAACCCACCCGCAAGGGTACTTTGCACTGAATGCATAGGTGCAAAGAGCGAACGTGGAGAAGTGAAACATCTCAGTATCCACAGGAAAGGAAAGCAACAGCGACTCCGCAAGTAGCGGCGAGCGAACGCGGATAAGCCAGCAGAACTCCGAACGCTTTGGAATGAGCGGCCGAAGAAGGTGAAAGCCCTGTAGATGGAAGCTGGTGAGGCCTTGAGTAAACTCGGGCTCGGGAAACCCGGGTTGAACATGGGGGGTCCACCCTCCAAGCCTAAGTACTCCTCGATGACCGATAGCGAACCAGTAAGGCGACTGAACGTTGACAAGCTCCCCGACGAGGGGAGTGAAAGAGTACCTGAAACCGTGCGCTTACAAGCGGTCGGAGCCCTTCGGGGTGACGGCGTGCTTTTTGCATAATGAGCCGGCGAGTTGGTCTGTACGGCGAGCCTAAGCCCTGTCGGGGCGGAGGCGGAGCGAAAGCGAGTCCGAAACGGGCGCCGAGTCGTACGGGCCAGACGCGAAACCTTGTGATCTACCCATGGTCAGACTGAAGGGCGGGTAAAACCGCCTGGAGGGTCGAAGCCGTGACCGTTGAAAAGGTCTGGCATGAACTGTGGGGAGGCGGTCAAAGTCCAATCAAACTGGGAGATAGCTCGTTCTCTCCGAAATAACTCTAGGGTTAGCCTCAGACGGCAGTCACTGGGGGTAGAGCTACTGGATGAGGGGTGGGGTCGCAAGACTACCCTCCTCAACCAAACTCCGAATACCAGTGATCAAGGTCTGGGAGATAGACGGCGAGTGACAATATCCGTCGTCAAAAGGAGAAAAATCCTGATCGCCAGCTAAGGTCCCAAATCCATGCTTAGTTCGAAAGGAAGTCAAGTTGCGGTGACAGCCAGGATGTTGGCTTAGAAGCAGCCACCATTTGAAGAGTGCGTAACAGCTCACTGGTCGAGGAACTTGGCGCCGATAATTATCGGGAATAAGCATGGAGCCGAAGCTGCGGGCTCGTAAGAGCGGTAGGAGAGCGTTCCTGGGGCGGTGAAGCGGTTCCGGAAGGGGTCGTGGAGCGCCAGGAAGTGAATATGCCGGCTTGAGTAACGATAAAACGGGTGAGAATCCCGTTCGCCGTAAACCCAAGGTTTCCTGGGGAAGGTAATTCCGCCCAGGGTTAGCCGGGACCTAAGGCAAGGCCGAAAGGCGTAGTCGATGGACATCAGGTTAATATTCCTGAGCCGTCACGGATAACGGATTCCTGAGATCAGCGGGACTGTCAGATGTCCAGGCCGTCAGGCCGATGCTGGTGGACGGAGTTCCTAGAAAAACCCGTGACAAGCCCGTACCAAAACTGACACAGGTGGGCGAGGCGAGTAGCCTCAGGCGCTCGAGAGAACGGTCCTTAAGGAACTAGGCAAATTAACCCCGTAAGTTCGCAAGAAGGGGGCCCGTAAGGGCGCAGAGAAAAGGGTCTGGGAACTGTTTATCAAAAACACAGCTCTGTGCTAAGACGCAAGTCGATGTATACAGAGTGACGCTTGCCCGATGCCGGAATGTCAAGGAAGGGGTTCAGCGAAAGCGAAGATCCCGACCGAAGCACCGGCGAATGGCGGCCGTAACTATGACGGTCCTAAGGTAGCGAAGTTCCTTGTCGGGTAAGTTCCGACGCGCATGAATAGCGTAATCACTGGACTCCTGTCTCCACGACCGACTCGGTGAAATAGTAGTGGCGGTGAAGATGCCGCCTACCCGCAGCAAGACGGAAAGACCCCGTGGACCTTCACTATAGGCTCCTATTGGCCACTAGCATTCACTGCGTAGCATAGGTGGGAGGCTTTGACGCCCGGATTCCGGTCCGGGACGAGCCACAGGTGAAATACCACCCTGTGTACGTTGGTGGCCTAACGTCGATTCCCTTGAATCAGGGCGACGGACAGTTGGTGTCGGGTAGTTTGACTGGGGCGGTCTCCTCCTAAAGAGTAACGGAGGAGTGCAAAGGTCGGCTCAGCACGGATGGAAACCGTGTGTTGAGTGCAAGAGTACAAGCCGGCTTTACTGCGAGACCGACAGGTCGAGCAGTCACGAAAGTGGGCTCTAGTGATCCTGCGATCCCGTGTGGAAGGGTCGTAGCTCATCGGATAAAAGGTACCCCGGGGATAACAGGCTGATCGCTCCCGAGCGTCCATAGCGGCGGAGCGGTTTGGCACCTCGATGTCGGCCCATCGCATCCTGGGACTGAAGGCGGCCCCAAGGGTTCGGCTGTTCGCCGATTAAAGCGGTACGCGAGCTGGGTTCAGACCGGCGTGAGCCAGGTCGGTCCCTATCTGCTGTGGGCGTTGCAGGCTTGATGGGAATCAACTCTAGTACGAGAGGATTGAGTTGGACGGACCTCTGGTGATCCAGTTGCATTGCTAAATGCACCGCTGGGTAGCTACGTTCGGCAGGGATAAACGCTGAAAGCATCTAAGCGTGAAGCCCCCCCAGAGATGAGGCCTGCTTGCGTAAGCGTGAGACCCCTGGTAGACCACCAGGTTGATAGGCCGCAGGTGTAAGGACAGAAATGTCCTGCCCAGCCGAGCGGTACTAACGGTCAAATTCGATCACACCAACCAGTCGCCGGGCTTTCTTTCCAGGTGGCACCAACCACCCGGATAGGCTCCCGGTTTGACAGTGACTCTGCAAGAGTCTCAACCTCGCATTTCGTGCGGGTCGATGGAGCTCAACGCCCATCGGCTCGCCACACGTTTGTCCATCCGGACTTCGTTCCGGCCCGTCCGCAAGACGAGTCGGAGCTTTGTCGGTGATCACAGGCAAAGGGAAACACCTGTTCCCATCCCGAACACAGCAGTTAAGCCTTTGCCGCCGATGATACTGCATCGCGGGAAAGTAGGTCATCGCCGACGCTTGAGCCCCTTGAGGTAAACCTCACGGGGCTCTTTTCATTTTTGGTCCTGCTCCCGCCGTTCCTTCGCGTCGCCGATCGTGCCCCGAGCAAATCTCGTTTGGCGATCTCAGATCCGCTGGTACGCTCGACCCCGACCCGAGCGTTTCCCGTCGGGCTCCGGAGGTCGCAACATGGCCCTGAAGTACTGGTCGAGTGTCGTGGCGGGCGCCGCTGTGGCCGCGGTGTGCACGTCGGTGTTCATGGCCGCCTTTGCCGGGCCTCTCGATCCGCCCGCCGGGCCCGTCGCGCCGACGTACAAAACGCTCGGCGAGGTCGAGCCGCGGGTCGCGGTCAACGCCACCAACACGCCGGGCGACGCGGACGCGACGCCCTCGGTGTACAAGATCACGACCTCCGGGTCGTACTACCTGGTGGGCAACGTGTTCGGGCCGGTCGACAAGATCGCGATCGAGATCGCCGCCAGCAACGTCACCCTGGACCTGAACGGCTTCCAGGTCTGGGGGATCGGCGCCACGGGCGGGATCAAGGTCACGCTGGCGTCGCGCAAGAACATCACGATCCGGAACGGTCATGTCCAGGGCATGTCGGGCCCGGGCATCAGCTTGATCACCACCGGGACGGTCGCCAGCAACTGCCGCGTGGAGGACGTGACGGTCTTCAACTGTACCGGCACGGGCATCGAGGCCGGCGAGCACGCCACGATCGTGAACTGCAAGGTCGAGGACTGCTCCAACGGCATCTTCGCGCTGCGGTCGGCCCTGATCCGCGACTGCTCCGCGCGGAGCTGCTCCTCGGCCGGGATCTTCGTCCAAGAGGGAACGATCGAAGGCTGCACCTCGACCGACAACGGGACGGCGGGGATCTTCATCAGCGAGCGCGGTTCCGTGCAGAACTGCACGGCCGCTCGCAACGGGACCGCGGGCATCCAGGCGGGCAGCGGATCGGTGATCACGGCCTGCTCGGCCGCGAACAACACGCAGAACGGCATCACCGCGAGCGGCGGGTCTGTGACCGTCGCCGACTGCAGCGCCACCGGCAACGGGAGCAACGGGATCTCCCTCTCGAGCGGCACCATACGGTCGTGCATCGCCTCGTCGAACACCCTGAGCGGGATCGTCGCGACCGGCCGGGCGGTGGTCGACGGCTGCACCGCGGCGTCGAACCTGGCGTCGGGCATTTCCATCGCGGGAGGGTCCATCACCGGCTGCATCGCGAGCAGCAACAGCGCCACCGGCCTGGCGGCGACCAGCGGCGTGATCACGCAGAGCGAAGCGATGAGCAACGGCACCGGGATCAGCGTCGGGACGGGGACGTTGGTGACCCACTGCCGCGCGGGCTTCAGCGGCGGCAACGGGATTCACGTGGCCGCGAGCAACTGTCTCATCCAGGGCAACCTGTGCACGCAGAACGGCACCGCGGCCTCGGGCGCCGGAATATTCACCAACGGTGAAGCCAACCGGATCGAGGGCAACAACCTGGTGTACAACGACTGGGGGCTGGATTGCGACGGAGCGGTGAACCTGATCATCAACAACACCGCTCGGGGCAACCCGAATTCGAACTACGACATCTTCACCGGCAACCGCGTGGGGACGGTGCTCGTGCCGCCGCTCTCGGGGGACATCTCCGGCAACACAGGCGGCGCGGGGCTTGGCACCAACGAGCCGTGGGCAAACTTCGCCTATTGATCGCCGGGCCGGGTGGCTTTCCGAGCGACCCGGGCCGTGCGTGCCGCAACCCAGTATCACACGCCGCCGGCCCGCGATTGCCGCAGACCAACCCACGGCGCCCCGCTGCAACACTCCCACCGCCCTTGCGTATGGTTTCCGGGGGTTGTCCGGTATCGCGGGGGTACAAACAGAAGCATCGGCCCCGGCGCGGTCGCCGGAAGGGTCGGAGAGAGGAGCATCGCCATGCGTCGAGTCGCCGCGTTCTGCTGTGCGTTTGTGCTCATCGGGTCGGCGGGATCGGTGGCCGACGCCGCCTGCGGGACGTGCCGGGCCGACTTTGACGGGAGCGGGTTTGTCGACACCGATGACTTCGACGCTTTTGTCGCCGCGTTCGAGGAGGGCACGGCCGCGGCGGACTTTGACGGGACGGGATTCGTCGATACCGACGATATTGACGCGTTTGTGTGCTCGTATGTCACCGGCTGCGGCCTGGACTTCAACTCCAACGGCAAGGCCGACTGCCTGGACTACCAGGTGTACATGGACGCGTTCGAGACGCAGCAGCCGCTGGCGGACTTCAACTGCGACGGGACGATCGATGCGTCGGACGCCGCGGCGTTCACCGCGCAGTACGAGAAGGAGCTGCTCGAGTTCTCGTGCGACTCGACAACCACGTGCAAGGATCTGGATTCGTACATCCTGCACTGGGGCAACGGGCTCGTGACGGCGGACATGAACTGCGACGGCTCAGTGCGGTCCGATGACTTCAACATGTTCATCGAGGCGTGGACGCTCGCTCGGCTGGACGCCGACGGGTCGGGCATCATCGACTGCGGCGACGCCGAGCTCTTCGCCGCGTGGGTCGCGGCCAAGAAATCCGAGAGCGACTTCAACTGCGACGGCGCTGTGAACTCAAACGATTTGCAGGGTTACATGTACCAGTTCAAGCAGCACTGCGATACGTGCAATTGCTGAGCCCGGCGCGGGCGCGGCGGAGACCGGCGACTACGATTGAGCGATGCCGCTTGTTCCCAGCAGCCGTTCCCGATATGCCGAGTACCGCGGCGGCCGCAGGAAAGACCGGGGCGCGAGCGATTCCACGAGCGACAGGAAGACCGACGCCAAGGCCAAGCGGGGTCGGTCGTTTCTCGCGCTGATGGGGGAGTTCTGGGTGTACCTGCGCGGTCATCGCCACGTGGTGGTGGCTGCGCTGCTCACGCTCACGATCTCCACCGGCATCGGGCTCGTCATCCCGGCCTCCACCAAGATCGCGATCGACTACATCATCACGGACAATCCGGGCCCCGGCGGCCTGCCGGGCCAGGTGCGGGACCTGGCTCGCACGCGCGAAAGAACATCCGTTGACACGAGCGAAGCAGTCGCCCCCGTCGATGCCGGCTTGGCCCAGGCCGGAGGAGAACGAGCACCAGCGACATCATTCGAAACCGACGGCGACGCTACACGTAGTGACGATCCGGCCAAACCGCCCATTGATGCGAGCGGTCGCAAGCGGCTTCTTTGGATGCTGGCGGTGGCGATGGCGGGACTGGTGCTCGTGAACGTCACGGTGGCGACCTGGGGCCGTTGGCAGATGACGCGGCTGACCAAGCGGGTGTCGGCCCGGATGCGTCGCGAAGCGTTCGAGCACGCGGTGCAGCTGCCGCTCAACAGGCTGGGGAGCTTCAAGACCGGCGGCGTGGTGAGCATCCTCCGCGAGGACGCGGGGGCCGCGTCCGAACTGCTGTTCACGATCATCTACAACCCGTGGCGGGCGATCATCCAGCTCGTGGGCACGCTGTGCGTGCTCGCGTTCGTCGACTGGAGAATGCTCATCGGCGGGATCGCGATCATCCCGGCGACCTGGGTCACGCACCGGACGTGGATCAAGCGGATCAGGCCGATCTTCCGCGACATCAAGCTGACGCGGCAGTCGATCGACGCGGCGAGCACCGAGGCGTTCGGCGGGATGCGGGTGGTTCGTGGGTTCGGCCGGTACCGGGGCGAGACGTCGCGGTTCACGTTCGCGCACCACTTTGCGATCCGCAAGGAAGTGCTGGTGTGGTGGTGGTCGCGGATTCTCGAGATCGTGTGGGCGATCCTCATTCCCGGTGCGAGCGTGGCGGTGCTGGTGTACGGCGGCTCGCGGGTTATCGACGGGTCGCTGACGATCGGCGACGTGATGATGTTCACGACCTACCTGCTGATGCTGCTGTCGCCGATGGAGATGCTGACGAACACGGCGGCGACGGTCCAGTCCAACCTGGCGAGCTTCGACCGGGTGCTCGACATGCTGGGCGAACCGGTCGAATTCTCAGAATCGCGCGGGACCATCGTGCTCGATCGCTCGGCGGTGCGAGGGGCGATCACCCTGCGCGACGTGAGCTTCGTCTATCCCGCCGCCGGCAGAGCCCCCGGACGCGCCGACAAGCCGGGCGCGAAGGCAGAGCAGGAGGCCCCGCGTGAGCCGGTGCTGCGGGACATCAACCTCGATGTCCGGGCGGGTGAGACGATCGCGCTGGTCGGGCCGAGCGGATCGGGAAAGACCACGCTGTGCAACCTTGTCGCTCGCTTCTACGACCCCACCGCCGGCGAGATCCGTTTCGACGGCCTGCCGCTGAAGGAGATCGAGATCCAGAGCTACCGCCGGCTGCTCGGCATCGTCGAGCAGGACGTATTCCTTTTCGACGGGACGGTCGCGGAAAACATCGGGTACGGTCGGCGGGCGGCGACGTTCGAGCACATCCGGGAAGCGGCCGAGATCGCCAACGCCGCTGAGTTCATCGAAGGGCTCGAGAGGAAGTACGACACGCTGATCGGCGAGCGTGGCGTGCGGCTGTCGGGCGGGCAGAAGCAGCGGATCGCGATCGCCCGCGCGGTCCTCGCGGACCCGGCGGTGCTGATCCTCGACGAGGCGACGAGCAATCTCGACAGCGAGTCGGAAGCTCTGATTCAGCAGAGCCTGGCGCGGCTCATGCAGGGCCGCACCTGCTTCGTGATCGCGCACCGCCTGAGCACGATCCGGCACGCGGACCGCATCGTGGTGCTCGAGGCCGGGCGGATCGTCGAGATGGGCACGCACGGGGAACTCATCCGCCTCTCGGGCCGGTACGCGCAGCTCCTCAAGATGCAGCTCTACGGGTCCGCTCGAGCAGGGTCCGATGATCTCGAGGACCCCGAGCTTGCGGACGAACTGACCGGCGACGGCGGCCGATAATGACGTCCAGGCGCAGCGAACCCGGTTCGGAACGCGGCGTACAATACTGGCCCGAGGCGACCGGCTATGCGCGCTCTGATCGCCATCCTCGCACTTGTGATTGCCCAGTCGGTGGCATCGCTTGCCGATGCGTGCGACCTTCTGCGTTCGCAGTATGTTCGCTTCTCGCCGGTTGAGACACCTTCTCCCGAGTGCGGGGAGGGGATGACGTGCTGCGTCGAGCCGGTGGACGCTGACGAACCCGACCCGGATTGGGCGAACGAGTGCGAGTGCTGCCCGGTGCGGGTCCCGCCCCGGCCGATCCGCCCGACGCCGGCGCCGACCTCGCAGATCACGATCGCGAAGGAACTGGGGCCGGTGCCTTCGCACCCCGTCGTCGCGACGGGCACACAGTCGATCGAGACGAATGACTTCTTGACGACCGCTGTCGCGCGGTCGGAACCGCGTGCTTCGGCTCGTGCTCGAACCGGTGTCTGGACCTTGTAGCGGGTCGATACCGGCAGTGCGCGCCGGCCGGGGCACGCCGGCCCGGGATGCGTCCCGGGATGGGCGGCGATGGTCGGCGACGCCGATCAGTCGTTGAGAGCTGCAATTCCAATTCATTGTGCCCGTTGCCGCGGGGCGGCGGCGGGTTGCGCGGACTCATCACGAGGGCCGCGTTCGAACAGGTTTTCTCTCCGCAAGGAGTTTGATCATGTCATTTGCTGCACTCGTTGGTTGGATGGTGACGACGGTGGTTTCGACTTCGGCCCCTTCTCCGGCGCCGGTGCTGGCGGCCGAGTCGGGCTGCTCGAGCGGATGCTGCGCGGTGTGCTGCCCGTCGGGCTGCTCGGGCTGTGATTGCCCGTGCTGCGCGGACTGCTGCGGCGGCTGCGGGAGCTGCTGCTCGTCCAAGTGAGTTGAGCCTTGAGCCCCCCGGCGGCGCGACGGCGCGGCCGGGGGATTGGTGCTATTGTGAGCGATCGGCGGGGTCCGCCGACCGACCCATCGCGGCCGGATTTCAGGGAGCGAAACATGAGTGGAAACGTCATGAAGCTTGCGGCGGTGATGATTGCGGCGGTCGGCGTGCTCGCCGGCGGCTGCGAATCCGAGAAGAAGGCCGACACCAAGGCCGCGCCCGCGGTGATGAACGCCAACTGCCCGTTCAGCAACCACCCGGTGTCGCCGGATGCGACGGCGACCTACCACGGCAAGACGGTCGGCTTCTGCTGCAAGGACTGCGCCGACAAGTGGGGCAAGATGACCGACGCGGAGCGTGACGCCGCGCTGGCGAAGATGCCCAAGTGATCGACTTATCGAGTCGCGGTCCGCGAAGGCGGTCCGCGGCCCTTGTCCGAGCTTTGATGGAGCAGTGTCATGAAGATGATGTGTGTTGCCGTCCTGGGGCTTGTCGCGCTGGTGGGTTGCAAGTCCATGCAGGAGGAAGAGCAGTGCATTCCGGCCGATGCGACCGCGGCCGCCGCGCCGGGGTTCATCAATGCCGCGTGCCCGGTGATGCCGCAGGATGACGCCAGGGAGTCGGGCGTCGCGGTGGCCTACACCGGGAGCAACCCGGAGTGGGCGGGCAAGCAGATCGCGCTCTGCTGCAAGGGCTGCATCAGCAAGTGGGACAAGATGTCGCAGGCCGAGCGGGACGAGCGGCTCGCGAAAGTCGCCGTGAAGTAGGCCAAGCCACCGGGAGCGGCGATGCGTGAGATCAACTCGCTGGCGCTGCCGGATCTGTACGCCGTGCTGAGCCAGACGGGGCTGGTTCGACGTGTCATCGAGCTCGCGAGAGACGAGGACCTGGCGCCCCCGGCGGGCTTCTCCGGCCCCCTGGCCGGCCTGCGCGGCGACATCACCAGCATGGCGTGTCCGTTGGACACCAGGTCGCGTTCCGCGCTGCTGATGAGCCGCGGGCCGGGGGTCGCGTGTGGCCTGGCGGCGGCGGAGGAGGTGCTCGCGGTGCTGGCGCCCGAGTGCCGTTTCGGGACCACCAAGCGCGACGGCGCCGAGATGTACCCGGGCGAGCAGATCGGTGAGATCACGGGGCCGATCCGGCAGATACTGACCGCCGAGCGGACGCTGCTGAATCTCGTCGGGCGGCTGTCGGGCGTTGCCACGCGCACGCGCCGGTTCCTGGAGGCGATGTCGGGGTCACTGGGAGCGACGCAGGCCAAGCTCTTCGACACGCGCAAGACGACGCCCGGGCTGCGGATGCTCGAGAAGTACGCGGTCCGCTGCGGCGGCGGGTACTGCCACCGGATCGGGCTGTTCGACGCGGTGCTGATCAAGGACAACCACATCGCGCACCTCAAGCCCGACGAACTTGCCGGCTTTGTGAGGTCGGCGGCGGCGGCCGCGGCGTCGATCGCCGGCGGGCGCTTGGCGTTCGTCGAGGTGGAAGTCGATTCGCTGAATCAGCTCGAGGCGCTGCTGACGCTCGAGCCGGGCGTGGTGGACATCATCCTGCTGGACAACATGAAGCCCGAGTCGCTGCGCCAGGCGGTCGCGATTCGAAACCGCTTGGGGCGCAAGCCCGAGCTGGAGGCGTCGGGAGGGGTGACGCTCGACACGATCGCGGAGATTGCCGAGACCGGGGTGGACCGGATCAGCGTGGGATCGCTGACGCACGGCGCGGTGTCACTGGATGTCGGCCTGGATATCGAGCCATGAGTCGGCCCGGTGCCGGAACCGGGCATCAGGAGCGAGCGGCGCCGACGCTGACGGCGATCTGCGGCCCGATGTTCAGCGGGAAGTCATCGGAACTCATCCGGCGGCTGCGCAGCGCCGCGGAGGCGGGTGTTGCGGTTCGGGCGATCAAGCCCAGGCTCGACACCCGGTACGCCGATGGTGAGATCGTGACGCACGCCGGCGAGCGGCTGACGGCCGTGTCGGTGGCAACCGCGCTCGAGATCGAGCTCGCGGCGGGGGATGCGGAACTGATCGGCATGGACGAGGCGCACTTCTTCGGCGCGGGTTTGACGGCGGTGTGCGTGAGGCTGATCGGGCAGGGACGGTCCGCTGTCGTCGCCGGTCTGGAGCGGGATCACCGGGGCGAAGCGTTCGAACCGTTCCCGCACCTGTTGTGCGAAGCGGATGAGGTAATCAAGCTGACGTGCCCGTGCTCGGTGTGCGGCGGGCCGTCCGTGCACTCGCAGCGCATGGTCGCGAGCGATGCTCGGATTGTCGTCGGGGGCGCCGAGGCGTACGAGCCGCGGTGCCGGCGCTGCTTCGGGACATAGCGACGGGGATCTCAGGTTCGTGCGATGAGCGTCCGCAGCGCGTCGGCGGCTCGGGCCCACGTCGGGGCGTCGGCCGGTTCGTAACGCACAAGGTTGAACGAACGGGCGACCACGCGGCGGATGTCGGCGAGGGACGAGAGTTCACCGCGGGCCATCGCCTGCGCAAGGACATTGCCGGCGGCGGTTGCCTCGACCGGACCGGCGAGCACCGGTCGGCCGGCGGCATTGGCGGTGAACTGGCAGAGCAGCGGGTTGAGCGACCCGCCGCCGACCAGGTGAACCAGCTTCACCGGGCCGGTGAGCTCCTCCAGCGAATCCAGCACGATCCGGCTCTTGAGCGCAACGGACTCGAGCACGGTGCGGACGTACTGCCCGTGGTCGGCGGGCGCGGGCTGCGACGTCCGGCGGCAGTACTCGCCGATCTTCGCGGGCATGTCGCCGAATTCCGAGAAGGACGGGTCGTCGGGATCGAGGTAGCAGGTGAACGCGGGCGCCGCGGCGGCGAGCTCGATGAGCTGCTCAAAGGAATGCTTCACGTCGTCCCGGGACCAGGCTCGCAGGCATTCCTGGAGCAGCCACAGGCCCGCGACGTTCTTGTGGAACCGGATGGTGCCGGCGACGCCGCATTCGTTCGTGAAATTGGCGGCCCGGGCGGCGGCGGTGCGCAGCGGGGAAGCGAGTTCGCGGCCGACGAGCGACCATGTTCCCGAGCTGATGTAGGCCCAGTCGCGGGTATCGCCAACCGCGGGTACGGCGGCGACGGCAGAACCGGTGTCGTGCGACGCCGGGGCGATGACGGGAACGGCGCCCAAGCCCGTCAGTTTCTGGATTTCAGGGAGCAGGGTCCCGACAACAGTTCCCGGCGGGACGGTGGAGGGGAACAGCGACCGCGGCAGCCGCATCGCCTCGATGATCGCATCGGACCACTCGAGGAGCCCGGTGTCGAAGAGCTGCGAGGTGCTCGCGATGGTGTGCTCGCTTTGGCGGATGCCAGAGAGCCGGAAGTTGAGCAGGTCCGGCATGAACAGCAGCGATGCCGCGCCGGTCAGCAAATGCCGCGGGTCCTGCTGATCGGCCAGGAGCTGGTAGAGCGTGTTGAGCGGCATGAACTGCACGCCCGTGATCGAGTAGATCTGATCGAGCGGCATCTGCCGGGCGGCGTCGTCGATCAACCCGTGCGTCCGCGGATCGCGGTAGTGGTGGGGGTCCGCGAGCAGCGTGCGTTCAGGGGAGAGAAGCCCATAGTCAACGCCCCAGGTGTCGATGCCGATGCCGGAGAGCTCAAGGCCGGTCTCCCGCGCGAGCCGGAGCGACTGAAGGACCTGGCCGAACAGGTATTCGATATCCCAGTGGAGGCCGGTCGGGAGCTCGCGCGGGTTGTTCGGAAACCGGTGCAGCTCGCGCAGCACAAGCCGGCCGTGCTCGAGCGAACCGAGCATCGCCCGTCCGCTCGATGCCCCCAGGTCGATGGCAATGGAGTGGGTCGCGGTCATGGTGCTTCAGGCGTAGGACCCGGACGCACGGGGCTTGCGGGGGAGGCGATCGGCGGCGGCGCGTGCTTCGTAGCCGCTCTGGCGGTGGGAATCGAGGGGGTCCTGCGGCAGCCCGCGGGCGGCCCGGTAGCGACCCAGGAACGGACGAACATCAGTCGTAAACGCCTCCTGGAGGCAGCGCTCGGCCGCGATGATGTCGCCGCTGTCGCGGGCTCGTGCGATGGCGTGATGATCGACGAGCAGGGCCTTGGTGAAGTACTCCTGCGCGGTCATGACGGTCTGGATCATCGCGGCGATCTTGGGCTTGAGGTTGTGCGACTGATCGATCATGTACGCGATGGGCAGCGGCCCGCCGAGGTCGTGCTCGGCGAGCGAGATCTCGTAGAAGATGCGGAAAAGCTGGTAGGGATCGATGCTGCCCATGGTCAGGTCGTCGTCGGCGTACTTGCGGTCGTTGAAGTGGAAGCCGCCGAGCATGCCTTCATCGATCAGGAACGCGACGATGTGCTCGATGTTGGCGCCGGGCAGGTGGTGGCCGGTGTCGACGAGGACCTTGGCCCGCGGGCCTGCGGCGCGGGCGAGCGCGCACGCCATGCCCCAGTCGGCGATGTCGGTGTGGTAGAAGGCGGGCTCGAACGGCTTGTACTCGACGAGCATCGTCATGGAGGCGGGCATCGCGGCGTGCACCTGCTGGAGCGCTTCCGCGAACCACCGCTTGCGGCGGCGGAGGTGGCCCTGGCCCGGGTAATTGGTCCCGTCGGCGAACCACAGGCTCAGCGTGTCGGAACCCAACGCTTCGCCCAGCCGCGTGGAGTCGAGCAGGTGCTGGATCGCCATCTGTCGCACGGCGGGGTCGGGATTGGCGACCGACCCGAGCTTGTACGCCTGGTCCTGGAAGACGTTGGGATTGATCGACCCGATGCGCACGCCCTGCGACTCGGCGAACTTCTTCACGTCGGCCGGGGCGGTTCCAGGGGTGAAGTCCCAGAGCACGTGGACGGCCACGGAGGGGCAGCAGCCGGTGAGCGTGTGAACGTGCCCGGCGTCTGCGAGCTTGTCGTGGATCGTCAGGGCGGCGGCGTCCTGGAGGAACTTCCCGAAGCGGGTCCCGGTGTCGGCGTAGCCCCATGAAGGGGTTTCGATCTCGAAGCGGTCCAGGCGGCTGGAGAGCTGCTGCTCGGTGATGTGGGGAGGGAGTTTCATGGGCTTTTTGCCAGTGTAACGCGTGGCCGGCAGGGCGGGCGGACCGACCGGGGATCACGCCGCGGCGCTAGACTCCGTCCCATGGATCCGGACGCCAGAGAAGCTCGTCTGAACGCGCTTGTCGCGCTGGCGCACGAGCTCGGGCGGGAGGATCGCAAGCTGGCCATCCTCGGGGAGGGGAACGTCTCAACCCGCGTGCCGGGCGGCATGCTCGTCAAGGCGAGCGGGCGGAACCTGGCGACCCTGTCGCCCCGTGGGATCGTCGAATGCCGGACGGCGGAGCTTTGCGCGATGCTCGGCCGATCGGGCCTGAGCGACGCTGCCATCGACGAGCAACTGCTCGCAAGCCGCGTGAGGAACGACGACCCCAAGCCGTCGGTCGAGGCGCTGTTTCACGCGTACCTGCTGGGGCTGCCCGGGGTTGAATGGGTGGGGCACGCGCACCCGGTGGCGGTCAACCGCGTCATGTGCTCGCCGCGGGCGCACGAGTTTGCCCGTCGGCGCATCTTTCCCGACGAGGTCGTGTGCTGCGGGGAAGAGTCGGTCCTGGTGCCGTACACGGACCCGGGGCTGAAACTCGCCGAGGCGATCAGGCTTCGAGTCGAAGAGCACGTGGAGCGGCGCGGCGGCCCGCCGAGGGTTATCCTGCTGGCGAGTCACGGGGTCATCACCGTCGGGTCGACGAGCGACGCGGTGCTGGCGGCGATGCTGATGGTGACCAAGAGCGCGGACATCTGGGTGGGGGCGGCGGCGCTGGGCGGCCCGAACTTCCTGTCGGACGCTGACGTTCGGCGGATCGCGGGCCGGAGCGACGAGGAATACCGGCGCCGGGCATTGAACCTGTGAGGCCGGCAGGTTGCACCGGCGGCGGCAAGAGAGGAGCGAGCACGGGTGGCGGACAACACGTCGTTTCGATTCGTCAAGTACCTGTGGGATGATCAGAAGGCCCGGACGCTCGACCCGGTGTCGCGACTGGTGTACAGGTCCAACCTGCTCGGCGAGGACCAGCGGATCACCAACACGGGCGGCGGAAACACGTCGTCGAAGATCACCGAGACCGATCCATTGACCGGCGGGCCGGTCGAGGTGCTGTGGGTGAAAGGCTCGGGGGGTGACCTGCGCACCGCGGACAAGGCGTTCTTCTCGTCGCTCTACCAGTCCAAGGTGATCGGGCTGAAGGAGCTGTACGACCGAACCAACGAGCGCGGGCCCAAGACGCCGGTCGAGGACCGCATGGTCGGGATGTACCCGCACTGCACCTTCAACCTGAACCCCCGGGCGACATCGATCGACACGCCGCTGCACGCGTTCATCCCGCACCGCCACGTGGATCACACGCACCCCAACGCGGTGATCTCGGTGGCCGCGAGCAAGAACGGGGAAGAGCTCACCCGGCAGATCTACGGCGACGACGTCGTGTGGATCCCGTGGCAGCGACCGGGCTTTGACCTGGGTCTGCAACTGGCCGAGGCGTGCAGGAAGCACCCGCGGGCACGGGGAGCGATCCTGGGCCAGCACGGGCTCATCAACTGGGCCGACGACGACAAGCAGTGCTACGAGCTTTCGCTTGAGCTCATCGAGAAGGCGGCGGCGTTCATCGAGAAGAAGGACCGTGGCGACGCCACGTTCGGTGGCCGGGTTCACGCGTCGCTGGCGCCGGAAGAGCGGCGACGGGTGCTCGTGCAGGTCCTGCCGTGGCTGCGTGGCAAGCTGACCACCGGTGGGTCGGGTTCATGGCCGCGGCAGATCGCGACGGTCCAGGACGACGAGACGATCCTGCGTTTCGTGAACAGCAAGGACGCGCCGCGGCTCGCGGAGCTGGGCACCTCGTGCCCGGACCATTTCCTTCGGACGAAGATCAAGCCGCTGCTGGTGGACTGGAAGCCCGACGCGGGCGACGTTGCGGGCCTGAAGAAGGCGCTGGAGGCGGGCATCGAGAAGTACCGCGGCGACTATCTCGCGTACCACGAGCGCTGCAAGCACGCGGATTCGCCCGCCGTGCGGAACCCCAACCCGAGCGTGGTGCTCGTGCCCGGCGTCGGCATGATCGCGTGGGGCAAGAACAAGAGCGAATCGCGCGTGACGGCGGAGTTCTACAACTGCGCGGTGGAGGTGATGCGCGGGGCCGAGGCGATCGGCCAGTATGTCGCGCTCCCGCAGCAGGAGGCGTTCGACATCGAGTACTGGCTGCTCGAGGAGGCCAAGCTGCGTCGCATGCCGCCCGAGCGGGAACTCGCCGGCCGGGTGATTGTGATCGTCGGGGCTGGGAACGGGATCGGCCGGACGGCCGCCACGAGGGTTTCCACGGAGGGTGCGCACGTCGCGTGCGTCGACCTCGATGCCGCGGCCGCGGAGGCGACGGCGCAGCAGGTGATCGCCAAGCAGGGCGCGGGGATCGGCGTTGCGGGCAGCGGCATCAGCGGGTGCGGCCCGGCAGCGGCCATCGGCGCGGACCTGACGCGGCGGGAGAGCATCCGCGAGGCGATCGCGCAGACCGTGCTCGCGTACGGCGGGATCGACGATGTCGTCGTCACCGCCGGGGTGTTCATTGCGCCGGATTCGACCGGCCGCGTGAGCGACGAGCAGTGGTCGAAGACCTTCGCCGTCAACGTTCAGGGCGCGGCGATCGCCGCGGACGAGGCCACGGGTGTGTGGCGCGACCAGGGGCTCTCGGGAAGCCTTGTCATCACCACGAGCGTGAACGCGGTCGTTGCGAAGAAGGGCAGCGTCGCGTACGACACCAGCAAAGCCGCCGCGAACCACCTGGTGCGGGAGCTGGCGATCGAGCTGGCGCCGCTCGTCCGCGTCAACGGCGTCGCGCCGGCGACGGTCATCGAGGGGAGCACGATGTTCCCGCGCGACCGTGTGATCGCCTCGCTCTCGAAGTACAACATCGCGTTCTCGCCCGACGAGCCCACGCCGGCGCTGATCGACAAGCTCGGGGCGTTCTACGCGGGCCGGACGCTGCTCAAGAAAGCGATCACGCCGGCGGACCAGGCAGAGGCGATCTTCCTGCTCGTGAGCCAGCGGCTGGGCAAGACGACGGGGCAGGTGATCAGCGTGGACGCGGGGCTCGCGGATGCGTTCCTGCGGTAGGCGTCACGGCCATGGGAGCGGGTGTTGAAAGTCTCGCTGTTCATCACGTGCCTTGGTGATTCGTTCTACCCGCGGGCGGGGATCGCGGCGGTGCGGGTGCTCGAGCGCCTCGGGTACAAGGTCGACTTTCCGGCCGAGCAGACCTGCTGCGGCCAGCCGATGTACAACAACGGTTTCCGAGATGAGGCCCGGCCGCTCGCGCGGCGCATGATCGAGGTGTTCGGGCCAAGCGAGGCGGTGGTCACCAACTCGGGTTCCTGCGCGGCGATGATCCGCGACTATTACCCGGGACTGTTCGAGGGTGAACCCGCCGCACAGGAGCGAGCGCGGCAACTGGCCGCCAAGACGTTCGAATTCGCGGAGTTCCTGGTCAAGGTGGCGCGGGTCGACCTGCGCGCGGTGGCGGCCCGACGCGCTGAACGCGTGACGTATCACTATTCGTGCCACCTCCGCGGGATCGGCGTGACCGACGAGGCCGAGCAGGTCCTTCGACAGATCGGCGGACTCGAGTATGTGCCCCTGGCGATGCCCGAGCAGTGCTGCGGCTTCGGAGGCACATTTGCCACCAAGTACCCCGACATCTCCGGCGCCATGGTGCGCGACAAGGTCGGGCAGATCCGGGCGACGGGCGCGAGCACGTGCGTAAGCAGCGACCCAGGCTGCACCATGAACATCTCGGGGGCGTGCCATCGCGCGGCGGCGAGCGTCCAGTTCCGGAGCTTGGCGGAGATCGTCGCCGAGTCGATGGGCCTCATGGATGATGTACCGGCGGCCGGGGGACCGTCATGAGCCAGCCGCAGGCGGTGCCCGCTGGAGCCGCACGCGCCGCGGCGAGCATCGAGCACCCGCTGGATGTCGCGCTGCCGTACGACATCCGCCCGCGCGCGGCGAAGGCGGTTCGTGACATCCAGCTCCAGCAGTTCGTCGCCAACGCCACGACCGTCAAGGATCGCGGCCGGCGGGACGCGTTCCGAGCGGCGTTCGGCGCCCGAGCCGACCAGGTCCGCGAGCTCGCCGGCAGGATCAAGCAGCACACCCTGGATCACCTGGACTGGTACCTTGACCGGTTCATCAGCGCCGCGCAGGCGGCGGGTGTCACGGTGCACCTTGCCCGGGATGCGGCGGAGGCCAACCGCATCTGCCTGCGGCTTGCGAAGGATTACGGCAGCAAGCTGTGCGTCAAGAGCAAGTCGATGGTGACCGAGGAGATCGGCCTCGTCCCCGAGCTGCAGGCGGCGGGCGTCGAGACGATCGAAACGGACCTGGGCGAGTTCATCATCCAGCTGGATCATGACGCGCCGTCGCACATCGTCACGCCGATGATCCACAAGGACCGCGCGGCCGTGGGGCGGGCGTTCCAGCGGGAGCTGGGCGTGCCGTACACCGAGGATCCCCTGACGCTGGCGGGAATCGCGAGGGACTACCTGCGCCAGAAGTACCGCGAGGCGGACCTGGGCATCAGCGGCGCGAATTTCCTGGTTGCGAAGACGGGGTCGATCGTGCTGTGCACGAACGAGGGCAACGGCCGGTTCTGCACCAGCGCGCCCCCGGTGCAAATCGCGGTCGCGGGGATCGAGAAGCTCATTCCCCGGATGGAGCACCTGGGCGTGATGCTCAAGGTGCTGGCGAGGAGCGCGACCGCGCAGCCGCTCACCTGCTACACGCACATCATCACGGGGCCCGCGCGGGAGCGCGAACGAGGTGGGCCCCAAGCGGTTCACCTCGTGCTGCTCGACAACGGGCGCTCGGAAATCCTGCGCGAGGAGACGCGAGAGCTGCTCCGGTGCATCCGCTGCGGGGCGTGCCTGAACGCGTGCCCGGTGTACCGGAAGATCGGCGGGCACAGTTACGGGTCGGTGTACTCCGGGCCGATCGGGGCGGTCATCACGCCGCTGCTCAAGGGCGTGGCGAACTACCCAGATCTCCCGCACGCGAGCTCGCTCTGCGGCGCGTGCTACCAGGCGTGCCCGGTGAAAATCGATCTGCCGAGCCAGTTGATCGGCCTGCGCCAGCGGATGGTCCGGACCCGTGTCACCGGGTGGCGCGAAAGGCTCGCGTTCCGCGCGTGGGCGTGGTCGCTGCGGCAAACGTGGTCGTACCGATGGATGGCGAAGGTGCAACGCTGGGCGCTGCGGCGGATGGCCCGGCACGACGGGCTGTCCGGCGGAGACAGCACACCGATGACATCGTCCGGATGGATCCAGAAGGGCCCCGGGCCGATCGCCGGCTGGACAAGCCAGCGCGATTTCCCGGCGCCGGCCGCGACGAGCTTCCGCGAATGGTGGGAGGGGCGAGGGCCGTCGTCATGATCAACGAACACGAAGAGTTTCTCAAGCAGGAGAACTACGACGCGACGTACGACACGTACCGCGAGGAGTTTCTTGCTCGGATCTCGAAGGTGCTGGGTCGCGAGCGATCCGCACCGCCAGCGGGCGAACTGGAGGCGCTGGATGTCGGCGTTGCCCGTGTCCTGGACGCGTCCGCGGACCTGATCGAGGAATTCTGCCGACGAGCCGCCGGTACGGGCATGCAGGTGCACCGGACCGTGGCTGCCGGTGCAACCGCCGTAGTGACGGACGTGCTCGTGCGGAGCGGGGCGCGCCGGGTCGCTGCGGCGTTTGAACTCCCTCTGGAGGGCATCGACGCGGCGATCGAGCGCATCGGCATCCGGGCGATCGAATGGAGAGAGGCGCCCAGGTGCGAGGCAATGTTCGACGCTGATGTGGGGATCACCGGCGTTGATGCGGCGATCGCGGAGACGGGGACGTTGGTGTGCTGCGAGAGGCGTGAATCGGGTCGTGGCCTGAGCCTCGTGCCCCCGGTCCACATCGCGGTCGTCAAGCGGTCGCAGATTGTCGCAGACCTGATCGATTACCTCGCGTACGCGGCGACGCCGGGGACGTTCCCATCAGCCGACATGCCTGCGAGCATCGCGTTCATCACGGGCCCGAGCAAGACGGCGGACATCGAAGGGATTCTGATTACCGGCGTCCACGGCCCGCGAGAAGTGCACGTGGTCGTCATCGACGACGCGTGACCCATCCCGTCGCTGCGATCCGAGGCGCGGCTTCATATCTCGCATCTGTCGCGCTTCAGGCGAACAACTCGTTGATCGGCACGCCCTTGCCGTCCTTGGTGACGTAGAACGGGCGGCGCTCGATCTCGTAGGCGAGCTTCGGCGAGATGCCCATGGCGCGGTAGATGGTCGCGTGCAGGTCCTCGATGTGCACCGGCTTCTCGAGGGTGGTGCACGGGCGCTCGTCGGCGGTCCTGCCGTAGAGGCACCCCTTCTTGATGCCGCCGCCAAAGAGGAGCACCGACCCGGCGCCGGTAAAGTGGCGGTGCAGGCCGTAATGCTTCATCTCGGTCAGCGTGGGCGGAACCTCGACCTGGTCCTGCACCTTGCGGTCGGCTCGGCCTTCGACCATGGCGTCGCGGCTGAACTCGGACGCGAGCACGATGAGCGTCCGGTCGAGCAGGCCGCGTTCTTCCAGATCGAGCACGAGCTGCGCGATGGGGGCGTCGATCTGCTTCTTGAGATCCGCGATCCGCGTGTGCCCGTTGTCGTGCGTGTCCCAGTGCAGGAACGGGACGTACTCGGTTGTCACCTCAATGAAGCGGGCGCCGACTTCCGTCAGCCGCCTGGCGAGCAGGCATCCCTGGCCGAACCGGCCGGTGTTGTACTTCTCGTAGCTCTCGCGCGGTTCGAGCGACAGATCGAACGCCTTGGCCGCCGGCGAGGAGAGCAGCCGGTCGGCGTTCTCGATCGATCTGAGCAGCGAATCGCGCTGGTACTCGCTCCCGGCGTCGGCGATCGGCGACGCCTCCAGGAGCGAGCGGTAGAACTTGTGGCGGTTCTGGAAACGCTCGGGACTCATGCCCGCGGGCGGCTGGATCGCGTCGGCGGCGCGGTCCGGGTACGGCAGCAGGAACGGCCCGTATTCGCTGCCCAAGAACCCGGCCTGGTGGAAGGCCCGCAGCTCCTGGCCCTCGACCATGTCGAACGTCTGGCCGATATCGATGAACGCGGGCACCACCGGGTTGCGGGGCCCGAGGGTCCGGGCGATGACCGCCCCGATGTGCGGCGCCGCCACGGTCTGCGGCGGGGCGTACCCGGTGTGCCAGTGGTACTGATGGCGCGAGTGCAGGATGAACCCCAGGTCGCCCGCGACGTAGGAGCGGATCAGGGCGCCGCGATCCATCACCGCGGCGGTCTTCTCGAGTCCCTGCGTGAACTTGATGTGATCCACCGCGGTGTCGATGGTCGGGAAGGTCGTCGCGAGCCGCGCCGGGTCCATGCCCACTTTGAAGGGCATGTGCCGCTTGGGGTCAAAGGTATCGGTGTGCGGCATGCCGCCCGCCATCCAAAGAACGATCAGCGTGTCGGCGGTCGCCGGGGGAGGCGGCTCGGGCTCCAACTCGCCCGTCACGGGCTGGAGAGCTCGGGCGTGCCCGGCGGCGAGCGCGGCAAGCGTGGTGGCGCTCGCGTGCTTGAGAAAGTTCCGGCGTGTCGTGGCTGGCATGAGCATGAATGGTGCCGGTCGGAAGGAGGCTGGTCCTGGAACTTACTGGATGAGCTGGAATTCGGGGAGCATGGCGAGCGACCACAGCAGGTCCTGAACGCCAGCCGAAGTGACGGGCGACCCGACGAGCTCGAGCGCGGCGGCTCGTTCAGCGGGCGAAGGTCGGCGCGACACGCCCATGACGAACAGCTCGTCCACCACTGATTCGGGCGAGGGTTCGCCGGCGGCCCAGCGGTCCCCCGCCTGCTGGAGAAGGTGATTGAGCGACGATCCGTTTGTCAGCTCGATCGCCTGGAGCGTGGTCGCGGCGCTGGGACGAGACGTGACCACCTGATCGCGGTTGGGCCGCCCGAGCGCGAGCATCAGCGGGTCGGCGGCCTGCAGGGCCGCTCGGACGGGCCCGGGGTACGCGCCGGTCGTGCCAGGAACGGTAATCGTCGCGTCGGCTTTCTCGGGCCACACGCCCGCGAGCGTGCGCACCGCGTCGACGAACTGCTCGGCGGTCATGCGGCGAACGACCGGTCCGGCGAACGGGGCGTCGCTCGTGAACGATTCGCCGCCGGGCGCCGCCACCAGCCTGTACGCCCGCGACGTGGCGATCAACTCGAGGGTGTGCCGGATGTCGTAGCCGTGCTCGATGAAATCAGCCGCCAGGAAATCGAGCAGGTCGCTGCTCCACGGAGGGTTATCCATTTCATCGACCGGCTCGATGATCCCGCGGCCAAAGAGCTGCGCCCAGAGCCGGTTGACGATGGTGCGCGTGAAGCGGCCGTTCTCCCGAGCGGTGAGCAGCGCGGCCAGGCGGCGCAGCCGCTCGGGCCGGTCCGCGCCGGGATCGATCGTGCCGAGCTGCGGGTACAGGAAGCCGGGCTTGGCCATCGTCCCCAGCGGGCGGTCGCACCTGCTGACTTCCAGCGGGTCGTGGGCGAACGCGGCGGCGAGGCTGTACGCGTCCGAAAGCTTCCATTCGTTGATGAAACTGTCGTGGCACGAGGCGCACTTGAGGTTCAGGCCCAGGAACACCTGCGAGACGTTCTGGGCCGCCTGCATCGGCGGCACCTGGCTGGCATTCACCACGCCGCGCCACACGATGCCCTTGCTGAACCCGGCGCTGTCCTTGGTCGGCGGGTTCACGAGATCCGATACGAACCGGTCGTAGGGCATGTTGTTGTACAGGGCGGTGAACAGCCACTGTGTGATCTGCTCGCGGCCGCCGTCGATGTACCCGGTGCCCTGGTAGTCGTTGCGGAGACAATCGTTCCAGAACGTCAGCCAATGCTCGGCGTACCGCCGGCGATCGCCGAGCAGCCGATCGACCAGCCGGCCGTGGCGGTCCGGGCCGATGTCTGCGAGGAACTCGCGGAGTTCCTGCGGCGACGGCAGCAGGCCGATGAGGTCCAGGTGCACCCGCCGAGCGAAGGCACGGTCATCCACCGTCGGACGGGTCGAGAGATCGACCGAGCGGGCGATCAGCCGGTCGATCGGGTTGCCCGGGTCGTCGGTCGCGGGCAATTCGACCTTGCGCAGCTCAAGCGCGTAGACGCGAGCCGGGGCCTGGCCTTTGGGAGTCACCGGGCCCTCGCCCCAGGCGAGGCCTTGTGCGATCCAGTTGCGCAGCAGCGCGATCTGCTGGTCGGTCAGCGGGTCGCCCTTGTCGGGCATGACCCGGTCGGGGTCCTTGCCGGAGACGAGCTCGATCAGCAGGCTCGTGTCGGGATCTCCGACCACGACTGCGGGCCCGGAATCGCCTCCCAGGAGAATCTGCTCGCGGTCGTCAAGACGCAGGCCGCCGCGGTGCTTGCGCTCGGTATGGCACTTGACGCAGTTGTCCACGAGAATCGGCCGGATGTCGCGGTCAAAGTCCACCCTCTGCACGGGCTGAGGCACCGACGCGGCGTCCGCGGGGCGGGCGTCTCCGGGCTGGGGGCCCAAAGCCCGCGCGGAAATTGCCGCGGCGGCCGCCGCCGCGATCATGATCACACTCGGCCAGGGACGGTCGAACATCGCACGCTCCAACGGCTTCCCGAGCAGCCGCATCAGAAGTCAAACTGGTCGATGTTGTCCTTGGTGAAGACGAGAATCTGGCCGAGGAGGATCTGATCGCCCTCGATCTTGCGCTCGCCCAGACGGCCGGCGGTGAAGGACGTCTGCCCGGGCTTGAGCGTTCCGGTCGCCAGCGCATGAGCGGCGTGGACGGTGAGGTAGCCCAGGTCCACCGTGTTCCACAGGACGACCGACTTGACGGTGCCGTCCTTCACATAGGCCTTCATGTCGTTGGGCGTGGCGAGGCCCGTCACCAGCACCTTGCCGGAGTTGCCCGCCTGCTTGACGGCCTCGGCCGCTCCGGGGAAGGCGACCGAGCTGATCCCGAAGATTCCCTTGAGATCGGGGTGGGCCTTCATGAGGTCCTGCGCGATCTGGAACGCGAGACGCTGGTCTTCGTTGGAGGGCTTGGTGGCGATGAGCGTGAGCTTCGGGTACTTCTCCAGCCGCTCCTTCATGTACTTGATCCACTCGTTCTGATTCGCGGCGGTCAGGGTCGCCGTGATGATGGCAACCTTGCCCTCGGGCTGGTCGGATCCAAGGTCCTTCGCCATCGCGTCGACCAGCGCGTGGCCGATCTCCCGCGCCGTCGCCTGGTTCACCATGAACTCACGGGTCGCCGGCGCCGCGTCGGCGTCCCAGGTGATGACGCGGATCCCCTTCTCCCGAGCCTTCTTCATCGCTTGGCCGAGCACTTCGGGGTCGTTCGGCGAGACCGCGATCACGTCCACCCCGCGCAGAGCCCACCGGTCCACCATGCTCGCGGCCTTCTCGGGCGACCCGTCGGTCGGGCCGTCGTAGATCAGCTCGACGTCGCCGAGCTCGTCCGCCGCCTGCTGGGCGCCCTTGGAGCAGGTGGTAAAGTAGGGAAGGCCCTTTTTCTTGGGCAGCAGGCAGATGGTGATTCTCTTAGATGGCGACGGCTCGACCGCGCCGGTCGCCACGGCGGTCGCGGTGAACGCCATCACGGTCGCCATGATCGCGGTGATGAGGACCTGCGTCAGAATCTTCACGGACCTGGTCTCCAATGGGATTCGAGTGCTCAACGGGCTCGCCTGGCGACGAGGTTGTGCGCGAGCACGGAAACGATGAGGATCGAGCCCACCACGACCAGAATAAGTTCATCCCGCTGCCAACGCCAGCCAACAAACTCCCGAACTTCGTGGATGACCAGCACGCCCAGCACCGTGCCGACCACCGACCCGCGGCCGCCGAAGATGCTCGTGCCACCCAGGACGACCGCCGTGATCACGTCGAGTTCGACCTGCGGGAGCACGTCGGCTTTCGCGGTGTTCCGGCGGGCCACGTGGATGATCCCGGCAAGACCCGCCACGGTGCCGGCGATTCCATAGAGCCACAGTTTCATGCGTGCGATGGGCACGCCCGCGTACCGGGCGGCGATCTCGTTGGAACCGATCGCGTACACGCGGCGGCCGAACACGGTCCGCGTGCTCGTAAGCGCAAAGGCGAGCACCGCCGCCACCGCGATGAGGAGCGAGTACGGAACGCCCCCGACCGACCCCTCCCCGATCGCCAGGAAGCGATCCGGGAAGCCGGAAATGGGCCGCCCGAGGCTGATGCCCTCGGCCAGCCCGCGGTAAGCGGCGAGCGTCGCCAGGGTCACGATGAGCGGGTGGACGCGGGCGCCGGCGATGAACGCGCCGTTCACGATGCCGCAGAGGCTGCCCGTGAGCACGCCCAGGACCGACGCGGCCCATACCGGCGCTCCGGCTTCGTACGAGAGCCCGAATATCACAGCGGCGAGCGCAAGCGACGAGCCGACGGACAGGTCGATTCCCCCGCTGAGGATCACGAAGGTCATCGGCAGGGCGACGATCAAGAGTTCCACCGCGTGCGTCGAGAGTTCGAGCTGCGTGGAAAGCGCCATGAACGCCGGGTCCAGCCATGCCGCGGTGCCCAGCACAATGGCGAGCACCGCCGCGAGCACGGTCTCCCAGCGGCGGGCGAGCGAGAGGAGCTTCACGGCGACCCTCCCGTCGTGATCGTGACGGCCTTCCCATCGGCGCGACGGAACCACCGGCATCGGTCCGAGAGCACGGCGGCGAGGATGAAGGCGCCCTGGATGGCACGCTCCCAGAAAGTCGCGCGGTCGCCAAGGTCCAGGTACAGGAGCGCGGGCCTGATATTGGCGAGCAGCAGCGCGGCAAGCACGGTGCCCGCGACGCCGCCGTATCCGCCGCTGATGGAAGTGCCGCCGACGACCACCGCGGTGATGACCAGCAGTTCGAAGCCGACGCCGATCCCCGACTCGATGACCGATTGCTGCGGCACGCTCACCAGCGTGGCGACCGCCGTCATCAGCCCCGCGATCGCAAAGACCGTGACCCGCACTACGCCCACGTGCACCCGGGCCATCGCGGCGGCTGTTGAATTCCCGCCCGTGGCATAGATGTGAAGCCCCAGCGGCGTCTTGCGAGCGACCACCACGGTGGCGACGACCGCGGCCATCGCCGTCCAGATGCTCAGCGGCAGACCGAGCGGCTCGCCGGTTCCCAGGTACCTCACCGACGCGGGCAGATCGGTGATCCACTCGCCCCCCATCAGGATTTCAGTGACGCCCCGCAGCACCGTCATCATGCCGAGCGTCACGATGATCGACGGCACCCGCCCGGCGACGACCAGCATGCCGTTGACACCCCCAAGCAGGATGCCTCCCGCGACGACCGCGGCGACGACGACCCCTGCGGGCAGACCGAGCCGTTCCGGCGACGAGAGAATCCCGATTCCGGCGGCCAGGAGGCCCATCATCGACCCCACCGAGACGTCGATCTCACCGGTGAGGATGACCAGGGTCATCGCGCAACCGATGATGACTACCGGCGCACACTGGACGAGCAGGTCGCGGATGTTCTGGGCGCTCGCGTAGCCCGGGTGCGCCACCGACACGCCCAGGAACACGATCGCCAGCAACCCACCGAGCAGCAGGAGCCTGTTGGTCGCGAGCGTGCGGAGTCGGGTGGTCACAGCGGGTGGGGAAGGGGTGGGCCGTACCTGGGCAACGTTCGGGCAGGATACACGACGCCACGCCGCTCGTGCGACGGGCCATTCGCGCCGCTGGCACGTGGTAGACTGGCGTTCCAAGTCGGCACTCTGCTCTCCATGGCCACTGATCGGGAGAAGTCGCATGAAGTCCGCCGGACGTTGGACGGGCCTTTTCGCCGCCTGCCTGCTCGCGGTCAGCGGGCGCGCGCAGACCGCGCTCGAAAAAGGCTTCACGAACCCGCCCGACAGCGCCAAGCCCCACACATGGTGGCATTGGATGAACGGCAACATCACGGCCGAGGGCATCACGCTCGATCTTGAAGCCATGAAGGCGGTCGGGCTGGGGGGCGCGCAGATCTTCAACGTGTCGGAATCGATCCCCGACGGGGGCGTGAAGATCATGAGCCCGGAGTGGCGCCGGCTCGTCCAGCACGCGGCCAGTGAGGCCGACCGGCTCGGGCTTGAGCTGTGCATGCACAACTGCTCGGGCTGGTCCAGCAGCGGCGGCCCGTGGATCCCGCCCGAGCACGCGATGAAGAGGGTGACGTCGGCCACGCTCACCGTCAAGGGCGGCGGGAGAATCCGCGAGAAGCTGCCGCAGCCGCCGACGAATCTGGACTGGTACCGCGATATCGCGGTGCTCGCATTCCCCACGCCGGCGGCGCCCGCGAAGATCGGGGATCTGAACGTCAAGTCGGGGATCGAGTACCGCTACAACCAGCAGCCGGCGACGGGTGGGTCCGAAGGTGCGGTACGGCGCGATGAGGTCGTTGATCTGTCGGCAAAGCTCGGCGCTGACGGGTCGCTCGACTGGGAGGCGCCCGCCGGCTCCTGGACGATCATTCGCATCGGTCAGACCTTGACGGGGGCCCGGAACGCGCCGTCGCCGGAATCCGGCCGCGGCCTTGAGTGCGACAAACTGAGCCGCGAAGCGCTCGACGTGCACTGGGCGGGGATGATGGGCCCGATTATCAGCGATCTGGGTCCGCTGGCGGGCAAAACGCTCAACAACTGCCTGATCGACAGTTACGAGATGGGCGGCCAGAACTGGACCGACGCGATGCGGAAGGAGTTCCAAGCCCGCCGCGGGTACGACCTGCAGCCCTTCCTGCCCGTGCTCGCGGGCGTGGTGGTCGATAGCGTCGATGTTTCCGAGCGTTTCCTGTGGGACTTCCGGCGGACGATCGCCGACCTGTTCAGCGACAACTACTACACGAAGTTCGTCGAGCTGTGCCACGCCAGCGGCATGTCCGCGTCGATCGAGCCCTACGACGGGCCGTTCGAGTGCTCGTCCGTCGGCCGGGACGCCGACATCCCCATGGGCGAGTTCTGGATCGGCAGCGGCGAGAGCCCGTCGTGCAAGCTCGCGGCATCGGTCGGGCACACCAACGGCCGGACAATCATCGGCGCGGAGTCCTTCACGGCGGTTCCTGAGGTCGGGCGCTGGCTGAACGATCCGTACGGGATGAAGTCCGTCGGCGACCTGATGTTCACCGTCGGCATCAACCGCTACATCATCCATCGCTACGCGCACCAGCCGTGGAACGACCTCGTGCCGGGCATGACGATGGGGCAGTGGGGCACGCACTTTGAACGGACGATCACCTGGTGGGACCAGGCCCCTGCATGGACCGGGTACCTGGCCCGGTGCCAGTTCATGCTCCAGCAGGGCCTGTTCGTGGCCGATGCGTGCTTCTTCGCGGGGGATGCCGCCCCGATCGATGCGCCCATGCAGCCCGCCTTCAAGGCGGCCGGGTACGACTACGACGTCTGCGGAACGGACGTCCTGATGAAGAAGTTCGCCGTGCGCGACGGGCGCCTCGTGCTGCCCGATGGCATGAGCTACCAGGTGCTCGTGCTGCCGCCGACCGAGTTCATGACGCCGCCGGTGGTGACCCGCGTCTGGCAGCTCGTCCAGGACGGCGCGACCGTGATCGGCCCGCGACCGTCCCGATCACCGAGCCTGACGGCCTATCCCGAGGCGGACACGCTCGTCCAGACGGTCGCCGGCGAACTCTGGGGCGAGGCGGGACAGGGCGCCGTCGATCGCCGCGTGGGCAAGGGCCGCGTGATCTCAGGCAAGTCGCCCGACCAGGTGCTGGCCGAAGCGGGCATCGTGGCCGATTGCTCGTTCCGCGGGGCCTCGGGCAAGATCGCGTGGATTCACCGCCGCGCCGGCGACGCGGACATCTACTTCCTTTCGAATCAGGCTCAGCGGTCGCAGCGGGTGGAATGCTCCTTCCGCATCGCCGGGAAGCAGCCGGAACTGTGGCACGCCGATACGGGGACGATCGAACCGGCGGCGCTGTGGTCGTCGCAGCCGGGCACCACGACCGTCACGATCAACTTCGATCCGGCCGGGTCGGTGTTCGTCGTATTCCGAGCCGCGCCCGCCACCAAGGACCACGCCGTTGCCGTCGCGGCGCCGCCAGGGGACGAACCCCCGCCCACGCCCACAGTCGAGGTTCATCACGCGGCTTACGAGGCCGTGGACGGAGCGGGCGGCGCGGATGTCACGGCCGTGGTCGCGGCCATGGTCAAGACCGGCCAGTTGTCGATCCCCGCGAGCAACTCCACCTTTGGCGACCCGGCGTACATGCACCGCAAGCAACTCAAGGTCGCGTATTCGGTCGATGGCGATCGCCGCACCCGAGCGGTCGATGAAAACGCCGTGCTGGAACTTGTCGAGCCGCCGCCCGACGTCCGTCCCGTCTGCACGATCCGAGCGTCGAACAGCGGAACACTGGAACTGCGAGCAGCCAAGGGCGGGACGTACTCCGTCAAGATGGCCAAGGGCGAACCCCGCGACATCGCGATCGAGTCGGTGCCCGACCCGCTGCCCGTCACCGGGCCGTGGACCGTGACGTTCCAGCCTGGCCGCGGCGCACCCGCGGGAGCGACGTTCGATCGCCTGCTCTCGTGGACCGACCACGGTGAACCGGGCATCCGCTATTTCTCGGGGACCGCCGAGTACACCGCCACGTTCGAGATCCCGCCCAAGCTCATCTCGCGCGAGCTTGCGCTCGAGCTCGAACTCGGCAGGGTGAAGAACATCGCCGAGGTGCTCATCAACGGCGAGCCCTGCGGAACGCTGTGGAAGCCGCCCTTCCAGGTCGACCTCACGCGACTGGCCAGGCCCGGGAAGAACACGCTGACCGTCCGCGTCACCAACCTGTGGCCCAACCGGCTCATCGGCGACGAACAGCTCGCGCCCGATGTTGAATGGAACGGGATCGTCCTCAAGCAATGGCCCGCGTGGCTGACGGAAGGAACGCCGCGCGAATCCGGGCGGCTGACGTTCACCACCTGGAAGCACTACAGCAAGGATTCGCCGCTGCTGGAGTCGGGCCTGATCGGCCCGGTGGTCGTCCGCCCGTCGGTCGTACGCACCATCGAGCTGCCGACCGGGCCGTGACTCGCCAACCGCCCCTAACGGTCGATGCCCGTGCATGGGCGTTAAAGCAAACGCGGGAGGCCTCCAACAGAAGGTCTCCCGCTCAAGCGGAGAGGGGGGGATTCGAACCCCCGATACGGTTGCCCGTATACAGCATTTCCAGTGCTGCTCCTTCAGCCTCTCGGACACCTCTCCGGCGAAGGACGGACTCGCGGGCTCGGTCGAACCCGCAAGGCCGGGGGCAAGTTTAGCCGGTCGGGCGGCACGCCGGAACTGCCGGGCGCGCGCCGACGCCCTCGGCACCCGAGCGGCCTGTTGAACCAAGTTCAGTGGGTGCGGCGGCCGCCATCCGCGGTCAGTTCCGCGCGCTCTCGGACGTTCGACTCGCGGCCGTCGATCAACGGCTCGTGTCCCGGGTCGCTTCCGCCAAATTCAGCCGCCGCCACGGCTGGTGGACGGGTCCGATGGCCCGCCATACGCCGGGTCGCCCCCCCGATCCCGCAGCCGACCCCGAACCGCATCACCGTTCCGGCAATGAGCCATCCGATGGCCGCGCCGATCACCACGTCGCTGGGCCAGTGCGCGGGCGGTGCCCCGATCATCGTGCGCCCCGCCATGACCACCGCCACCATCGCGACCGCGAGCCATCGCAGCCGCGGGTACACGGTCGCCACGAACACGCTCAGCGCCGCCGCGGCCGATGTGTGGCTCGACGGCATGGACCACAGCTCCGCCCGCGTCGCCGATTCCCACGCCGCCGCGAGCACCGGTGGGCCGCCATCTCGAGGCGTGATCGGGTACACGCCCCCGGGCCAGAGGAACATGAAGGGATCGTCGTACTTGGGCCGCGGGCGTCCGACGCTCACCTTGAGCACCAGCACCGCAAGCGACGTGAAGCCGGTCGCGGCGACCAGGTCCGGCAATCTCCGCGCACCGCGCGGGTCCAGCAGGAGGATGATGACGCCGATCACGATGACCGACACAACATCCCCGAACTGCTGCCAGGTTTCGACGGCGCGGCGGATATCCCCGCCCAGATGGCTCCCCCAGCCCCTCAGGGTCGACCCGATTGCCGGATCGGCCGGCAGCACCACCAGAATCCCCAGGGCGATCAGCACCAGCGGCACCGCCCAGAACCGCCGCCGCGAATCCGTCAACCACGCCGCGATGTCGAGCACGGGCCGGACCGCCGCCGCCCAGCCAAGGTGTGCCCACCGCACCGGCGGCCACAGCGCCCGGTTATAGTCGCGTGCGATGCGGATGGGTGAGCGTCGGATCATCTCGTCGGGCGTCAGGCGCTGGTGCCGCGGACCGGCGGGGGGTCTGGCGCTGATCGTTGTATGCCTGTCAGTGTATCTGCCCGGCATCGCCTCCATCCCGCCCATCGATCGCGACGAGTCCCGGTTCGCCCAGGCGAGCCGGCAGATGTTCGAGGCCGCGGTCTTCCCGCCCGAACTCAAGCGGGCCGACTTCCACGGCGGCGGCTGGGCGGTGCCCATGGTTCAGGACCGGCCGCGCCTCAACAAGCCGCCGCTCATCTACTGGCTCCAGGTCCTTTCCGCCTGGACTTTCACCGGCGGGGATCCGCTCCGGGACCAGATCTGGATGTACCGCGTGCCGAGCGTCGTCTGCTCGACGATCGCCGTGCTCCTGACGTGGTGGATCGGCCGAACCATGTTCGATCCCAGGGCCGCATGGGCCGGCGCGGCGCTGCTCGCGATCGCGCCGGTCGTCGTCTTTGATGCGCACCAGGCCCGGGCCGATCAGTTGCTGCTGGCGACGGTGACGGCGACCCAGGGGTGCCTGTGGCTGGTCTGGAAGTCGAGCCGGCGATCCCACACGGCAACGCCGGATCAGAGGCCCCGCGCGACCCGAGCATGGATCGGATTCTGGGTGTGTCTGGGGCTCTCGGTGCTCGCGAAGGGTCCGATCGGACCGATGATCGCCGTGCTGACGTGCGCGTGGCTTGGGGTGATGAGCAGGTCCTGGGGCTGGCTCATCGCGCTGAGGCCGGTGCGCGGCCTGCTGATTCTGGCCGTGATCGTCGCTCCGTGGGTGTGGCTCGTCGGCGACCACGTCGGCTGGCAGAAGTACTGGTCGATCATCTGGGATGAGACGGTCGGCCGCAGCCTCCAGGCGAAGGAGGGCCACTGGGCGCCGCCGGGCTATCACACGGTCCTGCTCGCGGTGCTGTTCTGGCCCGGCAGCCTCATGACCGCCCTGGGCGTCAAGCGAACGTTCATGCTGGCACTGCGCGGTACCAGCGGCGAGAACCATCGATCCCGAGCGGCCCGGATGCGTTCGGCGTGGCAGTCTCGCACCACCGGTCGTGACTCGGCCCTTTTCTGCCTGGGGTGGGTCGTGCCGGCGTGGCTGGTGTTCGAGCTGGTCGGCACGAAGCTGCCGCACTACACGCTTCCGCTCTACCCGCCGCTGGCCCTCGTCAGCGCTCGCATGCTGCTCCGAGCCGCCGGCCGCGGGTCGCGCGAGATCTTCTCCCCGCTCGACCGATTCGGCTTCGGCGCGTGGTGGTTCATGGGCATCCTGGTCACACACGGGATCGTCGCGGCGTCACTGCTGCTCTTCGCGTCGTCGAACAGCGAGCAGACGGTCATGATGGGCATCGCCGCAGTAGTCGCGATGATGGCGGCCGTCGCCGTGTGTTCGAGCGGGCGAATGCCGTGCGCCGCCATGCCCGCCAGCCAGGCTTTGGCCCGCCAGCCGCGGAAGATCGCGTTGGCCAGCGCCTCCGCC
>JAJVHS010000015.1:53559-97534 GCA_022072615.1 Phycisphaerales bacterium
TGTCCTGCCGGGAAACCTCACCCCCCGCATGTACACAACTGCCCGGGCGGCGGGAGGCGACGCCGCCCTCCTCGCCAGCGAGTACCACGAAGACAGCCTCATCTACGCCAGTCGCGGCCTGGTCCGGCGCATGAACCGCGACGAGATCGCGCCGTGGCTCGAGGGCGGGCCCGGGCGCGTCGCGATTGTTCGCGATGCCGGGGCACCGTTCTTTGACGACAGCTGGGACGTGCTTCCACCGTACGTCTCGTGGGGCAGGATCAAAGATCTCGTCGGTGGCTGGCAGGTGATCACCCGGGAACCAGGCGACTCGGTTCTGCCGAACGGAGCCGTGCCGTGACAAACGTCCAACCGCCCCCGCTCTGCGGCGTGCTCGTGATCGATAAGCCGCTCGGGCGGACGTCCATGAACATCTGCGCCGTCATGCGAGCCAAGCTCCGGCGCGGCGGCGCCCCGCGCGGTATCAAGGTCGGCCACGGCGGCACGCTCGACCCGCTGGCCACCGGCGTGCTGGTGGTTCTGGTCGGGAAGGCCACGCGGTACTGCAACCAGATCATGGCCGGACGCAAGCGGTACCTGGCGACGATCGACCTCGCGCACACCTCCCCGACGCACGACCACGAGAGCGAGTTTGTGCCGTTTGTGCCGCAGCGGGCCGATTTCCAGGCGCCATCGCTCCAGGAAGTCTCGTCCGCGATCGAAGGGTTCACGGGGACGATCCAGCAGACGCCGCCGATTCACTCGGCGGTGAACCTCGGCGGCGCCCGAGCCTACATGCTCGCGCGTGAGGGGATGGAAGTTCCCGTCCAGCCGCGCACGGTGACGATCGATTCGATCAGGGTCGTGTCGTACCAGTGGCCGATGCTCGTCCTTGACGTCCACTGCGGCAAGGGGACGTACATGCGCAGCCTCGCCCACGACCTGGGCCGTTCGCTCGGGACTGGCGGGACGCTCGAGGCGCTCCAGCGGACGGCGGCCGAGCCGTACACCATCGAGCACGCGCGGTCGTTCCACGAGCTGCCCGAGTCGCTCCGCCAGGACGATCTGCTGCCGCTTCCGCCCGGCCTGCGCGACCCGGCTTCCAAACCATCGGCTACGCCAGATGTCGGAGATGATCAGCCATCAGCCGAGCCGCCGCCGCCCGGTGGCTGAGCCGGTTCTTCTCGGCCACGGCCAGTTCCGCGCTCGTATGCAGGTACTCCGGCGCGACCAGGAAGAGCGGGTCGTAGCCGAAGCCGTTCGCGCCCCTGGGCACTTCGCCGGGCACGCCGATACGGCCCTCGAACGTGCCTCGCACGCTGACAGGTTTTCCCGTTCCCTGGAGGCACATGACGCACACGAACCTGGCGGTCCGGCGCTGCGGCGGGACCCCTTCCAGTTCCTTGAGCAGCCGCAGGTTGTTGGCGCGGTCGCGTTCGCCGCGCGACATGCCGGTCTCGCGCCCGTCGGTGCAGAAGTGGCTGCTGATCACGCCCGGCCGTCCACCCAGTGCGTCCACTTCGAGGCCCGAGTCGTCGGCAAGGCACGACCGACCGGTCTGCCGGGCATACGCCGCCGCCTTGATCGCCGCGTTCTCCTCGAACGTCGCACCGGTTTCGGCGGGCTCCTGCAAGGGCCGGCCGCCGAACGCTTCATCCAGGCCGATCAGCCGCACCGCCCCGCCGGGCACAAGGCTCCCGAATATCGACCTCATCTCCTCGACTTTGTGCGGGTTTGCCGTCGCGAGCACGATCTCCATAGGCGTACACGGTACCCTTCGCGCGGCGGGGTGAGTGCCCGGGGATTGCTACATTTGCCCCATGTCTTCCCCCCGTTCCGAAGTCGCCGCCGCGGCGGCCGCGTCTCTTGAGCGATCCGACGTCGGCGCCGTCCGAGCGACCATCGGCTTCGACGCGTTCATCGACTCCATCATCCACGTGGTCGACCAGCGTTTCGACATGACGCCGGGCGGCTTTCGACGCATAGAGACCATCGGCGGGTTCGCGGCTCGGGCCGCCGCCGCCGCGGGCAAGAGCACGAACCTCGAACTCGTCACGATCGAACAGCGATTCGGCGGCAACGGTCCGCTCATGGCCGGGTCGCTCGGACGCCTGGGCGCCTCGGTGCTCTACATCGGCGCGGTCGGGCGGACCGACGCTCCAAGCAAGCTCCACTCGATCTACGAGGAGTTCGCCGGGCGGTGCAGGCTTGTGATCCCCGTCGCGCCGCCGGCGACCACCGACGCACTCGAGTTCGATGATGGCAAAATCATGCTCGGTAAGCCCGCGAACGTTCAGTCGGTCACGTGGGACCTCCTGAAAAAGTCGATCGGGCTCGACCAGATCATCGAGCACGTTGAGCGTTCCACGCTCGTCGGGATGGTCAACTGGGTGATGATGGGCGGGGTCGAGGGCATCTGGTCGGGGTTGTGCGACGAGGTCTTCCCGAAGCTCTCGAACGCGCCGGGCAAGCGGGTCTTCATCGACCTGTGCGACCCCGCCAAACGCACCGACGACGACATCCGCCGAGCCATGAAGCTGATCCGGCGCATGAACGACCAGGTCCCGGTGACGCTGGGTCTGAACCAGGCCGAGGCCGAACGGATCGCCGCCGTGATCGCCGTGCCCGCCTTCGAGGAGAGCGACAACCAGACCCTCGGTTCGGCCATCCGGTCCGCGGCCGCGTTGATCCGAGCCGACCTCGGGCTCGATTGCGTCGTCGTGCACCCGCGCGAGGGTGCCGCGGCCGCCAGCGCATCGGCCGAGCCCGCGTGGTTCGAGGGCCCCTTCACCAACAACCCTCGGCTCTCCACCGGCGCGGGCGACCACTTCAACGGCGGATTTGCACTGGCGCAGTCCCTGGGGCTGGAGCTCTCGCAATGCCTTGCCGTCGGTTGCGCCACCAGCGGGGCCTACGTCCGGGATGCCGCCTCGCCCGACCTGCGGCGGCTGATCGAGTTCCTCAGGGCGCTGCCGCCGGGAGAATCGCACACGTGATCCGGATCACCCGCGAAAGCTCGTGCGAGGCGTACACGCGCATGCTCGGCGCCGGCATCGCGTCCATCGTTCGCGGGGGAGACACCGTCACGCTCTCGGGCGGCCTGGGAGCGGGCAAGACGACCCTCACGCGAGCCATCGTCTCTGCCCTTGGCGTGCCGCCGCAGGCCGTTTCAAGCCCGACGTTCGTGTTCATCAACGATTACACCGTCCCGGCCGGCGACTCGGCCGCTCATCGCCCGCGCCGGGTCGCGCACGTCGACGCCTACCGCCTGGATGAAGCCTCCGAGCTCGGCGTTCTCGGCTGGGATCGCTACTTCGCGCAAGACTGCGCCCACGAGGACGTGCTCGCGATCATCGAGTGGCCCGAACGGCTCGGCGCAAGCCGGCCCGCGCCCGCGATGGAGATCTCGATCGAGACCACCGGCCAGTCGACGCGTCATTTCGAGATCACGATGCCCGACCCCTGGAGCGTCAGGCCAGGGATGGATCAGTTCCTGCAGCGCGAGCCGGCCCGATGCCGCGTCACCGGGGTGTGGATCAGCCCGACGCATCCGACGTACCCCTTCGCGGACAGCCGGGCCCGCGACGCCGACCTGCACCGCTGGTTCAGCGATCAGTACCGGATCAGCCGAGAGGCAACCGCCGACGACACCGGCGAGCCGGGCGTCGAATAGGGTCCGGTTTGCACTCGCCGGGTACGCATGGATGGAATTCGTCTACCATCGGCCCATGCGGACGTCTCGAACTTCCGGTCGGAACACCCTGCTCGTCGCGATGGCGACCGTCGTGCTGACCGCCGTGTGCAGCCTCGCCTTTTCTCAGGGCACGCCGCCGGGCGGAGCACCCGAGAGCCAGGCGGCGGGCCAGGGCGTCGACTGGGGCCTGTGGGGCCTCTTCCGTCAGTCGTTCGACGTCTTCACGGTCCTTCTGGTGGGCGGGTCGGTCATCGCCGTCGCGGTTGCGATCAGTTGTCTCATCGATATCCGCGAGAGTCGGATCCTGCCCCGAGAGTCCACCAACCGCATCATCGACCTGGCGGCTGTCGGCCGGTGGCAGGATTTGCGCGAGTTCGTCGCTCGGGACGAGTCGTTCGTCGGGCGCGTCATGCGGACGGCCCTGGCCGCCGGCTCGACGCGGGACGCCGTCCGTGAAAGCGCCGAACTGGCCGCCGCCGAAGAGGCGGCTCGGTGGTTCCGCCGCATCGAGCTTCTCAACGTGATCGGGAACCTCGGCCCGCTCATCGGGCTCGCCGGAACCGTCTACGGCATGATCCTGGCGTTCGCGAGCCTGAGCGCCTCGGGCGGGCAGGCCGGCCCGTCGGACCTGTCCCTCGGCATCTCCAAGGCGCTGTTCCACACCCTGCTGGGGTTGTGCCTTGCAATCCCGTGCCTGTTCGTGTTCGGGCTGTACCGCTCGGTCGTGGACCGGATCTGCACCCGGGGCACGGTCATCTGCGGGCGGGTCGTCGAGCAGGTTCCCGAGCACGATCCGACCGGCCGCAAGTGACGCGGGCGGCGCGTCCGCGGCTACCGCCGGCCGCAGCCCCATCGCTGTTCAATGAACCGGGCGACGTAGTCCACCACCGACTGGGCCTCGGGAATGTCCGGGTTGCTCGTCGGGCCCAGCGGCTCAAACCGCATGTTCTTGAAGCGCGAGATCGCGTCGTCGATCGAGAGGCCGTGCTGGATCGCGAGGCTGAAGGCCCGGCAGAACGCCTGGCAAAAGCCGCAAATCGTCGACCCTTCCTTCGACATCTTGATGAAGATCTCACCCGGGCGGCCGTCGGGATACAGCCCGATGGTCAGATAACCTTCGTGCTTGGCGATCGAGAACTTGTGGGTGATGGACTCGCGGGTGACGGGCAGCGAGCAGCGCAGAGCGACCATGGGGTGCATCTCTCCGGTCTTGACCGGAGCCTCGCAACTGGATTCCGCCTGGTCCGGAGCGTCCATGCACCACAAAGTAGCTGGACGACCCGACGTGGTGAAGGGCATCGCGGCCCCGGTGAGGGGACGGACGAGCCGGAGAGGACTTGGACGGTACCGGGCGACGAGAGGTATCGGACCGGTTCGCGGGAGCAATCCACAATATCATGTGGTCGCCCCGGAGTCACCACCAGATAAGGTGTTCACCGAGTACCGGGCGAATACGACCCAAACTCTTGGTGATTCTTGCTTGATCGCTCGATGACGTCGATACAGTTGTCTTCACCGATGCCACGCTCGGAGACCTTTGCCGCCGCACCTTCGCCCAGCCGCCCACGGCCGGTCGAGGTGCCGTGCCGGCTCTTCTCCGGCGGACTTTCGATGGTCGTGGCGATCGCGCTGGCGGTCAACCTGACCTGCCGGGCGGCCGGACCGGTCCTCGAGTCGTTCAAGGACCGCCCCACCGACCGGTCGGCCCTGCGGCACCTGACGCTGGCGATTCACCGGGTCGTGCGGCGATGGATGCGACGGGATGTCCGGCCCGGCGGGGAGACCACTCGCGGGCCCGCGCCGTCACGCGAGCGTCACCGGCGCGTCATCGGCCCGGCCAACCAGGTTCTCGGCGCCGCCGGGCTGCGGTTGCCGGCGCACCTCATCGACATGCCCCCGCCGCTGGCGGCGTGACGCGTCGATTTCAAGCCTTCCCTTCCCGGGCGGGTTTGCCGTGCATGCACCGTGCCCGAGCTTCCGTTGAGGATTCGGCGGGCCCGACCCACCACACCAGCGCACTCACACCACGCGAGCGCGGCCCCGGAGCCGCGCCAAGACCCGGTTGTCGTGCAACGCCGACCCGGGCAGCGAGCATCCATCATGGCAGACCAAGGCATCCCGATCATCGGCCCGATCCTCAACCGGATCATCGGCACCCGCAACGAGCGTTTCGTGAAGCGGTACAACCAGCGCGTCCGCGAGATCGGCGCGCTGGAGCCGCAGATCCGCAAGCTGTCGGATACCCAGCTCCGCGACAAGGTCAACCAACTCCGGGCACGGCACGACGCCGGGATGAAGACCGACGAGCTCATGGTGGAGGCCTTCGCGGTCGCCCGCGAGGCGATGGACCGCGGCGTCGGCATCCGGTCGATCTTCAACCCCAAGTTCAACTTCGATCCGGCGGCGCTCCCGCCGGCGATGCGGGACCTTTACGAGCGAACCAAGGCGAGCATGGCCGCGCTGCCGGTGCTCGTGCCGCGCACGTTCAAGCCCACCGCGTCCGTGGCGGCCCCGCCGCCCGACGCCCAGCCCGACGCGGCCAACGAGTTCCTCGGCTGCACCGGCCTGATCGAGGGCTGGATGCAGGCCGACATCGACCTTGAGCTCTACGAGGCGGTCCGGGAGCTCTTCCCCGAGAGCCGCCCGCCGTTCCGAGCGAGGCCCTTCGACGTCCAGCTCATCGGCGGGATGGTGCTGACGCAGGGCAAGATCGCGGAGATGCGCACCGGCGAGGGCAAGACGATCGTCGCCCCGCTGGCGACGTACCTGGCCTGCTGCGAGCGGCTGCGCGTCCACGTGGTGACGGTGAACGACTACCTCGTCCAGCGAGACCGCGACTGGACGTACCCCTTCTTCCGGGCGCTGGGTTTGACGGTCGGGGCGATCCACCCGCAGCACATGCAGGACGAGGACGAGAAGCGGTACATGTACCGCTGCGACGTTACCTACGGCACCACGGCCGAGTTCGGCTTCGACTACCTCCGCGACAACATGAAGCGATCGGTCGAGCAGCAGGTGCAGAAGCGCCGCCAGTTCGCGATCGTGGACGAGGTCGACTCCATCCTGATCGACGAGGCCCGGACGCCGCTGATCATCTCCGGCCAGGCGCACCAGGACCGGCCGCGGTACGAGCTGGCGGACCAGCTGGCGAGGCACCTGGTGAGCAAGAACTCGCCGTGGGCCGAGCACGACGAGACGGTCCAGGCGTGCAAGAAGCGGATCAAGGGCCTCGAGGGCGACATCCGCCAGGCGCGCGAGAAGGCGCAGGTGCCCGCGCTCCAGAAGCAGCTCGCCGAGGCCAAGGCGGAGCTCCCGCGGCTGGAGGCCCAGCGCGACCGCTTCACGCAGTACTACGAGACGCAGCTCGAGCGCAAGCAGGTGCACCTCACCCACGACGGCGTCGCCGAGGCCCAGCGGGTCGCGCAGGTCGGGTCGTTCTACGTCGACCAGAACATGGACCTGCCGCACCTGCTCGAGCAGTCGCTGCGGGCCCACGTCGTCTACATGCGCGACCGCGACTACGTGGTGATGACGGTGCCCGACCAGTTCACGCAGCGGCCGACGCCCACGGTGGTGATCGTCGACGTGTTCACCGGCCGCGCCATGATCGGACGCCAGTGGTCCGACGGCCTGCACCAGGCGGTCGAGGCCAAGGAGGGCGTCCCGATCAAGGAGGAGACGCAGACCGTCGCCACGGTGACGATCCAGAACTTCTTCAAGATGTACAAGCGGCTGGCGGGCATGACCGGCACCGCCGATACCGAGGCGCAGGAGTTCCACGACATCTACAAGCTCGACGTCGTCTCCATCCCCACCAACAAGCCCGTCGTCAGGCGCGACTTCGACGACATGGTCTTCCTCGTCCAGAAGGACAAGTGGGGAGCGATCGTCGACGAGATCAAGGCGTTCCACGACGTCGGCCGGCCGATCCTGGTCGGCACGACGAGCGTCGAGAAGTCCGAGTCGCTCTCGAAGATGCTCGCCTCGCGGCACGGCGTCCAGCACGAGGTGCTCAACGCCAAGCAGCACGAGCGCGAGGCCAACATCGTCGAGGGCGCCGGCCAGCTCGGCGCGGTGATGATCGCGACCAACATGGCCGGCCGCGGCACCGACATCAAGCTCGGGGCCATCACCCGCCAGACCCTGCTCGACCACTGGCTGCGGCGGGGGCTGGCGCCGCGCACGCTTACCACCGAGGCCACCGACGAGCAGCTCCGCGAGGCGGTGTACCGCAAGGTCGCCCCGACATTCCTCAAGCTCCAGAAGCGCGAGGTCGAGGAGATGCCGTTCGCCGAGCTCGAGCTCGCGCTGCTGCGCGACTGGGCGGGCCGCAGCACCTGGGCGGACCTCAAGCAGGTCGGCCGCATGAGCGCCGAGGAGCTCCGGCAGGAGCTCGACGCCACCGGCCGCTTCCTGCTCCACCGCCTGCGCTGGTTCAGCACGATCGAGGACATGGGCGGCCTGCACGTCATCGGCACCGAGCGCCACGAGGCCAGGCGCATCGACAACCAGCTCCGAGGCAGGTCCGGCCGCCAGGGCGACAAGGGATCGAGCCGATTCTTCGTCGCGCTCGACGACGACCTCATGAAGATGTTCGCCGGCGAGACCACCATGAAGGTCCTGGCCCGGCTGGGCATGAAGGAGGGCGACGCGATCGAGCACCCGATGCTCAGCAAGAGCGTCGAGCGGGCCCAGCGGAAGGTCGAGGAACGCAACTTCCAGATCCGCAAGAACGTCCTGGAGTTCGACGAGGTGATGGAGCACCAGCGCCAGTACTTCTACGGCCTGCGCCAGCGAGTCCTGGAGGGCCGCGACGTCAAGGGCCTGATGCTCGAGTTCGTGAGCGAGTCGGTCCAGGACGCGTGCGAAACCTACCTCGACCCCGAGTACCCGGCGACCTGCGCCGCGGAATTCGCCAAGCAGAAGCTCGAGTGCTCGATCGACCCAAGCCGCCTGCGCGGCCAGGAGCACGAGGAGATGGAGGCGACCATCCGAGCCGACGCCAAGGCCGACGCCCGGCACATGATCGACGTGACCCTGGGCGAGTTCATGCCCATGGAAGGGTCGGAGATCAGCGTCGACTTCGACTCGGCCGGCCTCATCAACTGGGCCAAGTCCAGGTTCGGCGTCGAGCTGCACTCCGGCCAGCTCCGCGAGGGCGGCGCGGCCGAACGCGCCAACGTCCGCGAGCTGCTGACCGCCGCCGCCGAGGCCAAGATCGACGAGGCGGACCTCTCCGGCATCGACGCGTTCGTCGCGGCCGACTACGGCGTCAAGCAGCTCATCGCCTGGGTCAAGAACAAGCTGCTCATCGACGTCACCGAGCAGGAGATTGCGGCGGTGAAGGTCGACGAGGGCGAGACCGTCGCCGACATGATCGTGGGCAAGGCCCGGGAGCTGTACCGCCAGCGCGAGGCCAGGTACCCCGTCGAGTTCGCGATGGAGATGACCAAGCTGCTCATGCGGCGCTCCCCCAAGGAGGCCGCCGAGTACATGGTCTCCTGGGCCAACCAGCGATTCGCGCTCGACTGGACGGTCGAGCAGATGAAGACCAACCCCCCGCAGCGCATCCAGCAGCAGCTCTCGGATGAGTCGCAGAAGTTCGTCACCGAGAACAAGCTCGAGTCCGCCATCGCCGCCGCCATGGCGTGCAAGACCGACGACGAGCTCGACGCCCACCTCCGCGACCGTTACGGCGTCGGCGTCACCGAGTACATGCGGTTCCTCGAGGGCGAGGACCGCGAGAACGCCATCCGGGCACGCGTCGAGAACATCCTCCGAGCCGAGCTCCTCCAGTTCGAGCGGACGGTGCTTCTCGAGACCCTTGACCAGTCGTGGAAGGACCATCTCTACGGGATGGACCAGCTCCGGGACTCGATCGGGTTCCGAGCTTTCAGCCAGGAGGACCCGAAGATCGCCTACAAGCGGGAGGGGTCGCGGCTGTTCAAGTCGATGCTCGATTCGGTCCGCGACCAGGTCACCGACTTCGTGTTCAAGGCGAAGATCTCCCCGCAGCTCCCGCCCGACCGATCCCCGATGTACGCCGCGCCGCGCGGCCGTCCCGCCGGACCCGCGGGCGGGGGGGCGACGGGAGGCATGCTGGGGTCGTCCATCAGCGGTCCGGGGCTCGGATCCATCTCCGGCCCGGGGCTGCCCGGCCCTGCCGATGTGCCGCCGCTCGCATCCGGTCCGGTCCCCGGTTCGACGGGACCCGCGAGCCCGGGCGAGGAGCCGGAGCGGCCCGCCACGGCGTGACAGCCGGTCATTGACGCCAATGAAAACGGCCCCCGGAGTGACTCCCGGGGGCCGCCTTGTTTCATGGGACGTCGGCCGTCAGAGCACCTGGTCTTCAGGCAGGCGGTTGGCGGCGAGGTACTTACGGGCGCGGCTGGTCTTGTCCTTGGGGGGGATGACCGTTCCGTCGGCCCGGAGGCGGACGACCCGGCCGACCTTGCACAGCTTGGCGAGCGCCTGGTTGACGCTGGACTTGAGGCTCGATGCCGCCGCGTTTGACTGATAGCCCGTATCGGGCAGGGCGGCGATGATTTCCTCTGTTGTCAACGGCTCGGCGTAGCGGTCGATCGACCAGACGTCGTATATAGCTTCGACGATGTTCTTCTTCGCGCTCTTGCCTCCCTGGGGCGCGGGCGACGACCGTCCGGGCTTCATGGATGGCGGCTCGGGCTGGCGGCCGAGCAGGCCATCGAAGGCGTTCATGCGCTTGCGCTGGGCCCCGAGCAGGTCGTTTGCGTACTTGCGGATCTGGTCGACATTGGCTTCGACCTGGCTGGCGATCTGGTCGTAGGCTCGCCGGGCATCACGCTCGCGCACACGCTGCGCTTCGATCCACCCGGTGACCTTTTCAAGCTGCTCGGCGATTTCCACGAGGGTCAGTTCGGCGACGGGGCGCGCGCCGTTGAAGGGGAGAGGCTCCCCGCGGGTCTCAATCATGGTTGTCTGCATGTGCTTTTACCTATCGGCAAGGCGGATGGGGCAGGGATATCACCGCCGGTGCGGTGGTGGGTTGGCGTTGCTTGAATTGTTTCCATGCTTGTAGGCGAAGCAGCGGGGTCTTGTCAATCCTTTATCGGGCAGAGCCGAAACAATTTGCAATTCCCTCTTTCCGGGGTAAACACCCGAATCATTTTGTTACGGGCGGCGTATGGTGAGGTAGGTGTTGGGAGTGGGCTGCTGGTACACTTCCAATCCCCGGACGTTGATGTCGGCCGTGGTATGCGTGGCCACGGTGTGGGCGCCGGCCTTGGAGATCCTTGGCCGCGATGCCGCAGAGGAGTTCAGGCTATGCATCGGGTTCGCCACGCCAGCACCGCACCCCAGCCCGCCGCCGGCTCCGACAGGGCCGGGTTTACCCTCATCGAGCTCCTGATCGTCCTGGGCATCATCGCCGCGCTCATGGCGCTGGGCGTGGTCGTCGGGCGGCAGGTGACCACCGGCAACAAGTCCCGCGTCAGCGAGCAGCTCATCACGTCGCTCGACCAGTCGGTTGATTCCTTCGAGGCTGATAAAGGCTCGCTGCCGCCCCCGATGTATTCACTGACGACGACCACGAGCGGCGGCGGCCGGGCCGTGTACGACTTCCCCGCCATTGATGCTCGGCCGGGCGGGACGGCGAGCTTCACGGGCATCGTCAAGAGCAAGAACTGGTTCGCGCAGCAGGATTCGACCATCCCGTCGATGGCGACCTATGCCGCGATCCTCCAGCAGTCGGCGCTCGCCGAGTCGGTCCTCAAGGTCGTGCCGGCTCGGTTCGTGCGGGTCCGTTACCTGGACCAGTGGTACGACGGCACCGAGAACGCGACGAGCACGCCCAAGGACATCCTGCCCGGCCAGGATGTTCAGTCGTTTGAGGTGATCGACCCGTGGGGCCGGCCCATCCGATTTGTGCACCCCGGGCTCGGTGGCGAGGAGTTCTTCGACGGCTCGTCGGGCGACTACTACGACCCCTCCGCCAAGGCGATGAAGGTCGCCGACGGCATGCAGCGGGCGCAGTATCACCGCGTGTTCGTGCGCTGGGGTGACAACGGCGCCACGAGAGAACTGCACTTCCGCCGGTCGTACCGGCCGTACACCAACGCCGAAGCGACCTCCAAGGCGCCGCTGGTGCTGACGGGCGATGCGGACGAGGGCCTGTGCCCGACGCGGCGACCGTACTTCTACTCCGCCGGCCCCGACGGCGACCCCGGCACCCGCTCGGACAACAGCTACTCAACGCAGCCGGAGTTCCCGGAAGAAACCGCGACGCTGCCCGAGACCGAGTACTAGCCGCCGTTGCCCCTCTCGGCCCGTCGTTTCGCGGCCGAAACTTGCCGGCTCGGGGGGCGCCTATAGTCCTGAGAGCTACGGGGTGTAGCGCAGCTTGGTAGCGCGTCTCGTTCGGGACGAGAAGGTCGCAGGTTCAAATCCTGTCACCCCGATTGACGATCTAAACGCCCGTGAGCCAATAGCTCGCGGGCGTTGTCGTTTGCAGGCGTCGTCCCTCTATGATTGCCTCATGGACTCAAACGAGCGACCCGAAGAGTTCTCGTGGCTTCCGGAATCGCTCGCTGAACGAGCAGAGTGGTTACCCGAGCAGGGAGAACGCCCGGAAGGGATGTACGTTTCTGTTGGTGGCAACGTTGGCCGCACCACGGTCTCGCTCCGGTTCTCTGGGGAAGATCTTGACCCGGATGTGCTCACACGGACGCTTCAGTGCGCACCGTCGATGGCATACCGCAAAGGTGATCCAGTTAGGAAGGACGGGCGCGGCTCTAGAAGGCGCGGCTTGTGGCTGCTGAAATCACGACTTGAGGAATCATGCAGCATTGGCGAGCATGTCGGGGACATCCTTAGCCGGGTCACCAGTGATCCTGCGGCCTGGGCAGACTTGGCTCGATTTACACCAGACATTTTCTGTGGTCTTTTTCTTTCGGGTTTTAACCAAGGTGACACGCTTGCTCCACCGACCATGGAGATGCTCGCCGCTCGGGGCATCAGCCTCGGACTCGACATCTACTCCGATGCAAGCGAGAAGCCTCAGGCATGAGGCAGGGACACCAGCCCGCGAACTTCCGCCTCCCAAACCCTAACGCCGTCCAGAAAAAGTTCTATTGGTGTACTGTCACCCCGATTCGGGTAAGTCTTGCCGAAGCCGCGGTTTGCGGCTACCGGCCTCGGTGGGCCGTGCGGTCCGTAATCCCCTTCACAAACGGTACGTCCCGTTTGTGAAGACAAGGGAGTCCCGCACGTTGCCCTGGGCCGAAGACCACATCCCCACAAATGCCGCCTCCATACCCGCCCGGGTAGGGCCGTGGTGACTATCCGCGGACGCGATGTGTACCTGGGCCGGCATGGGGAGATCATGCTGACGGCATCCGGCTGACTTTCGATGCAGCATGCTCGCGTATCGAACGCAGGACACCTTGCCAGCCGGGGATCGATGCGCCGGCCGCTCGATTCGCACCGCCGATGCGGTAAGCGAGCTCCCACTGCTTGCGGAGGGTGCGCTGGCCCTGCCAGAACGAAATGCACGGGTCGTAGATGTTGGTTGATTCGGAGAGCAGACCGTTCAGTTCGACGATCCGGAAGTCCTCTCCGCGCATGAACCGTGCCTGATCGGTGTAGCGCACATCGAAGCGACCGAAGTAGAAACCCGGTGTGTGGCGGGCAATCCGGTCGAAGGAGGCGAGCAGCTGGGGAGTCGCCAGCCCCGCACCATCAAGGAACATGGTCCCCTGGCAGTGATTGCCGGCAATGCCGAGGCAGACCACTTGACCGGCGGCGGGGACTTCGGACGCTCGATCGCCGAGGCGATTCAGAAACACGCTCGCCTGGCATCGATATCGCGGGTGCCTCCAGATAAGCGATCCGAGCGTGGAATGGCCATCGCCGGTGACAGAAGCGAACCGCTTGTCGGTGATGGAGAAGATCTGACCGCGATCCTGGTCGGGGAGTCGGACATAAAAGACACCGGCCTCGTATGGCCCGGGGTGGAATTCCTGTGCGAGCACGGCCTGAGGCACGGACTCGAAATAGGTCATGGCCTCCGCAAACGAGTGGATGAGCCGCACACCGGCGCCGCGTTCTCCGACATCGGGCTTGAGGATGATCGGCCAGCGCCAGCCGCGGGCGATCATGCGGTCCTGGAGATGAACGACGCGTCTCTCGGGAGTCTCCGCGGGTAGCAACTCGGTCCCGACGATGGATTCGCGGGGAAGCAGAGAGAGGATCTGCCACTTGGATTCGCCAACCAGACCGCCCAGCGGGATCGCGGGGTTGCACGCGGTGCATGTCGTGATGCCGCCGTGGCGAACGGCGAGATACGCCAACCATGGAGCGAGCGGAAGATAGACGGCCCATGAGGGCCAGTATTCCCACGAGCTGAGTCGGGTCCATGCAGCGAGCGCGCGGAGCCTGGCAAGCTCGAGGCCGGCGACCTCAGGGGTATTGGATTGAAGAGAGCCTTGGACCGCAGCGCCGGATTGAAGTGGAACGCTTGTCACGCAACGGCTCCCTCCCGGCGATGCAATGCAAGCTCGCACACTGAGGTAATGGTCGCCAGCCTCAGATCATCGTCAACGAGGGAATGGCGGAGGATTACCGCGCTGGGCCAGAGATCGATGGCCGTTTGGCTGACGGTGCGCGCATCGGGCCTGGACATCAGGACGCTGACGTGTTCGCGGCCCTTCCACGTGTGGGAATGAAAACGACGCTGCGCTTCGAGCGGATCGTGATGCCCGCCGATCATCCGTTTGAACAATGCCTCGCGGGGACGCTGCACGACATGATCTCCCAACCCGGAGGAGGTCAAGAGGAGTGGCTCACGGGCTACCGAGTAACGGACGCAGTCGATCGCCATCCCATCCGAGGTCACGATGCAATGCGTGCACCCATCGGTGATCAGCAGACGAAACTCCGGAAACCGCGTGGGCTCAAGGTCAAGAGCGCGCTGAGCGGCGGTCGCGAGATCGCCGTTTGTCAGCAGACGGGGCACAATGACGCCTCGGGACTCGAGCTTGCGGGTTGCGGACGGTCGAGCACGCGGCGGATTGCCGTTGAGCAGGCAGATGACCAGGCCGGCATCGTTGGCGCCGATCCATGTGCCGCCGGAGCTTGGATCGATCGGCATGATCGCTCGATGGCCGTCGACAGTTCTCACCATCGGAGGCAGAGAATCGGGGCGAGACCGCTGCTCATCGCGATTACAGAAGATCCGCACGAGCGGCGCTTGCTCATCCGGACGAGATGAAGAGGCATCGGGGTGCCAGATGGCGGTTACCGTGCACACTTGATCGCATCCCGGAAGGCGAGGGTGGCGGGGGCGTAGCCGAGGGTTTCGGGAACGGGGAGACCCAGGGCGACAACCATCCCGCGGATGGTCGCGTTGTGATGAATGGTGTGACTGAGCACGAAGATGAGTTCGCGGCCGAGCGTTGACCGCAGGTCGACGGTCGGTCCATCTCGGGAGGGCATGACAAGGACCGAGAGCTCCTCATCGGCATCGACCGTGCAGAGGCGCGAGGCGGCGGCGATCAGGCGCGTGAGTTCGGCACGCGCGGAGGAGGTATCGGTCTCGATGTTGGTGCCGCGCAGCCGGTGGTCGTAGTCGACTGCGCCAGATTCTCGGCCATCGAGCAGGGCGCGGGCATGGTCGAGGCAGTGCCGGACATGACCGCCGATGGTGCTGTCCGCAAAGAGTGAACCCATCCGCCGGGAATACATGGCGTTGTCGATGGAGTCGAGAACGCACACGAGCTGACGGAAGATGGCGATCAACGGGTTGGCGAGCGGCTCGCAGGTAGCAGGGGCAGCGGCCGAGACTGTGGTGGCGGTAGCAATCATGTCGTGTTCCTTGCGGAGGCGTTGCGAACAGACGTGTTTACTTGGCGAGCAGGGCGCTCCAGTGGGCGTCGGCCTTGGCCGTCATGCCGGGCTCATCCTTGATCCAGTCTTTGCGGGCATCTCCCCAGAGGCCGTTGTAGAAGAGGAAGGTGCGGCCGCCGGTGACCTTGAAATGGGTAGGATCGATCTCGACTTTCTCACCCTTGGCCATCGCGGTGGCGCACCAGCCGCCGTATGCCGGCAGGTAGGTGTCGGGGGATGCGTTGAAGAGACTGCGGTTTTCCTCTGTCACGAACCGGTAGGTCAGTCCGTGATAGGTGGATGCGATCTTGGGATTGCCCTTGCTTGCCGTGTGTTGGCGGATGTAGGCGACCGGGTCGTAGCCTTGGAGCGAAAGGCCGCCCGAGACGTTTGCGTGCTGGGCCTGGGAATCGGAGCTTAGCTTTCGAATCGCGGCGGCGAACTGCGCGAAGCGGAATCTCTCGCCGTCGCTTGCTCCGACTTTGCGCATGGCTTCGCGGCCGGCGGGATCGAGGATGATGGTTGCCGGCAGGTGACCGCCGGTGGCTGCCGCGTTTGCGGTCTCGAGATGCAGCAGCGAGGCGAGCTTGCGCTCGCTGTCCGCGTACAGACGATCGGCCAGCCCTGCCGGGGCGATCTTCACCACCGCAGCGAGTTGCTCCTTTGATCCTGGATACACGAAGATCTGGGAAATGCCGGCAAGCGTGCCTTCACCCTTGGCGTACTCGTCAAGAAATGCGGTGTCGGACTCCGAGCCGGTCAGGAAGTGGATCGCGAGGTATCGGCCGCGAGCACCGGAGGATTGGAAGCGGTGGTCATCATCGCCGATGGTGAAAGCGACCGGCCCGCCGGCCGATTGCGCGGTTGGCTCGTCGACATCTGAATGCGTTGCCGGCTGGGCATCAACACCACCGGAAAGCATCGACAGACACAAGAGCCTGATCATCGAAAGCCTGCGGTTCACGCATCAACCTCCGTTTTCGCCGCTTGATCGCGGCACGGGTCGGATGCCGATGGTCTCGGAAAGGTCACAGCCGATGCGCGTTTTCGGGAGCGATCCGAAGGATACTTAGATCGCCGCGCTGTTCGAGACGGCCGGTGAGTTCGACCGAATCGGCGACCATGGGTTCGATCCACTCGCCGACAGGACCGCCATCTGGCGCGGCGAGCAGGTAGAAAGTGACACCTCCGTTGTCTTCTTGCACAGCCAGGGCCGGCGGGATTCCGCCGCGGATGCAGAGCGTGGCGCAGGCTTTGTGTGTCTTGCCGTTGCCGGGCTTCATGGCGCCGAGGAAGCACTTGGAATCGACGATTTCTCCGCGGAGCGTGACCTGCCCGTCGCTGGCCCGCAGTTCTGCATCAACCGCCGTGCTGTTGCTGCTGTCGGGAGAGATGCTGGACGCGCCCTCCGACAGTTCGAGCATGCGCGGGCCATCTCTTTCCAGGAGAGTGCCGGCGGCGACAACTGCGTGCCGATCGAGGAGGGCTGCGTGTTCTGCCGCGCCGCGCTTGCCGGATTCGACCAGGAGGGTCATTTGTGTCTTTCCCCGGTGATCCGTGGTGGCGATCATGGGGTATGGGTGAGCGTAGAGGGTGCCCCGTAACTTGACCTTCGACGAGTTGTGCCAGCGCCCCGAGCCGGGATCGGCGTGAGTGTGCGACCAGATAATCGCCGTGCCGGCGATGATGGCGAGCGCTGCGGGCACGATGTGACGCAGGAATCGGCGATGGCCGGCTGGAACGGGAAGGTATCCGACGTACAGCTCATCGGGATTGGGAGGATCAGGCGGGAACGGGTCAGGCATCGGCATGCTCCGGGATTCGGGCGGGCTCGACAGCTGTTCCGGGAGGAAGAGCCTTCGTGCTCACCTGCACGCGTCCGGCGATGATGCGGACCTGGTAGGTGGCGATCTTCTCGGTGAAGGGGGGCGGGGAGCAACCATCGCTCGCGCGATACTGCCAGCCGTGCCATGGACACGTGATGCAGCCGTCGATGATGTTGCCTTCGCCCAAGGGGCCACCTTGGTGGGCGCAGACGTTGGTAACGGCGGAGATGGTGTTCTCGTGACGAAAGATGGCGATCCGTTCGCCGCCGCTGGCGCACACGGTGCGGGCGCGGTTGAGCGGGATGTCGTGGGGGGCACCGACATCAATCCAACTGTCGTTGTCATTGACGATCGGCGCCGATCCACGATCCTTGACGACTTCGCCGGTTCCCGCGAGCAGGTGCAGGGTGGAGACGGTGAGTACGCCCGCGAACATCAGCGAGGGCGCCAGCGGGGCCGTCTCGTTCTGGAGGGCTCCCAGGCCCACATGAGCGATCAGCAGCCCGTACGCGGCATACACGAGCATGTGAAGCCGTTTCCATGTCGTCGCGGAGAGGTTACGGAGCCAGAAATCGTGGCTGGTTGCCGCCATCAGGAACAGGATGATGAGGGCGAGCAGCCCGGGGAGCTCGAACGGGAACGATCGCAATGAGGCGAAATTGGTACTGCTGCTCAGGAGGGAGAGCAGCGGGTTGAGCACGCCGAAGCCGTGGTAGTAGCCCGTGACAAGGATTGCGTGCAGGAGCGCGATAAGGAAAGTCATGACACCGAGGTGGCGGCGGTTGTAGAGCAGCGGGAGGAATCGGCGATTGAGCCTCGCCAAGGGGCCGATCACCAGGATCACGTGCAGGAGTGCAATCGCGCACGAGCCGGTAGCGCGGATCAGCAGGATCTCATCGCTGACCGCGTGGCTTCCGGTCCATCGGGCTTTGCCGAGAAGAAGGAATGCGGCCATCCAGATCGCTGCAGCGCTCGCCGCAATCCCGTCGTAAACGCGTTTGTGCCTGCTCCACTGGATTGCGGTGTAGCCCACGCTCATCGGTTATGCCCTGTCTGGATGGACGGCCGGACCGCGCTCATCACATCACTCCCGCTGGAGGCAAGCGCCGGCTTGCGAACCAGCATCGCGAGCAGCAGCAGCACGAGCGTGACCGGAGCCACGATGAGCCATGCGGTCAGGTGCTGGCGGCGAGCGGATCTCATCGCGACGAACCCTGTTGAAGCCTCGCGGCTCGCCACTTGGCGAGCACCACCGGCCAGAGAGCAATCGAACCCGGGAGGATCAGCACCCGAAACAGCCAGGGAGCGCCTCGCGCAGCGTGATCAACGGTGGAGACCCCGGTTAGGACAAATGGAACTGCGATACATGCTCCAATGGCGATGTATACGGCGACGATCAGAAGGATGAGCTGGGAGATCAGCATCTGCCCGGGTGTGATGCACGGGCACGAGAGAAGGATTCACCAGTTTCGGGTTACTTTGTCCGTGCTTCCCGAATGGCTCTGAGCAGGGATTCCGGGACAACCTCTTCGGCGGCCTGCTCGGGATCGACCATGACGGCTTTGCCGAGGCGCACGGCGGTCTTGTAGCTTTCCAGGTAGTTGACACAGGAAGGGCAGACGGCCAGGTGGCGATCAAACTCGTGCCGCTGGTCGGGCGACAGCTCCTCATCGAGATAGCTCATCAGGAAGTCGAGAACTTCCCTGCATGTCGGGTACGGGCGCTGGGAGGGGCGATCGGGGGATGCGCTGGTCACGCGGGAAACTCCTCGGAACGGAAGAACGGATCCATCAATCCCCGAAGGGCCTGGCGGGCTCGGTGGAGCCGGGTTTTCACACCACTCACGGTCATTCCCAGCGCTTCGGCGGTCTCTTCGGTGCTCAACTCTTCGATATCCCGAAGCATCAGGACAATGCGGTACTGCTCGGGCAATTCGTCGATCCGGGCCCGGACGAAGGCCCGGATATCCGAGCGTTCGATGCCGAAGGCCTCGCAGGGTTTCCACGGGCGGGTTGGATCGACCTGATGGCCATCGTCCAAGAACGTGGGCAGGAAGTCATCAATGGAGCGTTCCCGACGGCGGCGACGGGTTCGGATCCTCATCAGGCAGGCGTTGACGGCGATCTTGTACAGCCAGGTGGTGAACTGGGATCGGCCATCGAAGTTCGAGATGGACTTGAACGCGCTGAGGAAGGTGTCCTGGACGACATCCATGACATCTTCATCCTGGCCCAGCATGCGGCGGCAGACGGCGATGATCCGGCCACCGGCGATCTTCACCAGCTCGTCAAACGCGGCATGATCGCCGGCTCGGACGCGCTCGACGATCCCGGCGAGAGCATCCTCGGAGGAAGGATGAGCGGGGTGGGCCGGGGACAAGAGGTCGGCGGTCGGCGCTGCGGAGTGATCCACGTCTAGGCCTCCTGGAGCATCTGGGCGATGTACAGCGAGCCGCCGGCGAGTTTGGCGCCGGCGGTGCGGAGTTGGACGAGGTATGCGCGTGAGGTCGGATCCAGCGAGAGGAGCCCGGAGAGGTCGAGCGTCAGGGCGTGCGCAGGCCCAAGCGGACCTATCAGGCTCTGAAGCTGGGGCAGCGAGTGCGAATCCAGGCGACCATCGAGGCGGATGATCGCGGAATTGGGTGCTGGTTGTTGGACGGTGAAGCGGATCACGCTTGAGCTGGCGGCAATGAGCGTGCCAGGCGCGGCAACTCGGTAGGTTGCTGCGGCACAACGACTTGCCGGCTACGGCGAAGAGCTTTGGGTCGCTCTCGAGGCACGATCGGTCGCGCCGACGCGACAGGCCGTCGCGCCGAGGCTTGCGGAGTCAGGGTTTCTGCCGAGCCTGTTCGGCATCAATGCCGAGGCGCTCCATCCGGCTGCGGAGTGTGCTGGGAGGGAGACCAAGGAGCTTGGCGGCGCCCTTGGGACCGGCGATGGCACCGTTGGTTTGCCGGAGCACATCGAGGATGTGCCGGCGCTCCATGTCTTCTAGCGTCGGGACTTCAGGTCGGCCGCTGTTTTCGGAAGCGGCTACCTCGGGCGCGCCTTGACGAGTCTGCAGACTTTGGCGATCGGCTTCGCCAAGCTCCACGTTCAGCATCGGGCCCGGGCTGAGGATGACCGCACGCTCGAGAAGATTCCGCAGCTCGCGGATGTTGCCGGGCCAGGCGTAGGCGATCAGCCGATCCATGGAGTTCTGGTTGATGCCGTCAAAGTGCTTGCCGAGGGTCGAGGCGAGTTGAGTGACAAAGTAGGTCGTCAAGAGCGGGATGTCCGAGACGCGATCCCGCAGGGGTGGGATGCGGAGGGGGAAGACGTTGAGCCGGTAGAAAAGATCTGCGCGGAATCGGCCGGCGGCGACATCGGCGGTAAGGTTGCGGTTGGTGGCGGCGATCACGCGGACATTGACCCTGATTGTCTCGCTGCCGCCGACACGCTCAAACTCAGACTCCTGCAGGACGCGCAGGAGCTTGACCTGGACTTCTGGTGAGACTTCCCCGACTTCATCAAGGAAAATGGTGCCACCATCGGCGAGCTCGAAGCGGCCACGGCGAGCGCTGACAGCGCCGGTGAAGGCGCCCTTTTCATGGCCGAAGAATTCACTTTCGACCAAGCCGGCAGGGAGGGCCGCGCAATTGACCTTGATGAACGGGGCTTGGCGGCGGGTGCTCAGGTCGTGGAGAGCGCGGGCGATCAGCTCTTTTCCGGTGCCGGTCTCGCCCTCGATCAGGACCGTGGAATCCGTGGGTGCAACGCAACGGACGCTCTCCAGGACGTGGGCGAGCGCTGGGCTTTTGCCGACGATCTCGCCGAAGTTGTTCGCAGCATCGAGTTCCTCGCGGAGCAGGCTGTTCTGGGCCTCCAGCCGGGCGCGTTCCTGCTCGCCCAGCACGCGCTGGGTTACATCTATAAACATCGTGCGCGTGTACGTGCCGCTGGGATCGGGCCGCGTCCACCATTCGATCCAGACCGGCTTGCCATCGTCCTTGCGCCTCAATTCGAGGAGCATGCCGCTGGTATCCGTGCCCCTTCCGATGGAATCCAGCGCTGCGGCAACCCGGCGCTGGGCTTCTGGCGTGTTCGGCACGAGGTCCTTGCCGTACGTGTGCGGGACTTCCTCGGGCTTGAGCCCCAGGATGCGCTGAGCTGTTCGATTTGCCCGGATGAACTTCGAATCGACACCTTCGTGCACGTAGGCGATCGGAGCCTCATCGAAGAGATCCTTCAGCCGTGATTGGCTCTCCGAGAGTGCTTGTTCGAGCTTCAGACGCGACAACTCGCCCGCCGCCCGGGCGGCGAAGAGCCGAAACAAAGCAAGGTTTCGCGGGATCGCCGGCATCGGCCGCGTATCCATGACGAACAAGTGGCCGATGACCTCTGCGCCTGAACTGAACAGTGGCACACCCAGGTAACTGACCGCGCCCAGATCCACGAGGGACGGATCTTCGGGAAAGCGCTGCTGCAATCGATCGGGGAAGTGGCTGAACTGCCCACCGACGACATCGCGGCAGGGAGTACCGGCGAGCGTCCATTCGACATTGTCGGCAAATCTATCGCTGGTCCAGAACGCCAGCGACCGGGCAGACTGCTTCTCGGGCAGAAACTCGGCGAGCACGGCGTATCGCACGCCGAGAGCCTCGGCAAGGCTCCGGGTGAGCACTCGCAGGCAGTCGGGGCCGGAGACGCTGGTGATCCCCTTAAGCAATGAGTAGAGAGTTGAATCCTCGGCGAGCAGCTCGGGTGTCTGAGCTGGATCGGCGTGCGGAGGCAGCGGTCCACCCTGGTCTGTGGAGCCGGATCCCTGCGTCTCCGATGCGTTGCGAGCCCCTGCCGTCAAACGCACAGCCCCCTCTCGGCGGCACCTGCGATCGCCGCACACTGATCATAGTCGGAACGTATCCCGCCCCGGCACGGCCCTGGCTCGAAACCTCCGAGGGTCGACGAGCATCAGACCACGACCGGCCAATGTCCCGGGGACACGCTCGAATACCGCTAGGCCTGACGCGAGCGCCGCACGCGGGATGGGATCTGTGTGCGCCGATCGGAAAGGAACGCAATGACGACGGTGAGCCGTATGAACAGCGCTGCGATCCGGGACCTGACGCCGGATCAACTTCCGGAAGTCGTGATGCCGACCTGCGAGGCGAGGCCGATCCTCAGGGGCCAAACGGCGATCGTGACGGGGGCCTCATCAGGGATCGGCCGGTCGATCGCTGCGGCGCTGTGCGCTGCGGGCGCGAATGTCGTGGTGAACTTCATTGGCCCCGAGGCCGAGGCGCAGGCGGTCGTGCACGAGGCGACGCACTGCGGTTGCGACCATCGCGGCCGGGCGATTTGTCACCGGGCCGATGTCTCGGATGAGGGCCAGGTCGATGAGATGTTCGCCCGCGCGATCGACGAGTTCGGCACTGTCGACATTCTGATCAACAACGCCGGGCTGCAGCAGGATGCCGCGCTGGAGGAGATGACGCTCTCGCAATGGCGGCGTGTCATCGATGTCAACCTCACGGGCCAGTTCCTGTGCGCACGCGCCGCCGTTCGCGAGTTCAAGCGGCGCGGCGTCAAGCCCTCGGTCTCCTGCGCTGCGGGCAAGATCGTCTGCGTTTCGAGCGTCCATGAGGTGATCCCATGGGCCGGGCACGTGAATTACGCGGCGAGCAAGGGTGGTGTGATGCTCATGATGAAGAGCATCGCCCAGGAGGTTGCCCCGTGGCGCATCCGCGTGAACTCCATCTGCCCCGGGGCGATCCGCACACCGATCAACCGCGCAGCGTGGGCGACACCCGAGGCGTATGCCGACCTGCTGAAGTTGATTCCGTACAAGCGGATCGGGGAGCCGGATGACATCGCGCGGCTCGCGGTCTGGCTGGCTTCCGATGAGGCCGACTACATCACAGGCGCGAGCCTGTTTGTGGATGGAGGCATGACGCTCTACCCAGGCTTCGAGGCCGGTGGCTGACCCCACTACTCCCCGCTCCGCACACTCTCCAGCGATCCTGCGGTCGCTGCACATGTGAAACAACCACGAACTTGATGGTCATCTCACCTAGGCGGTGCCCGAGGCATCGGATCCACGAGGAGTCGGCCATGCGCGGCGCGATCGATCAGGAACATGAGTGGCTTGAAGCTGACGGCCTCGGCGGCTTTGCATCAGGCACGACGTCCGGCATTCGCACTCGGCGATATCACGCGGTGCTGCTCGCGGCAAGCCGTCCGCCGACGGGCCGTTATGTGCTGGTAAACGGCTTTGAAGCCTTGGTCCGCACACCCGCAGGGCACTTCACGCTCACACCTCAGCGGTACGCGGGCGGCGTTGCGACAGGAAATCAAGGCTTTGTGGAGAGCTTTGAGCCCGAGCCCTGGCCGCGATGGGAATGCATGCTTCCCGACGGCACTCGGATCGTGCATGAGTTGTTTGTGCTTCATGGCACGCCATCGACCGTTGCAACCTGGCGGCTGGTCGATCATCGCCCGGGCATATCGCTCCATGTCCGACCGCTGATGTCGGGTCGGGATTATCATGCGCTGCACCACGAGAACAGTTCGTTCCGGTTCGAGGCGCGAGAGCATGGCCGTTCCTTGCGCTGGGTGCCGTACCCCGATGTGCCCGCGATCACCGCACAGCACAACGGCCGATATCGCCACGACCCGGTCTGGTATCGACGGTTCGAGTACGAGCAGGAGCGAGCCCGCGGGTTCGACTGCATCGAGGATCTGGCATCGCCGGGCGTTCTGGAATTCGACATGAGCGCTGGGCAGGCGGCGATCGTGCTGTCGGCGGAGACAGCAGGAGCAGATCGGATTCCCTTCGGTGAACCGTTTGACGCTCTCTTGGGCAGCCTGCGATGTGCGGAGGCTCATCGCAGGGAACAGCTCGGAGATTCGCTCGGGCGAGCGGCCGATGCCTACATCGCCAGGCGTGACGAAGGCCTGACGATCATCGCCGGCTATCCGTGGTTTGCCGATTGGGGCCGGGACACGTTTATCTCTATCCGCGGACTCTGCCTGGCGACCGGGCGGATTGCCGATGCCGGATCGATCCTGACCCGGTGGGCATCGGTGATCTCTGAGGGCATGATGCCCAACCGATTTCCAGATAATGAAGGGCCGCCCGAGTACAACAGCGTGGATGCGAGCCTGTGGTTCATCATCGCTGCGCACGAGTTCATCGAGGCGGCGATGGAACCGGCGGGCGCGGTCAACCAGCAGATCGCGACGCTGCGCGCCGGGATCCTGAACATTGTCACGGCCTATGCCGAGGGAACGCGATACGGCATCGGAATGACATCCGACGGTTTGCTCGCCGCGGGCGAACCCGGCACTCAGCTCACGTGGATGGATGCTCGCATCGGCAACCGCGTGGTGACACCGCGGATCGGCAAGCCCGTGGAGGTCCAGGCGCTCTGGATCAACTCGCTGTGGATCGCATCGCAGCATGCCCCGGAATGGAAAGCCACCTTCCGGCGTGCGCTGGCGACGTTCCAGGATCGCTTCTGGAATGACCAGGAACATGGCCTGTATGACGTGATCGACTGCGACCATGTCGAGGGGGCCACCGATGCATCGGTTCGACCGAACCAGATACTGGCGATCGGCGGGTTGCCCTTGTGCCTGCTGGACACCGAGCGTGCGCGCCGCGTGGTTGATCAAGTCGAGGCGCGCCTGCTGACGCCGCTGGGACTGCGGTCACTGGCATCGGACGATCCGGTGTTCTGCCCCGTGTATGCCGGTGGTCCGGAGGCAAGAGACAACGCCTACCACCAGGGCACAGTCTGGCCTTGGCTGCTGGGGCCGTTTGTCGAGGCCTGGCTGCGCGCTCGGGGGGATCGTCCTGGACTGCGGCGCGATGCCCGGGCGCGGTTCCTTGCGCCGATCCTTCATCACTTGGAAGAGGCCGGCCTCGGTCATATCTCAGAGGTCGCCGATGCGCAGTTCCCGCACAAGCCCGGCGGCTGTCCCTTCCAGGCCTGGTCGATCGGAGAGCTGCTGAGGCTGGATCGGATTGTACTGAAGGAGCCCGCGATCAGGACGACGGCCACGGCGGTTGGATGCACGCCACCGTCAGCGAACGTGATCCCCGCTTGAGCTTCCGCGATGAGTCGTGCATTCGAGACACATTGGCCGGAGTACCTCATCGAAGCAGCGCTGTTGGGCATGTTCATGCTCGCCGCGTGCGCCGCGGTGTGCCTTTTCGAGCACCCGTCATCCGTCATCCGCCGACGGTTTCCGAGCGGCAGGCTGCGAAGGACGATGGTCGGCATTCTCATGGGGTTGACCGGCATCGCTCTGATCTATTCGCCCTTGGGCCAGCGTTCAGGCGCTCATATGAATCCGGCGACCACACTGACATTTCTGGCGCTCGGCAAGATCGGGATGTGGGATGCGGTCTTCTACGTGCTCGCGCAGTTTGTTGGTGGGCTTGCCGGTGTCGGGCTTGCCGGCCTCGTGCTGCGCGGCATCGTCGATCATCCGGCCGTTCGCTTTGTCATCACAGTTCCGGGCCAAGCGGGAGTACGCGGCCAGTTGGCCGCCTGGGCCGGTGAATTCGCGATCGCATTTCTCATGATGGGGATGGTGCTTGTGTCGGCGAACCACATGGGAACATCCCCGTACACCGGCCTGTTCGCCGGGTTTCTGCTTGCGATGTACATCGCGATCGAAGCTCCGCTCTCGGGAATGAGTCTTAACCCGGCGCGCACGCTCGCATCGGCGATCGCGGCCCGTGAGTTCCGGGGTTTGTGGATCTACTTCACCGCCCCGCCTTTGGCGATGCTCGCGGCCGCGGGGGTGTATGCGTCAGTCGAGGGCAGGCTCGGCGTGTACTGCGCGAAGCTGTGTCACCCCGATCACGGTGATTGCATGTTCGAATGCCGCATCAACCACATGGGGCACCCGACGGATGGAGTTGACTCGCAACCTTCGGGACGGATCGGCATCCAACGAGTCTCCACGTCGGAATCCGGCGACAAGTCAGAAACGCGCCGATGAGCCAGGAGCAGAACGTGCCTGACGGGTCTTCATATGACATCATCATCATCGGCACGGGGGCGGGCGGTGGCACGCTCGCGCACGCGCTGGCGCCGTCGGGGCTTCGCATCCTGCTCGTTGAGCGGGGAGAGTTCCTTCCGCGCGAGAGAGAGAACTGGGATGCCGAGGCGGTCTTCGACCAGAGGCGATACCTCGCCCGGGAAACCTGGTACGACAAGGACGATCAGCCGTTTTCGCCGTACACGCACTACTGGGTCGGGGGCAACACGAAGGTCTATGGGGCAGCGCTCCTGCGGATGCGTGAGCATGACTTCGGTGAAGTGCAGCACTTCGGCGGCGTGTCACCGGCCTGGCCCATCTCCTATGCGGATCTGGAGCCGTACTACACGGCGGCTGAGCGGATATACCGGGTTCACGGTACTCGCGGCGCCGATCCTCACGATCCGCCGGCATCAGAGGCATACCGCTGGCGGGCTGTCGAGCACGAACCCCGCATCCGCGAGCTGTTCGATGGCATCGCCTCGCTCGGGTACCGGCCGTTCCCGGTTCCGTTGGGGCTCCGGCTTCCCTCCGACGACGATAAGCACGCGGCATACCGCCTCAGCGCGTTCGATGGTTACCCGGACCTGACCGAGGTGAAGGCCGACGCGCACGTGTGCGCGGTCCGACCGGCCCTGGCGTGCCCCAACGTCTCCATTCTCACCGGGACGGTCGTCCTGAGACTGGTGACCGATACCACCGGTGATTGCGTCAGGGAGGTGATCGCGCAGCGCGGCTCGGCAACTCTCCGGTTACGAGCGCACATCGTGGTGCTTTCGTGCGGGGCGATCAACTCTGCAGCGCTCCTCCTGCGATCCGGAAATGCGACACACCCGCGCGGGCTCGCGAACAGCTCGGGCATGGTCGGTCGCAACTACATGACCCACCAGAACGGCCTGTTCATCGCCGTCACGCAGGATCGCAATCCATCAAAGTTCCAGAAGACGTTCGGGATGACCGACTTTTACCGCAGCGCAGACGATTCGCCATTGCCTTTGGGCACGATCCAGCTGATGGGCAAGCCCGATCGCGGCACCTTGGAGTGGCTCCGCGGTGATCGCTTGCCCGGCATGTCCATCGAGCAGCTTCAAGAACACACCATCGATTTTTTCCTGACCGCGGAGGATCTCCCTGATCCAGAGAACCGCATCGAACTCCGCGCCGATGGCGGCATCCGCGTGCGATACACACCGAACAACACAGAAGCCTACGACCGTCTGCACGCCAAGCTCGTCGGCATCCTTGGGGAGGTGGAACGCCGCGCTGGAAGACGACCGCCGGAGATCCTGTCATCACGGCTGGGTGTCTCAGGGGTCAGCCATCAGAACGGCACGCTGCGATTGGGTGTCGATCCGCGAACCAGCGTGCTCGATGTCAACTGCAAGGCCCACGATGTCGACAATCTCTATGTCGTCGATGGCTCGTTCTTCCCGTCATCCAGCGCTGTCAATCCCTCGCTGACGATCATGGCCAATGCACTGCGAGTGGCCGACCACCTGCTTGACAGGATGCGCGTCTCGGTCCCGGCGAGCGCCCAGGAGCACCGCGTTGCCCTGCAGGGGGTACGGGCATGAGGCACGTGGCAACCAGAGTGTTCAGCATCGCCGGCGGCGTGCTGGCTATCGTGGGTGTGACAAGCCTCGTGGCAGTCGCGCTTCCAGCCACCCCCCCGCAGGCGACGGCCTCACACAGGTCGGCTGAGAGCTGGCAGAAACAACCCGGCTCTGCGCGCGCCAAGCCCATCCAGGCGGTGGATTCTGTCACCATCACGGTCGCAGATCTGGATCGGTCGATCGCGTTCTTCCAGGATGTCCTGGAGTTCTCGCTCGATTCGCGGTCCGAAGCGGCGGGCGAGGCGATGGAGCACCTGACCGGCGTCTTCGGTTGCCGGATACTGACGGCCCGCCTGTCGCTGGGAACGGAACATGTCGAGCTGCGCCAGTTCCTTGCGCCCGAAGGTCAGCCGATGCCGGTTGATTCGCGGAGCAACGACCGGTGGTTTCAGCACATCGCGATCGTCGTTTCTGACATGGATCGGGCCTATGCGCATCTCCGGGAGCACAAGGTGCGCCACGCATCCAGCGGTCCGCAGACGCTTCCGCAAAGTATCCCCGCTGCCGCCGGCATCAGCGCGTTCTACTTCAAGGACCCCGATGGACACGTGCTTGAGATCATCCATTTCCCACCGGGCAAAGGAGATCCGCGCTGGCAGGCATCCACTGATCGGCTATTCCTCGGGATCGATCATACGGCGATCGTGGTCAAGGACACCGATGCAAGCCTCTCGTTCTACCACGGAGTGCTGGGCATGCGCATTGCCGGCGCCAGCGAGAACTTCGGCACCGAGCAGGAGCATCTCAACAACGTCTTCGGCGCCCGGCTCCGCATCACGGGATTGCGAGCCGAGTCGGGGCCGGGGATCGAGCTGCTCGAGTACCTCGCGCCCGCCGGCGGACGCGACTATCCGACCGGTACGCAGTCCAACGACCTGTGGTGCTGGCAGACCAACATCATCGGCCCGCATGTTCACGAGTTGAGTGCATCGCTCCGGGAACATGGCACAGCCTGGATTTCGCCGGGCGTCGTGAGCCTCGGAGCCGATGATTCGGCGATCGCGGTGCAAGATCGGGATGGCCACGCGATCCGGGTTATGGAGAGGGCAGGCTCACCGCGGTGAATCCTTCAGTGCCGCGGGGGCATCTATCCGATCCAAGGAGCCATACATGACCTCGAAATCCCTTCTTGCCGCGAGCTGGGTACTTCAGGTGATCGCCGCGATCATCCTGCTCCAGACGCTCTTCTTCAAGTTCACGGGTGCGGAGGAGTCGAAGTACATCTTCTCGACCCTCGGGCTGGAGCCTTGGGGCCGCATCGGATCCGGCGTTGTCGAGCTCTTCGCGGCGATCCTGCTGCTGCACCCGCGCTGGGCCGGGATTGGCGCCGTGATCGCACTGGGTGTGATCACCGGCGCAGTCGTGAGCCATCTCACGAAGCTTGGTATCGTCGTCAAGGATGACGGCGGCCTGCTCTTTGCTCTGGCGATCACGGTGATGCTGTCAAGCATCGGTGTGCTCGTGCTCCGCCGGTCGGAGCTTCCCGTGATCGGACCGGCGCTGGTTCGCATCGCGCCGGGTCTGCCCGTTCTCCGCTGACCATTGCCGACAGTCCCCACAAGAGAAAGTCCCATGACCACGATGAAGGCCACGCGCGGTCACGCTGCCGCCACGTCCATCAAGCCCCGTGCGACCGCCGCGAACACCCCGTCATCGGCGACACCCGGCGCGGAGAGCGCAAGGCTCGCGGAGGCTGATGCGGGGATCGCGCCGTGGCGGCGATGGGGTCCGTATCTTGCCGATCGCCAGTGGGGCACGGTGCGCGAAGACTACTCCGAGAACGGCGATTGCTGGAACTCGTTTCCGCACGATCACGCGCGGCGGCGCGCGTATCGGTGGGGTGAAGATGGACTCCTGGGCATCTCTGACGATGACGGGGCCCTGTGCTTTGCCCTGGCGTTATGGAACGGAAAGGACCCGATTCTCAAGGAGCGCCTGTTCGGTCTGACCGGCCCCGAGGGTAATCACGGAGAGGACGTCAAAGAGCACTACTTCTATCTGGATTCGACGCCGACGCACTCGTACATGCGAGCGCTATACAAGTATCCGCAGCGCGAGTTCCCTTATGCTCGCCTGGTCGATGAGAATCGCCAGCGCGGCCGCGACCAGGCGGAGTATGAACTCGGCGACACAGGAGTGCTCGATGACAGTCGCATCTTTGATGTGAACGTCGAGTACGCCAAGGCCGGGCCGCTGGAGATTCTCGTCCGCATGCGGATCGAGAACGCCGGCCCCGAGGCCGCTCATCTTGATGTGCTGCCGACGCTGTGGTTCCGCAACGACTGGTCGTGGAACGCGGATGCATCCGGCAATACCCCGTCTACTCGATCTCGCATCCGGCTTGTAGAGCCCGGTGTTGCCGAGGCGGCGCATGCGACGCTCGGCACGTACCGATTCAGCTGGGATGCCGCCTCCGACGGAACCACGGCCATTCCCCTGTTCACGGAGAACAACACCAACCGTCATGCACTGTGGGGTGTGCCCAACGAGACGCCGTGGGTCAAAGATGCGTTCCACGATCGGGTCATCAAAGGGCGGGACGAGGCTGTGAACCCCGAGCAGACCGGCACCAAGGCCGCGGCGTGGTATCGCCTTCAGATCCCCGCGGGGGGAACGGTCACCCTTCGGCTGCGGCTCGCGACCGTCGATACAGCCGCGCCTGGTTCGAGTCTTGGGCAGGCCGACCGCGCAGGCTTTGATGAATTGTTCGCTCGGAGGCTTGCCGAGGCTGATGACTTCTACAATTCGCACGGACACGCCCAGCTCGGTCCGGAGAAACGCCTCATCGCACGGCAAGCCGCCGCGGGGCTGCTCTGGAGCAAGCAGTTCTACTACTTGGACATCAATCCGTGGCTGGATGGAGATGCCGCGCCGCCCCAACCACCAACAGCTCGCCTGACGGGACGCAACAGCGATTGGCGACACCTCAATAACCGTGACATCATCTCGATGCCCGACAAGTGGGAGTACCCGTGGTACGCCGCGTGGGATCTTGCGTTTCAGATGCTCCCGATGGCCCGCATCGATCCGCAGTTCGCCAAAGACCAACTGGTTCTGTTCCTCCGCGAGTGGTACATGCACCCCAACGGCCAGATCCCCGCATACGAGTTTGCATTTGGGGATGTCAATCCGCCGGTGCACGCCTGGGCCTGCTGGCGGGTGTACAATCTGACGGGATCCCGGGGAAACCGCGACCGGACGTTCCTGGCCCGCTGCTTTCAGAAACTGCTGCTCAACTTCAACTGGTGGGTCAACCGCAAGGATCCGGGCGGGCGCAACCTGTTCTCTGGCGGCTTCCTGGGGCTGGACAACATCGGGGTCTTCGATCGCTCCAGGCCCCTGCCCACCGGCGGCCACCTCGAACAGGCCGATGGAACAGCGTGGATGGCGTTCTACTGCGGCACGATGCTCAGCATGGCGCTCGAACTAGCGGCCGGCGATCCTGCGTATGAGGACATGGCGACCAAGTTCTTTGAGCACTTCATCGCGATCACCGATTCGATCAACACACTCGGAGGAGCTGGACTCTGGGATGATCTCGATGGCTTCTACTACGACCAGATCCGCGAGATGGAAACCCATGGCCGCGCGACGCCGCTGCGGGTGCGATCGCTGGTAGGCATGGTTCCGCTGCTCGCCGTTGAGATCCTCGAGAGCGATGTTATCGATCGACTCCCCGATTTCCGCCGCCGCATGCAGTGGTTCCTCGACCACCGCAAGGATCTTCCCTGGGCTCCGACGTGCAACTGTGGTCACGGAGGGATGGACGGGAAGCACAGGCTGCTGGCGATCCCGACGCGAGAGCGGCTTGAACGCGTCATGTCCTGCCTGATGGATGAGTCGGAGTTCCTCTCGCAGTTCGGCATCCGCAGCGTCTCGAAGTTTCATGAGGCCAATCCGTACGTGATGCATGCCGGCGGCCAGGAGCATCGGGTTGACTATGTGCCCGGGGAGTCGACCAGCTCGCTGTTCGGTGGCAACTCCAACTGGCGCGGGCCAATCTGGTTCCCACTCAACTTCCTGATCATCGAGGCGCTCGAGCGTTACCACCATTTCTACGGTGATTCGCTGGCAGTCGAATTCCCGCGTGGCTCGGGACGGCGCGCAACGCTCGGCGAGTGCGCCGCGGAGATCCGCCGCCGGCTGGCCAGCCTCTTCCTCCCCGATGCGGACGGACGTCGGCCGTGCCACGGTCAGGATCTCCGGTTCGCTCATGAGCCGCGCTGGCGCGACCTGATTTATTTCTATGAACACTTCCACGCCGACACCGGGCGGGGTCTTGGAGCATCTCACCAGACAGGCTGGACCGCCCTGGTCAGCATGATCCTGGGAGAAGAGTGAGATGATGCGCCCCGCGACCCCCAACACCTCCCTCAGCCCTACCACCGATACGACCTCCACAGCGGCAAAGGCGATCCGAATGCTCATCACCGCCGGACCCACGCACGAGCCGATCGATGCGGTTCGGTTCATCGGGAACCGATCTTCGGGCCGGATGGGCTTGGCGCTGGCTCGGGCCGGCATTGCGCAGGGCTGGGATGTCACGCTGTTGCTGGGACCGACGCCGACCCCGGAGGGGGCGTTGCCCCCCGGTGTGCGCACACATCGATTCCGCACGTGCGCTGATCTGCAGTCGCTTCTCCGGCAGCACGCCCCACGAACCGACATCCTGGTGATGGCCGCGGCCGTTGCGGACTACCGGCCGGTGCCAAATCCGGCGATCGCCGGCGGCAAGTTTCGGCGCACGGATGGCCCGGTGACGCTTCAGCTGGAATCCACTCCCGACCTGCTGGCCGAGGTCGGCCGCACACGCCATCGAGATCAGCTGCTGGTTGGCTTTGCGCTCGAGCCCGAAGCGGATCTGCTCGCTTCGGCCCGAGCAAAGCTCCAGCGCAAGAAGATTGACATCGTGGTCGCCAACCCGCTCGAGACGATGGACAGCGATTTAGTCAGGGCGACCGTCCTGGCCGCGGATGGCTCGCGCGAGGACACCGCTGGATCGCTCTCCAAGAACGACTTTGCTCTCTGGCTTATCAGTCTGATCGCCGCTCGGCGGATGCAATCAATGTGTGCTTCGTGCATCGAAGGCGCTGTTGCCGTGGACGCCGCGTAGGTGGCCGGCATGATCACCATCTGATCGCATTCGCAGTTACGTTTCAGCAGAAGCTGCTGCATAAGGAGTATCGCGATGGATCATCGTCGGAATGTCTCAGCCTGGTTGCGTGCATCATCGCTTGTGGCGCTCGCCGCTGCCCTCAGCGGTACAGCGATCGCATCAGCTCCGCGGGAATCACTCCATCCGGCAATCTCGGTGATGCCCTTGCGCGGCGCTGTCACAAGCAAACCATTCGCGGGCGTCAAGGCCAACACGGGCCGAGTGAGCCTCGAGCTCAAGGGAGGGAAATACACCCTTACGCTCTCGGATGACTTCAAGACGCCCGACACCCCTGCGCCGCACTGGCGCATCGTGGATTCGGCGGGGAACACCTACCTGCTCGAACGGCTCAAGACCAAGGGCCAGGATGACCACGCCAACCGCACGATCACGGTTCCCGACCACATCCACAGCATCGCCAAGGTGCAGATCTGGTGCGCATGGGCCGAGGTGGTCCTCGGGGAGGCATCCTTCGACTCACCGCAGATGATCGATGTGCACTCATCCCACTCCATCAACGCCGGCCCGCATCAGAGCTCCGGCTTCATGGGCGCGAAGGCAAACACGGGCCACGTCACGCACGAGATCCGCGATGGACGGAGCGTGCTGCAGCTCTCCGATGACTTCCAGACGCCCGACACCCCGGCACCGCACTGGCGGATCATCGATTCGCAGGGCCGTGCGTACCTGCTTGCCTCCTTGAAATCCAAGGGGCAGGGCGACAAAGCCAACCGCCGCATCGAGGTACCCGCGTACATCCCCGATGTCGCCAAGGTCCAGGTCTATTGCGCCTGGGCGGAGGTTGTGCTGGGAGAAGCCAAATTCGAGATGCCGGTCCGATAGTTCGGCGACTCAGCGTTGGTTCAAGTTCACCCGTCAATCCCTCTCTCCCCGGATCGCGGTCCCGCACAGGGGCCGCGATCGCTTGTGAGGCAGTGCCCGACTCGTCCCGTGTGAACATCTCCGAATCCACGAACGGATGTCCGGCATCGAAGTCGTCACACTCGTTCGACATGTCGATCAGATTGCCGCAAACCATTTGGTAATCGCTGCGGCACGCCAAAGGGGCATTCATCATGAACCGTGCTGTCATCTCCTCCATCACCGCCGCTTCCGTCCTTGCCATGCTCGCCGCGAATTGGGCTCTGGGGGGGCGGCCTGACCCGCGCATCACCGCCGATACATCTGTTCCGGCGCCGGCATGTTGTGTGGATGACAGCAATGCCAGTGCAGGAGTCGCCATCGAGCACACGCTTACGCTCGATGGCGCTCACAAGGTTCTTGATGCCGCGATCGCCGCGGCCAGGGAGCGCAGCGCCGGGGGTGCGATCGCGATCGTCGATGCAGGTGGGAACGCGATCCTGCTTGAACGGCTTGATGGCACATTCCCGGCCGCGGCGAGCGTGTCGCTGGGGAAGGCCCGTACGGCAGCGGTCTTCAGGAAGCCAACCAAGGCATTCGAGGATGCGATCAACGGGGGCAGGGTGGCGCTCGCTGCTGTGCGTGAGATGACTCCGCTGCAGGGCGGTGTTCCGATTATGCACGATGGCCAAGTCATCGGGGCTGTCGGAGTCAGCGGTGCGCACAGCCAGAACGAGGACGAGCAGATCGCGATCGCCGGTGCGGCCGCGCTCGATGGCTCCAGCGCCCAGTCGGCAGATTCGCCGGTGAGCCAATCGAACAAGTGATCTGCACTGCGAGCCGCCTTCATCACTGACACACACAAGGAATCACAGATGACCACTCGCTCATTCTCCTTCATGGTCGCCACCGCTGGCGCAGCCCTCCTTGCCGGATGCTCCGGCCCCGGTCGCTGTGTTGGCGCCGAAGGCGCACTTGTCGAAACCTCGGACCGAAAGGTGCTGCTCAATCTCGACAGCAATGGGCTTGCGATCGAGGGCTACGACCCCGTCGGGTACTTCACCGACAGGGCGCCCATCAAAGGTGATCCGGCGATCCGCACGATGTATGGCGGTGCTGTATACACCTTCGCAACCACGGAACACAGGGAGATCTTCGAGAAGGACCCGACCAGGTACGCACCCCAGTTCGGTGGCTGGTGCGCCTATGCCGCGTCGATCGACACGCTCTCGCCGGTTGATCCCAAGTACTGGGAGATTGTCGATGGTCGTCTGATCCTGCAGCACAACCAAAGGGCATGGGACCTCTGGCACAAGGATGCCGCAGGGAATCTCATCAAGGCGGATCGCAACTGGCCGGGTCTGGTTGATCGCGAAGGTGCACCGCCCCGCGCACTGCTCAACATCGATGATCAGGGACTCGCCCTGGGCGGTTACGACCCGACCTCGTACTTCCTCGATGGCAGGCCGCGTCCCGGCGATCCGATGCTCTCCCGCACGTTCCAAGGCGCGACCTACCGATTCGTCGACACCGACCACAAGAACGCCTTTGAGAAGGACCCCAGCAAGTACATCCCACAGTTCGGCGGCTTCTGCGGGTATGCCGCCTCGATCAACAGGATTTCGCCCGTGGATCCCGCGATCTGGCAGATCGTCGATGGTCGATTGGTCCTCCAGCACACACCCGAAGCGTTCCATCTCTTCAACGAGGATGTGTCCGGCAATTACGCCAAAGCCCAGCAGAACTGGCCGGGGTTGATGCATCGCCGCTGCGGCAGATGATCTGTTGCTCCGCGTTGACCTTCTTCGGTCTTTCGTTGCCCAATCCCCCCTCTCGCACTCCCGCATCGGCGCGGGGATCCTCATGATCTCCGCGCCGATGCAGCACGGAATCATCCAATGGACCAGATTCGTTTCCTGGCACTGCTGCCCTTTGCTCTCAATTCCGTCGCCGCGGCGACCCCGCCGGGGCAGTCCCCGGAGCTGCCCAGCGTTGTACTGGACCTGAGAACAACCGAGGGCGTCGACGCCGTCCAGGGTGAATGGCGATACACCGATGCGCAGATCGTTGAGACAACGTTTCTGCTGCCCGGCCCGGATTCGAAACCGAGCAGTACTCCCACGCAGACGCACGACATCCTTCCGCGGATCAACACACCCGAGTTTGAGAGTGCGTCGTGGGTCCAGATCCCGGCAACGTCACTCGAGACTCGTCGCACGACCGGGAAACTGTCCTGCGGGTGGTACCGCCTCGACCTGACGCTCCCGGAACGTGTCGGGGACTTCGATGTCCGCGGATGCGATGCCGTGTTCGAGATCGTCGCCGACGACTACGCCGAGGTGTGGATCGATGGAAAGCTCTCCCAGGTGCTCGGGCAGGCTGGCGGTGGACCCATCGGCGGTTGGAATACCCCGACGCGCATCGTGCTTGCGCGAGATCTCCAACCGGGCCGAGAGGTCCACGTCGCCGTCTTCGCCGCCAACGGCCCGCTCTCGGATCCACCCTCCAACTACGTGTGGATTCGGTCCGCAACGCTCGACTTCTACCGCCCCGGCCAGGCGATGATCAACCGACCTGAGACGGTGCCGATCACGTTGACTCGTCTGGATCCCGAGTTCGACCGGATTGCCTCGCCAGGTTCCAGCGCCGAGCGGCTCGCGGAAGGCTTCGCGTTTACCGAAGGTCCGGCGTGGATCCCTCCGCTGGATCGCACAGCGGAGCCCCACCGCACGTACGGCGGCGGGGGGCTCGGGGGATACCTGCTCTTCAGCGATCCGAACAAGAACGTCATCCACCGCTGGGATCCCGTTTCCGGGCAGGTGTCGATTTTCCGCACCAAGAGCGGATACACGGGAATCGGCGGCGCGGCGATCGGGGAGTACCACCAGCCCGGCTCAAACGGTCTGGCCCTCGACCCTCAGGGTCGCCTGACTATCTGCGAGCACGGCAATCGCAGGGTGACACGGCTTGAACCAAACGGCTCGATCACAGTGCTCGCCGATCGTTACGAGGGCCATCGGCTCAACAGCCCCAACGACCTGGTCTACCGCTCCGATGGTGCTTTGTTCTTCACCGACCCGCCCTTCGGCCTTCCCCTGGTCTTCGACGACCCGCGCAAGGAACTGGGCTTTAGCGGTGTCTACTGCATGCTGAACGGCACGCTGCGGTTGGTCAGCCGCGACCTGTCGGGTCCCAACGGCCTGGCCTTCTCCCCCGATGAGAAGTACCTCTACGTCGACAACTGGGATGAGCACCGCAAGGTCGTGCTGCGATACCAGGTCGCCGTGGATGGCTCGCTTTCCAACCCCACAACATTTGTTGATCTTACCAGCATCCCCGGAGGGACCTGCTTCGATGGCCTCAAGGTCGATGCGGAGGGCAATGTGTATGTCTCGGCCCCGGGAGGCATCCGCGTCTATTCACCTGGTGGAGTCCACCTGGGAACGATCTCGCTGCCCGAGCTTCCCGCCAACTTCGCCTTTGGGGATGCGGACCGGCGGACCCTCTTCATGACTGCAAGAACAGGGCTGTACCGCATGCGCATAGGGATCCCCGGCGCGGGCCGATGATCGCCGTCCAGAAAGCAAACCGCCCGATCGACCCGGCGCTCGAGCGCTCAACCAGCGACCTTCTTGCCTCCCATGAGCGATCTACCGTGCTTGACCGTTTCTGCCACCACGGACCGCGATTTACAGCGCAGGAACGCGGGTGCGTATGATGACTTGCCACAACGCCACGATTGCTGCAAAGTCCACGACGTGCAGTGGTTATGGTCCAATCGGAAGGGCAGCGAGCCGAATATCGGGACGAGAAGGTCGCAGATTCAAGTCCTGTCACCCCGATTCAGCGGGTTCATTGCCTCGGCAAGTGCCGGGGCCATCTGCGTTTACGAGGCGGTCGCTCGCTGGCCGAGGCACTGAACGGACGAAAGTCCACGCATGATCGTGGCCGGAAATCACGCCGAGCATCGAACAGATGGGCCCGGGCAATCGTAACCCGGCGATGCCCGCATCCATGTCCTCGTGCGTGTGCGCGTCCGTCCTGCTGACCACCCTGTTCTCACCCGGGTGCTCGGGTGCCGGGGGATCGAATTCCCAGCCCGTCGAGCGAGCAGCTCCTCAATCCGCTGCCGCGGGCGCGCCTCAGGCACCGGCGGCTCCGTTCAAGGTGGTACACGAGCTCGACAAGACGATCCTGCACGTTTTCCAGGACAGTCGCGGCACCTACTGGTTCGGCAGCCAAAGCAATGGCTTCTATCGCTGGAGGGGCCACGGGAACACCTTCGACCACTTCACCACCGAGTCCGGTCTTCGTGATAACGACGTCAGCAGGTTCCAGGAAGACCGGTACGGCAACCTCTATATCAACACCGGCCAGGGCATCAGCAAGTTCGACGGCCGAGCAATCACGAACCTGAGCCTGGACGAGTCGCAGCCGGTGGTCACCGAGTGGAAACTTGGGCCCGATGACTTGTGGTTCAGGTTGGGCGGCGACGACCCGCACGCGATCTTTTATGACGGGATATCACTGCGGAAGCTCCGGGTTCCCAGGACCGCCGAGGGCGATGCCTTCGAAGCCAAGTTGCCGCGATCGAAGTACCCCAACCGCACGTACAGCCCGTACGACGGGTACTCCATCTACAAGGACTCGCGCGGCAACGTGTGGTTCGGCACCGCGAGCCTCGGGGCGTGCCGCTTCGACGGGAAGAACTTCGCCTGGATCTCCGAGCAGGAGCTGGGATTCGACGAGAAGGACAACCGGACGTTCGGTACAAGATCCATGATCGAGGATCGCGACGGCAAGTTCTGGATCACGTTGACGCGGTATCAATTCGACATGTACCCCGCCGACGCCGAGGCCGCGACGCGGAGCACGGGCGGCCTCGTTTACACGAAGTCCCCCGGCCTCGCCCACGCGCAGCAGGGCGTTGACGAGGACTACACCTACATCATGTCCATGGCCAGGGATAAGGCCGGCGACACCTGGATGGCGACCTACGGCGCCGGCGTGTGGCGGCACGATGGAACGAAGCTGACGCACTACCCCGTCATGGTCGACGGCAACCCCATCACCGTGTTTTCCGTCTACTGCGACCGCGAGGGAGCGCTGTGGCTCGGGACTCACGAGCACGGCGTGTGCAAATTCAACGGCACGGCCTTCGAGAAGGTCAAGTTCTGATGCGCGAGCGAGGCCGGCCGATGGTGCCTTCGGAGTGAACGCGTGGAACAGTCCGTCCCGTGGGACGTCGAGTGCAACCTTGACGCGCGCGGGTCGTTGCCCCGATCGGGCCCTACGTTGTTCCTTCGGACAACCCCCAGGAACATGAGCACCGATCCGACTTCCACGATCCTCCTGCGCACCGTCGAGCGGGGCGACCTTCCCCGTCTGTACGAGCTTCAACTCGACGCACGCTCGAACCAGATGGCGGGCACCAAGGCCTGGGATGCCGATGCTTTCCAGAAGATCTGGGACGGAATCCTTGCGGATCCGACCGTAACCGCCCGGGCCATCATCGCAAGCGGCACGCTCGTCGGCACCATTTCGTGCTTCAAGCGAGCGGGTGTCGATGAAGTCGGCTACTGGATCGACCGCGCCTGGTGGGGCCGCGGCGTCGCCTCCGCGGCGCTGGCACTGCTGATCCGGGAAGTCACCGCGCGGCCGCTCCATGCCACGGCACGAGCGGACAACGCCGGGTCCATCCGCGTGCTCGAGCGCTGCGGCTTCCGCCAGGTCAGCAGCAGCATCGGCGAGGAGACGCCGCGCTACACCGCCGGGGCGCTCGTTCACTTCGTGCTCGATTGAAGCTCGGGAGCGCGACCGGGACTCAGTTCTTCAGCGATGCCATGTCGATCACGAAGCGGTACTTCACGTCGCTGCGGATCATCCGCTCGTACGCCTCGTTGATCTGCTGCATGCGGATGATCTCGATGTCGCACGCGACGTTGTTCCTGCCGCAGAAGTCCAGCATCTCCTGGGTCTCGGCGATGCCCCCGATCAGCGACCCGCTGAGATTCCGCCGCGGCATGAACAGGCTGAACGCGCTCACCGGTTGGGGGTTGGGCGGCGCGCCCACGAGCACCATCGTCCCGTCGAGCTTCAGCAGCGAGAGGTACGCGTTGAGGTCGTGATCCGCCGACACGGTGTCGAGGATCATGTCGAAGCTCGCCGCGTGCCGGCCCATCTGGGCCGCGTCCTTGGAGATCACGACTTCATCGGCGCCCAGCCGCTTGCCGTCGGCGATCTTGCTCTCCGAGGTCGTGAACAGCACCGTGTGGGCCCCGAAGGCGTGTGCGAACTTCACGCCCATGTGGCCAAGGCCCCCCAGCCCGACGATCCCGACCTTCTTGCCCTTGCCCGCGTTCCACTTGCGCAGCGGCGAATACGTGGTGATCCCCGCGCACAGCAGCGGCGCCGCCCGGGCCGGGTCGAGGTTCTTGGGAACCTTCAGCGTGAAGGCTTCGTCGCAGACGATCGACTCGGAGTACCCGCCGAAGGTCACCCCGCCCGAGTGCTTGTCCGGGCTGTTGTACGAGAACACCGGCTCGGTCTGGCAGAACTGCTCGAGGCCCTGCGAGCAGCTCGGACACTTGCGGCAGGAATCCACCAGGCACCCCACCGCGGCAAGGTCGCCGGGCTTGAAGCTGGTCACGTCCTTGCCCACGCGCGTCACACGCCCGAGGATCTCGTGCCCGGGCACCACCGGGAAGGTTGTGAACCCCCACTCGTTGCGAGCGAAGTGGATGTCGGTGTGGCACACGCCGCAGTACATGATGTCGATCTCCACGTCGCGAGCCAGCGGCTCCCGGCGCGTGATCGAGAACGGTCCCAGCGGGGTGGTCGCGGACTGCGCTGCGAAGGCCTTGGTCGGCATGATTCTCTCCATCTGCTCACGTCGCCTCAGCGGCTACCGGGCGTCTGTGTTCCACATGTCCTGCTCGGCCTTCCAGCTCCCGTCGGGCTGCAGCCGCCACAGGCACAGATACTTTCCCTTCTCCAGGACCGGCTTGCCGTCGGGCCCATTGAAGGTCACTTCGTACGACCCGGAAGTAAAGCCCATGTCGCCGCTCGCGGAAGCGTCCGCACGCAGCGTTTTCCAGGAAATGCGGAAGCTCGGCTCGGCGAAGTACGCCGCCCACGCCTTCCGGGCGGCCGCTTTTCCCACGGCGATCGGCTCGCCGGGCGGATAGGCCGCCGCGTCCTCGGAATAGAAGGACGCCACCAGGTCCGCGTCCCTCGCCGCCGCCGCCGCCGACCAGTCATCATCGAGCTTCGTCAGGTGTTTCGCGATCGCGTCGCGGGACGCGGTGGCGCCGGCGTGCGCCCCGGCCGAGTCGGTCGAACGCTCGTGCGATGAGCAGCCGCCGCACGCGATGAGCAATGCCAGGAAACCACTTCCGATCAGGCCGTGACGCATCGAAGCCCCTCCACGGTGCCGAGCACCCAGTTGTGCGCCGGCCCCCGTAGCGGCAGGAGTGTACGCGAATTCGCAGGAACGAGTATGGAATCCAGATCGCGCTCTACACGCCGCGATCCATGGCTGAATTGTCGTGACGGGCGGCGCCCGAGTCGCCCTCCGTCAGCGCGGCGTTCACCAGCGCCCGCACGGCCCAGCTCTTGACCCGCCGCGCCGCGTGCTCGTCCATGTCGAGCACGTCCGTGAAGACGACCATTGATTCGGGCCCGAAGTACACCGCCAGCGCCGCGCACAGCCGCGAGAACGACTCGTGGTCGAGCGCATCCCGAGCCGGCTCCAGAGCCGCTTCGATCAGGCCCGTCCTGCGGTTCTGTCGAACCGGGACGCCTTCGCCGCGATCGCGCCGATCCACGCTCGCCGCGAGCATCGTGCGCAGTTGCGACGCGTTGCGGTACGTCATCTCGTGCAGCGCGGCCTCGGCTCGGTCGACACGCTCCAGCGGGTCCTGAACGGGCGGATCGCCGAACACGCGGCCGGCATCGGGGAAGTCGCCGTCCAGCGGCGCCTCGACAAGCAACTCCTCAATGCTCGGGAAGTACCGGTACGCCGTCGCTCGGGAAACCATCGCCTCGGCCGCGACCTCGTCCATGCTCGGCGCGGCGCCTTGCTTGAGCAGCCGAGCGGCGGCCGCGAGCAGGTCCTTGCGCGTGCGGGTGCGCTGGTTGCGACGACCGCTTTCGGCCGGGTCGCTCATCGATCGCTCCCGGCCCCGGTCTGCGGGAGCTGCCGGACGATCGCGGCCATGTCGACCCACACCTGCTCGCGCTGGATCTGGCCATCGGCGGTGAACTCGATGACGTGCAGTAGTCTGAACTTGAGCGGGCGCCCGCGCCCCTCCAGGCCGAACGGCGTGCCCGGCGCCCTTCCCTCCCACATCGATTCGTCGATGAGGAATTGGTCCCCATACAGCCGCCGAATGACCGTGGTGCGGCTCTCGGCCAGGTCACGGAACAGGCCTTCGTAGAAGTTCCGAGCCTGCTCACGTCCCACCGTGGGCCCGGTCGGGTTTCCGACAATGTCGTGCGTCGCATTCGGAGCGAGCGTTGCGAGCACGCCCTCCACGTTGTCGGTCGCTTCGAAGTGGAAGTGCTCGTCGATCTTCTGGTCCATCTGCTGTGGGGTGAGCGGCATGGCGTCTTCTCCGGTAATTAGACAGTCGTATACTAACAAGACATCTGTCTCAATCAACCCTTTTCTGCCCTCTGCTACTGGGTTTGTGGGCACAGAGCACTGGAGGCGTCATAAAGAGGATGCCAAGATCATCAATGACCTTGAAGTCGCCGCGTTCCCACGTGTGAGAAACACGGATTTTGGTTCGTCATTGGAGTCAACCTTATCCATAAAGCTAGAATTGGATCATCATGTCGTAATTTCCGTCGATAGCGATCGACAGAAAGGCACACGGTGTGGTCTCCAGTTTCATCGCCCTCGCTCGCCGCCGTCCTGGTTCGAGTGATCCGCGGCACGGCGATCGTGATCTGGTTGGCGGTGGGCATGTCGGTCCCCGTCGCCGCCGGGCAGACCAGCTCGGTCACGGCGGTCGATGACGACAAGCGATGCCTGCAGTGTCACGGGCGCGAGCACATCGGCGAGCTCGACCCGGCCGAGCGGCTGTCGATGGTCGGGACGTGGCTGGAGACCGAGCAGCGTCCCGCGGACTGGGTTGAACCTCAGCGGGAAGTGACCGGCGAGGAACCGCCCACGCGGCCGGGCCTCTTCATCCGCAAGGACGCGCTGATCGGCAGCGTGCACGCGGACATCAGGTGCGTGCAGTGTCACGAGGACGCCCGGCAGCTCCCGCACGCGCCCACCCTGAACACGCAGACCTGCGCCACAACCTGTCACGCGAAGGAAGCCGAGGCGTTTCCGACAGGGTCCCACTACGAGGCCCTCAAGCGGGGCGACGCGGCGGCGCCGACGTGCGCCTCGTGCCACGGCGGCCACCAGATCGTGCCGATCAGCGATCAGCGCTCGCCCGAGCACCGTCTCAACAGCATCTTCCTCTGCTCGGAGTGCCACGAGAAGCACCAGAAGGACACGCCCGGCGGGTACAAGTCAAAGCTGCACATCGAGGCGTACCTGCAGAGCGCGCACGGCAGAGCGATCGCGCAGTCCGGCCTAGTCGCGGCGCCGACATGCTCGGATTGCCACAGCGCGCACGCGGTGCACCCCGTGAGCGATCCGTCGTCCCCCGTGCACCGGGACAAGATCGCCCAGACCTGCGGACGGTGCCATGTCGGCATCCTGGGGATCTACCAGAAGAGCATCCACGGCCAGAAGGCCGCCGAGGGCGACGAGAAGGCGCCCGTCTGCACCGACTGCCACACGTCGCACGAGATCATCCAGCCCGACAAGGTGGCGTTCAAGCTTGCCAGCGGTGACCGCTGCGGGAAATGCCACGCCGACCGCATCGAGCACTACCGCGAGACCTTCCACGGCAAGGCCCTGGCGCTGGGCGCGCCATCCGTCGCCGCCTGCTACGACT
>JAJVHS010000015.1:97544-154176 GCA_022072615.1 Phycisphaerales bacterium
CATCGTGCCGCTGAAGGATCCGGCGAGCCGCCTGGCCGGGGCGAACAAGGTGGAGACCTGCCGGCAGTGCCACCCGGGCGCCACCGAGAAGTTCACCGAGTACATCGCGCACGCCGACCACACCAACCGCAAGCTCTACCCGACCCTCTACTGGACGTTCGTCTTCATGACGGCGATCGTGGTGGGGACTTTCCTCTTCTTCGGCGCCCACACCATCCTGTGGTTCGTGCGCTCGATGGTGCTCTACATCCGCGACCGCAAGAAGTTCGTCGAGATCAAGCGCCGCGCCAGCACCGACGAGGAAACGTTCGTCCGCTTCAAGCCGTTCGACAGGTTCCTCCACGTGCTCGTGATGACCAGCTTCCTCCTCCTGGTCGCCACCGGCATGCCGCTGAAGTTCTACTACACGGACTGGGCAAAGCAGGTGGTCTGGATCTTCGGCGGACTCGAGGCGGCTGGCCAGCTCCACCGCCTGGGGGCCGTGGTCACGTTCCTGTACTTTGCGCTGCACATCGCGAGCCTCCTCCGGCGGGGCTACATGAACCGCGCCAAGTTCCGGGACGCCAAGACCGGCAAGTTCAGCATCCGCGCGTTCCTGAGCTACGCCTTCGGCCCGGACCTGCCCTACCCGCACATCCAGGACGTCAAGGACTGGTGGGCGCACCAGAAGTGGTTCTTTGGCCGCGGGCCGCAGCCCCAGTTCGACAAGTGGACGTACTGGGAGAAGTTCGACTACATGGCGGTGTTCTGGGGCGTCGCCGTCATCGGCCTCAGCGGCCTGGTGATGTGGTTCCCAGTCGCCTTCACGCACGTCCTGCCGGGCTGGATCATCAACATCGCGCTCATCGTCCACAGCGACGAGGCCCTGCTCGCCGCCGGTTTCATCTTTGCCTTCCACTTCTTCAACGTTCACTTCAGACCCGAGAAGTTCCCCATCGACTCGGTGATCTTCTCCGGTCGGATCTCCAAGACGGAGATGCTGCACGAGCGCAGGCGCTGGTACGACCGCCTGGTGGCCGCCGACGCGCTCGACAGCATCCGCATCCGTGACGAATGGAAGCAGTGGCGGCGCGTGATCCATCCCATGGGCTTCACGGCCTTCGGGCTGGGCCTGGTGCTGCTGGTGCTGATCGTCTACGCGATGTCCTCCCGCCTCCTGGGGCTCCCGGGGCATACCCCATGAACAGCCGCATCCGATCCATCCTCCCGCCGCGTGCGCAGCGGCCGCCGAGCCGGCGCTCGATCCGCCGCATCGCCGGCGTGATCGCCCTGCTGCTGGCCGCGACCAGCGCCGCGGGCCAGGATTCCACCCGAGCGACGACCGACGACCAGCGTTGCCTCAACTGCCACGGCCAGCCCCGCATTGCCACGCTGACCCCCGAGCAGCGCCTGTCGATGGTCTCCACGCTGCTCGACGCCGAGACGCCCGCGCCGGCACCGGCGCCGGTCGAGCCTCTGAAGGGCGACGAGCCCGCCCAGCGCCCGGGGCTGCTGGTCAACCAGGACGAGCTCAAGCTCGGGCCCCACGGTGCGAACCGCTGCGTCGACTGCCATGAGGACGCGGCCAAGCTTCCCCACGCGCCCAAGCTCAACCGCGCCACGTGCGCGACCGCCTGCCACACCAAGGCGTCCGAGGCCTACCTGATGGGCTCCCACCAGGCGGCGCTCGAGCGCGGCGACGCGCTCGCTCCCACGTGCGTGTCGTGCCACGGCGGGCACGAGATGCACCGGGTGTCGGATCGCGACGCCCCGCAGCACAAGCTCAACTCGCTCTTCCTGTGCGGCGACTGCCACCGCAAGCACCGCCCCTCGGAACGCGACGGCGACCCCACCGGCCGCATCGACGACTACCTCGATTCCACCCACGCCCGGGCCACGACCAAGGGCGGGCTTGCGATCGCGGCGACGTGCGTCTCCTGCCACGGTGCGCACGAGGCGCTGCCGTCCAAGGATCCGCGCTCGTTCGTGAACCGGGCCAACGTCCCCGAGACCTGCGGCAAGTGCCACATCGGCGTGCTCGAGGAGTACGCCATGAGCGTGCACGGCAAGAAGCACGCGCAGGAGAATCTCAACGCGGCGGTGTGCACGGACTGCCACACGGCTCACCAGATCTCGCAGGTCGACTCCTCGGGCTTCCTGCTGGACGTCATCAACGAGTGCGGCCGCTGCCACGACAGCCCGGATGCCCGAGCCGGACGCGCCGGGTCGTACTACCAGACCTACGCCGAGAGCTACCACGGCCAGGTCACGCGGCTCGGCACGACGCGAGCCGCCCGCTGCGCCGACTGCCACGGTTCCCACGACATCCGCCCCCTGAACGACCCCGAGTCCCGGGTTTCCGGCCAGAAGCTCATCGAGACGTGCGCCAAGTGCCACCCCGGTTCGAACGCGCAGTTCGTCAAGTTCGACCCGCACGCCAACCACCGCGACGCCAAGAACTACCCGATCCTGCACGGCGTCTGGCTCTATTTCATGATCATGATGTCGAGCGTGTTCACGTTCTTCGGCGTGCACACGATCCTGTGGTTCGTCCGTTCGTGCTTCAGCCGCAGGCACGCCGCGGCCGCGCACCACCACAAGCAGGAGACGGCCATCCGCCGCTTCGGCACGATGGACCGCATCAACCACCTGCTGGTCGCCCTCACCTTCTTCGGACTCACCTACACGGGCATCCCGCTGGTCTTCGCCGACCGCGGGTGGGCGCGGGTGATGGCCGACCTGGTCGGCGGCGCCGGCGCCGCGGGGTTGTGGCACCGCTTTTTCGCCATCCTGCTCATCATCAACCTCGGCCTGCACTTCTTCCACCTGCTCCGCAACTTCATCCACCGCAGGAACACTGCGAAAGAGTGGCTGTTCGGCCCCGAGTCCCTGGTGCCCCGCGTGAAGGACGCGTCCGACTGCATCGGCATGTTCCGGTGGTTCTTCGGCGCCGGGAAGCGGCCGCGCTTCGACCGGTGGACGTACTGGGAGAAGTTCGATTACTGGGCCGAGGTCGGCGGGTCGCTCATCATCGGCGGGTCGGGCCTGCTGCTGTGGTTCCCCGAGCTGTTCTCCAGGCTCCTACCGGGCTGGATCTTCAACGTCGCCATGATCGTGCACGGGTACGAAGCCCTGCTCGCGATCGGATTCATCTTCACCATCCACTTCTTCAACGCGCACCTCCGCCCGGGGACGTTCCCCGTGGACGAGGTCATCTTCACCGGCACCCTGCCCGAGGAGGAGCTCAAGGAGCAGCGGCCGGAGGAATACAACCGTCTGGTGGCGTCCGGACGGCTCGAGGCGCTGCGCGTCAAGGCGCCGGACCCCGCACGCAGGCCCGTCATCCTGCTCACCGCCATCGTGTCCGTCGCGTTCGGCCTCGTGCTCCTTGGCTTCATCATCGCCGGCGGCTTGCTCTGACCGAAGACCGACATGTTCCCGTCCACGACCATCTCCCGAGCACGCACCCTGCTGAAGGCTCGTCCGCGAGCGGCAGCGGCGGCGATGCTGCTCATTGCGGCGGTTGGGACTCTCGCGGGCCTCGCGGTGGCACGCGGCGGCGGCGGGGAGCCACGCTTCGCGGTGAACCTGGAATCACGCGTCCCTGAATCGGTGATGCTCTCGAGCGGCCAACCGGCGCCGCCTCCGCCCCTTCCCAAGCCGACAACCGTCGTCACCTTTGAGCAAGGGTGCGCGTCGGCGCGGTGCCACAGCACGATCAACGAGCAGCTTGTCGTGCACATCCCCGCGTCCCAGATGGCCTGCCAGACGTGCCACCTTCCCGACGCCGGCGGGCACACGTTCCCGCTGCGGGGCGAGAAAACCGCTCTGTGCACGTCCTGCCACACGATCGCCTCGCACCGGCCGTACCACCACGACACGATGACCGAGGACGGCTGCGTTTCCTGCCACAATCCGCACGGTTCTTCGACGCCCGGCCTTCTCCGAGCCGCGACGCTGCAGGAGACGTGCGCCGCTTGCCATCCCAACGCCGAGGGCTCATCTTCGCACCCGCCCTATGCGACAGGACGATGCGACGTCTGCCACGATCCGCACGGCGGCGATAACCGCCCGATGCTGCTGACCGGCGAGGGCCAGCAGGCGTGCGTGTCCTGCCACGCGGCGGCGGTGGGCGCCGTGAACAAGGGCCCGCACACGGGCATCCCCCGCCCCGAGAAGCCGCACGCGACTCCCGCTACCGGAGCCGAGCTTCTCCGCTCCAAGTCGTGCATCGCCTGCCACCCGCCGCACGCCGGCAGCCACGACGGGCTGCTCGCCAAGTCGACCCGAGAGCTGTGCGCCGGCTGCCACGCCACCATCGGATCGGTCGTGTCCTCGGCGCGCTTCACGCACGACGCCGTGCTCAAGGGCCATCAGTGCGTCACGTGCCACGACCCCCACGGCTCGGGCCAGGAGCTCTCGCTCCGCGACGCTCAGCCCAAGCTCTGCCTGACGTGCCACGACAAGCCGCAGAAAGCGCACGACGGGAGGCAGATCCAGCCGATGACGAGCATCGCCGACGCCAAGGTCGTGCACGGCGCCATCCGCGAGGGCGACTGCAGCAGCTGCCACAGCGTGCACGGCAGCGAGAACGCGCGGCTGCTGGGCCAGCTCGATCCCAGCCTCCTTGCCGACCCGCACGCCGCCGCCAACTACACCCTCTGCTTCTCGTGCCACGATTCAAGCCTCGCCAGGCCCGGGCCGACCACCATGTTCCGGGACGGCGACACCAACCTGCACGAACTGCACCTGCGGCCTGGTGAGAAGTCCGCTCGCGGGTGCGCCTCGTGCCACGCGGTTCACGCCTCCGATCTGCCGCGCCTGATCGCCCGGTCCGTGAACTTCGAGGGGTCCGGCTGGTCGATGCCGATGGGGTTCGAGGTGACGCCCGACGGCGGCCGCTGCGATTCGGCCTGCCACGAACCGCTCTCCTACAGCCGGCGCCCGGGCGGCATCCGTGCCCTCAAGAAGGAAGGTGCACCGTGAATACTCGCACGTTCCTCTTCGCGTTCGTCCTGCTCACGGCGCCGTGCGCCGGGCAGATCCTGCCCGCGCGCGACCGCACGGGCTCCACCGCTGCGCCGCCGACCACCGCCGTCGCCCGCGAGGGATGCGTCACAACCCAGTGCCCCCCGGGCCTGAAATCCAAGGCGTTCGTCCACGGTCCAGTCCGCGTCAACGGCTGCGACGGCTGCCACCTCCTCGACAACGCCGAGACGCACCTGTTCAAGCCCGCGGCGCCCCGCGGCGAGATGTGCGCGCTGTGCCACGATCCCCAGACCCCCGATTCTCCGGTCCTGCACGACCCCTACGCGCAGGGCGACTGCCTCTCCTGCCATGACCCGCACGGCAGTTCCGCGCCGCAGATGCTCCGCGGCGAACGGTACGCCGATGCGTGCGCCTCCTGCCACCAGGACGTCACCGGCGCGCACGACCAGGTGCACGGCCCCGCGTCGGCGGGCGCGTGCGGCGCCTGCCACCAGCCGCACGCGGCCAAGTACCCGCGTCTGCTGATCGCCCAGGGGCGCGACCTGTGCCTCAAGTGCCACCTGCGCACGGCGATGGAGATCCAGGACAAGCCCCTCGTGCACGACCCCGTGAACGGCGACTGCGGGATCTGCCACGCCCCGCACGCCACCGATCACCCCGCCATCCTCATCTCCGACCCCGTCAAGCTCTGCACCGACTGCCACCAGCACATCGCCAGCACCGTCACCACCGCCACCACGCAGCACGCCGCCGTCACGACCCAGCGGGCGTGCCTCAACTGCCACGAGGCCCACGCGAGCACGCACGCCGCCCTGCTCAAGCAGGAATCCAAGCAGCTGTGCTTCGAGTGCCACGACAAGCCCATCAAGCTCGACGACGGCACCACCATCGCCAACATGAAGAAGCTCATCGAGGGCAAGCCCAGCCTGCACGGCGCCATCACGCAGCGGGGCTGCGTGGAGTGCCACGAGATCCACGGCGGCGGCCACCGCAAGCTGCTCACCAACGAGTACCCGTCCGATCTCTACTACCCCTTCAACGAAAACGCCTACGCCCTGTGCTTCAGCTGCCACGACCGCCAGATGGTGCTGCTCAGCCGCACCTCCACCGCGACGGGGTTCCGCAACGGCGACACCAACCTGCACTACGTCCACGTCAACCGCGACAAGAAGGGCCGGTCGTGCGCCCTGTGCCACGACGCGCACGCCGCAAGCCGCGACAACCACATCCGCGACGAGGTCCCCTACGGCAAGAAGGGCTGGAAGCTGCCCATCAAGTTCACGTCGATCGAGAACGGCGGCAGCTGCGCCGCCGGGTGCCATGCCGCGTTCGAGTACAACCGCGTCACCCCCGTTGCCTATCCCGAGCACAAGCCCGGGGTCTGGAACGGCGAGGAGTTCGTCCCCGGAGTCTGGGCAAACCCGCCCGACGGAGAAAAGTCCACGCCGCCCGCAAACCCCGGCAAGTGACCGATCACGACCCGTGAGCGCGACCCGGCCGCCGCCCGGGCGGCCCGCCAGAACGAGAAGGAGCCACAGCAATGTTCACGTCCAAAGCCATGTCCCGAGCTCTCACCGTGCTCGCCCTTTCCGCGGCGTTCGCCGCGCCGGCAACCGCCGATGACGTGCGCAACGTCAAGCGCGGCGAGCCGGCCCCCGCGTACCGCCTGCCCGCCATCGACGGCACCATCATCGACAGCACCGCCTTGCAGGGGTCGGTGGTGGTCGTGGTCTGCCTCTCCGCCAACCAGCGCCGGTCAGAGCTTGCGGCGATGGATTCGTCGGCGGTTATGGCGGGATTCGCCCCCGACAAGGTCAGGTTCATCCACGTGACCGCGGACGTGATCGAGAAGCCGTACTTCGAGAAGTTCCGGGCCGACCGGTCGATCTCCCTTCCGCTCGCCTTCGACGCCGACCGCGACTGGTACGCCCGGCTCGGCCTGGTCGTGTTCCCGACGACGCTGGTGATCGACAAGGAAGGCAAGCTGGCGCAGGTGATCTCGCTGCACAGCAACGCCTACAAGCACACCCTCACGGCGTACATCGACCGCGCCCTGGGGACGATCGATGACAAGGAGCTCGAGAAGCGCCTCGCCGAGCAGGTCGCCTCGGACAGCTCGCCCAAGAGCCACGCCTCGGCGCTGCGGGCCCTGGCGCGGTCGATGCGGGAGAAGGGGCGGCCCGCCGAGGCCAAGGCCGAGTTGACCAAGGCGCTCGAGCAGGAGCCCGACAACCGTGAAGTCATGCTCGATCTCGCGGAGCTCGACCTGCAGATCAAGGACCTCGACGGCGCCGACGAAATGGCCGACAAGGTCCTGGCCGCGCAGCCCGACCATCGCCGGGCCCGTCAGATCAAGGGCATCATCCTGTTCTACCGCGACAGGCTCGATGAAGCGAAGGTCATGCTCGAGGACGCGTTGGCGCTCAACCCCAGTCCGGAAACCGCGCACTACTACCTCGGCCGCATCTGCGAAAAGAAGGGCGACCAGGCCGGCGCGCTGGACCACTACCGCGAGGCGCTCCGCAGGTACATCCATGAACCGTCCACCCCGTCGGCCTCCGCACCGGCCGACCCGAAGCCCGCCAAGTAAGGCTCCACGGCCGCGAAGTTGCACTTGACAGCCAATCCCGGGCTCTGTACATTTGGTCGATCACCTAACTTCTCTTGGGTGATCAACCACGTGGAGCCCGAGTGACCCCCCTCCAGAGCAACACCCGCGACAAGATCGTCGACGCGGCCATGGAGCTGTTCGCGTACAACGGGTACGGGCCGACGGGACTGTCGGAGATCGCCCGCAAGGCAAAGGTTCAGCAAGGGTCGCTCTACCACTTCTTCCCGACGAAGGAAGAGTTGCTCGCGGCGGTGCTCGAACGCCGCAAGGTGCTGCTCTGGCCCGAAGTGCTCCAGGAGATCTGGGACCGGTTCGATGACCCCATCGAACGGGTCTTCAAGCTGCTGGACCAGTACCGGATGATGCTCCAGGTCACCGAGTTCAGCCACGGATGTCCGATCGGCAACCTGGCCATCGAGCTCACCGAGAGCCATCCCAACAGTCGCCGGCTCATCGCCGAGAACTTCGACAACTGGCTGAAGGCGGTCGAGCAGTGCTTCCACGAGGCGTCCCGCCGTCTGCCCGATACCGCCGATCCCAGGCGGATGGCGATCTTCGTGCTGACCACGATGGAAGGTGCGGTCATGCTCGCGCGAACCTACCGCGACTTCCGTGCCTACGACGCCGCGATCTCGAGCCTGCGCGAGTACATCGAGGGCCTGATCGAAGCCGGGACGTCATGGGACAGTCGCAAGAAGCCGGCGTCGCGCCGCGGCGACCGGGGTTGATCTGGGAGGGGTGCACGATGGCAAAGTCGCCGGAAGAAATGGAAGCGGTCATGGCCTCCAACCTCAAGGAGGCGACCGGCAAGTCCATTGAACAGTGGGTAGCGATCGCCGCCAAGACCGGGCTCCAGAAACACGGCCAGCTCGTCGCGTGCCTGAAGACAGACCATGGCCTCACCCACGGCTACGCGAACCTGGTGGCGCACCGGACGTTCAAGTCCGCCGCCTCGGACGCCGATCCGTCGGACCTGGTCGCCGCCCAGTACGCCGGTCCCAAGCACGCGCTGCGCCCCGTGTACGAAGCGCTCGCGGAGGCGGTCAGGGGGTTCGGTCCGGATGTCGAGCTGTCGCCGAAGAAGGCCTACGTCAGCGTCCGCCGAGCCAAGCAGTTCGCCATCTTCCAGCCATCAACCGCGACGCGCCTCGACGTCGGCATCAACCTGAAGGGCGTGGCGCCGTCGGAGCGGCTCGAGGAATCCGGGAGTTTCAACTCGATGGTGACCCACCGCGTGCGGGTCGGCGGTGTGAATGACATTGACGCGCAGCTCGTCGGTTGGCTTCGCCGGGCGTACGACGCGGCGAACTGAGCACAGCCCGCCGTCTGAGCGGCAACTGTGCCGCAATCAAGGAGCATCGGATGAATGCTGTCCGGTCGGTCCCGGCCATGACGATTGCGGTCGCGTCTCTTCTGCCCGCATTCCTGCCGGCATCGCCCGCGTCCGCGCAGCTCGAACGCGTGCCAGACCAAGCCGAAAGCTACCGCGCGCACATGGCGGCGGCGATCTCCTCGTTCCGGCTCAACGAGCCGGCCGATGCCCGTCGCTGGCTTGACGCCGCGCCGCCCGCTCTTCGGGGCTGGGAATGGTCGTACCTGGACGGGCTCTTCGACCAGTCCACGATCATCGCCGCAGGTCTTCCATCGGGCGCGATGTCGATCTCTATTCACCCCGATGGCAATACCGCGGCCGTGGCGATGACCGGTGGTCAGGTCGCGGTGTGGGACCTCGCCGCTCGTGCCCGGGTTCGGGATCTCGCCGCCCACCCCGGTGGAGCGTTCAGCGTCCGATTCAGCCCGGATGGATCGAGGCTCGCCTCCGTCGGCTATGACCGGTCGGCCCGGCTGGTGGACACCGTGTCCTACGAGCCCGTGATCGAGTTCAAGGAGCACAAGTTCCCCGTCACGGGCGTGACCTTCACCGCCGACGGCAAGTACGCCGCCACCAGCGCCTACTTCACCGACCCCTCCACGCCTATCGAAGGGCGCGTTTACCTGTGGGACGCCGCCACCGGCGCGATCGTGCGCTCGTTCAAGGGCGGTGTGAAGCCGCTCAGCGGACTCGCCATCAGCCCCAGCGGCGACAGGATCGCGGCGGGTTCATGGGATTCCTGCGTCTTTGTGTGGGACCTTGATCAGGGTGGCGACCCGATCAGGCTCGGCGGTACGACCCCCGAGCAGCAGACCGTCCGCGTCCACTCGATCAGCTTCTCACCGGACGGAGCATTCCTGGCGGCGGGCTCAGACGCCGATTGGGTCAAGGTGTACCGTCTCGACGACGGCCATGAGGTCGCGACGATGACCGATCACGGGGCCGACGTTCGAGCAGTCGCCTTCAGCCCCGATGGAACGTTGCTCGCAACCGGCGGCGAGGAAGGCTGCATCCGCGTATGGAGCACCGCCGACTGGTCGTCCCGTGCGACGCTGTACGGCCACACCGACGCGGTGCTCTCGCTCGCGTGGTCCGCGGACGGCCAGATGCTGTATTCGGGCGGCGGCGACGGCACGCTGAGATCGTGGGATGCGCGACGCACCGACCTGGCCGGGGTGCGCGGCAGAGCGGGCACGTCGAACTACTCCGTGGCGTTCACGTCCGACGGGCGGCATCTCGCGTGCTCGTCCGCCGACGGAACCGTGGGCCTGGTCGATGCAGCCACTGGGGACACCGCCGCGCGGTGGACCGCCCACCCGGACCGGGAGGCCTGCACCGCGGCCGTCAGCCCGGACCTCTCGCGCGTCGCGACCTGCTCCTGGGACAAGACCGTGCGCATCTTCGACGCGCGGACGCATACCGAGCTCCGCAAGGTCGACCTTCCCGCGGGCGTCGCGCTGATCGCGTGGCACCCGGCGGGCACTCATATCGCCGCGGCGCTGACCAACTCCACCGCCGTCCTGATCGACGCCGCCGACGGCACCGTCACACGGACGTTCACCGGCCATAAGAGCCGCGTGCTGACGGTCGGGTTCGATACCACGGGCGAAAGACTTGTCACCGCCGGAGCTGACGCCACGGCGAGAATCTGGAACGTGCGCACCGGCGAACAGATCGCACAGTGCGCCGGGCATGAGAGCAAGATCGAGACCGCCGCCTTCACGATCGACGGCCTGAGCGTGCTCACCGGAAGCGATGACGGGAGCGTGCGGCTGTGGGATGCCTCGACCGGGCGGCTGGTGCGAAACCTCCTTGATTCCAGCGACGCGATCTACCGCCTCGCCCCGTCGCCCGACGGTTCGCGCGTGGCGGCGGTGGGCAAGCACCTGTACATCATCGATCCCGGTCTTGAGGCTCCCGTGCTCAAGTACGCTCCCATCGACAGCACGCTGTGGCACGTGTCGTGGAGCCCCGACGGTGATCGGCTCGCGGTGACCTCGTGGGACGGTCGGTTCGCGGTGCTGCGAGCGGCATCCCGGCCGCCCCGTCAGCCTTGAGTTGAAGCGAAGTAACTTACCAGCGACTCGAACGTGCCGCTCCAACCCTCGTTCATCGACGCGTGGCCCTGATCGAAGGTTCGCTGCTCCTCAGCGGAGGCGTTGAGCGCGGACCACTGGACGGTGATGACCGTTCCGCCTCCGATGCCCGCGTGGTCGACGAACGTCACGACCGAGAGCATCTCCAGCGGCCACGCTTCGTCGAACGGCGCCCGCACAGTGGCCCCGCTCTCGTCGGCGAAGGACACAACGAACACCAGCCGCTCGCCGGGCACGATCTCGCGGAACACCCACTTGCCCCACGTGGTCGACCCGTCCGGTCCGCGCATCGCGTAGAGGAATACCCCGCCCGGCCGCAGGTCCAGCGAGCACTCAGGGATGGACACGCCCTTGGGCCCGAACCATTTCATCAGGTGATCGCGCTGGGTCCACGCCCGGTACACCAGGTCGCGGGGCGCCCGCACGTGCCGGCTGATCACGAACGGCGCCGAACCGGCCGCGTGCGACGTCACCTCCAGGTACTCCGCGAGCCTGCCGAGCGTCTGCTTGCCGCCCTCGATCGCGTTGTACTCCCGGACGACCCTCGCCCGCTCGTCCGCGGTCTCGAATTCCATGCGGAGCGTTACCCGTGTCCTGGCGGGACCCACGTTGTCGAACTTCGCCACCACGCTGAAATGCACGGGCTCGGTGCCGACATCGCCCCCATGCCGGTACACGAGCCGCTCCGGCTCAACGACTTCGATGTAGGCGATCAGGTTCTCGTAATCGGTCCCGTCCGGGCCGTGCATCACGTACCGCCACTGGCCGCCCGGCCTGACGTCCATGTGCCGTGTCGTCGTGCTGAAACCCGCGGGACCCCACCACCTTGCCAGGTGCTTGGGGTCCGTCCACGCCTTCCACACGAGCGCCCGCGGCGCGTCGTACTCCCGCGTCAGGACAATCACGCGGTCGTCGGTGTTCGGTACTTCACGTGCTGCGTTCATCGCGCGGTTCCTTTTCCTGCAGCTCGCCCAGGTAGTTGCCCAGCCTGTCGAGCCGCTCTTCCCAAAATCCCCGGTAGCGGTCGATCCACGCCGCCGCGCTCTTGAGCGGCGCCGCCCGCAGGCGGCAGGGCCGACGCTGCGCGTCCCGTCCGCGCTCGATCAGCCCCGCCCGCTCGAGCACCTTGAGGTGCTTGGAAATCGCCGGCAGCGTCATGTCGAACGGCTCGGCCAGTTCGCCGACCGTCTTCTCACCCGACGCCAGGCGCGACAGGATGGCCCGGCGGGTGGGGTCGGCGATGGCGGCGAGGGTGGAGCTGAGCGTGTCGACCGGCATGTATTTCACCATAAGGCTAAATAACCAGATGATAAAATAGAGGCCCGAGCCGAGATGTCAAGCCTTTTCAGGGCGCGACCGCCTACCGCGACGTCTTCTGAATCTGGTCGAAGAGGGCCTGTTCGGCTTGGCGGTACCGCGCCAGCGCGTCATCCAAGGCCTTCTTCTGTGCGGTCACATCCTCGAGTGAGATCCCCGGGGCGGCGGCGCCTTCGGAGACCATGACCTCGAGGGCCTCGCTCGCGGCTCGCAGGTCGCTGAGCGACGCGGCGTAGCTGCGGGCCGAGTCGTAAAGGAGCTGCTCCTGAAGTTCCTTGGTGTCGGGCTGGACGAGGAGCCGCCACGGCTGGGCCCGGATCTCCAGCAGCGCCAGCTTGAGCTGGTCTGACGCGAGCCGGGCGTTGGCGAGCGTACGGCGGACATTGGGCGTCTCGGTCGCGACGATCGTGTCGAGCCGCTGGCTCAGGCTGTCGAAGCTGGCCAGCGCGTCCGACGCCCGCGTCACCAGCGGGTCGATGTTGTTGCGGATCGACGCCGCCGACGCCGAGACGTCATCGACGAGTTTGTCGAGCTTCGGGCGGTTGTCGCTGAGCAGGCTCCTGGCGTCCGCCACCAGCGAGCGGCCGTCATCGACCAGCCCCTGCGCCGACTTCCCGAGGTTGGGTAGTTCCTGCGTGGTCGCGTTCGCCTGGCTGAGAATCGAATCGACGCGCTCGGTCCAGCCGGGCACCTTCTGCGCGAACTGACCCGTCGCCGACCGGATGTCGGCGACCGTCGCGGTGATGGGCTCGGAGTTCTTTTCGAGCAGCTCGCTCACCTGGTTCAGGGTCGCCTCCGCCTGCTCGATGATCCGCCTGAGCGCCGCAACCTGGTCGCCGCCCAACCCCGCGTCGGCCAGGAACGAGGGCGGGGCGATCGCGCCGTGGATGGTCTCGCCGGGCGCGAGCTCGGGGCCGGGGCCGATCTGCTGCTCGGGCTTGACCGCCTCGACCGAACCGACCGACGCGATGTTGATCGAGGTCAGCGTTCCCAGCAGCGGCTTCTCGAGATAGATCAGGGCGTTGTCGGCGAGCCGGTATTCCGCGTGAACGGTGACCTGCACGTCGATCGCCCCGCCCCCCGTCGCGGCGTCGCCGACCCCGGTCTTGATCTCGACGGCGGTCACCTTGCCCACCGGCTGCCCCCCGAGCAGCACCGGCGATCCCTCTTGGATGCCCGTCGCGCCCTGCGCAATCGAGAACCGGACGGTGTACTCATCGCTGGCGCGGAGGCGATCCTTGGCGTCGGAGAGCACGAAGCTCGCGAGCACCCCGAGCACGACGGCGCTGAGCAGAAAACCGCCGGCGAGGATGTTGTTTCGAGTGGAGGACGCGGCCATGCGGCACAGCATACGCCCCGCCGTGACCCCGTGCGAACCTCCGGGAGCGCGGCGGTCCTCGCCTACCGGCGGGGCGGTTCGGACCTCAGCGACTCGGCGATCGACAGCTCCTGCAGACGGATGCTCTCCCGATCGAGCTGCTCCTTGAGCTCGTGCATGAGGTTGGCGTCCACCGCGCGCCAGTCGGCCTCGGCCGCCTGGACCATCGCCGACAAGGCCGCCATGCCGCCGCGCAAACGCTGCCCGTACGCCGGCTCGACCTGGTCCTTCAGGCGCTCGAGGCGCTCGCCGATCCACTTCAGGTCGAGCTTGCAGTTGACGATCAGGTCCACCACGCGGTGCCGCTGCATGTCCTCCCTGGCGTGGACAACCGACTCGCGTTCGATCCGCTCGACCTCGTCCCTCGTGAGCCCGTGGTTGGGGATGACCTGGACGGCGGCCCGGCGGCCGGACCGCTTCTCGACGGCCGAGACGCTCAGGACGCCGTTGGAATCGACGAGGAACTCGACCTGGAGCTGCGGGATCCCCGCGGGCATGGGCGGAATCCCGCGGACGTGAAAGACCCCCAGGCTGCGGCAGTCGTCGACCATCTCCCGCTCGCCCTGGAGGATGTGGATCTTGATGGAGGTCTGGCCGTCGACGCTGGTCGAGAACATCTCCGTCGCCCGGGTCGGGACGGTCGAGTTGCGCATGATCAGCTTCGCGACGGCGCCCCCGACGGTCTCGACGCCCAGTGAGAGCGGGATGACGTCCAGCAGGAGCTGCCCCCTGGTCGCGCCCGACAGGATGGAGGCCTGGACGGAAGCGCCCAGCGCCACGACCTGGTCCGGATCGATGGCCGTGTAGGGTTCGACGCCGAAGAACTCCGCGACGCGTCGGCGCACGAGCGGGATGCGGGACGATCCGCCGACCATCACGACCGAGTCCACCGCCGGCGCCTGCGCGGCGTTGAGGCGCCTTGTCGCGTCCGTTATCGCTCGGCGGCAGCAGGCGATCGTCCGTTCGACCCATGCCGCGATGAGCTGCTCGAACTCAGCGCGGCTGATCGAGCACGCCAGCTCGGACCCGTCGTCCAATGCGGTGGAGATGTCGGCGGCGTCGGCATCGCTGAGCAGGCGCTTGGCCGATTCGGCGGCCGCCGTGAGCCGTCCCAGGTCACCGGGGGACAGTCTGTCGCGCGTGCGGTCCGCCCGGCCGAGTGCGAAGTCCACGAGCACTCGGTCGACGTCGTCCCCGCCCAGGTGGGTGTCGCCGGCGGTGGACAGCACCTGAAAGAAACGAGTCCCGGCCGAATCGCCGGTGCCGGCCGGGGCGGCGGCCGAATCCGAAAGCTTGAGGATCGAGATATCGAAGGTGCCCCCGCCCAGGTCGTACACCGCGACCAGTTGGGGCCCGGTGTTCCGGACGCTCTCCCGTTCCAGGCCCAGGCCGTACGCGAGCGCGGCCGCGGTCGGTTCGTTGATGATCCGGACCACCTCGAGCCCCGCGAGCCGCCCCGCGTCGCGCGTCGCCTGACGCTGGGCATCGTCGAAATAGGCGGGAACGGTGACGACGGCCCGTCGCACCTCGACGCCCAGCGCTGTCTCGGCGCGTTCTTTCAGTGCCCGCAGGACATGGGCGGAGATCTCCTGCGGCGAGACCAGGCGCGGCCCGGTCGGTGTTTCCACCACCACGCGAACCGTGTCCTGGTCGCCTCTTGCGATCCGGTACGGCAGGTAGGGAATGTCGCCGGCGGCGTCGTCGATCGACCGGCCCATGAGACGCTTGACGCTCGAGAAGGTGCTCGCCGGGTAGTCGGGCGCGAGGCGCTTCGCGTCCTCGCCGACCACGGGCCGAAAACCTCCGCCGGCCAGGGGTTCGAGACGGACGACGCTCGGCAGCAGGACCGAACCGTTCGCGGGGTCGGGGAGCGCACGCGGCCCGCGCTCGTCGCACACCGCGACCAGGCTGTTGGTCGTTCCCAGGTCGATCCCGACGATGAGGTTGTCCGGCGCCGGCATAGGGGACGGTATGCGACAGATCACCCCGCCCGGGGAATGTCGTGCCTGTGCGGGTGCGGCAGGTGGTCGCCGAGCACGGTTTCCACGGCTTTCTTGATGGTTTTCCAGTCGCTGCCGGGATCGCGGTTGATGGTGACCCAGCGGTCCGAGATCAGGACGTTGGTCACGCCCGGGATCTCCAGCAGCCGGGCGGCGAGTCGATCCTCGCCGGTCCGCGCCCCGGCGGCGTACGAGCGCGGGCCGGGCTGGTCGGCAAGGACCGGGATGTCCACGTCCACGACGCACTTGAGCGCGTTGGGATTGGGGGTGGTCTGGAATGAGATCTTCACTCTGCTCACGGTCGATCCCGGGTGCTTGCCCCCTTCAATGACGCCGAATTGTGCGGGGCTCGGGCCAAATCTCCGAATACACTCCATGCTAGGTGATGACGGCCGGTCCGAACGGTGGCCGGGCGGCCGTTCATGGGAGGATCGCGTGCATCTATGGCGGGCAATCCAGGACCTGCTTGATCGCATCGGCACCTACCCGCCGGCGGTGGTCATTGCCGAGCTGCTGCTCATCTGGCTGGTCGTGTACGGGGTGTTCCGCTTCGTCCAGGGCACCCGAGCCGCCGGTGCGCTCAAAGGGCTGATCGTCGTCCTGATCCTCGCCGCGGTCGTCTCCCGCGTGCTGGGCGTCGCCGAGGCCTTCCAGCGGCTGTCCTATCTGTACGAACGGTTCATCGCGCTCGTCGCCGTCGCGCTCATCGTCATTTTCCAGCCCGAGCTGCGAAGGGCGCTCGTCCGCCTCGGCGAGACTCCGTTCTTCCGGGCGACCCCGTCGGATATCGCCTTCACCGTCGACGAGATCTCCGAGGCCGCGACCTACCTCAGCCGGGCCAGGTTCGGCGGCCTGATCGTCATCGAGCGCAGCGTGGGCGTCTCCGGCCTGATCGAAGGCGGCACCGTCATCAACGCGGAGCTCTCGTCGCGTCTGCTCCAGACCATTTTCTTCCCCGGGTCCGCGCTGCACGACCTGGCCGTCATCGTCAAGGGCCGCAGGGTGCACGCGGCGGGCGTTCAGCTCCCCCTTGCCGACCCGACCGACATGCCCGACCCGAGGCTGGGCTCGCGCCACCGAGCCGCCATCGGCCTCAGCAAGGAGTGCGACGCCCTGATCGTCGTTATCAGCGAGGAAACCGGGTCCGTGCGGATCGCCGAGCGCGGGCGGCTTTCGCAGCCCCTGGACGAAGACGGGCTTCGCGAACAGCTCCTCCAGCGCCTCACCCGGGCCCAGCGAGCCGCCTCCAAGGCCAAGACCAGCGCCGTCGAACCCGCCGATCCCGTCGACGCGGTCGATCCGGCGCTTGCCGAGCACACCGCCGAGCTCGAAGCGCCGCCCCCGCAGGCCGCCGCCGGCATCAACCCTCACCGTGATGATGATCAGAAAGTCGCATAAGCCATGTGGGCCTACGTCCGCACATTCCTGATCGTGACAACCATCACCGTCCTGATCTGGACGTTCGCGGAGGCCGAGAGCCTCACGACGCGCACGCTCCGGACCGACCTGGACTTCGCCATCGATCCGCAGACCCAGCGGTTCATCGAGGTCACCGAGAAGAACTCGTGGACCGGCCGGGTCGAAGCAGTGTTCGAAGGGTCGACCGCGTCGATGGGCGAACTCGAGTCGCTCCTGCGCCGCGGGCTGGTCGTCCGTCCCGGCTCCGGCAGCCTGCCGTCCGAGCCCGGGTCGTACGACATTGACCTGGCCCAGATCCTGCGGTCGATTCCCGAGATCGATCGCCTCGGCGTGTCGGTCACCAAGGCGGAGCCGCCGACGGTTCACATCGCCATCGACACCCTTGTGACCCGCGATGTCCAGATCGTCCCGGTGGTCCTCGGAGCAGTGGTGGACGGGATCGTCGAATCCAAGCCCGGGCGGGCCAAGATGACGCTGCCGCGGTCGCTCGCCGACCGGCTGCCCGCCGATGCGACGGTCAGCGCCACGGTGTCCGCGGACGCGGTGGAGAAGCTGGTGCCCGGCCGCACCGAGACCGTCCCCGGCGTGACACTGAGGCCGCCGGCGGCGATGAACGGCCATCCCCGGGTGATCATCGATCCGGACCGAGCCGACGTCATCCTCAAGCTCAAGGCCCGGACGGACGTCTTCACCATGCCCAGCGTCCCGGTGCACATCAAGATCGCCGTGGGCGAGATCGGCCGCTGGGAGGTGACCGTGCCCGACGAGGACCGCTTCATCCGCGACGTGAAGATCAGCGGTCCCAGCGACCTGGTCGAGCAGGTCCGCCGCGGCCAGATCAAGATCACCGCGGTCCTTTCCCTGTCGTTTGACGAGCTCGAACGCGGCATCGCCACCAAGGACGTGGTGTTCTCGGAGATCCCGACCGAGCTCAAGTTCGACGCCGACCGCACGACCGTCCGCCTCCGGATCGCCCGGCGGCCAAGCACGACCGACGCCGCGGAACCCGGGTCGTGACCCGCGGGCCGCGCCCCCTTTGATGTCCTGCTAGTCTTGTTTGCATGCGGCACTTTGACCTTTGCGTCATCGGTTCGGGAGCCGGCGGCCAGCGTGCCGCCATCCAGGCGGCCAAGCTCGGCAAAAAGGTCTGCGTCGTCGAAAAAGCCGAGGTCGTCGGGGGGGCGGCCGTCAACACCGGCACGATCCCCTCCAAGGCCCTGCGGGAGGCGATCCTCCACGCGGCGGGGTGCCGGGTCGCCATCCCCGGCAGCGCGGAATTCATGAAGGCCCGGGGCATCGACATGCCCCACCTCATGAACGCGTGCCAGGCCGTGATCCTCGCCGAGATCGAGCTGCTCCGCGGCCACTTTGCGTCCAACGACATCCAGGTCATCACCGGGCGCGGGCAGTTCCGCGATGCGACGACCATCGACGTCATCGGTGAGCACGCGACCGAAACGGTCTCGGCGGACTTCACGGTCATCGCGGTCGGTACCTGCCCGTCGCGGCCGTCGGACGTGCCGTTCGACGGCGTGAACGTGATCAGCTCGGACGAGCTCCTTCACCTCAAGGTGCTGCCTAAGTCGATGCTCGTGGTGGGGGGCGGCGTCATCGGGACCGAGTACGCCTCCATGCTCTCGGCGATCGGCGTGAAAACGACGCTCATCGAGGGGCGGCCGAAGCTGCTGGAGTTCATCGACACCGAGATTGTGGAAGCCTTCCAGTACCACGCTCGGCGCGGGGGCCTCACGCTGCGGCTGGGCGAGAAGGTCGTGCGCATCGGCCTGACCGAGGCGCCCCAGGGCGCCAGGTCCACCGATGGCATCATGGTCGAGGCCATGCTCGAGAGCGGGAAAATCCTCCGCGCCGACGCCCTGCTGTACTGCATCGGCCGCCAGGGGGCGACCAACGGCCTGTGCCTCGAGAACGCCGGGCTCTCGGCGGATTCGCGCGGGCGGATCGACGTCAACGAGCGCTACCAGACCAAGGTCCCCAACATCTACGCCGTCGGAGACGTCATCGGCTTTCCCGCGCTGGCGAGCACCAGCATGGAGCAGGGCCGCCTGGCCGCGTGCTACATGTTCGGCCTGCGCTGCGAGCGCATCGACGACCTGCTCCCCTACGGCATCTACGCCATCCCCGAGATCTCGATGGTCGGCTGGACGGAGGAACGACTCACGGCCGCCGGCATTCCGTACGAAGCGGGCGTGGCGCACTACAGGGAGATCGCCCGCGGCCAGCTCCTGGGCGACGACATCGGCATGCTCAAGATGCTTATCCACCAGGAGACGCACACGGTGCTGGGGGTGCACACCATCGGGACCGGCGCGACCGAGCTCATCCACATCGGTCAGGCGGCGATCGCCTTCAAGGCGACGGCGGACTACTTCGTCAACACCGTCTTTAACTACCCGACCCTGGCGGAGTGCTACAAGGTCGCCGCCCTCAACGGGCTCAACAAGATCCGCAGCATCTGACGTCACCGGGGGACGCCACGTGCGCGCCGTGGTGACCCGTCAGATGTGGATTTGAACTTTCAACTTTGAACTTTGAACTTTGAACTTTGCCTTTAGCCGACACCCCACTTGGCCAGGTGCCCGCGCACCTGCGCCGCTGTGTCGCCGGTGTAATCGATCTGCTCGGCGTTCCACCCGCACGCCCGGGCCGTTTCGATGTTGTCGGCCAGGTCGTCGAAGAACAGGATCTCCTCCGGGCGGCGCTTCACGGACTCTGCGAAGGCCACATAGATCGCCTTGTCGGGCTTGGCGAAGCCCATCAGGTGGCTCGCGTATCGGTGGCGCAGCCGACCGGCGACCGGGAAATGACGCAGCTTCCCCGCTGGGTCCGCGGCCTGGCGGGCCCAGTGGCTCGCGTTGGTGTTGCTCAGGAGGGCCGTCTCGAGGTGGGCTTGCTGGTTGAGTCGGTCGACGATCTCGCCCACGCCGTCGTACTCGCCGACCAGCCACGCGGCGTGGATGGCCCGCACCTCGTCGGGTGTGTACAGCCTGCCCATCGTCTCCGACATGCCGTCGAAGAACTCGGCCTCGCCGATCCGACCGGTCTCGTAGGCGCGGGAGAGCACCCTGCGGCGGGCGATTGATTCGGGGGACGAGCAGTCGCCACGGACATCCAGCCCGGCCGCGGCGCAACCCTCCGCCCACGATCGGCAGATGCGGATGATCACTCCCCCCCAATCGAAGCAGACCAGTGAAATCGGTGGCATCGTCGCGGGCCGCGTGTCGCGTGCCTCCTCGGCATCAGGAAGTTCCGCCGCCCCCGCCGTGCGGGCGGAGCATCCCCTTGATCGACGGCCAGGACACCGGCGGCACCGGACGACGCTCGCTTATGGCTGCTGCGGTCAAGCCCTGACCAGATTCACGGGCCATCCGTGCACCGGGCCCGGCCGTCGATCAAAGGGACGCGGCTCGCCGCCGACCCGCGGCACGGAGCCACTTCCACCAGGCACGAGCATACGCCCGGTACGCCGCGTGGTACACTTTCCCTCGTGCCCGATCAGGAACCAACCCCGCCCGGCGAACAGGCCGGCACCCGCCCGTCGCGCCGCACCCCGGGACACCCGGGGTATTCCGATCAGGACCCCACGGAAGCCACGCAGCGCCAGCGGTCCAACATCCTCCGCGCAACCCGCGTGATCTTCGTGATCGCCCTGCTGTCGGTTGCGCTGCTGAGGCTCATCGTCGTCGGCGACAGCTCGGATTCGGGCATCCAGTCACTCTCGCGGCTGTGGTACCTCACGTTCGGCCTGGCGGCGGCGCTGGCGGCGTTCTTCATCACGATCGATGTCCTGACGCCGACCAAGAAGATCGCGACGATGGTGACCGTCGCCGTCGGCCTGCTGGTGGGCGTGCTCGCGACGATCGTCTTCGGGCTGGTGATCGACCTGATCGCCCAGACGTACACCATCCACCCGACCTTCGTCACGATGTTCAAGGTGCTCCTGGGGATCTGCTTCTGCTACTTGGGTGTCACCATTGTGCTCCAGACGCAGGACGATGTCCGCCTGGTCATCCCCTACGTCGAGTTCGCCAAGCAGCTCCGCGGCCCGCGGCCGCTCATCCTCGATTCCTCCGCGATCATCGACGCCCGTTTCCCCGACGCGCTGCTCACCGGGTTCTTCCAGGCGCCGATCGTCATCCCGCGCTTTGTCCTGATCGAGCTCCAGCAGCTCGCCGACAGCCACGACAAGCTCAAGCGATCCAAGGGACGGCGAGCGCTCGACATCGTTGCCCGGCTCCAGCGGAATCCGTCGCTCGATGTTTCCATTGACCCCACGCTCGCGCCCGGCGTCGGCGTCGATCAGGCGCTGGTGGATCTTGCGGTCCGCACCCGCGGCAAGGTGGTCACGACCGATTCCGGACTGGCCCGCATCGCCATCATCCAGGGCGCCACGGTGCTCAACGTCAACGAGCTGGCCGCAGCGCTGCGGCCCGCGCTGGCGGCGGGCGAAACGCTCACCGTCAAGCTCGTCAAGCCCGGCGAGCAGCCCGGCCAGGCCGTCGGGTATCTCGCCGATGGCACCATGATCGTCGCCGAAGACGGTGCTCCCCACGTGGGCCGCGAAGTTTCGCTGATGGTGATCTCGACCCTTCAGACCTCGGCCGGACGCCTGGTCTTTGCTCGCACCACCGACGGCGAGTCCGCGGGCCGGTCGCTCAGTGCAGATCCGGCGGCCGCCGAAAGTTCGGGTGACCTGACGGAGTCTGCGAGCGAGCCTGCCACGGACGAAGCCGGTGAATCCTCGGCTCACCCGGACGACGATGACGCCACCCCGGGGCGCGAGGCAACGCCCCGCGGGCCATTCCCGCCCCGCGGCGTCAGTCGTCCCAAGAACCGCCTCCGCAACCCGCGGCGGTGATCAGGCCGCTCGTCGACACACGTCGCGTGGCAGGGATGAGCATCGCACGCGCGTCCACGCGGCGTCGAAGGGCGTCGGCTTCTACCGCACCTTCACCGTGGCCAGCGCCGCCACCACCAGCAGCACCGCGATGATCCAAAGCCGAGCGACGATCTGCTGCTCTTTCCATCCGCCCAGGTGCAGGTGGTGGTGGAAGGGGGCGCACCTGAACACACGCTTGTCGCCGGACACCTTGTAGAAACCCACCTTGCCCTTGCTCGCCTTGTAGACGCCGACCTGGATCATGACCGAACCGATCTCGACCAGGAACACGCCCGACATCACCAGCAGCACGAACTCCTGCCGGATGATGGTCGCGAGGTAGCCCATCAGGGCGCCCAGGCACAGCGAACCGGTGTCGCCCATGAACACCTGCGCCGGCGCGCAGTTCCACCACAGGAACCCCAGGCACGCGCCGCCCATCGCGCCCGCGAGCACCGCCAGTTCGCTCGAATAGGGCACGTACGGCACCAGCAGGTACCGAGCCCACGCCGGCTCACCCGCCACCAGGCACAACAGGAACAGCCCCAGCGCCACAGCGCTCGAAATCCCTGACGCCAGCCCGTCCATCCCATCGGTGATGTTCACCGCGTTGCTCATCCCCGTGAGCATGAGCGTCGCCAGGATGATGTACCCCGCCAGCGGCAGGTACAGCAGGCTCGTGTTCACCTCGCCGCCGTCGTAGGTCTTCTGAAACGGCAGGTTCACGACGTGCGCGAGGTCCAGCTCGGCCGAGCTGTTGCCGCGGCTGAACCCGAAGTACCCGACCAGGATCCCTATCCCGAGCTGGAAAACCAGCTTCTCCCACGCGAACAGCCCCTGGCGGCCGGTCCCGCGCCGAGCCGCCGTCAGTTTCAGCCAGTCGTCGGCCGCGCCGATCGCCGCGGTCCACACCAGCACGATCAGCCCCATGTACACGTAGAACTGCCGGACGTCCGCCAGCAACGCGACCGACGCGAAGATCGATCCGGCGATCAGCACGCCGCCCATCGTCGGCGTGTTGGCCTTCGACTGGGCCTGCTGACGCAACAGGTCCGCGTCGGACTGACCGGTGTCACCGATCTTCAGCCGCACCAGCGCCGCGATGACGCGCTTGCCCAGGACGAGCACGAGCGCGAACGCCGCGCCCGCCGCCGCCAGCGCCCGGAACTGCACCTGGTCGAGCACGCTGAACAGCCAGTACAGCCTGTGCTCGACGAGCCACTCGCGTGAGATGTCAAGCAACCAGTACAGCATCGGGAGAGATTCAGCGATCGATCGCCAACGACCCGTCCGTCCGCGGGGCACTCACCGTAGACCCGGCCCCCGCCGTCCGTCTCACGCCTTCGAGGATGTCAGGGCGCCGAGCACACGGTCCACGCCCATGCCCCGCGAACCCTTCAGGAGCACCGCGTCGCCCGGACGGAGCATGGCGGCCACGCGCTGCGCCGTCTTGTCGTCGAGCAGGCCCACGGGCACCACGCGGTCGGGCGCGATCGACTTGCCGATCCGCTCCCCCGCGAACATCATCAGAGGTCCGACCAGCACGCACAGATCGAATGCGCCCGACGACGCGACGGCGTCGCCGATCTCGCGGTGGCAATCCGGGCCGTGCTCACCCAGCTCCAGCATGTCGCCCAGCACCGCCACCTTTCGCCTCGAAGATCCCCCAAAGAGCGACTTGAACGTCGAGATCGCCGCCAGCATCGATTCCGGGTTCGCGTTGTACGCGTCGTTGATCACCTCGATCGGCGCCTCGCCGGGCGCCCGCACCACCCGGAGCCGTTCAAGCCGCATCTCCGCCCCGCGCGCCTGCGAGAGCGCACCCGCGATGGCCTGATCCCCCAGGCCCAGCATCCGCCCCACCAGCACCGCGCACGCCGCGTTGTGCGCGTTGTGCTCGCCGATCAGCGGCACCTGGAACGGCTCGGAATCACCGATCGAGAATGACACGCCGTCGTCGTCCACGGCGATCCCGCCGATGCGATCGGAGGCTCCCTGCGACGTCCCCACCCGCAGTATCTGAACCGGTCCGGTCCGGCGGGCCGACACCACCTCCGCGATGGCCTGGTCCAGTTCCGGGCATTCTGTCGGAACGATCGCGCGTCCGCCCGGGCGGAGGGACCTGATCAATTCAACCGCCTCTCGCACCGAACCCTGGATTCCACCAAGGCCTTCCAGGTGCTCGCGGCCGATGCTCGTGATCACCGTGAGATCCGGTTCGATCACGGCGGCCAGTTCGGCGATCTCGCCGATCGCGTTGGTCCCGACCTCGCACACCAGGAACCGGTCGGAAGGGGTGGCCCGGAGGATCGTCAGCGGCACGCCGACGCGGTTGTTGAACGACTTGATCGATGCGGTCCCCGGTCCAAGGGACGAGAGCACCGCCTCCACCAGCCGAGTCGTTGTGGTCTTGCCGTTCGATCCCGTGATCGCCACCACCGGCGTGCCGTCGAGCGTCCGCCGCCAGGCCGCGGCAAGCCGGAGCAGCGCGAGCCCCGTATCCGGCACGCACAGGATCGGGGTTGATCGACCGCTCGAAAGCTCGCGCGGCACCTTGCCGGGCGAATCAACGACGAGCAGGCCCGCGCCACCCGTGGTCGCCTGGAGCAGGTAGTCGTGCCCGTCCAGCCGGTCGCCGTGCAGCGCGATGAAGACCTGGCCCTTCTGGATGGACCGCGAGTCGGTGCTCACTCCCGCCGCCAGCGCGGACCCGCCCGGCTCGGCTGGTTCGACGATCCACGTTCCGCCGAGCACGCCCGAGATCGCGGCGCACGTCCAGAACTCCCCGGCGCGCGCCCCGGCACCGCCGCCCCGGTCCTGCTGCTCGGGACGACGCCCGGCTTCGCCTGGAGGAATGCACGTCCCGTTCATGTGGCCACCGGCCGTCCCGCCCGAGCCGCCAGGTGCTGCCGGGCGTGCTCGCGATCGTCAAAGTGGAGTGAAACCAGCGTCCCGTTTCCGTCGGACCTGATCTGCTCGGTTTCGTGCCCTTTGCCGGCGATGACGATCACATCGTTGTCGGCGGCTCGCTGGATGGCCGCCGCGATCGCCTGGTCGCGCTCGACATGAACATCGACCTTGTCGCGGAGCGAGGCGTCGATCCCCGCGAGAATCTCCTTGACGATGGCGCCCGGCTGCTCGGACCTGGGGTTGTCGCTGGTCACGATCACCGCATCGGCGATCTCCGCCGCGGCCTTGCCCATCCGCGGGCGCTTGGTGCGATCCTTGTCGCCGCCGCAGCCGAACACGGCCCACAGCCGACCGGCGGTCGGGTCGGTCGCCATCGCGCCCCGCACCGCCAGGAGCACGTTGCGAAGCGAATCGTCGCTGTGCGCGTAGTCCACGTAGACCCGCGGGCCCGCGACGCCGGGTATCTGCACCGGCTCGAGTCTTCCGGGCGGCGCGGTCAGCTTCGGCAGCAGCTCCGAAAGAGCGTCGCCGGTGACTCCCAGCCGGTGGCAGCACACCGCCGCCTGGAGCACGTTCATGACGTTGTACGCCCCGATCAGGGGCACCGTCCCCTCGGCCGTGCCCCAGGGCCCGCTCAGCCGCAGTTGCATCCCCGACACGCCGCTGGCCAGAACTTGCGCCGTCGCTTCAAAGTCCCTGCGCGTCAGTGCGATGCCGGATTCACCCACGATGAGGCAGGCCGCGATCGGCGCCGCGCACCCGCGCGTCACACGCTCGCTCCATGCATCCTGGGCGTTGACCACCGCCAAGCCGTCCTTTGGCAGACTCTCGAACAACCGAGCCTTGGAGGCCGCGTAGTTGTCCATCGTCACGTGGTAATCGAGATGATCGCCCGTTAGGTTCGTGAACACCCCGATGTCGATCGAGAGCGCCGCGACCCGCCGCTGGTCCAGCGCGTGGCTCGACGCCTCCATCGCGGCCGCCGAGCAGCCGCTCTCCACCATCGAACCCAGCGTCCGGCTCAGCTCGATCGCCGGCGGCGTGGTCATCGACGAGGGCGCCACCTCGCGCCCGTCGTCGGTCAGAACGGTCCCGATCAGCCCGCACCGGGTGTCGACCAGGTTGAGCATCCGCCAGATGAGGAAGGTGATGGTGGACTTGCCGTTGGTCCCCGTGACGGCCACGAGATCAAGCTTGGACGACGGGTTGCCGTAGAAGCGCTCGGCCAGTCTCGCCGAAGCGGTCTGGACATCCTTGCAGCGCAGGATGGCCACGCCCGGGTAGTCGATGGGCTGCTCGGCATCGGTCAGGATCGCCGTGGCGCCGGCCTCGATCGCCGAGGCGATGAAGCGTCGACCGTCGGCCTTGAGCCCGCCCCGAGCGACAAACAGCGAGCCGGGCAGCGCGGTCCGGCTGTCCTCGGTGATGTCACACACCCGGATCGACTGCCAGTCGCCGGTCGGCGTTTGGATCCCAAACCCCGTCACCAGATCACCCAGCCGCATGTCCGCTTTGGCTCCGCCATGGGAGAACGGTTCGCCCGCGGTGGGAGACTGCGCGACTCGGCGAATCCGAGGCGCAACCACACCGCTCGGTCGGTACCGCTTCCCCACGATGCTATCGGCACGCCGAGGGCATCCGCGGGCGTTTTTGCAGGATCAGTGTCGGGCGTCGCCGGTTCAGCGGCCGTACCGACGCACGACGCCCTTCACCACGCCCTGCACCTGGCAGAAGGGCACGCGGATCGGCTCGAACGCCGGGTTGGCGGGCTGGAGGCGGATGTGGTCGGGCTCGCGGAAGAACGTCTTGAGGGTCGTGGACCCGTCGGGGAGCAGCGCCACCACCCGGTCGCCATTCTGCGCCACCTGGCTGCGCTCGATCAGCACGAAGTCCCCGTCGAGGATCCCCTCGTCCCGCATCGAGTCGCCCTCGACCTTCAGCGCGAACGTGGACTCGGTTTTGCCGGTCCGCCCGCCCAGCACCTCGGCCAGGTCGATCTCTTCCATGTCCGCGACCCGCTCGATCGGGTTGCCGGCCGCGATCTTGCCGACGAGGGGGAAGCGGAGCGGTCGCGACTCGTCCGGGACGGCGATGCCGTCAGCGATCGACAAAGAGCGCGCCTTGTTGGGCTCGCGCACCAGCGCGCCCTTTTTGATCAACGCCTCGACGTGCTCGAAGACCGTGACCTTGCTGACGCCGATCTCGTCGGCGAGCTCCTGCATCGTCGGCGAATAGCCCCGACGCACGCGCCAGTCGCGGATGAGCTGGAGAATCTTCAACTGCTTGGGAGTCAGGTTCATGTCGTATCTCCTCGGCGTGCGCCGATGCCAAAACGTGCCGCGGCTCACTTACCGGCGGATCTGTATCGTCCACTCCACGACGCGTGCGAGCCTCGGACCCGGACCCCCCGGGACCAGGACCCCACGCGCGAATGTCTGCATCAAACCGAGCATCGGGGCGGTCGGTCTCCGGCACCGGCGATCCCGCCGGGGCCACCAAGCTCCATCCGACACTGACGCTCGAACGAAAATCGGCGGATGCCCGGCGCAGCGGGACCCGGATCGGACCAGGTCGGACGTCCGCGACCGGCAACACCGCCCGAACGATCGGCTCAGCCCATCGCGAACCCGAAAGGCCCGACCAGCGAGCCCTCGCGAAACCCAGCTGCTTGCGCTGAAGCTCCAGCAGACGCTCCGCCGCCACCAGCAGACCGAGCTTCTGCGAGCACAACTCCGCGGGCGACGGCCCGCGATGGTCGCGATCAAGATCGTGGTCAGTTGATTCCACATCACCATCCACCCACCGAGCAGCCCGCAACTCCCGCACGAACTGGCCGCCGGGCCCCAGCTTGACCAGAGCCCCCTGTCGAACGTCGGAAAAGGCCAGGATTTCCTGCGCGGACGATCCGGAATCCGTCGATCCACGGCCCGCCGCGAGAGGTTCTGGCGCTCGACACCGTTCCTGCCCACATTCGTCCCCATCCGATCTCGACACCACCCAGCACACGATCCGACTCAGCAGGCCCTTGCCACCAGCAGCACCCGACCTTCTTCCACCGTGTGCCCGTGTGCCGCCGTTCCAGCGTTCAGCGTGCTCGGTGACACTGCGTCGAGCCGGCGATCCGGCGAACGACCGGACTTCAGAAGCCCGCCGGCTCGAAAAACCATCAAAACGACCGCCTCCCAGCGGCACATCTCCAGCACCAGTCGCGACTCGCGTGGCCGTCGCTTGCATCACTCAGCCTCCGTGCCCGCACCGACGAAACGGCTGTGACGCCGCATCGTCTTTCGCCCAAAACCCACGGTTCCCCGTGAACTTTGGCGACTCCAAACACCCGGACGACCATCCACGCGCCCGCCGAACCCGCTTGCTCTCTGATCGTGTTCCGATCAGAAGTAAGGTATCAGGTTCGGTACATGATAGCCGATCAGCACCCGCTCGTCAAGCGGATGTTTGGTGAATGAAAACCGTGTGTCCCCGCAAACCTAGCGCGTGCGCTCGAACCGGCTGCCCGCGCGGCGGATCGACCGGCGCAGCTCCAAGACCGTCAGTTCCGCTCGCAGTTCATGAACCGCCAGACCCGTGCGGTCGATCAGGTGTTCGATCGTCGCGGAGTCGCCGGTAGTGCCGACGGCGTCGAGCACGCGGCGCTGCTGCTCCGAGAGGCCGGGTTCTTCGTGCTCATCCGCAGTTTCCGCCGCAGCGCCCGATGGTTCAGCGGATTTCCAGAGCGAGACCTCCGCGCCCTGGTGGTGCCGCCGCCCGGCAGGGTGGAGCACGTCGAGCACATCTGCCGGCTGCGTGACCATCGCCGCGCCGTCGAGCCGGATCAGGTCGTTGCTCCCCATGCTCGATGGCGAATCCACGCGGCCCGGGAGCGCCATCACCTCGCGACCGTGGTCCTCGCCCGCGACCCGAGCCGTGATGAGCGACCCGGACTGGCGGCCCGCCTCGATGACCAGCACGCCCAGGCTGAGCCCGGAAATGATGCGGTTCCGAGCCGGAAAGTTCTCCGCCTTCGGCGGCGTGGTCATCGGCAGTTCGCTCACCACCGCGCCGCGATCCTCCGCCGCAATCCGGTCAAAGAGCCCGGCATTCTCCGGCGGGTACACATGAGACAGGCCGCAGCCGAGCACCGCGATCGTGCGGCCGTGCACCGTGAGCGCGCCACGGTGGGCCGCGGTATCGATCCCCCGCGCCCCGCCCGAAACGATCGTGAGCCCCGCGTCGGCCAGCCCCGCGCCGAACCGCCCGGCCTGCTCAAGGCCGTACTGCGTGCACCCGCGCGACCCGACGATCGCGACGCAGTAGCGATCCTGTCCTCCCGGATCCAATCGGCCGCGGACGTAGAGCAGCGGCGGCGGATCCGGGATCTGGCTCAGGGGCTGGGGATAGGAGTCTGACCCGAACGCCACCAGTTGCACCCCGTGGCGCTCGATTTCCTCGATTTCCCGATCGACCAGCGAGCCGGCGCCCGCCGCCGCGGCGGCGATGGCTCGTGATCGCACCGGGCCGACGCCCTTGATGCGCTCGAGTTGCGCCGGGCTCGCGTGCAGGACGGCGCTGGGGCTGCCCAGCGCCGCCAGGAGTCGCCCGAGCAGGACCGGGCCCACCCCTTCGGCCAGCGTGAGCCGCAGCAGATCTCGAAGTTGTTCGTCCACGCAGACTCCCCCGGAAACAGGCGTTCCCGCCTAGCGGCCCTCCGCCGGCGTCACGCCGGATGTCGCGGCGCTCCCGGGCGCAGCGGCCGCCTCCTGGTAGGGCGCCTCGATGTCCTCTTCATCCCGACCGGCCCGCCGAGCGAACACCGTGATGGCCTCCCGCGTCGACACCTGCGTCAGGACCCGCAGGTCAACCACCACCTGCGGGTAGCTGAAGCGCGGGTCCGGGTCGTGCAGCGTCACAAAGACGTGCTTGCGGCGGTAGGCCTCCCAGGTCGAGTCCATGGTCAGCGAATACCCCGGCGAACCCACTCGAGCCACGATCACGTGTTCGCGGCCGGTCGAGTCAATCGAGATGACCCCCTGTTCAAACTGGCCCTCGGCGGGTTCCGGCGGTCCTGGCTGCGAGTAGCAGCCGGGCAGTGTTCCTGCCGCGGCGAGTCCCAGCCCGATGAGCCCCGCCCGGACCACTGCATTGAAGAGACAAAGTGGCCGTCGTGCCGATAGGCTCTGTGGTGACCGATCCGGCCCCGGCGTTGTCCATTGAGTGCGTCGCACCATGAACAGCATCCTACCGGATCGAAATGGCCGCGGCATTCCCGAACACCGGTCGGAGCGGATTTCAATCGATGAGCGTCCGAAGGCACAACTCTTCACGATCGGGCTCCCCGCGCGGATCCCGCGGTCACGGGCGGCGCCTCCGCCGGCGGCAGCGGCGGTTCGCGATCGCCGCGCTCTCCCCGCTCACGGCGATCGCGGTCCTTCTGTTGGCCGCGGTTACGCTCGCCGTCTGGTCGTGTTCGACTGACCCGGGGTACCCGAGGCGTCGACCCGCGCCACTCCCCGCGGCCGCGGGAGACGGCGCCACGCCGACGTTGGCCGACCCCGCGCCGGCGCCCATCGTCATCTCGCCGCTCTTCGAAGCCGAGCCCGACATCCGCGTGCGGGTCCGCCAGGCCGTCGAGACCGTCCGCATCGAATGCTCGACACCGATCGAGGCCTCGGTTCCGGAGGCCAGGCCGCTGGTGCTGGTGGCTCCGGTGATCGCCAGTTCGCTGCCGACCGGCCTTCGGCTGACGTCGGGCGTGGGCGAGGCCTTCGACATCGGCCCCGGGCTGGATGTGACGCTGGTTCCGATCGCCGCGTCGGGGTCCTCTCCGGCTCAGCGGCCCGCCGCGCACCTCCGGATCGACGGCACCGATTTCCCGGGCGCGCTGACGCTCCGCCGAGCCTCGGATACGTCACCCCTCGCGTTCGACGTGATCGCGACCATGGCGATCGAGGACTACCTCCCCGGCGTTCTCGCCAAGGAGCTGTTCGCCAACTGGCCGCTCGCCGCGTACGAGGCGCAGGCCGTGTGCGCGCGGACGTACGCGCTCTTCGTGCGTGGACTCGACCGAGCGGCGGGACGGGCGTTTGACGTGGAGAATTCGCAGGCCGACCAGGTCTACGGCGGCGCGACAACCAACGTGACCGCGCTGCGCGCGGTCCGCAACACCCGCGGTGTGGTGCTCACCTACGGCGGCGCTCTCTTCAAGACCTATTACTCGAGCACCTGCGGCGGCCGCGCCGGGTCGGCGGCCGATGTGTGGCCCATCTCCCGCGGATTTGAGTACAACCTGGCGCCGCCGATCCAGGGCGCCGGTCGTGACCATTACTGCCAGGCCGCCCGTCTCTATCGCTGGGAAGCCACCCGCACCGCCGACGAGCTGGGCAAACGCCTCGCCGCGTGGGGCCGCAACGCCGGCCACGCGGTCAGGTCGATCGGGTCGGTCCGCGGCGTGTCGGTCGAGAAGGTCAACCAGACCTCACGCCCGTCGAGGTACACCGTGATCGATGACCGCGGCCGCACCTTCTCGCTGTCGGGCGAGGAACTTCGGGTCGCGTGCAACTTCTCCGCCGAGGGCTATCCCGCCATCACGCCCCAGACGCGCGTCAACAGCAACGACCTGGAGTTCATCCAGATGCCGGCCACCGAACTGACATTCCTCGTTCGCGGGCGAGGATTCGGCCACGGCGTTGGCATGTGCCAGTGGTGCCTCAAGGGCATGGCGGATCGCGGCATCCCGTGGGACCAGCAGGTGCTGACCTTCTACCCGGGTGCCCAGATCATGCGCGGCTACAACTGAGCCCGCACGGCCGCGTTACACCACCACGTCGATGAGCCGGCCGTTGTTGGTCCGGGAGATCAGCCGGTACGTGTCGATCATCCGCGTCGTGACATCGTGCTCCAGACGCCGCAGCGACTCGACCGAAGCCCCGGCCACCGCGGGGATTTTCGACCCTTCGCAGCAGCAGTGGTCCGCCGAGAGATACGGGCGGGCCCTCAGCTGCGCCGTCCAGAGGTCCACCAGGGACGCCTGGCTGCTCAGCGCCGCGAACTGGCGAGCGCGTTTGGCGAGCACCACGTCCAGCGGGATGTACGCTGGCGCCGCGAGCTCGTGTGCTCGCTGCTGCTCGGCTCGGTCGGTGTGCCTGGCGGCCTCGTCGTCGAGTTGCCGCGACGGATCCGAGCGGTCGGCCCACCGGCCCGCAAAGACCGACAGCCACGCTTCAACTCTTGAGATGGTGTCCGGCATCTCCGGAGACGTTTCGAGCGGCGTGCCACGTTCGCAGCTATCGGACACGTCCCAGAAAAACGTGGTTCTGAGCGTGCCAGCGGCCGTCGGCGTCGATCCGCCGGCACAACAATCACGCGCGGGCGCGGCGTGTTGATTCCGTGCCACGGTTGGACGTTGCGAGGGATCAACGGTGTTGCGGACCGCCGACCTGGAATACCACCTGCCCCCGGAGCTCATCGCCACCCAGGCGGTCGAGCCTCGCGACGCCGCTCGGCTCATGGTCGTCAGCCGGTCGGGGGCTGAAACCCTTCATCGCACGGTGCGGGACCTGCCCGACCTGCTCACGCCGGGTGACCTGCTGGTGTTCAATTCGACCCGGGTGCTGCCGGCCCGGCTGCATGGGCGACGGGTCGGTACCGGTGGGCGTGTGGGCGGGCTGTTCCTCAGCGAGCCCGCCGCGGGAGAGTGGACCTGCCTGCTCAAGGGCGGGCACCTGCGCCCGGGCGTGGAGATCGAGCTGCTGGACGCCGCCGAACGTCCGGCCGTGACGCTCGTGCTGCTCCACAGGGATGAAGACGAACCGGGCGCATGGCGGGTGCGAGTGCAGGGCGACCAGCGATCGTGCTCGGACCTGCTGGAACAACTGGGCCAGACGCCGTTGCCTCCTTACATCCTGGGCGCTCGAGCGTCGCAGGGCGTCCGCGTCGATGATCTCGTTGACCGCGCCCGGTACCAGACCGTGTTCGCGCACGATGCGGCGGAGGTCCCCGGGCAGGGGTCGGTCGCGGCCCCGACCGCCGGGCTGCATTTCACGCCCGAGTTGCTGGGGGCATTGACCGCGCGCGGCATCCACCGGGCCGAGGTGGTGCTGCACGTGGGAACGGGCACGTTCAAGCCGGTGGAAACCGAGTACGTCGAGCAGCACCCGATGCACGCGGAATGGTGTTCGATGCCCGCGGAGACGATCGCGGCCATCCGGCGCGCCGCGAACGAGGGCCGGCGGGTGATCCCCGTGGGCACCACCAGCGCGCGCACGATCGAGGCCCACGCGGACGCGATCGCGAGCGTTTCGGCGGCGCCGGCGATCGCGACGCGGCTGCTGATCACCCCGGGTTATCAATGGCGTTGCTGCACGGGGCTCATGACCAATTTTCACCTGCCGCGGTCCACGCTGCTGGCGATGCTCGCCTCCATGTTTCCCGAGGGAATTCACCGGGCCAAGGCGCTGTACGCGGACGCGATCGAGCGGCGGTACCGCTTCTACAGCTACGGCGACGCGATGCTGGTGCTGCCGTAAACACGAGGACCCCGTGAGCTCCGAGGGGTGCATGCCCCCGGGGCAGACCCTCGCCCCTTGCGAGGGCGCGCACGATTGAGCGTGTGCGCTGCACTTTCCCGCAGGCTGCCGTTCCTCTGGCCGATGCATGCACCATCGGCGGGCGAGTGCGGGCTTGCCGGGCTGCTGACAGGGGAATGACATGGAGGGCGGACATCCGGATCCAAACGGGGCGATCGATCCGGCGCCGTGTCACGACGCGGGCGGGAGCACCGGGTCCGCCTGGGATTTCTTCACAGGCTTTGGCAGCTACCGGCCGCGCACGCACTGCATGGTGACCGCGGGCGGCGAGCCGGACTGGCCGTGGATCGCGACCGTGGTCATCCTGACGGCCGCGGTCATCACGGCGTATGCCCGGATTTACGTCTTCTGGCGCCGGTCGTACCTGGAGGTTGATTCGTGCGACCGCAACCGCAAGCTGATGGACCTTGCCCGGATCTTCGCGTGGTGCGCGCTGTGCGGGTACGCCATGTCGATCCTGGCGTTCGTGTGGCCGGCGTACAGGCTGCTGGCGGTGATGCTCGGTGTGCTGGCGTTCCACTCGTGGCGGTTTGCGTGGAGCATCAACGACTTCAAGGTGTCGTTCTCGGCGCGCAAGTTCGAGCGCGAGCTGCGTGAATCGCAGCGGGTGCGAACCGAGGAGCTGGAATCGCTGGTGGCCAAGCGGACGGCGGAGCTGGAACTCGCCCGCCGCGAGGCGGACGAGGCCAACCACGCCAAGAGCCTTTTTCTCGCGAACATGAGCCACGAGATCCGCACGCCGATGACGGCCATCCTGGGCTTCAGCGAGCTGCTCCGCACCGAAGAGATGGACGGCGATGACAAGCACCAGTACCTGGACACCGTCCGCCGCCACGGCGAGCACTTGCTGGCGGTGATCAACGACATCCTGGACATCGCGAAGATCGAAGCGGGCGAGCTCAGGATCGAGCGCATCCCGTGCTCGGCCGTGCAGACCGTCGAGGATGTGTGCTCGCTGCTCTACCCCCGGGCGGCGGGCAAGGGCGTCGCGCTGCGGTCGACGCTGTCGGCGGGCTTCCCGCACCGGATCGTCTCAGACCCGACGCGTCTGCGGCAGATCCTGATCAACCTGGTCGGCAACGCCGTGAAGTTCACCTCGCAGGGTTCGGTCACGATCGAGTGCTCGGTGGAGCCGCGCTCGCCGCAGCCGGGCGACGCGTGCACCGTTCGGTTCGACGTGCGTGACACGGGGATCGGGATGACTCCCGAGCAGGTCGGCGGGCTGTTCAAGCCCTTCACGCAGGGCGACATGAGCACCACGCGACGGTTCGGCGGGACGGGGCTGGGGCTGGCGATCTCGCGCCGGCTCGCGGAAGCGATGGGCGGCGTGCTCACGGTGCAATCCGACGTCGATCGCGGCAGCACGTTCTCGCTGCTGCTGCCGACCAGGCGGGCCAGCGCGGGCGAGGAGGAAGTCGACAAGGCGCAGGCCGCGCCGGCGCGACGGGCATTCCGCGAGGGCGACCGCATCCTGCTTGCGGAGGATGGCCCTGACAACAGGCGGCTGCTGACGACGATTCTGGAGCGCGCAGGCGCGTGTGTGGACGCCGTCGGGGACGGCCAGGAGGCCGTGGCGGCGGTGGGCCGGGCGATGCGGGCCAACCGCCCGTACGACCTGGTCCTGCTCGACGTCGACATGCCGGTGATGGACGGGCTGGCGGCGGCATCGGCGATCCGCGGCATGAACTATCGGGGCGCGATGATCGCGGTTACCGCGCACGCGCTGATCGATGATGCGCACCGGTGCCGTGCCGCGGGTTTTGATGCGCACCTTCCGAAGCCTGTCAACCGCGCGTCGCTCGTCGAGCAGTGCATCTCGGTGATGTCGGTCACCGGCCGCAGCGGCCGGGCCGCGGCATAGCCGTTCTCGCGCCGACCATCACGCCGGGGGCTTCTGCACCAGCATCCGCAGCTGCAGCCGGGCCATTGGGTGGCTCGCGCCCTCCCATGACTCGTTGTACAGGGTGACCATGCCCAGCGGCGTCAGCAGCGAATCGAGGCGCTGCGGCGACATGGGACTGGGGTGCATGTGGTCGCGGTAGTCCATCAGGTCGACGAGCAGCCACAGGTACCCGCCGGGCCGCAGGATGCGGAAGATCTGGTTGACGACCAGCGCGGGTTCGTCGGTGTGATCGAGGCAGTTCTCGGCGATCACAAGGTCCGCGCTCGCCGAGCACAGCGGGATCGATTCCCCGCAGGCCGACAGGTGGACGATGCCGCGCCCGAGGGCGGCGGCGGGCATGAGGTTGCAGGCCATGTAGCCGTCGGCAAGCGGGTCGATCGCGACCGCCGAACGGAAGCGGCGGAATGCGCAGCACGGGATGGGTCCGCCGCCGATCTCGACCACGTCGCGACCGGCGCACCACTGGTCCATCGGCGCCCCGCGGTCGAGCGCGAGGCGATCGGCAAGCTCGTTGAGGCGGGTGATCTGCCAGGTGCTGAAAACTTCAACAAACCGCGGGCCGTGGGCGGGGTCGCTGCCGGCGACGGCCGCGATCCAGTACTCGAGCTCGTCGCGGTACTTGAGCGTGGCCGCGTGATCGACATCGCCGCCGGGCGAATACGCTGAACCATCGGCCCCGCCGCGCCAGACAGCGCCGTGCCGGGCCTGTCGCTGCTGCGCGGCCCGGAACTCGCCCACGGCGGACTCCAGGCGGGCGACGGACTGCTGGAGGTCCCACACGGCGGGCCGGAGGGCGCGGCGGACGGCGGCCTTCAGGAGGCCCCGCAGGCCGGTTTCCGTTGGATGTGCCTTGTCGGTCACGTTCGGACTCCGCCCCTTCCGGGGACAGCGGCACCGGTTGGTCATCGACCGATGGCGAAGACCTGGAATCGATGGCCTTTGGCCTCGAGGCCCAGGCGCTCGCACAACGCCGCCCGGATGGCCACCAGTTCGGGAACATCAATGGGAATGATCTGCCGGGTATCCACGCGGATGAGCAGGTCGCTGGGCTTGCTGCCGTAGACGAGCTGGTAGTGCGACTGCTCCTGGTCAAAGAGCACGCGCTGGATGATCCCAGCCTCCTGGAGCAGCCTGATCGTGCGGTAGACGGTCGCCTTGCTCACGCGCAGCGGCCCCTTGCGCAGCTCCTCGATCAGCCTTTCGACCTCGAAGATACCGTCGAAGCGGATCACCGAGTCAAGGATGTGCGCCCGCTCGGGCGTGTACTTGAGGCCCTCGGACTTGAGCTTGCGGCGGAAGACCGAGCACAGCGGCTCGATGATCTCGAGATCCTCGGCGGCGGGCGGCTCATCTCGCGATGGGAGGGGTTGCTTCGACCCGGGGGACATCTTCGTATCCTACCCCTCGGCGGCGTCGCCGGAGTGTTGATCAATCGGAGGGTTTGAGCGGCATGGCGCAGGGCCGACCAGAGGAACCGACCGCGAACCAGCCCGGCGGGGGACGGCTCGGCGTTGACCGCCTCCTGTGGATCCTGGTGGCGATTGCGTCAACGCTGGCGGTGCTGGCGCTGGTGAGTTCTTCATCACTCCGCAACCCGCAGAACGCCGGCGCCATCCTGTGGACGTTGTGGTACTCGGGTCCGCCGGCCGCGATGTATCTCGTCGCGTCGATCGGGTGGGGGATGGGAGCGGCGTGGGCGCTGCGGAAACTGACCGGGCGGCCCGGATCCGGCGACATCGCGGTGCTCGCGGTCGGGCTGGGCGTGTCGATCATGCTCACGCTCAGCCACGCCCTTGGCGCGTCGGGCGCGCTGGGGGGAGCATTCGGGATATCCGGCCGCGCCTGGGCGTACGCCCCGATCGCCCTCGGGGCGGCGATCGCGGTCGTTCCGGCGATCATCGCGCTCCAGCGGGGGGTGGACGGAGATTCGCTGCTCGCGCCCTTGGGGTGGTCGGGCCGCATCCCGATCGCGGCGGCGTGGATCTGCGGGTCGGTCGTCCTGGTGGTCGCCGCCTGCAACCCGCCCGGCGCGCTGTGGAGCAGCGAGTTCGGCGGGTACGACGCGCTCAGCTATCACCTCCAACTGCCGCGGGAGTGGCTCGAGAGCGGCGTGCTGCGGCCGGTGCACCACAACGTCTACTCGTACCTGCCCGGCTACGTGGAGGCGGCGTTCATGCACCTGGGCGCGATGTCGGGCGCCCGGGACCTGATCGCGGGCGACGGGGAGGTGTTGATTTCGGCCCAGCTTCTCTGCGCGGGCTGGACGGTGCTCGCGGCGTGGGCCGCGGGAAGGTTCGCGAGGTCGGCGGCGCTTGCGATCGGGGTGTCCGAGCCCGCCGCCGAGGTGGGGTCGTCGGTCGGCGCGGCGGTTTCGATCACGCTGCCCTGGCTGATCGTGGTCGGGTCGCTCGCGTACAACGAGAGCGCGATGGTGCTGCTGATCGCGGCCGCAAGCGCCGTTGCGATGGGCGGCGGGGCCGAGCCGCGCGGCGCATCGCCGGACCGGGCCGGGCTCCTGAAGCGGGGATTGATCTGCGGCTGGATGGTCGGCGTCGCGTGCGGGGTCAAGCCTACCGCGATCTTCATGGGCGCGCCGATCGTCGGTATGTTCCTGGTGTTCGGCCAGCCGGCGCGGGTGTGGTGGATCGCGACGCTGGGCGCGTGCGGCGCCGGCGCGGCCGCGATCGCGCCGTGGCTGATTCGTAATTGCGTGGAGTGCGGCAACCCCGTGTTCCCGCAGTTGGCGGGCGTGTTCGGATCGGGCCACTGGTCCGCCGAGCAGGTTGCCCGGTACGCGAGTGCCCACCACTTCGACGGCGGAGTGGTTGACCGGCTGAAGCTGCTGGTGCTGGCCGATGAGTCCGACCCGGCCGGAGCGCGTCACCGCGGACTCGCCCACCCGCAGTGGGGGCTGCTCGTGCCGGTTGCCGCGGCGGCGACGGTGTGCCTGGCGGCGCTGCGGCCGTCGCGCAGGGTGGCGATGCTGCTCGGCGGTGCCGGGTTGATCCAGCTCGCGGCGTGGCTTGTGCTGACGCACATCCAGTCGAGGTTCCTGCTGCCGCTGCTGGTGCCCGCGGTCGGCGCCATCGGCGGGCTGATCGCGATCGGCGCCGACCAGCGGTTCTCGTCGGTGGGGCGTGGGTCGCGGAACTGGCCGAGGTGGTCGGGATCGATCGTGGCGGCCGGGCTGTGGTCGATGGCGCCCGCGGGCGCATATCTCGTGCACCGCTACCTGCTCGAAGGTCCGCCCGGCGGCGGGCCCAACACGCTGCTGACGCTCGGTCCTGGCGCCTTCTCGGGGTCGATCGGCCGTTCGCTCTACGACCAGATGACCGAGGACGAGCGGCGTGAGTTCCTCGCCGACGCGGGGTCGACGGTGTACGCCAATTTCACCGGCCGCAAGAACGATGTGCTGTACCTGGTCGCGGAGGCGACGCCGCTCTATTACACGGGGCGCGTGATCTACAACACGACGTACGACCGGTGGCTGCTGGGCGAGGCGGTCCGGGCGGACCCCGACAACCCCGGGCGGTGGATCGACGCCCTGCGGTCGCGCGGCGTTACGCGCGTGCTGGTCAACTTCCACGAGCTCGACCGGCTGACGCGGTCGGGATGGGCGGACCCCGCGGTCACGCCGGGCGTCATCGACCGATCGCTCGCGCAATTCGCCCAGGTCGAGAGGAGCTGGGACGACGGCGCGATCGTGCTGTTCCGGTTGAGGTGACGTTCAGACCGCGACCAGCGGGTCGAGGTCGACCGCGCTGACCTCGAACGCCACGGAGGGCAGCGATTTCCTCAGGCGCTGCGCGAGCCGCGGCAGGTACCCGCGTTCGGTGGCGGTGTGCCCGGCGAGCACGACGGCCATCCCGCTGTGGATCGTCTCGATCACCTCGTGATGCTTCATCTCGCCGGTGATGAACACCTCGCAGCCCTCGCTGCGGGCCGCCGCGGCCTGGCCCGCCCCAGCGCCGCACACCACGCCGGCGTGCGTCAGCGGGGCGTCGGTCGGTGACGCGACGAGCACCGTCGGCGTCCCGCCCGGCGTTCGGAGGAACTCCTTCACGCGCTGCGCGATCTGCCGCGCGGTCGCCGGCTGATCGAGCACCACGCGCCGGCCCGGACCCAGGTTCCGAGAGGGCTGCGGGATCAGGTCGTAGACGTCGATCGCGGGGGTCTGGTACGGGTGGAACTGGCGGAGCGTGGCGAGCACCAGCGGCAGGCTCGCACGGCTGCACACCATCTCCAGGCGGAGCTCGGACACGTGCTCGAGGCGTCCGGGCTGGCCGATGACCGGCGAGGACTTCTCATCGCCGAGGAAGGTCCCGGTGCCGGGCACGGCGAACGAGCACACGGAATAGTTGCCGATCAGACCGGCGCCGGCGGTCGCGAGCGCCTGGCGCATCTTGTCGGCGTCGGCCTGCGGGAGAAAGGTGACGATCTTGCACTCCTGCGTCGGCTGGCGGAGTGCCCGCGGGGACAGGGCGCGGCAGTCGCCGGCGATCTTGCCCGGCGTGGTCGAACCGGACACGCCCTCGCACAGCCAATCGGTCATGCACCCGTCAGCGTTGTCGAGGCTGGTGTGCGGCGAGTACACCGCGATATCGGACCTGATCGCGGCGGTGAGCAGCCGCTCCTTGGGCGTCGCGTCGGTGACGCGCTTGACCGGGTCCCAGATCGGCGGGTGGTAGGAGATGATCGCCGCGGCGCCGCGCGCCAGCGCCTCGTCGAGGACCTGTTGTGTCAGGTCGATCGTGAGCACCACCGGGCCGTCAAGGGCCCGCGACGGGCGGCCCACCGCGAGGCCGACGCGGTCCCACGATTCGGCGAGTTCCAGTGGGGCGATTGCCTGGAGTGCGTCGATCAGGTTCTGGACGATCACGCGTGTCCTCCCGTCGTAAGTCAGGAAGACTAGCGCTCCAGCGGACCTTGATGGGCGGCATTCAGCGGGGCGAAGCGGTAAACCTGCAAACCAAGGAAGTCACTCCGGGTGGGGTGTCCCAGGCCCGCCTCGAGCAGGTGAATCGCATGGGGCGGGTACCCGAACCAGAACGGGTTGTTGATGAAAAAAACGGGTGCCCCCGGACGCTGGCGGCGGAGGTTCTGGACGTCCCGGAAGGTGTCATGCTGCCAGTTGAGTTCGACGAGCTTGCCCGGCGTGGAGTAGTACTCCAGCGGCAGCAGCGGGCAGCATGACGCGATGATCGGCGGGTCGCCGGTCGACGCGGATTCGCGGATGAACGCCGCGGCCGACCGCCAGTCGGGGTTGGGATTCATCACCGTGCTCTTGTCCGCGCGCCAGGTCACCGCGGCGAGGGATGAAGCCAGGCCGAGGGCCACCAGCACGCCGGCGAGCGGCGGGCGAAGGACGCCTGCTTGGGTCGCTCCCAGGGCGATGGCGCAGATAAACCAAGGGAACACGACGAGCATGTTGCGGTCCTGGTAGACGTGCGGCCCGGTTTCGCCCGCGGCGGCGTATGCGGCCCACGCCAGCAGAAGGCCCACGATGGGCGTCCAGAGGCACGCCAGGACAAGTCGCCCGGTCGCCGAACGCCGCAGCGCCAGGCACCCCAGCACGAGCGCCGGTCCGACGACGGCGCCGTAGATGCCGATCCACAGGAGCCACTTGGCGGCGCGGATGAGGACGAGGGCGTTCCCGGTCGGGTACCAGATGAAGAGCAGTTCCGCGATCCGCGCAAGGTCCGGAGCGGCAAGGTACCAGCGGCTGAGCTCGTCCACGTGCTCGGCTTTGAAGATCAGCAGGGGCGAGAGCATCACGAGCGCGATCAGGATCGACCCGCCCAGCAGCTTGAGCCGGCGAGCGGCGGCCGCGCGTGACTGCGGCGTGGATCGGTCGGCCGACAGCAGTGCGACGGCGCCGCCGATCCACGCTGGGATTACGACCAAGCCCGCCTGCCAGCTCGTGAGCAGGCCCAGCGCCGACCAGATGGCGGCTCCGAACGCGTCCGTCCAGCGGCCCTTCGTCAGCAGCGCGTCGGTCTGGACCACGGCGAGGATCCCCAGCAGCATCACGAGCATGTTGTTCTTGGCTTCGCACGAGTACCACGCGTGCACCGGCGAAACCAGCAACAGGGCCGCGGCGAGGCGAGCGGGGCCCGGGCCGAAACGGGCGTGCATCCAGCGGTACAGAACGGTAATGGACGCCAGACCGAACAGCAGCGAGGGAAGGCGGATTGAGAATTCCGAATCGCCGATCACCGAGATCCACGCGTACATGAACGCGTTGTAAAGCGGGTTGTGGACGTCGTGCAGGAGCAGGGATTCGAGGTTCCCGGGCCGCAGCACGACCCGTGTTCGCCAGACCTCGTCGTACCAGAGGCTCTCGGTCAGGTGCGGGAGCCGGATCGCGACCGCGGCGACGACCAGCGCCGCCCATGCCGCGGCGCGGAGCCACCGCGGCCGTCGCGGCGATGAACCATCGGCATCATCGGGGCCCCCAATCACCGGTCCAGATTAGCAGGCCGGCCGGGGATGGACACGACCAGGGTTCAGCACCCTGCTTCAAACGCGAGGACGAAGGCGTCGAAGTCGTCGGTGTCCACGAAACCCGACCCGTCGAAATCGGCGTCGTCGCCGCCGGCTTCGAACGCCCGGACGAACGCGTCGAAGTCATCGGTGTCGGCAAAGCCGGACCCGTCAAAGTCCGCCGGGCACGACCCGCCAGTGATGGCCAGGCAGGCTGAGAACTCGGAGGTCGCGCCCCGCGACTGGTGCGTCGCGGTCGCGGTCGCGTGCCATCCGGCCGGGACCGACCCGGCAATCGTGGAGCTGAACGAGGCCGATCCGGCGGCATCGGTGGTCACGTCCACAAAGCCCAGGAAGTCGCGGCCCTCTCCGTAGCCGGTCGGGTGGCACGCCGGCGAAGCAAAGAACTCGACGCGATAGTTCGTAAGCGGCTCGCTCGAGAGCGTTCCCGACAGGTGGATCCCGGACGGGACGAGTTCGGCCGCCGAGAGAACCGGGAAATTCTGAAGGTTGTTCGCGCCGGTGTCGCCGTCGCCGGCATCGTTCTGGGTCACGCCCTTGGCCCCGCTGGTGGTCTGCAGATCGATCCCCAGTGCCAGCGGGTTGACCGTGCCGTTTGCGTAGATCGAGTTCCCGCTGATGCGGGCCGTGGTCGCGTGCCAGTCGACCAGGATGCCGGTCTGCTCGGACGCCGTGATGACATTGCCCTCGCCCGGCGCGGTTCCACCGATCGTTGTGTTCAGCGGCGTGCTGCCGGGGAAGAAGCCCACCACCAGGCCCTGCACGTTGCCGATGACGCCGATGCCGGCGGCGTCGGTGCCGATGCGGTTCCCCTGGATGACCGTGCCGGTGGCGCTTGAGAGGAGTGAAACGGCAATGCCGAACACCTGGCCCTGGTAGTGGTTGATTCCTTCGACGCGCAGGCCCGAGATCAGGTTGCCCCGGATCACGGTGTCAACCGCGGCGGTGGCGATCTCGACGCCGCCCGGGCCGCGCTGGCCGGCGCTGGCGGTGCCGGCGGCGTTGGTGCCGATGTAGTTGCCTTCGATCACGGTTCGCGCGGCGTACGACACTTCCACCTGGTTCCCGACCGGGTAGCCCTCTTCGCCGTAGTAGCCGTAGCCGGAGACGACGTTCCGCTCGGCCGCGGAAGGGCCGCCGATCCGATTGTCGTTGCAGGACCCGTAGTAGGAATCGCCGGCGATGCGCACGTGGGAGAGGATGTTCCCGACCACGGTGTTGTTCGACGCGCCGCTGTACATCCCGATCTCGAAGATCGTGTTCCCCTCGCCGGGCAGCGTGCCGCCGATGATGTTCCCCGACGCCGACGCCCCCCAGGCTTGGATGACGACCGAGTCGGTCGTGCACCCGACGACGCGGCAGCCGTTCTTCTGGATCGAGATCGATCCTCCGAACATGTTCCCGCGGCCCATGTCCATGCCGCGGACGGTGCAGCGGTCGGCGTTGAGGTTCAGGATCGCCCCGTTGGTCGGCGGGCCGACGTAGTACAGCCCGACCTCGTTGCCGGTCGGGTTGGTGTCGCCGGTGAAATCTCGCTGCGACGCGAAATCGATGGTGGTGTCCGCGCCGTTCACCCACAGCGCGTAATCCAGCGGGATGATGCAGCGGTCGTTGAACAGCGACCACCAACGGTTCTTGGCGATGGCAAAGCGGATCGTCTGCTCCCCGGGCGTGTTGTTCGCGGCGGTGATCGCCTCCCGCAGCGACACCAGGCCATCGGGCCCGGGAAGGTTGATCACCTGCTGCCCGCCGCCGAAGTCGACCGAGTCATCGCCGGCGGTCACGGTGATGACCTCGCCGGAGGCCCGAGCGATCACGGGCAGGGTCACAGCGGCCGCGAGAGCGGTCGCTCGCAGGATGAACTTCTCGGACATGGCGGTCTCCCGTCGATGCAGTGGAGGGGTGACTCCGTTCGCCACCCCTCGCGTGCATGCGCCAACCGGGACCCGATCCAGTCAGACGAGATCACTGAATGTCCAGAATCTCGAAACGGCGGACGCCGCGCGGGGTGTTCACCCGTATTACTTCCCCCTTGCGGGCCTTCATGAGCGCCTCGCCCATGGGGCTGGTGGACGTCACCTCGGTGTAATCCAGGGGCGGCGAGGTGGATGCTTCGCCCACCAGGCGGTACATGTCCACGTCGTCGGTGTCGACCTGCTTCATCTTGACCATCGACCCCAGGAACACGACGTCCGACGTCTTGTTCTCGTCGATGACGCTGACGGTGGAAAGGCGCTCCTGCAGCCGGCGGATCTCCGCCTCCTCCAGCCCCTGCTGCTCGCGGGCCGCGTGGTAGTCGCCGTTCTCCTTCAGGTCCCCGAGGGCCCGGGCCTCCGCGATGCGCTGCGAAATGACCGGTCGATGGGCGATCAGCGCGGCAAGCCGCTGCTCGATGGCCTCTCGTTCGGGACGGGTGATGAATTCCATGGTCGTTGTCTTCCGGCGCGATGCGACTTCCCACCCGGCTCCACGCCCGGCGTGCGATCCGTCTGGATCGGTCGCAAGGTGAATTGAAGGCTCGTGGCGACCGTCCGACCACTCCCGCGGTTCCGAGCATCAACGGACGGGGCTGGCCGGGTTCGCGGCCCGGTCCTGCCGGGCGACTTTCTCGAAGAAGAGAACAAGGGCCCAGAGCCCCGCGGCGACCAGGAGCACGCCCAGCGCGAAGCGCCAGTGCTCGGGCTGGACCGCCGCGGCGCGGCCCAGCCACGCGCGGTCGCGAGTGATCTCGAAGATTCCCGGGGCCGCCGCCCACAGGGTTGACCCTGAAGGCACCGAACCGTGCAGGGTCGGACGAGAGAGCAGGAGCGTGAGCAGCGACGCGCCCAGGCTGAGCGCCAGGAACACGACGGTCCACAGAGTCCGCGCGGTCGGCGCCCGTTCCCCGTGCGCTTCCAGCCGAGCGACATGTCCCAGCGCCGCGGTGAGCACCGCCCCCGTGAGCGCCAGCCACGCCGTGCAGTGGAACGACACCGCCAGTGCGATCGGCGCATCCCAGTCCGAGAGCGCGGGAATGATCTGCGGCCAGATCGTTGCCTGGAGCGGGAAGAACACCGCGATCATGTCGAGCGCGACCGCGGATGACGGCCTGCCCGCGGGCGTTTCCTGGCTCAGGCGCACCATGGGCCAGAAGATCGTGATCCCAAGCGCCGTGACAACCAGCAGCAGCGCGGCGGCGGGCCGGTACACCTCCGGTGTGAGGAACATCGCGGCGGTAATGGGTCCCAGGCACGCGACCGTGGACAGGAGCAGGTATCCGGTCCACATCAGCGCGAAGGGACGAGGCTCGGCACGGCGGTGGGCCCAGGGGTCCGGTCGCGGCCCCGCCACCGGGCGTGGATCGGTCCTGAGGAAGGACTCGGGCGCGGGCACCGGCAGCGCCGCATCGCCGGCCGGTTGTTCACCGGGCACGGATTCGGGGCCGGTCTGGGGCTGGTCGTCCACGACGCTCGGATTGTTGGTTGGTCAGTCGCGCGGCAGCGGGCTGGTCCGCAGGTCCGGCTCCGAAGGCACCCGGCCCTGCTGGGCGGAGGCGGAGACATCGATCTCCAATGGACGACCGAGCCAGTAAATGTCGAACGTGCGTCCGCCGGCGTCGATCGACCCGAAGCGCTTCTGGAGCCAGTCGATGGTGGCGAGCTTGGCGCTGGTGCCCGCTTCGCCCAGGCGCGGCTTGTTGGGCCGACCGCCCCAGTTCAGCCGGCCGCCGCCGGTGGTCACGATGGACAGCGTGTGCGTCTTCTCATAGTTCGAGACGTCGATCGCCTCGACCTGAGAGGACCACTTCTTCCCCTGCACCACGCGGAGCAGCTCAAGACCGGCCTGGACCTCCTCGCCCGGCCATGCCTTGGTGTAATCGATGTTTGCCCCCGCCGCGGGCGGCTTGATCGCCACGCCGATGATCGCGGGGAGCTTGGATTCCCTGGCCTCGTAGATCACGGGCATGGGCTTGCCATCCCACGACACCATGTAGTCCTTGCCGCCCTCGCGGATGACCGCGCCGGGGATCCGCCACTCGCCGGTGATGACGACACGCCCGCCCGCTTCGCGGCGAACCGTCGGACGGCCGTCGAACCAGCCCGACCGCTCCATCGCCGACCCGAGCTTGCGCAAGGGATCGACCGAGAGCGGCGAGCCAACGGGGTCCAGGTTGCGCTGGGCAAAGCTCCGGATGTCCTCCTGCATCTGCTTGGGCAGCCAGGAGGGGGCGTTGTCCAGCGACGTCGAGGTCACCGACAGCAGGCTGACGTTGAGCGGCGAATCCGATCGCGATTTCTGCCCGCCGGTGGTCGCACCCAGGACCGGCCACTGGACGTCCACCGTCGGCGACCGGGCGCCGATGATGGACACCGTTCGATCCTCGAGGGGCGAGATGCCCTTATAAAGCCCGAACCCCAGCGCGGCGACGAGCCCGATCGTCAGCGTGCTGGCGATGATCGACCTGGCGCCGGCGGCGGTCGAGGGTGTGTCGGCGGTGTGCTCGTCCCGAGACATGCCAAAGCTCCAGCCCGTGCGGGGCATCAATCCCTATTTCATCGGTCGTCGGTCCCTGATGGCCCAACTGATAAGTGTGGCGCACAGCCGGGGCATGTCCAGCCCGACGGTCGCCGCGGCCATGGGGAGCAGGGAATGACCGGTAAAGCCGGGAATGGTGTTGAGTTCCAGCATCCAGGGGGCCCCGCGGCGGTCGAGCAGATAATCGACCCGGCACAGGTGCCGGACCCCGACCTCGCGGGCGAGCGCCAGGGCTGATCTCTGGATTTCCTCTTTGACCCCCTCGGGCAGCGGCGAGTCCACGATGTACTGCGTGTCATCGCGGTTGTACTTGGCCTCGTAGTCGTAGAACGCCGTCGCCGATCGGATTTCGATCGGTGGAAGGACGCGGGCGGTGTCTGACCCTGCGTCGAGCACGCCCACCGTCAATTCAACGCCGTCGATCAGTTCCTCGACCATGTACGACCGGCCGGGGTGCTCGCGCAGGTCCTCGAGCACGAGCGGGAGCGCCGCGGCCCACGCCGCCGAACCGTGACAGAGGTGCACGCCGACGCTCGACCCTTCGTGGATGGGCTTGAGCACCAGCGGCGCATCGAGCGGGCTGCGCTCATCCCGCGGATTGAACACCGCCGCGTGTGCGGTGCGGACGCCGATCCGAGCCGCCGCCAGCTTGCTCGCCATCTTGTCCATCGCGACCCGGGCCGCCAGCGGCCCGCATCCGACGTACGGACGCCCGTCGCGGTCAAGCAGGTCCTGGAGAGGCCCGCCCTCGCCGTACGGCCCGTGCAGCACGGGAAAGATGACATCGCCCCCCATCGCCGCGAGCTGGCCCGCGGACAGCCGGTCGATCACCTCGTACCGCACGGCGACGCCGGCCGATTCGAGCGCGTCGGCGACGGCTCGCGAGCTGACGAGGCTCACCTCGCGCTCGGCGTCGGGCCCGCCGCCCAGCACGAGCACGCTCGCACCCTGCACGAGTTGCTTGGGATGATCGGTCATGGCGTCCGACTCCAGATGACGACTTCGGTCTGGAGCTCGACGCAGAACTCATCGCGAACTCTCGCCGCGACCCGATCGATCAGCAGGATGACGTCGCGGGCCTTTCCCCCCTTGTCGGCGGTGATGAAGTTCCCGTGCTGATGACTGACCTGGGCCGACCCAAGCCGCATGCCCTTGCAGCCGGCCCGGTCGATCAGGAGGCCCGCGCTCACCCGTTGTCCACGGGCAAACTGCCGGGCGCCGCCCTCGGTGTCCGGCAGGCGCAGATCAGCCGCGAGCGTCGGGTTCTTGTAGCAGCAGCCCGCGGAGTTCTCGGCCAGCGGCTGCGTCTGGCGCTTGTACTCCATCACCTCGCGCTTCACCGACTTGAGCCGGCCCGGGTCATCCGGCGAGAGCTGGAACTCGGCGGCCGTCACGATCAGGTCGTTGAGGCCGGACGCTCGGTACCCAAAGCCGATCGAGGAGCGCTCGAGCACGTGCTCGCGGCCGCTGCGATCAACCGCCCAGACGCGGACCAGGTGGTCGGCGATCTCCCCGTACTTGCCCCCCGCGTTCATCACGACCGCGCCCCCGATGGTGGCGGGAAAGCCGGCGAGCGTCTCAAGCCCGGCGAGTCCCGCGTCGGTCGTGCGGTTGATAAGCGATGGCAGCTTGACGCTGGCGCCGGCGAGGACGACGCCGGACGCGGGATCGATCTCGCAGCGCGTGAACTGCGGGGCCGCGAGGCTGACGACAAGGTCGCCGACGCCGTCATCGTCCACGAGCAGGTTCGCCCCGTCGCCGAGCACGCGGAGCCCGGGATCGATCTCGAGGCACCGCCGCAGTTCGGCGGCGGTGCGCGGCCGGGCGAGCCGATCGGCGCCGCCCCCCACCCCAAACCACGTCGGGATCGGCGCACGGTGCTCGATGACCAGGTCGGGTGTCACGGCGGCGCTGCTCATGGCGGTCGAATCAGCCCTTGCGGGAAGCCAGGAACCCCTTGGCGACCTTCCAGACGTCTCCGGCGCCCATCGCGACAAGGACGTCGCCGGGACGGCAGAGGTTCTCGAGCTGCTCGATGATCGCCTCGAAAGGGTAGAGGTGCATGGCCCGGATGCCGCGGTGCCGCAGGCGGTCCACCAGGTCCCCGGCGGTGACCTTGTGCTTTTCCTCCTGGCTGTCGCGGACGAAGTAGATGTGAGGGACGATGACCACGTCCGCCTGCGAGAAGCTCGCCGCGAACTCATCCAGCAGGTGCCGGGTGCGGCTGTGCTGGTGCGGCTGGAACACGCAGATGAGCCGCCCGCCGCGGTCCTCCGGGCGTTCCGACTCCCGCAGGGCTCGGAGCGTGACGTCCACCTCCGTCGGGTGGTGCCCGTAGTCGTCGAACACACGCACGACACCCGTGGCGTGCCCGGAGTGGACCGGGCGCTCGCCCAGGAGCTGCATGCGGCGGTCGATCCCGCGGAACGCGGCGAGCGACGCGGCGAGCCGGGCCGGGTCGGCGCCCGCCATGGTTCCCATCGCCACGGCGGTCGCGGCGTTCAGGGCGTTGTGGGCGCCCGGGATGGACATGGTCCAGTGGGCGATCGTGTCGCGGCCGTGCACCAGCAAGACGGCACGGGCCGGCGAGTCGTAGGTCACGACCCAGTCCGCCTGGGGCGAGAACCCGATCGTCTCGACATGGCAGGGCACGCCCGCGGTGACCTCGCGCCGGTGCGCGCCCTCGTGGGCGATCAGCAGGCGGCCGCCGCGCTCGGCCGGCGGGATGCGGAGCGCGAATTCGTGGAACGCCTTCACGACGTCGTCGAGCGACCCGTACACGTCCAGGTGATCGGCCTCGACCGAGCTGATCGAAGCGATCAGCGGGCGGTAGTGGTGGAACGAACGGTTGTACTCGCAGGCTTCGGCCACCAGCAGCCCGGGCTTGCCGGCGAGCGGCCCGGACGCGATGCGGGGCGACCCGATCCGGTAGCCCATCGGCTGGCCGACGTCGCCCAGACAACCGCCGGTGAGCTGGCTGCTCGTGGCGCCCACGATGACCGATGGATCAAGGCCCGCGTCCGTCAGGGCGCAGCCGAGCATGGCGGTCGTGGTGGATTTGCCGTGCGTGCCCGCGACCGCGATGGCGGTCCGGCCGAGCATGCACTGGCCCAGCGCTTCGGCATAGGTCAGGACGGGGACGCCGCGCCGGATCGCCTCCATCAACTGCGGGTGATCGGGCTTGATCGCGGCGGACGCCACGATCATGTCGCACGCCTCGGGGAGCCACCCGGTGGACTGGTCGAACCCCACGGCGATCCCATCGGCCTCCAGGGCGCTGGTCGCCTCCGAGGGCGACATGTCCGACCCGGTCACAGCCGCGCCGTGCGACTTGAGCAGGCGGGCAAGACCGGACATGCCGCATCCGCCGATGCCGATCATGTAGGCGCTGCGCCCGGTGAAGACGATGGGCGTGGGCGGCGGCGGGACGACGACAGGCATGTCGGAGATTCCGTGGGAGTCCGGTCGCGGTGCGCGTCCAGCATCGGCACCTGAGAGCGCAGCAGAAAGCACGGCAACGGGCGGCGTCATGCACAGGGTATCGGCCGTGATCGGGGTCCAGCGTGAAGGATGCTCGCAGCCCCGCGGCACGGGCCCGGCAGGGCCTGAGCCCGCCGGCGCCAGGTCGACCGTTTCCCTTCGCCAGCCGGGCGCGTCGTCGCCGCGGGCGACGCAAAAACTCGGAAAAAGGTGATCACCAGGCGACTTCGCGGCCGCGCGCGAATCCGGCACACGGGCCTTCGCCCCATTGATCGCCGTCGGGCATCTTCGTGCAGGCCGCGTCCACCGCGGCGTCCAGCTCGTTGAAGATCACGGCCGACGGCCGAGCATCGGCGCGGGCGGCTTCTGCGCGGAACGTCAACAATGCGGTTCATGGACTTTCGCATCATCAGTATCGGGACGCTGGCCCAGCACCCGCTGTGGGGCGAGCGGACCCCCGTTCGGACCGGTCACGCGACGACCACGCTCGTCCGCAGCGGCGATCGCACGATCCTGGTCGATCCGGCGCTGCCGCCGCAGATGCTGGAAGCGCGCCTCGCCGAACGGGCCAACCTCAGGCCCGAGCAGGTCACGGACGTCTTCCTCACGTCGTTCCGGCCCGAGGCTCGACGCGCGATCACGCTCTTTGAGACGGCGACGTGGTGGGTGAGCGAGCAGGAGCGAGAGGCGGTGGGCACGGCGCTGGCGCTTCGTCTGAAGAAAGAGGTGCACGAGGGCGAGCAGGCGGATCGGCAGGTGGTGGAGGCGTTGTCACAGGACGTGGCGATCCTGCGTCGGTGCAAGGCGGCGCCGGACCGGCTCGCGGATCACGTCGACCTGTTCCCGATGCCCGGTGTCACGCCCGGGGCGTGCGGGCTGCTGCTGGAAAACCCCAGGTTCACGACGGTGGTCTGCGGCGACGCGATCCCGACCATTGAGCATCTTGAACAGGGAATGGTGCTGACGCCCGCGGCGGACGTTGACCAGGCCCGGGCGAGCATGTCGGAAGCGGTGGAGGTTGCCGATCTGCTCGTTCTCGGACGGGACAACGTGGTGGTGAATCCGACCAAGCGGCCGTTCTAGGAGTAGCGGGGGTCCGCGGAGCCTTGAATGTCCTTGCTCGTGTCCCGGGACGACTGTTCCTCGAGGACCGCGTGCACCATGACGAAGGCAAGGCCAGCCTTCTCGGCCCGTCTCTTGGCCTCGTCGGCCGTGTCAGCCAGCAGGGTGGTCTGGATGACCTTCCCGGTCGCTGGATAGATGCCTTTCAATACGTACGCACGCACCATGACTATGGGTGAGTACGGTACGTGTGTGAATGGCGCATGAAGGGTGCGTGCGAGGGTTGAGCATTCATACTGGACACCGCCCCTCGGTGTGGCAACCCTTCCCTTCTGGCCCATGCCGGTCCCGGAGCCACGCTCCGGAGATCGGGACGGCCTGAATACCACATGCAGCCCTCGCCAAACCAGCCCTTCCAGAACCGACCGACGCAGCCGAGCCTGCCCGCCAAGCCCAGGCGCGTGCGGGGCGGCTTCAAGCTGTCGTCCGGGTTCAATTCCGCCGATGCCGGGCCGATCCCCTGGACCACCCAGCGGTGGATCCGGGTGCTCGAACAGGCGGCGCCCGGGCCGAGGCTGGTCGAAGGACTCGAATACGGGCGTCTGGGTCAGACCAAGCGTCTCGAATTCGTGCCCGGCGCCGTGAAGGCACAGGTGCAGGGACGCCAGTACCGCCCGTACGACACCACGCTCAAGCTGACGGTGTTCACCCCTGAGCAATGGGAGCAGGTCGTCGGGCTCATGGCCGACCAGGCCGTGTACGCCGCCAAGCTGCTGGCGGGCGAGCTGCCGGCGAACATCGAGGAGATCTTCGCTCGGGTCGGCGTGCGGCTGTTCCCGCTCGAGGTCAGCGACGTGACCACCTCGTGCACCTGCGGCGCGCAGGGCGAGTGGTGCAAGCACGCCTGCTGCGTCGCGGCCCTGGTGGCCGACCAGCTCGCTTCCAAGCCGTTCCTCATGTTCGAGCTTCGCGGCATCTCGCCCTCGGACCTGATGGAACATGTCCGTCAGCGGCGGACCATGTCGGCTGCGGGTACGTCGGCGGTGCCGATCTACACGCCGCACGCCGAGGGCGAGCACCCCAGCAAGCCGCTCGAGGAATGCACCGAGGACTTCTGGGATGCCGGGACGGAGATCGGCGACATCGATCTTCCGCTGGACCCGCCCGCGGTGAGCCATCCGCTCCTGCGGCGGCTGGGGCCGAGCCCGTTTGCTGGTGCAAAGTTCCCGCTCGTCGGTCTGCTCGCCACCTGCTACGAGATGGTGTCGCGTTCGGCGCTCGAGGGTGCCGACGCCGCGGCCGCGGCCGAGGCGAGCGACGACCCGGCCCAGCCTGCGGATGACGCGCCCGACGGCGACGGCGACCAGTAACCCACGTCCCAGAATGACGCGCGACGCCGGATCATGGACCGACAACCGTCGGCCCGGGGCGGCGCGGTCGGTACGGCCGATGTGCGCGGTCCAGACCTCCGCGACGACGCCGCGTCGGCCGGTCAATGCCCGCAGTTCCCCTCGGAGAGTGCCGAAGTCACGAGCAGTGTCCCAGACCCCGTGACCGGAGGCATTGCATGAACCGAGCGGCGCGTACTCGTTTGATCGGACTCCTCTGCGGCGCGGCGGCCTGCTGCGTGGTCTCCGGCTGCCACTCTTCCGAGAAGGTCAACTGTGACCGGCTGGCTCGGCAGACCAGCCGACCGGGCCTGATCGTCGGTGATTCGGTCGGCATGGCCATGGCCGGGCGGAACCAGAAGCTGTCGCAGGCTTACATGATGCGCGACGACCAGGTGGTCGCGTCCGCGCCGTCGGACGAGTGATCCATCCCCCTGCTCGAACCAGCGCCCGGGACACGGAGGAGTGCCCCGGGCGTTTTCATGCGCGGGGGGCACGATGGTCGATCGCGGGCACGGTCTCGCGATCACGCGTGTGACATGGATGGGCGCCGGATCAGCGCGGTCCGCTGGGCGTCTTGGCTGGCGAACTGCCGACGGGCGTGACCGGCGGCTTGGCAGCACCCGGCGAGGCGGGCGTCGAGACCGGCGTGATGGGCGCCGGCTTGGTCGGCGATGCCGGAACGGTCGACTTCTTGGTGGCCGGCTTGGTCGCCGGCGCTGCCGCGAGGATCGCGCCGTCGGTGCTCGGGCTTGTGACCGGCGAGAACTCGTCCGGCTTGGCCTGGGCTTCGGACATCGCGAGCTGGCGACGGATTTCCGTGAGGATGACCCGCGACTGGGATTCATCCCCCCAGAACCCGACCTTGATCTTCACGTCCGTGACGCCGCTGGTGAGCCGCTCGAGGGTGACGTCCACGCGCTCGTCGTGCGCGGTGCGAGCGGCGAGGGTCGCGTTGATGCGGTCCTTGGTCTTGTCGACCACGGTGAGCTCGAGTTCGTGGAGCGCGGCCTGCGTCGCGGTGTAGACCGAGTCGATGGACGCCTGCTCGGTGGTGGTGAGCTGGCGGCTGACGAGCCCGTACTCGGCGGGCGCCGCCGGGCGTGCGACGGGAGCGGTACCCGAGGCGGCCGTGGTGGAGCGCGGGCGGGTGGATGTTCCGGAGGAGGCGCAGCCGGCGACGGCGACCAGCGCGGCCAGTGCGACAACCGTGGGGCGGCAGAGTGGATTCATGGCGACATCCCGGGATTTGAGTCCTGAATCTTGATCGATGACAACCAGGTTTTGTCGGATCACCGAGGGGTTTGCGGCCACTTTTCATGAGGGGGCTCGCCGCCCGTGGCCGCGTCCGGGTTTCCCCGCCGGCTCGGCCGTCCGACGGGGCGACGGATGCCAAAAAAGACAGCGGGGCGCCGGAGAGCGCCCCGCCGTGAATCAACAGGCGAATCGCAACTTACTTGGTGATGTCGGGCTGGCGGTCGAGCGGGCGATCACGCTCGGGCGTCGCCGAATTGACGGCCGGGGCGGAGTAGTCGGCGTTCATTGCCGCCGCGCTGTCGCCCTTGGGCAGCGAGAGGTAGATCTCGACGCGACGGTTCTGAGGCGTGTTGCCGGACGGGGTGTTCGGCACCATCGGGCGGAACTCGCCCCAGCCCGCGGCCTCCATGCGGCCGGCCGGAACGCCCATCGAGGCGAGCACCGACCGCACCGAAATGGCCCGGTGGCAGGAAAGATGCATGTTGGTCGGGTGGCGGCGTGCGGTGGCGTCGCTGATCCGCTGCGAATCGGTGTGGCCGACGATGTTGACCTCGTACACCGCCGCCGTGCCCGAGTTGAGGATCTGCGCCAAGGCCTGGAGGCTGCTCTTGGCGGATTCCTTGACGACATCCGAGCCCGAGTCGAAGGTCAGGTCGGAGGCGAACCGCAGCCGGCCGCTCTCCGGGTCGTAGATGATCAGGTCGGGGTACTTGGCGGCCAGCTCCCGCAGGGCCGAGTCGGTCTGCTCGTCCAGCTTGGTGAAGGACGCGTTGTTGAGCTTCTCGCCCAGGGCGGCCAGCCGTGCCTCGGCCTGGTCGAGCATGCTCCGAAGGGAGCCGACCTGGTTGCGGAGCTCGGTCGAGGCCTGCTGCTCGCGGGCGAGCTGCTGGCGGAGGATCTCCGCCGAGTTGCGGTACTCGTCACGCTCCTGTTCGGCCCGGGTGAGCGCATCCTTCAGGCTGCGGTTGGTGCCGTAGAGGTTGTCCCAGTCACCCTGCGAGACGCAGCCGGTCAGTGGAAGCAGCAGCGCCACGCCCAGCAGCGCGGCGAGCCCCCGGGCGGCGAGTGGAACCCGTCCGGTCACGATGGCCTTCAGCGTGTGTGTCAGTGCGAGTAGTGCCTGCATCGCGGAACTCCCAAGCCCAATCCAATGTCCGATGTCGATCGACGATCCAGCCCGTTGGTCATGCCGCCGCCGGTGCCCGTTGCCCGACCACCGGGCGGACGAGACCCCGGGCACCGCAGGCGCTTACGCGTCCCCGGACCCGCGCGCGGAAGCACAGCGTAGCACCGTGAATCCGTACTATCGGACTGTCGGGGCAAGACCCATGAACACGCCCGTGCCAGCCGCATGAACCCCCTCGCCACCGCTGTTTTCGAACGCCTCGATGCCCCCGGCAAGTCCGCGCGCGTGCTGATTACCGCTGCCGGCGTGGTCGATGCCGCCGGGGTTCGAGCGGCGCCCGGCGGCGTGCTCATCGAGGCGGCGTGGGACGCGGGTGACCGGGTTGGGCTGCGGCTGCTCGCGGCCGGCAGCCCGGCGTCGGTGCAAAGCGCATGTCCGCCCGGCGAGGTGATCCGGCTGGACGCCGGGTCCTTCATCCTGATCCCGGCGCTGGTCAATGCGCATACCCACCTGGACCTCACCCACCTGGGGCCCCGCCCGTACGAAGCGTCGGGCGGGTTCGTCGGCTGGGTGGACATGGTTCGGACCGGCCGATGCACCGAACCGGCGGCTCTGACGGCGTCGGTCGCACGCGGGGTCGCTCTCTCGCGATGCGGCGCGGTGGGGGCGGTCGGGGATATCGCCGGGTGCCCGCCGACCGGTCCGACCGCGCAGCCGGCGATCGACGCGTCCCACGCCGGCATGTCCGGAACGTCCTTTCTTGAGTTCTTCGGGATGGGCGCACACCGTGATCGCGGGCTTGACCGCGCGCGCGCGGCGATCGACGGCGCGAATCTGCCGCCGAGCGGCATGCAGCTTGGCCTGGGCCCGCACGCGACGAACACCGTGGCACGGCCGGTGCTGCGGCGGGCGCTGGCCTGCACGGGGCGACCGGTCTCGATTCACGTCGCGGAAACGCCCGAGGAGAAGCAGTTCATCGCCTCGGGAACCGGGCCGCAGCGGGAACTGCTCGAGCGAGTCGGCGTCTGGGACGACTCGATCCTCGAGGACATCGGCAGGGGGCTCTCGCCGGTCGAGCACATCGCGCAGGCGCTGGCCGGTGGCGAGGCGGCGAGTCGGACGGCGCCGATCGCGCTGGTCCATGTCAACGACTGCTCGGATCGAGACCTCGAGCTCCTGGCGCGGCTTCGGCGTGGCGGAGTTGACGTTCACGTCGTCTATTGCCCGCGGGCGTCGGCGTACTTCGGCACGCACGAGGTCTTCGGCCCGCACCGGTACCGCCGCATGCTCGACCTGGGGATCCCGGTCGCCCTGGGGACCGATTCGATCATCCACGCAGACCCGCGGCACGCCGAGCGATTGACCCCGTGGGACGACATGCGGTTGCTCCACGCGAGGGACGGGATGAGCGGTGATCAGCTCCTGGCCATGGCGACGGTGGCGGGCGCCCGGGCGATCGGAATCTCGCCCGAGCCGTTCACGTTCGCGAACCCGGGACCGCTTGCGGGCGTTGCGATAGTGAGGATCGACGGTGCAACGGATAAGAACGACCTGATTTCAACGGCACTCGAGCAGGGGCATTCGCCCGAGTTCCTGCTGTACAACAACCAGTCCTGTTTGACAGCAACATAGACTTGGACCCGAGGGTGGACGGTCGGTCACTTTGAGGATTGGCATCGACGCATGAGCGCCAAGTGGCATCGCAGCAGGAAATGGGATGACGAGCACATTCCGCCCGGCCTGTGGCCGGTGAAGGCGGTGCTGCGCGCGTTCAGTTCGATCTCGCTGGCGGTGGTGCTGCTGTCGCTGGTGATCGTCTACGTGACGCTCGCGAGCGTGCCCATCGGGAT
>JAJVHS010000015.1:154186-168652 GCA_022072615.1 Phycisphaerales bacterium
TGGCGCAGCTCCCGACGTGGGCGGTGTACTGCGCCATCGCGCTGGGGCTTTTCACGGTGCTCGGGGTCGCTCCGGCGGCTGGGGCGGCGCGGATGCTGCGGGGCCGCGGTCGCGGGGTCCGGTTTGTCTCGATGCTGGTGGCGCTGATCGCGGGCGGGCTGGCCTCGGCGTGGGTCTGGCGCTGGTACGTCTGGCCGGCGGTGCACTACGACCCGGCGACCGGGCGCGGGCTGATGTTCTTCGCCGACTTCTGCTCGCGTTACCGGTCAACGACGCTGCGGCGGCTGCCCGGGATGGAGATGACCGAGCTTCAGTTCTACGCGTGGTGGCCGCTGCGGGTGATCCTGCTGGCGTTTGTGCTCAACATGGTCGTCGCGACGGTGCGGCGGATCGAGTTCACCTTCCGCAACCTCGGCGTGCTCACGGTGCACACGGGGATCGTCGTCATCACGCTGGGGAGCATGTACTACGGGTCGCTGAAGCAGGAGGGCGACACGCTGTTGCGGTCGGGGCAGCCGGGCACCAGCGGCGTGCCGGGCATCGGCCCGCACCAGGATCGCTTTTACGACAGCACCGATCTGTCGCTGTACGTCGGTCAGCAGCTGGGATTCGAGGAGCGTCCGCTGGAGGGCGTCCCTCGGTACAACGACTACAACCTGGTGGCGTTCGAGGGCGACTCCGCCCAGCAGGCGGGCCTGCGCGAGCAGCCGTGGCTGACGCCGGAGGATCCGGCGGGGGCGAGCCGGCCGCTCGATCTGGCGGTGCCGGAGACGACCGACAACCTGGTGGACCGTGACATCTCGTTCCGCGTGGTGGGCTTCGCGTCGTATGCGGAGGAAGTGCAGGACTGGCGGCGCGTGGAGGCCGCCGGCGTGCGGGGTCCGCTCAACCCCCTGCGCGTCGTGTTCCTGCACAGCGGGCTGCCGGACGAGAACGGGGAAGTATCCGACCGGCCGGCGTTCTCGTTTCTCCTGCTCCCCGGGAGGCCCGCGCAGCGGCTGTCGGTCATGCAGGGTGCGCTGGCGGTCGAGTACACGATCGGGATGAGCGTCCAGCGGTGGCGCGATCTGACGACCGAGCTTCCGCCGGGCGTGCGGCACGCGGTTTCCGTCGAACTGGCGGATGACCCCGCGTCGCGCACGGTGATCGAGATCGACCCCGCGAACCTGCCGGTACGGGCCGCGGCCGGCCCCTACGAGCTGGAAGTCCAGCAGATCCTCGCCGAGCCGCCCTTCCCGATCATCACCGAGGGCTACCGCGATTCCACCAGCAGCCTCGCGGTCGTGCGGGTGACCAAGCCCTCGGACTCCGCCTTCAAGCCCTTCACCCGGTACGTGTACCACCGCTTCCCCGAGATCAATCAGGACATGCTGGACGAGCTCAACGAGCGCGGCATGCCAAAGCGGATGGACCCCGATGAATCCATCCGGCTGGGGTATATCGATGCGAGCATGATCCAGGTGTACTTCGACGATGCGGTCGCCGGCGACGGGAAAGCGGGGAAGACCCGCGCGGTGGTGCGCAGCGGCCGGGGCCCGGTGCGGGTGATCGATCCGCTCAACGCGGGCGATTCCTTCGAGTTCGTGGACAAGGTCTCCCTTCGGGTGGGCCCCGCGTGGGACCACGCCGAACCGGTGGGCCGTCCGCGGCCGGTGCCCGAGATGGAGCAGGACCGGTCGCTCGTCGGCACGCACGCGCAGTCGCTGCTGGCGGTCGAGGTCTCGTCTTCGGCGGTGAAGGATGCGTCGGGCAAGCCGTGGAAGACGGTGTTGTGGCTGCCCTTCACCAAGTACATGGGCGTCGGGATGGGGACCGAGCGCGACGTGTTCCTGCCCGACGGGCGGATGGTGCGGCTGGCCTTTGGCAGGCGCCAGCACCCGTTCCCGGGCTTCCGCGTGCAGCTCGTCGATTTCCAGATGATCGCGTACGACCACCGCGGGGCTCCGCGCGACTACCAGTCGATCCTGCGCGTTGAGCCGTTCGGCGGCCGGTCGTTCGAGGCGTTCGAGCACGTCACCAAGCTCAACAGCCCGCTCATGGCGCCGTTCCACTGGTCGGAGGACCGGTCGTACGTCGCGAACCTCGGCGGGCGCCTCCTCAGCGGTCTTGATCCCTACCAGTACAAGTTCAGCCAGGCGGGTTGGGACCAGACCGGCTGGGCCCAGACGCAGCAGCAGGCTGACGCCGGGCTCATCCCGCGCCCGTACGCGTCGTTCACAATCCTGGGCGTCGGGAACAACCCGGGCATCCACGTCATCGCGCTGGGGAGCGTCATGATGGGCGTGGGGATCCCTTGGGCGTTCTACGTCAAGCCGTACCTCGTGCGGCGAGAGAAGCGAGCCATCCAGGCCGCGCTGGCGGCACGGAACCGCCGCGAGCCCGACGCGGCGCCCGCGGTCGTGACCGCCGGGGCGTCCGCACGAACCTCAGAACCAGCGGGGGCGCAGTCTTGAACCCGAGCACACACGAGCACTGCATGAATACCAGGAACCCAACGAGGCGGGCGGATCGATCGGCGCGATCGCTGGTGCTGATCGTGACGGCCACCGTGGTGTCGATGCTCCTCCCCGCCCGGGCGACCGCGCAGACCGCGCCCGCGGGCAACGAGCACCCGCAGACCGAGGCGGTGAGCCACGTCGACGGCGGCCACGCGGACGCGGCGAGCCCCTTCGGCCCGTTCGACCGCAGCGGCAACCCGATCTCGACGGAGAAGAAGGCGGAATTCGCGGCCGGCGTCGACCTGTCACCGCTGGAAAGGATCGCGGTCTTCCACCGCGGCCGGGTGAAGATCCTCGACACGCTGGCGCGGGAAACGGTGGGGACGCTGACGGGCAAGCGGCGGTACGACGACATCATCCCGCTCGACGGGACGGCGGCGTCGCGGCGGAAGGTCGAGTACGACCCGATGTTCACGCTGCTCGATCTTGTCATCGACCCGGGGTACTACCTCGACAAGCCGCTGATGCACGTCGAGTATCTGCCGCTGCGGCGGCTGGTCATCGAATCGGCGTTCCCGGAGAAGACGGCGCAGGCCGCGGCGCAGCGCGAATGGTGGCTGAAGCTGACGCGGATCACGCCGCGGATGATCCAGGAGCACGTCCCCCAGATCGCGCAGCAGCACTCGATGGAGCTCGCGTACAACCGGGCGCTGGCGGAGCTCGACGAGGGCATCTCGCTGTGGATCTCGTCGGCCTCCAACATGATGCTGGTGGCGCCCCAGACCAAGGACCGGCCCTGGAAGCACCTCTCGACTCTCGCGGCCGATCACCCGGCTCGGGCCGCGGCGCTGGAGCTCGGATCGGCGTGGCGAGCGGCCGACGCGGCGCGGGTGAACGCGGCCGCGGCGCGGCTGGCGGAGGAACTGCCGAAGATCAACGCCGAGGTGTACCCGACGTGGCGGCGGAGCCTCGAGGGCGAGTACAACGCGGTGCGCCCGTTCGAGTACGGGTACTGGATGTACCTGGTCGCGACGCTGTCGCTCCTGCTTGCCTTCGGCACCGGCCGGTCGTGGCTGCGGTGGACGGGGCTCGCGGCGCTGGTCGCGGCGGTCGGCCTGCACGGGTTTGGCTTCATCAGCCGCTGCATCATCGCCGAGCGCTTCGCGATCCAGAATCAGTTCGAATCCATGACCGGGATCAGCCTCTTTGCGGCGGTGGTGGGCGCCGCATTGATGATCGCTCGCAAGCAGTGGATCTTCGGCGCCGCGGCGGCGGGCGTGGGGTTCCTGGTTCTCATCACCGCATCGACCACGGGGATCCCCGGCGTGTCGATCGAGCGCGAGGCGGCGATCCTCAACACGAGCGTGCTGCTCAAGTACCACGTCACCACGGTGCTGGTGTCGTACGGGCTGATCGCGCTGGGGTTCATCCTCAGCCTTTTCTACCTTGGGACGCACTACTTCGCGAGGTCGGGCGCGGCGCCGGCGGCGGCGGTGCTGCAGACCGCGGGCGGCCCGGTGCTGGCCGCGGCGGCGCTGGGGATGGGAGATGACGAGGCGCCCAGGGCGGGCCGGGAGCGCGTGCTCGCCGACCTGGACCGTGCGCACATGATCGTGATCCAGATCGCGTTCTGGACGCTGGGCGTGGGGATCCTGCTGGGCGCGTGGTGGGCGGACCATTCCTGGGGCCGGTGGTGGGGGTTTGACCCGAAGGAAACCTGGGCGCTGGCGACGTGGATCATCTACCTGATCGTGATCCACCTGCGCTTCGCGCAGACGACCAACAAGCCCCTCAAGACGGCGTGGCTGAGCGTGCTGGGCTTCGTGGTCATGATCTGGACGTACTTCGGCGTGAACCTGCTGCTGCCGGGTCTGCACGCGTACGCCTGAGCCACTCACCAGACTCTTCATGCCGCGTCTTGATCGTGAGTTCTTTTCCACCTCCGCGCCGCGGCTGGCGCGGGCGCTGCTCGGCAAGGTGCTTGTGCGCGTGCTCGACGGTCGGCGCCTCGCGGGCGTGATCGTCGAGACCGAGGCCTACTGCGGGCCTCGGGACCTGGGGTCGCACGCCCGGGGAGGGAGGCGGTCGGCGAGGAACGAGGCGATGTACGCGCAGGCGGGGACCGCGTACGTGTACTTCACCTACGGCATGCATTACTGCATGAACGTGGTGTGCGGCGACGTTGACGAGCCTGTGGCCGTCCTGCTGCGGGCGCTGGAACCGGTCGAGGGCACCGACGCCATGAGCGTGCTGCGGGGGCCGAGCCGGGGCGGCCGCGCCCGGCCCGTCACCGACCTGTGCAGCGGCCCGGGGAAACTCTGCCAGGCGCTTGGGATCGATCGCGGGCTGAATCACACGGACCTTGTCACAAGCCCGGTGCTCTTCCTGGAAGAGCCCACGCGGCCGGTTCGGCTGGGCGTGCGGCGGACGGCTCGGATCGGCCTGGGGAACGCGGGCGCATGGACCCATAAGCCGCTGCGGTGGGTGGTCGCGACGAATCCGCACGTCAGCAAAGGCCGTCCGCCCCGCGTATAAGGCATTGGCGGGACGCGGGTTCAACGCGGAATCCGGCATGAAGCTTGGCCCGGGCCCCGAGCGCCATCTACCATGGCTGGCCTTGTCGCCTTTGAAGGAAGGCGCCGGGCAGAGGGATGGCGGGGAGGGACCTCAGGAGCAGCGTGCCGTGTCCGACCAGGTGCAGATCGACTGGGACCGCATCAAGCAGAAGTTCGGGTACATCTCGCCCGAGGCGTTCGAGTTCGTGCGCCAGGGCCTCTCCCACACCGTCCAGACGCTGCACGGTGACATCTCGGGGGACGACGATTCGCGCAACGTGACCGGCCAGCAGTTGTGCCTGGGCCTGCGTGATTATGCGATCAAGCAGTACGGGCTGCTCGCGCGGACGGTGCTGGCGCGCTGGGGCGTGACGCGGACGGATGACTTCGGCCGCATCGTGTTCGCGATGGTCGAGCTGGGGCTGATGCGCAAGACCGACGACGACCGCATGGAAGACTTCCGCGGCGTGTACGACTTCGAAGAAGCGTTCGTGAGCCTCGACGGCGCGTCGGCGACGTGACCGAGGTTCCCCACCTTGCAAGATGAGCAGTTGGCCTCTGGGCGCGTGCCGGACCGTGTGCTTACGCGCCGGCCTGGGCGTGCTCGGCCGGGCCGTGGACCCGGCCGCACTCCGGGCAGGGGTGTCCCGCTCCGACACCCGTCAGGTCGCAGCCGCAGAACCCGCACAGGACGGCGTCGGTCTGAGGCGTGGTCTTCTCGGCCTCGACGACGGGCTTGAGGCGGTGCTGGGCGAGCAGCATGATCACCGCGCCGGCGATCGCGATGGTCCCGCCGATCCACTGCAGCGCGTTGAGGCGCTCGTCGAAGAGCAGCATCGACCCGATGGACACCGTGATGGGCTGGAGCTGCACGACGCCCGCGGCCACGGCCAGTCCCAGCCGCGAGATGCTCGCGAAGTACAGCGTGTGGCCCAGGCCGATCCCGATCACCGCCGAGAGCACCAGCAGGAACTGGCGCGTGCCCGGCAGGTCGAGCACGGTCATGCCGTGGCGGTCGCCGAGCACGACCATGAGAACGACAATGGCCGCCGCGGTGTACTGGCTGACGACGGCGAACGCGGTGAACGGGTGGTACTCCTGCATCGACTTGCGCACGCTCAGGCCGTAGAAGGCGTAGAAGAGCCCCGCGGCGATCGAGATCGCGACGCCCGCGGCGGTGCCGCCGCCCAGGCCGCCGTCCTGGAACATGAGCGTGGCGGCCGTGCCGATCATCACCATCGCCATGCCCGACAGGTAGCCGCCGGTCCTGATGACCCGGCGTTCGGCGGGGAACAGCAGCGCCGCGCCGACGGTCAGGAAGATGATCTGCAGCCGCATGCTGAAGGTCATGAGGCCGGGCTTGACCATGTACGGCGCGATGGCGAAGGCGACCTGCGCGATGGTGTTGAAGATGCTCGGCACCAGCGCCGCTCGCCAGATGCCCTTGGGAAGATCGCGGCGCCACAGCCCCAGCACCAGCACCGGTGCCCAGAGCAGCGCCGACACGCCGTAGCGCCAGCCGTTGGCGGTCCAGGCGTCGATGGCGAACGGGCCGTGAGCAAAGTCGCGCAGGAACAGCGGGATGCTCGTCCATCCCGCGAGCGTCAGCAGGATCATCACCACGCCCTGCGTGCGGCGCGCGTCGGCGGAGAGTTGGGTGTGGCTCACGTCGGCATCCGTCCGGCCCGGGTCTTGAGCCGAGGCGTGGATGGTAGTCAAGCCGGGTCCGGGCTCATCGCCGGCGCCGGCGCGTCCGGCGGCGCTTGCCGGTGCGGGCCGAGGCGGCGGAGGAACTCATCGAAGATCGCGGGGCCGGGGCGCGGCGCCGGGCAGGCCCCGGCGCTCTTTGCCCACTCGAAGATCATGGCGAGCGGGACCGTCTTCACCAGCGTCTGCGACGGCTGCTCGTCGATCCGGCACAGCGCCAGCGACGGGCGCAGCGGCAGGTCGACGCCCTCGACGCCGTGCAGATCGTCGCACGCGCGAGCGGGCGAGGTCACGAGGTACTCGCGGCAGACCAGCGGCCGGTCGGGATGGATCGAGCACGACTTGTTCTCCAGGAAGGGGCAGTCAAGCCCGACCCGGAAGTAGTCGAGCCCCAGCGTCTTGAGCGCGTCGCGGGGCTGGGTTTCCGGCGCCATCAACCGGTCGCGAAGGCCCGCGTCATCGAGCCGCCGTGCCGCCTCCGCGAAGCGCCGCTTGAGCTCGGCGCGGCGGGCCGGCGGCATGCCCTCGACCAGCGAGATCAGGAAACGCGCCTCGAACTCGGCCACCGGCACGAACTGGCGGCAGCAGGCGGCACAGCCGTCCCTGCACGAGACCGTCCGGCCTTGACGCTCTGCGTTCTTCACCGACAAGTGGATCACGGCTTCCGCGACGGCCCGGAACACCGGCAGCAGTTCGGTGGCCGTGACCGGACCGGCGGGGACGGGGATGGATGCCCTGAGCGTGCCGCCGTAGACGGTCAGTTCGACGGGGATTGAAACGTGGCCGCTCATGCGGGAAGGAAGATGCTCGCGATCGACGCGGTCATCCAGCACGCCAGCGCGCCGGCGACCATGGCTCGCGGCGCCAGGGAGGCGAACTCGGCTCGGCGGCTGGGCGCCATGGCGCTGAGCCCGCCGATCTGGATGGCGATGGACGGGAGGTTTGCAAAGCCGCACAGAGCGTACGTGGCGATCTGGCACGCGCGGGGGGACAGCGTCTGGTTTGCGATGTGCGACCGAAGGTCCGCGTAGGCGACGAACTCCGTCGCGATGACCTGCTTGCCCAGCAGGGAACCCATGCCCCGGCAGTCCTCCCAGCCCGCGCCCATGCACCACGCGAGGGGAGTGAAGATATAGCCGAGCAGGTTCTCGAGGGTGAACACCGGCAGCCCGTACTGGGCGCGCCACGACGCGACCCAGCGAGTCTGCGAGAGGGCGTCCAGGGGGTAGTTGATCATGGCAAGCAGCGCGACGAACGCCACCAGCATGGCGCCGACGTTGAGCGCGAGCTTCAGCCCGTCGGTCGCGCCCTCGGCGGCGGCGTCCATGATGTTCCGGGCCGACGAGGGCGCCGCGAGCAGCGAGCTGAGCGACTCCTCGGGCGCGTCGGAGGTCTCGGGCAGCATGATCTTGGCCATGACCAGGCCGGCGGGAGCGCTCATCACGCTCGCCGAGAGCAGGTGCTTGGCGAACAGCACGCGAGACTCGTGGGACTCTCCCCCGAGCAGGCCGACGTAGGCCGCGAGCACGCTGCCGGCGATCGTCGCGAAGCCGCCGGTCATGATCGCCATGAGCTGCGACCTGGTCATCGAGGCGATGTAGGGCCGGACGGTCAGCGGGGCCTCGGTCTGGCCCAGGAACACGTTGGCCGCGGCGGACAGCGCTTCAGCGCCGGTGACACCCAGCGCCCTGCGCAGCACCCACGCCAGCGCGGCGACGACGCGCTGCATGACCCCGACGTGGTACAGGACCGCCATGAGGCTCGCAAAGAAGACGATCACCGGCAGGACGCGCACCGCGAAGATGAAGCCCCACGGGCCGGCCGGATCGGCGAGACTCCCGAACAGGAACTCCGTTCCCTTGTCGGCGAAGGAGATGACGCGCGTGACGACCGTCGCGAACCAGTCGAACACGGCGACCAGCGGCGGGAAGCGCAGGAACAGGAACGCGAACGCGAACTGCATCGCGATCCCCGTGGCCACCAGGCGGTAGTTGATCCTCCGGCGCTGCGACGACATCGCCAGAGCGAGCAGCAGGATGACCATCACGCCGGCGAGTCCCTGGGGATTCATGCAGGCGCACAGGCTATCGCATCTGGACGGTGAGTGCGGCGAGCTTGCCGGGGTCGAGAGCGCCGTTGGTGCGGACTCCCGTACAAAGGTCGATCCCGTACGGCCGGACCTGATCGATGACGTCGCGCACGTTCGCGGGGTTGATGCCGCCGGCGAGGAACACGGGCTTCGAGCACGATTCGACGATGCGCGCGCTGATCGTCCAGTCGTGTGTGCGCCCGGTTCCTCCCAGTTCGCGCACCGCGGCCCGGGGACGGCCGGAATCCAGCAGGATCATGTCCGCGTGGTCCTGGGCCCGCCGGACCTGGTCGATGGAATCGCGGTCCTGGACGTGCACCACCTGGACAATGCGGACGTGCGGCAGCTCTCGCCTCAGCGCCGCGTAGACATCCTCCTCGACGTCGTCCACGAGCTGCACCGTGGTGGTGCCCGCGCGCCGGACCTGGTCAACCACGCCCGCCGGGTCGGATCGGCACGTGAGCAGGAAGCTGTCGATTGCGGCGGGGACGGCGCGGGTGATCTCGGCGATCAGTTCGTCGGGGATCGGCCCGGGGCCGCTCGGCATCTCGGAGACCAGCCCCAGCGCGGTCGCCCCGTGCTCGATCGCCAGCCGCGCTTCGTCGACCGACGCGATGCAGCAGACTTTGAGACGGGCTCGCATGAAGGTTCCCTCGGAAGCGGCCCCGTGGGGAGGGACAGGGGCGGCGTCGATCCGAGCGTATGCTCGACGGTGAACGCGGCCGGGCCACAACTCCACGTCGCATTCGATGAGGCTCCCGATCGGCTGTGGGGGATCATCTCCTCGCGTCTGATGACGTCGCCGGTCGTCGTGGTCGGGATCACTGGCCCGGTCGGATCCGGGAAATCGACGCTCGCCAGGCGCCTGGCGACGCACGGCGCGGCGGATCGCCTGGTGACCCCGCCGTCGCTGCTGTCAACGGACGACTACCTGCCCGATTACAGAGCGGTCGACCCGCTGCACCGCGACCTGCCCGAGCACGCGGACCTGGCGCTGCTCGCCGAGAACCTCGCCGCGCTGCGGGCCGGGCGGCGGGCAACCGTGCCCGTCTGGTCGTTCCACACGCACCGCCGCGAGGGCGTGCGCGAGGTCGCGCCCACTGCGCTTGTCATCTGCGAAGGGATCCACGCGCTGCACGCGACGCACCGCGAGCACCTGGACGTGCGGGTGTTCGTCGATGCGCCGCGCGCCGTGCGGTGGGCGCGGTGGGAGGCGATCGAGCGCCAAGGCCAGCGGGGCATGGGCGTGCGAGCGGCTCGACTGCACTTTGAGACGATCGCCGAGCCCTCCTTTGACCTCGGGGCCGACGAGTACCGCCGGGCCGCGCAGGTCGTGGTGCAGAATCACGGCCCGGACCCGGCCGTGGACGGCTAAACCGCGTCCTGGGCAGGTGAACTCGAACGGGAGAGCACGCGAAGCCGGGTGCTGAGCCCCGCGTGCGACAATTCGGCTTGCGTTCCAGTCCGGCGGCTGTATAACGGAGGTTCTCACTCGAGGAGCTTCCCCATGTGCCGATCCGTTCTCAATCGATTCCTTACGATCGCCGGCCTTGCGGCATCGCTCAGCCCCTGCATCGCAATCGCGGGCGACGACTGGTCCAACGCCGGCGGCAACCAGGGCCGCAACGGCCAGAGTTCGGAATGGGGGCCCGATGCCCAGCAGGTGCTCTGGAACGGCGGGCCCAGCTCGGTGATCGCATGGCAGCCGGTCATCGAGGGCCGGCGGGTGTTTATCGTGCGTCAGTCGGGATTCCCTCCGGAACCCAACTCCGACGAGTCGCCGGTGTTCGCCTTCAACCTTGACACCGGCGCCCAGCTCTGGCGACGGGACCTCCCGTACCAGGCCAACGACTGGACCACGTGGATCGCGGGCGTGAAGGACGGCCGCGTGTTCGCGTCTCGATCGGGCAACGGCGCTTCGGTCAAGGCGGTGCTCTACTCGCTGGACGCGGCGACGGGCGCCATCCAGTGGCAGAGCGTTGAGAAGATCGACGCCGGCCCGTACGACGGTGTTGTCTTCGCCGACGACGGCGACCCGGTCATCGCGAGTTTCACCAGGATCTGGCGGATCAACTCGACCAACGGCGCGACGGTGTGGAGCGCGCCCCGCGTCGGGTCGGTGTCGGGCACCTGCGGTGGCGCCATCCACAACGGCTACCTGTACGTGGCCGACGCGGTGGGGGGCGGGCACGTGATCAAGAAGTTCAGCGTCGCGACGGGGGCTTTCCAGTACCAGAGCCCGGTCATGCCTGGCTTCACGATCCAGACCACCCCGATGGTCGGCCCGGACGGGACCATCTACCTCAGCCGCACGCAGAACAACGCGTCGGTGGACTATTTCTACGCGATCACCGACGACGGGTCGGCGATGACGGTGCGCTGGTCGACGCCCGCGCAGTGGTGGACCAACGGCGAGCTCGCGGTCGCGCCCGACGGCGACGTGTACATGTTCGCGCCGGGGAACATCCTGCAGAAGCGCCGGACTTCGGACGGGTTCGTGACGGCGCAGTACGAGGCGGCGATCCCGGCCGACTTCTTCGCGCCGCGCATGGCGGTGGACGTCGTCGGCAACCTGTTCGTGTCGAACGGCGCCTTCAGCAACGGCGCGATGTACGCCTTCACCAAGGACCTTTCGCTGCTGTGGTCGACGAACGTCACCAACGTCAACATCGGCGGTCCGGCGATCGGCGCCGACGGCACCCTCATCATCGCCGGCAACGGCACGCGCATGACGGCGTACCGCGTGGACCACTGCCCGGCGGACTTCGACAAGAGCGGGTTTGTCGACACCGACGACTTCGACGCGTTCGTGCAGGCGTTCGAGGCCGGCACCGATAACGCCGACTTTGACGGGTCGGGTTTTGTCGATACCGATGACTTTGACGCCTTCGTCCAGGCCTTCGAAGCCGGGTGCTGAGAGCGCGGACACGCCAGAGACGCCGCTGAGCACGGGCCCGGCCGACGCGCCGGGCCCTTTTCTCATTGGCATCAAGGATCTGGACCGACACTCGCGGCTGGGGGGTTCAGGTGTATGTACGGCATTGCGCCGGGTGTTCCGGAGGCCGACGACGCTGAGCGCAAGGTCCGTGGCGGCGGGGCGTTGCCCGTCTGGCGAGCACGAACCAAGCGAACCCGGCTCCTGACCGATGAGTAGAGACAGTGCCCGAACGCTCGGGCTTATGAGACGTTCGGGCGGTCGTACCATCCGGGAGCGCCCGGTCAGGATGTTCCCGGCGGCGCAGGAGCAGAGATCATGTGCGGAATCGTGGCCTATGTCGGCAACAAGCAGTGCCAGAACCTCCTGCTCGAGGGCCTCAAGCGGCTCGAATACCGCGGGTATGACTCGGCGGGCATCGCGACCATCCAGGACGGCCACATCCGGGTCGTGAAGACGGTCGGCCGGGTCGCCAACCTCGAGGACAAGCTCGAGGAGGTGGGCGGCGTCCGGGGAACGATCGGCATGTGCCACACCCGCTGGGCGACCCACGGCGGCGTGACCGACCCCAATGCGCACCCGCACACCGACGACAAGTCCGGCATCTGCCTGATCCACAACGGCATCATCGAGAACTACGCCTCGCTTAAGACCTACCTCGAAGAGAAGGGCCACAAGTTCCAGAGCCAGACCGACACCGAGGTGCTCGCGATGCTGATCGGCGAGCTGTACTCGCCCTCGGAAGGGGTGGACCTGGAGGCCGCGGTGCAGGCGGCGCTGCGCGAGGTCACCGGGGCGTACGGCATCGTGGTGATGTGCGACAAGGAGCCCGACACGCTGGTGGCGGCCCGCAAGGGCAGCCCGCTGATGGTGGGCGTGGGCAACGGCGAGTACCTGGTCGCGTCCGACGGGTCGGCGGTGGTGTCGCACACGTCGCAGGCCTTTGCGCTCGAGGACTACCAGGTCGTCAAGCTGACGCCCAAGGGGTTCCGCACCAGCACCATCCACAACGTCCCGGTCACGCCCAAGATCCAGCAGCTCGAGATCGAGCTCGAGAGCATCGAGCTCGGCGCCTACTCGCACTTCATGCAGAAGGAGATCTTCGAGCAGCCCAAGTGCCTTTCCAACACGTTCCGCGGGCGCATCGACACCCGCGACGGGAAGGTCGTGCTCGGCGGCCTTGCGAGCTTCGCGAAGGAGCTCACCCGGGCCAAGCGCGTGATCCTGCTGGGCCAGGGCACCGCGCTGCACGCGGCGATGATCGGCGAGTACCTGATGGAGGACCTCGCCAAGGTGTGCGCCGTGGCGGAGTACGCCAGCGAGTTCCGCTACCGCAACCCGATCATCGAGGAGAACACGGTCGCGATCGCGGTCAGCCAGTCGGGCGAGACGGCAGACACGCTCGCGGCGCTCCAGGAAGCCAAGGACCGCGGCGCGCTGGCGCTGGGCGTGATCAACGTCGTGGGTTCGACGATGGCGCGCGAGACCGACGCGGGCGTGTACCTGCGCGTGGGGCCGGAGATCGGCGTCGCGTCGACCAAGGCCTTCGTCGGCCAGGTCGCGGTGCTCACGCTGGTCTCGATCTTCCTCGGACGCCGGCGGTTCATGTCCGCCGACCAGTGCGCGGAGGTGCTCAAGGCGCTCGAGACCGTCCCCGACAAGATCCAGCGGATTCTCGAGCACGACGCCAAGATCAAATCGGTGACCGAGCGGTACATCGACCGGGAGAACTGGCTCTTCCTGGGCCGCGGGTACAACTACCCGACGGCGCTCGAGGGGGCGCTCAAGCTCAAGGAAATCAGCTACATCCACGCCGAGGGCATGCCCGCGGCCGAGATGAAGCACGGGCCGATCGCGCTGATCAACGAGGGCATGCCGGCGGTGTTCATCGCCAACCGCGGCCGCCAGTACGAGAAGGTGATCAGCAACATCCAGGAAGTGAAGGCCCGCGGCGGACGCATCATCGCCGTCGCCACCGAGGGCGACGAGCAGATCAAGCGCCACGCCGACGATGTCTTCTACGTGCCCGACATCCCCGAGGCCCTCAGCCCGATGCTCACGGTCATCCCCCTCCAGCTCATGGCGTACCACGCCGCGGTGCTGCGCGGGCACGACGTGGACAAGCCGCGGAACCTCGCCAAGAGCGTCACCGTGGAGTAACTCCGTCCTCCCGAGCCGCGCCGCATAAATGGATGGTGCGAGCCGCTGGCGGTCCGCGTACGCGCCCGCGCGATCGTGCCCGTGGCCGGGTCCACGGAGCGGCTTTTCCGCATGGGCGACACGGCGGAAATGTATTGGTCGCGGTGCGCAGGCGGTGTAGACTGAAGTTGCCCGGTGATCGTGCCGCGGCAGACCAGCGAGGACCGATCCATGTTCAATCGCAGGCGCCGTGGGGTGCAGCGAATGCTGCTGACCTCGGCTGTCTTCGGCGCCATTGCCCCGTGCGCCCCCGCCGGGCCGGTCTCGACGCCCTGGGGGAGCACGACCGGGAGTTCCGCCGTTGCCGCGGCGGGCGTCGCCGGCCGATACGCCACCGCGGACGCCGCCACCGACGCCGTCACCATCCGCAACATCGACGAGTCGGTCGTGCGGACGATCTCCCGGGCGGAGATCACCTCCCTGCTGCCGTGGATGAACCTGGATGCCTCCGGCGACGGCCCGGGAACGATCGCGTTCTCGGACTCGGGCCGGCTGCTCTTCATCGCGGTGCACGACGCCGCCCCGGCCACCGACGGCGGCGCG
>JAJVHS010000045.1 GCA_022072615.1 Phycisphaerales bacterium
TGGCACAACCACACAGGGGGGATCGACGGATGGCACTTACTCGGCGGGGGTTCCTTGGCCCTTCCATGGCGGGCGTCGGGCTGGCCGTCTGTGGCCGGGCCGCGGCTCGGGGACTGAGCGGAGACATCGGGGGCTGGGCCTCCGGCCACACGGAGGCGAGCTACTTCGAATGGAAGAAGGTCGCCGACGGCTGCCACGTTGCGACCGGTGAGGGCGGTAACGCGCTGGCGGTGGTCGCCAAGGGCGAGACGTTTGTGATCGATGCGAAGAACGGCGGCTTTGGCGCGGCCCTGCGCCGCGAGGCCGAGGCCCTGGGCCAGCCCGTGAAGACGCTGATCAACACGCACCACCACTTCGACCACACCGGCGGGAACCCGGCGTTCACGAAGGACCTGACGGTGGTTGCGCACGCCAACCTGCCGGCCCGGATCGGATCCCATGTGAACCGGTCGATCCAAGCGGCGCAGGGAGCGATCGCGAAGTTGAAGCAGTCGCAGAACGCCGCGGCGCCCAAGGTGATCTCCGACGTCGAAGCGTTCCTCAAGAGCAACCCGACCGAGAAGGACTTCATGCCCAACAAGCTGATGCCCTCGTCGGGGACGATCACGCTCGGCGGGGTCTCGGTCGAGCTCTACCACGTCGGCGCGGGCCACACCGACAACGACCTGATCGTGTTCATCCCCGAGCACAACGTGGTGCACGGCGGCGACCTGCTCTTCCACCGGATGTGGCCCTACGTGGACCCGACCAACTCCGGCGCCGACACGGCGGGGTGGATCACGAGCTGCCGGAAGATCATCGAGCTGTGCAACGAGAAGACGGTGGTGGTGCCCGGGCACGGCGAGGTCGGGGATGTATCGATCGCCCAGCGGCAGATCGACTTCTTCACGAAGATGCGGGAGATCGCGGCTCGTGAGGTCGAGAAGGGCACGACGCGCGAGGAGTTCCTGAAGCTTTCCCCGGAAGAGTTCAAGGACTTCGGGCTCGCGGAGATGATCAAGCCGGCGACGCTCGGCGGCCTGTGGGACGAAGCATCAAAGGCCAAGGGCAAGTAGCGGCGGCGAATCGGCTGGTCGTGTGTTTCTCGAGACAGGGTTTTCCCGGGAAGCGGTCGCTCCATTTCCCGTCGGCGTCCGTTGCTGTCCACCAGCAGCGGCGGACCGGCCGCTGGGAGCGCGGGGAGTCGCCGGCCGAAGGCGGGAGGCGGAACGGCGATCTGGATTTTTTGCGGGAACCGTTGTTTCGGCGCCGCGTCACACCCCCATCCGGCCCCGAGAGGGAACGCGCGGTCGCACCGACCGCCATCAGCCCGCCGCGCTCGCGCGAGCGCCCCGGGACGCGACCTCCACCGCCGGCACGCGAAGGGAGATGCCATGGCCATGTCGCGCACGCTCGCGAGCTTTCTCGCCGCACTGCTGTCGGTCTCGCTCGCCGGGCACGCCGCAGGACAGTCGCAGGTCCAGCGCATCACCCCCGGCGGCGCCCTCACCAGCGACATCTTCACGTACGACGTGGCGTACGACGGTGAGCTGATCGTGGCCGGCGCACCGTTCGCCACGTACTCCGGCGTCTCGCAGCCCGGGCGTGCGTTCGTCTTCGAAAAGCCGGGCGGAGCCTGGGTGCAGACCGCCGAGCTCCGGCCGCCGGTGCTGCAGGCCAACGCCGCCTTCGGCACGCAGGTGGCGTGCGCGGGCGGCGTGGTCGTGATTGGAACACCGGGCGAAGACGGATCCTTCCAGAACTCGGGCGCGGTCTACGTGTTCGAGCGCCTCGGGCCGATATGGACGCTCGTGCAGCGGCTGACGGCGCCGACCGAGTACGCGTCGGGAAACTTCGGGGTCGGGGTCGCGGTGCGAGCCGATGGCGGGATGATCGTCGTCGGGTCAAACGGGGCGACCTCATCCGACATCCTGCTCGCGGGAGAGGTCTTCGTGTTCGAGAAGGCCGGCGGCGTGTGGACCCGGACGCAGACACTGGTCTCGCCCGACCCGGACTTCGATGACAACTTCGGTACCCAGGTTGCGATCGACGGCGATCGGTTGATCGTGTCGGCGATCGACGACGATTCGGAGGAGGCGCCCGACGCGGGGGGCGTCTACGTGTTCGAACGCTCGGGCGGGAGCTGGGGATTCCAATCCAAGATCACGGGCGACGCGTTCGAAACCGACACGGACTTCGGCGGGTCCCTGGCGCTGCGTGGTCCGATCGCGGTGGTCGGCGCGCAGCTCGAAGACGAGCCGGATGAGAGCGACGCCGGCGCGGCGTACGTGTTCCGACTCGAGGGTGGGTCGTGGACGCAGGTGGCGAGGCTCACGGCGCCGGTGCCCGACGCCTCGGACAGGTTCGGCTGCGACGTCGCGACCGACGGGCGCACGGTGGTCGTCGGCGCGCACCTCGCCGCCGTCAACAGCCGGGTGGGCGGAGCCTTCGTCTACCGCGAATCGCACGGGAACTGGATCCACAGCGCGACGCTCAACGCGTCGGACGCGGGCAACACGAACTTCGGCTGGCGGCTGGCGATGAAGGGCGACCGGGCGGTGATCGGCGGCCCGTTCTACCAGACCAACCGCGGGGCCGGGTACATCTTCGAATCGATGCGTTCGTGCCTGGCGGACATGGACGGGACGGGCTTTGTTGATACCGACGACTACGACGCCTTCGTGGTCGCGTACGAGGCGGGCGCCGCGCACGCGGACATGGATGGGTCGGGGTTCGTCGACACCGACGACTTCGATGCGTTCGTGGCCGCGTACGAAGCTGGATGCTGAGCGGAAGGCATCGAGGCATCGAGGCATCGAGGCATCGAGGCATCGAGGCATCGAGGCATCGAGCGGCAGATTCTGGCTTGCGGCTATTCCTCGGGCCGCATCAGCGGGAAGAGCATGACATCGCGGATGGTGCGCTGGTTGAGCAGCACCATGACGAGGCGGTCGACGCCCAGGCCCATGCCGCCGGCGGGCGGCATGCCGACCTTGAGCGCGCGGATGAAGTCGGCGTCGAAGGTGCGGAACGTGTTCTCTTCGGCATTCTTCTCGCTGTCGGAGCCCCTGAGCTGCTCGCGGAACTTGGCTTCCTGGACATCGGGGTCGTTGAGCTCGGTGTAGTGCGGGGCGATCTCCATGCCCGCGATAAAGAGGTCGGCCCTGTCGGCGAGCGGGAGCCGGCCCGGGCGGTTGTCGCGCTTGGGTCGGGTGAGCGGGCTGATGGCGGCGGGGTAGTCGGTGACGAAGGTCGGGCGTGACGGATCGAGCTGGGCCTCGCCGCCGTGGTGCTTGTCCTCAAAGAGCTCGTTGATGACCATGACGTCGTCCATCTGGTCGATGGCGGCGGGGTTCTCGCGCGTGAGGCCCGGGTGGCGGCGGCGGAGTTCCTCGCGCGCCCGGGCGACATCGGAGATCGCAAAGCCGTAGGCCTTCTCGAAGAGCTGGGCGTAGGTGACGCGCTCGAACGGGCGCGAGTAGTTGATGGAGAGATCGCCGAACGGGAGCACGACGTCGCCCTGCGAGGCATCGCCGGCGAGCTGGTCGCGCACGAAGGTCGCCATGTCGCGGATAAGGCTCTCGGTCAGCTCCATGACCGTCTCGACGTCGCCGTAGGCGTGGTAGGCCTCGAGCATCGTGAACTCGGGGTTGTGCTGCTTGTCGAGTCCCTCGTTGCGGAAGTTGCGGTTGACCTCGAACACGCGCGGGAAGCCGCCGACGAGCAGCCGCTTGAGGTACAGCTCGGGGGCGATGCGCATGTAGAGGTTGATGTCCAGCGCGTTCATCTTCGTGATAAAGGGCCGAGCGGCCGCCCCGCCCGCGAGCGATTGGAGCATCGGCGTTTCGACCTCGAGGTACCCGCGCGACTCAAGGAACCGGCGCATTCGCGAGATGAGCCGTGAGCGCAGCTCGAAGACCGACACCGTCTCGGGATTCGCCCACAGGTCCATGTAGCGCTGGCGGTAGCGGATCTCGACGTCCTGGAGACCCGCGTGCTTCTCGGGGGGCGGCACGAGGCACTTGCTGCCGGGCCGCAGCGACGAGCACCAGATCGTGATCTCGCCGGTGCGGGTCTTCATGACGCGGCCGTCGGCGACGACCAGGTCGCCCAAATCGATGAGCTTGGCCAGCTTGAAGCCGAGCTCGTCGCAGTCCTTCTGGCTGACCGCGACCTGCACGTCGCCGGTCGAGTCGCGCAGATTCATCCAGATGAGCTTGCCGTTGTCGCGGTGGAGCATGACGCGGCCGGCGATCGTGACCCGAGGCCGGCGATCGATGAACCCGGGTTCGCGCCCCTTTTCCTGCTGCTCCTTGTCGGCCGCGGCGTCGTACGCGGCACGGGCAGCGGTGATGTCGAGGCGCTGCTCGACCCGGTCGCCGTAGGGCGGAAGGCCCAGTTCGGCGATGGCGGAACGGTTGGCGCGTCGCTGGGCTTCGAGCTTGTGGATGTCGATCGGGGCCGATGGATCGGCGCCGGGCTGATCGGGAGTCATGGCCCGATCGTTGGCGCACCAAAGCGCGAAGGACGGCCGGCGCCGGGATCGGACCGGACGTTTGCGTGTACCGCCGTTGAGGGGTCAGCGGCGGACGGCGGGCTTGGCGGCGGTGCCGTCGACGGTCAGCGTCGCGGACATGGTCGGGGCGCCGGGAACCTCGCACAGCGGGCGCGGGCGGTTGGGATCGGCGAGCAGGTCGGCGAGGGTTGTCCGTCCGTAGAGCTCGATGACGGCCGCGGCGGCTTCATCGACCTTGCGGTGGAGCGGGCAGAGGTTGGTGCCGTGCGTGGGAAGGCCCAGAGGGCACGCTCGGATGCGCTCGACCTGGGTGACCGCCCGGATGACCTCGAGGAGGGTGATCTCACCGGCCGGGCGGGCGAGCTTGTATCCGCCCCCGACGCCGCGGCGGCCGGTGATCAGGTCGGCGGCAGCCAGGAGCTGAAGAACCTTGGCGAGGTAATTCGGCGGGACCTTGGTCTGACCGGCGAGGTTCGGCGTGGGGACGAGACGACCCGGGGCAAGAGCCAAGCAGGCCATCGCCCGGAGGGCGTACTCAGCCGTGAGGGAAAACATGGCAAACTCCTGCGGGATCTCTTGGCCTCCAGAAACAGGTAGGTGATGACGGAGGTCCCCGGAACCCGGAAAAACTCTGGGGATACCCAAACTGCGATCCTGTCCCCCGCCTGAACTTCGATAATACCGCGCGTATGTCGTGAATGCACGGACTATTACACCCCTGAATGGGTCGAAAGGTGAAATCAGGGTTTATCCGGCTTCATGATGGCCGTGTGCGCGCCCAAGAGGCATTCTAAAAAAGAATCACTCGACCCCTTCAGGATCGCGCCAGCGGGTATGGATAGGCTTTCAGGATGCGTTTACCTGTTGCTAGCGCAATAAGTGACGCGCCAAAATTAATTCCCTTTAATTTTGAACGCTGTTAGCTGCGGTGGAAACAACGGCGGCTTCCACCACGGCAGGGGATCCCTCTGGGGAGGCATGCCGATGGCGGCCGGGTGCGACCGGAGGCTCGGCGCTCGTCGGCGGCACCGACGGGAACCGCAGCAGCAAAAGGCTGTTCAGCACTACCAGCAGGGTTCCGCCCTCGTGGGCGAACACGCCCAGCGACAGGGGCACCTTGAACCCCATAAGCGAGCCCCCGAGCGTCGCGATCGCCATCACAACGATCACCGAGAGCGCAAACACGAGGTTGCCCCGGACCTTCTGCCGCGCGCGGCGGGCCAGGCGGATCGCCCAGGGGACCACGGAAAGGTCGTCGCTGAGCAGCACGACGTCGGCGGATTCCAGGGCCGCGTCGGTGCCGATGGAGCCGATGCCGATCGCCACGTCGGCCGCGGAGAGCGCCGGGGCGTCGTTCACGCCGTCGCCGATCACGGCGACGCCCGGACGGGAGCGCCCGGCTCGTTTCGACTCGAGCAGCCGCTTGGTGTCCTCGACGGCGTTGACCTTGTCCTGCGGGAGCAGCTCGGCGTCGAAGCGATCCAGTCCCAGGGTTGTCGCGACCCGTTCGGCGGTGAGGCGGTTGTCGCCGGTCAGCATGCGCAGCGGCCGGATGCCCAGGTCATGGAGCCGGCGGACCATCTCGCCGGCGCCGGGCCGCACGATGTCCGACATGATGAGCACCGCGGCCTGACCGGTGGCGGCGTCGGGATCGTGCGCGTGCGCGACCACGACGCCGAGGTCGCCGCGAGCCTGGATGCGGTTGAGGACCTCTTCGACCCGGCTGCGCAGGCACACGGGGATCAGGTCGCGCGTGTGCTTGAAGCTGCCCAGGCGGACGGGATTGCCCGCGTGCACCCCCGACATGCCGCGACCGGTGGTGTGATCGAGCTCCTGGATGTCGACCGGGGTGATCCCACGGGCCTTGGCCGCTTCGGTGATGGCGGTGGCGATGGGGTGGGACGAGTGGCTTTCGAGGCCCGCGGCGATCGCGAGCAGTTCGTCGGCGCTCGACCATGCGACGGGGTGGACCTGCGTCAGCCTGGGTCGTCCGACGGTGAGCGTCCCGGTCTTGTCGAAGCACACCGCGCCCACGCGCGCGAGCCGCTCGATGGACTGGCCGCCCTTGAACAGGACGCCCGACCGGGCGGCTCGGGCGATGGCGGCGAGGGTCGCGGTGGGCGTCGCGATCACCAGCGCACAGGGTGACGCCACGATGAGGAGGGTGATGGCGGTGTAGAGGGCGCTGTCGAACGATCTGCCCAGAACCTGCCACCACACGACGAACACCAGCGCCCCGGCCACCATGACGGCGATCGCGTAGGGCTGGCTGAGCCTGTCGATGGCTCGCTGGACCGGCTCGCGCTGCTGACGGGCCTCGGTGACGAGGGTCAGGATCTTCTGGAGGCTCGATTCACCGGCGGGGCGCGTGACGATCGCGTCGACGGGATCGTCGACGTTGATCGTGCCGGCGAAGAGCGCATCGCCGGGCGCCACGGAGCGGGGCATCGATTCGCCGGTGATCGCCGATTGATCGAATGACGTTTCCCCGGTTTCGACTTTCGCGTCCGTTGGGACGCGGTCGCCGGGCCGGATGCGGATGTGGTCGCCGGTCCTGAGGTCCTCGGGCTTGCAGGTGACCCACTGACCGTCGCGCAGCACGCTCGCCTCAGACGGCATGAGCCTGTGGAGCGCCTCGATCTCCCGGCGCGTGCGCTCCATGGCGAGGTCCTCGAGGGCGCCGGCGAGGACGAAGAGAAAGAGCAGCGTCGCGCCCTCTTCGGAGTGGCCGATCAGCGCGGCCGCCACCGCGCCGACGACCATCAGCACGTCGATGTCGACCACCCACTCGCGGAGCGATTCCCACGCGGCACGGGACCCGTACACCAGGCCGATGGTCAGGCTGATCCAGACCAGGATGCGTGCGGCGTCGATCCCCAGGGCCTGTCCGAGCACGACCCACGCGAGCAGGCACGAGCCCGAGATGATCGATGCCCAGATCTGTGCCCGGGTGGAAAAGACCCACGCCGCCGGGCCGTGCGTTTGCGAGGCGGCGTGTTGGAATGTCTGCATCACGGAAGAACGCTATTCGGTTCGACCGACAGATTCGAGCAGCGACGGAGTCTCAACTCGGGTCGTCCGGATCACGGCCGCTGGAGCAGCCAGCCGATCACGATCGCGGCCGCGGCGAGCGCCGCGGCGCCGAGCACGAGCTGCACCAGCAGACGATCGATGGACGCCAGCTTCTGCTCGGTCGTCCGGCGCACGGCGCGCCGGGTCGCGGCACTATCGCCGCATTCCGGGCAGGTGCCCTTCGAAAGGCCGGTGAGGTCGTAGCCGCAGACTGGACAGGAGGTGGCGGTGGCGCCCGGCGGGGCCGACCGGCGTCGCGCCCTGAAGGAAGCGATGCCGATGGCGGCAATCACGCACGCCGCGCCCAGGGCCATGACGGCCAGGATCCACATCGCGGGGCATGGTAGGTGGGAGTGCGGGTCTCTCCCGCGTCGGTGAGTACCCACAAACATGATGTTCGTGCGAAGTCCGCCGGCCCGGTCGCCGATCGCCAGTAGACAGAGTTCGCCGCGCATCTAGGATGATCTGATGGCATCAACGAGCGAGAGTCCCGGCGTTCAGACGCAGGAGCAGACGCGTGCACGGCAGGCACCGCTGTGGAACGTGATTCTCCTCGATGATGACGACCACACGTACGACTACGTGGTTCGAATGATGTCCCGGATCTTCGGCATGCCGCAGGAGGCCGGGATGAAGGTTGCCCGTACGGTGGATGCAACGGGTCGCGCGATCTGCATGACGGTGCACAAGGAGCTTGCGGAGCTCAAGCAAGCCCAGATCCACGCCTTCGGCAGCGACCCGCTGATCCCCCGGTGCCGCGGTTCGATGTCGGCGAAGATCGAGCCGGCCGAGGCCGATCCGGAATCGGGCAACGGCGGAGAGCGCGCGTGAGCGACCGACCCCTCGTGGTCCAGACCGAAGAACTCGAGACACGTGCCGCGGAGTGGCTGGGCCAGCGGTGCGACCTGGTGCGGTGCGAACCCCAGAAGCTCGCGACGCTCAACGGCGAGCTCGAGCACGCCGCGGGGCTGGTCGTGCGGACGTACACCAAGGTGAACCGCGAGGTGCTCGACCACATGCCCGGCCTGCGGGTCGTTGGACGAGCGGGCGTCGGTCTTGAGAACATCGACGTCGATGCCTGCCTTGAACGCGGCGTGCAGGTGGTGCACACGCCCGATGCGAATTCATCGGCCGTGGCCGAGCTGGTCATGGCGATGCTGCTGGACGCGATCAGGCCGCGGCACTATCTCAAGGCCGCCGTGAGCCCCCAGGACTGGTGCGGCCTGCGCTGCGGGCTCCGCGGGCGTCGGCAGTTGTGCGAGATGACGGTCGGCATCCTGGGGATGGGAAAGGTGGGCACCAGGGTGGCCCGGGCCGTGGCGGGTCTGGGGGCGCGGGTGCAGTACCACGACCTGATCGAGATCCCGCCGGCGCAGCGTCAGGGCGCGACCTGCGTGGACCAGCACACGCTGCTGACCACCAGCGACGTCGTGACGGTGCATGTGGATGCGCGGCCGTCGAACGACGGCCTGCTCGGCGATGACCTGCTGCGGAAGCTCAAGCCCGACGCGATCCTCGTGAACACCAGCCGGGGGCCGGTGGTGGTCGCGGCCGCGCTTGCCCGGTTGCTCCACGAGCGGCCGGGCATGACGGCGCTGCTGGACGTTCACGACCCCGAACCGATCGGCCCTGACTACCCGCTGCTGGCGTGCTCGAACGCCTTGCTGACCCCTCACATCGGGGCGGCGACGGAACTGGCCAACCAGAAGATGAGCTGGGTGGTGGAGGACGTCTGGCGGGTGTTATCCGGCCAGAAACCGATCTATTCGGCGACGCTGCGGAAGTAATCCGATCCAGATCGCCCGGATACCGTCCATATTCCTTTCATAACCCGTCCGTCGTCCGGATTGAGCCGTCGGAATCCCATGTCCGGCCGGGCGGCGTCACGTACAATCCGGTACTGGCCCCGTGCGGACAACGCGGCGGGCCCGGGATCATGGCAAACCAGTCTCAACTCAGTCATGCTCATGGCGGCGACGGTGCCCGGACGAGCGCGGGCGACATTTCCGCGCGCGACGTCGAGCTCACCGACGCCACCGGGCGGGTCGGGGCCGAGGACCTTCGGTGGATCGGGACCCACGCGCACGCGGCTCTTGCGGCGCTGGGGCTGGCGGGCGTGGTGCGGGTGAAGGTCATCGACGACGCCGAGATGACATCGGCGCACGCGGAGTTCCTGGACGACCCCACGACGACGGACGTGCTGACGTTTGACATGTCCGAGGACGGCGTGCTCGACGTCGACATCCTGGTGTGCCTGGACGTGGCCGAGCGTCAGGGCCGGGACCGGGGCCACGCGGCGAGGCGGGAGCTGCTGCTCTACATCGTGCACGGGGTGCTGCACTGCGCGGGCTACGACGATCACGACGAGGAATCGTGCCGGCGGATGCACGCCCGGGAGGATGAAGTGCTGGCGTTGATCGGCGCCGGCGCGACGTACCAGGGCGAAAGGGACGAGCCATGACGGGAGGTCTTTGGCTCGGCATCTTGATCGTGGCGGTCGGGCTCGGGGCGATTTTCTCGTCGCTCTTCTACTCGCTGCACGAGCTGAAGCGCACGCGGCTGGAGGAACTGTCGGAGGGGCTGGCGCCGTCGCGCCGCAACCGGATCAGGAAGATCCTCGACGACCCGAGCGGGCACGCGGTGGCGGTGGCCTTCCCGCGCGTGATCTGCAGCATGGTGGCGGTGATCGCGGCGGTGTACTGGGTCGCGAGGCTGCGGGGGGCGGCCGCGCCGGACTTCATCGACAGCGTGCTGGGCGTGGCGGCGGCGTCGCTGATGGTGTGGCTGTTCGGGCTGGTGATCCCGTCGAGCATCGCGGCCCGGGCGGGGGAGGAATCGATCATCATCTGGTCCGGGCCGCTGCGTGCGCTGCACGTGGCGGCGGCGCCGCTGCGGCGGGTGGTGACTTTGCTGGACGAGCTGATCGGCCGGGTGCTGGGCGTGCGGGAGGACCCGCACGAGGAGGCCGAGGCGGAGGTCATGTCCGCGGTCGCCGAGGGGCAGGAAGAGGGCCGGTTCGACCAGTTCGAGCGCGACACCATCGAGAGCGTGCTGCGTTTCAGCGACAAGACGGTCGAGCAGATCATGACGCCGCGGACGGACATGGAGACGATGCCGCTCACCAGCAACCTGGGCGAGGTGACGGCGGCGATCCGCAGGTCGCGTCACAGCCGCATCCCGGTGTACGAGGGATCGCCCGACCGCGTCGTCGGGATCTTCTACATCAAGGACCTGCTCAAGTGGCTCGCCGGCGACAAGACCCGGGCGGGCGCGGCGTTCGACTTCCGAAAGCTGCTGCGGCCCGCGAGCTTCGTCCCCGAGACCAAGACGATCCGGGAAGTGCTCAACGACATGCGGGAGAAGAAGGTGCACCTCATGGTGGTCGCCGACGAGTACGGCGGCGTGTCGGGCCTTGTGACCATCGAGGACATCGTCGAGCAGATCATCGGCGACATCCGCGACGAGTTCGAGCCGTCGCACGAGGATGCGTCATCGGACGTCGAGATCGACGTCAAGGACCAGTCGGCGGAGATCGATGCCCGGCTGTACATCCGCGAAGTGAACATGCAGCTCCGGGAACTGGGGATCGAGCTGCCCGAGAGCCCCGACTACGACACCGTGGGCGGGTACGTGACGGTGACGCTGGGCCGCATCCCGCAGCCGGGCGAGACGCTGATGTTCGAGGGGCACGTGATCACGGTGCTCGAGGCCGAGCCCACGCACGTGGAGCGCCTGCGGGTGGAGGCATCGAAGAAGCCCGCGAGCGACACCGACCCTGCAGTGGCCGAAACGGCGGCCGTGCGGCGGGAGTGATGCGGAGGTGAGGCACGAAGGCACCGAGGCACAAAGGGCATGATCCGAGCCTCTCACCCGGTCTGCGTCTCACCGTCTTCGCCGTCTCAGCGTGGATTTCACGTCCTACAGCGCCGGCTTGTCGGGCACGAGGTCGGTCTGGAGGAGCGGGTCGGCGGCTCGGATCGGTGACGTGTCCAGGCCGAGCTCGCGGCGGACGAGGTTGGTGCCCTGGGCGATGGAAGTCGTCTTGAAGAAGGCGATCTCGCGGTTGCAGCCCTGGCGGCCGAAGCCACAGTCGGTCGAGACGATGAGCCGGTCCGCCGGGACGAACTTGAGCGCGTGGCGGATGGTCCTGGCGACCTCCTCGGGCTGTTCGACCTGCAGGCGGCGGTGGCTGACGGCGCCGACGCAGATCTTCTTGCCCGCGTTCTTCATGTACGGCGCGAGCAGCTCGACCTCGCGCATGTCACGGTCCTTGGTCTCGATGGTCCACACGTCGCCGCGGGCCTCGGACATGTACATGTCGAGCGACGCGGCGTAGCTGTCGTTCTCGATCACTCGCTGCATGTTGGGGTTGCCCCAGCAGGTGTGGATCCAGATCTCGACGTCCTCGAGGCCCGAGACCTCGCGGTTGTAGCAGTCGAGGTAGAACCGGACGTCCGAGTGGTCCTTGCCGAAGGTGTTGGCCATGAAGTGCAGGCAGGGCTCTTCGATCTGGATGGCTCGGCAGCCGGCGTCGCGCAGGGCTCGGAGCTCGGTGTTCATGGCGCCGGCCATGTCCCAGAGCACCTCGCGCTTGTCCTTGTAGTGCGGCGTGTGGATGTCGAGGAACAGCCCCATGACCTGCGAGCAGCACGTTCCGAAGCGCACGGGCTTGTTGGTGCGGGCCTGGGCGAGGCGCCAGAGCTTGGGGTAGTCGAGCGGACGGTGCTCGATCTTGCCGGTGACGCGCGGCCATCGCCAGCCGGTGTAAATCTCGTTGAGCAGCGTGCCCGGCGGGTACTTGAGCCACGGCGAGCGGGTGAGCCAGGACTGGAGGTGGTCGCCCTCGAAGCCCGCCCAGCGCTGGAGGGGGTAGTGGTGCCAGGACCGACCCGCGAAGTCCTCGTCGCAGTGAAGGTCGCCGTGGGTGAGGATGTCGATGCCGGCTCGTTCCTGGTCGCAGAGGATGACCGAGAGCGCGTCCTGGAACTTCTCGCGGAAGCGGACGTCCATGAAGCAGGTGTCGAGGGGCTGACCCCACATGGAGACATCCATCCATCGCGGGCGCGGCCACGAGCCGGTGATGGTGCAGGGGAGGGTGAGGTCGGCGGTGGTGGTAAACATGGGTGGTTGGGTGGTGGGCGGGGATTGGTACGAGGGGGCGGAGTGCGCAGCGTATCACAAGGGGAAGGTGTCGAGGTGTCGAGGGAAGACAGCAAGGGCACGAAGGCACGAAGGCACGTAGGCACAAAGGCACACAGACGCACGTCACGACGCCGATCGCGGGTCGGCTGATGAAGGCCAGGCGACAGATGGGGGACCGTGAGCCAGCCTTGATGTGGTAAAGTGTGGGCATGGTGCACGTACTCCTGGCGGCGGTCTTGAGCGGCATTGCGGTGGAGACGGGGCCGGGAGCGGCCTCGGGTTCGATGCTGATCGTGGCGCCGCGGGCGCTCGCGGAGGCGTCGCAGCGGTACGCCGACCAGCGGAGCGCCGATGTCCGAGCATCGGTGGTGGTACTCGAAGAGGTGCTCGGGTCGAGCACGGGCTGCGACGACGCGGAGAAGCTCAAGAGGTACCTGTACGAGCGGTGGAAGCTGGGCGAGGGCACGGCCGACCGCCTGCGGTACGTGCTGCTGGTGGGTGATGCGGACGTGCTGCCCGTCCGGTACATGTGCCTGGATCGCTGGTGCCCGGAGGCGTTCAACTACGCGTTCTATCCGTCGGACCTGTACTACGGCGACGTGGCGAAGGCCGACGGGTCGTTCGAGAGCTGGAACGGGTCCACGGCCGGCTTCCACAGCGGGTATTTCGGCGAGGTGCGCGGGGAGACGAACAAGGCGGACCCGATCAACCTGGACGCGGTGGATTACCGCCCCGAGCTGGCGGTCGGGCGATGGCCCGCGAGCACGCCCGAGCAGGTCGCGGCGATCGCGAGCAAGTCGATCGCGTATATCGGGGCTCAGTCGAGCCGCGGCGCGTCGCCGCGGGCCGGGCTGATCGCGGTTGGCGGCTGGATCGAGAACCGCCCCGCGATGGACGCGATGGGCGCAGCCCTCGGCGAGGGCTGGGAGCTTCAACGGCGGTACTTCAAGGATGGCGCGGACGCGGCCGCGGGCGGCGATGCGGCGGCCACGCCGGCGCCCGGGCACGACGAGGCGAGCGTGGTGGCGCTGTTCAACGAGGGCGTGGACGTCGTGCTGCACTCCGGGCACGGGTTCGATGACGGGTGGGACCAGTCGATCACAGCGGGATCGCTGGGGCAATTCACGAATTCGTCGCGGCCCGCGGTGGTGATGTCGGCGGGATGCTCGACGGCGAGGTTCGCGACGCTGCCGCCCTACGAGGCGTACATCGACTGCTGGGGGCATGAGCAGGCGGGTTCGAACAACGGCCAGAAGTTCACCGAGCCGCCGCCGCCGCCCGCGTGCTACCAGACGGGCCGGTACAACCTCACCGGGCTGGGCGAGCGGATGGTGCGGGACATCCCCGGCGGCGCGGTCGCGTACATCGGCTGCAACACCGGCAGCCAGCCCTGCGGCATGACGCTGATCACGGCGATGGCCGAGCGGATCGGGAAGCGGCACGGGCGGCTGGGGGACTGCTGGGCGGCCGCCGTGAGCGATTACTACGACCGGGAGCGCCTGGGCGAACTCAAGCCCGATGACGGGTGGTACCCGCCGAGCATCTTCTTCCAGGGGATGAAGTTCATGCTGTTCGGGGACCCGTCGCTGCCCGTGGCCGCGCCCTGATTCGTGGGTTTCGGTTGTGTGTTCATCGCCTGATTCGCCCGCGGCGGACCGACGCCCGCGTGGGTCGATTGGCGCGCGTGCCCGGGCCGGCGAGGCCCGTGGTTGCAGCGGTGATTCGTGATGGATGCGCGTTGAACGGGGCGGCACGCGCCAGTATGCTGGTCGCAACTACAACCCCTTCACAAGTGTTCCGCAATCTTGAGTACAAGGGGGTCTCGTGCGGGATCCGCGAGTACTGGTCGGTGTGACTGGGAGGGACACTCTCATGCTTCAAGCAGGCGCGTTCGTCGCGGCGGTCGGGGTATGCGCGTTCACGGCCGCGGGCCAGGGCACGCTCCTGGTTTCCCATCAGCAAGCCCAGGCCGAGGCGACGTACCGGATCGGTTCCACCACCTTCGGCAACTCCGGATCCCAGACCGACAACACGGGGATCGACTTTAACGCCATCGAGACTCAGTCGTTTGCCTTCGGCGGCTACAGCGGGCGCGGGTACGCGCAAGAGGCGGTGATGTTCAACCCCTCGAGCCCGATGATCGGGAACCAGTTCGACACGGCGGTGCTGGAAGCCTGCACGTCGGCGGAGATCTTCACGTCGAACATCGGCGCGCACACGACTGAAACGGCGCACGGGCTCGCGATCGGCATCATCGAGTTCAGCGTCAGCGAGCCGATGGGGTGGTCGTGGGTCGGTGCGTGGCAGGGGTGGACGCAATCGACGCCGGGGTTCTACGCCGTCGGCGGGGAACTGCTGCTCGAGGATGTGAACACGTCGTTCGCGCACGTGAGCCAGACGCGCCTGAGCATCAACGGGTCGGCCGGCTGGCAGGAGACCTTCGCGTACGGCGGCGTTCTCAACCCCGGCGTCTACCGGCTGCTGTGGTCCCACGAGTCGCTTGTGATGGGCGGCAACACGCCGTTTGGCTTCTACCCCGACGGCGAGGGTGGCGCTCCGCTCATCTCGTGCGTGAACAGCACGTTCCACCTGTTCCCGATCCCCGCGCCCGGTTCGATGGGGTTGTTTGCGGTCGCCGCGGCGGTGCTGCGCCGGCGGCGGTAGCGCACGCGACGGGAGAGGAATCGATTGCGGCATCGCCGGACTGACCGCTCGGTGATGCCATTGGCTTGGAAACTCGCGCTACACGCGGGAACGACGACTGGAAACCGGCTTCACGCGCGGACGCGCGGTGGTGCCGACGGCTGACGTGCGAGACGGAAAAGTCAACCCGAGCGATCACTCAGCCCAACAAACTCGCCGCGCCGATGATGGCTGGCATCATCACGGTTTCACCACGAACGAATACGTGCCCGACCCCACGGTAACGGCGGTCATGCTGCCGCGGGACTCGGCCTTGAGCCCGCTGACCTGGTCGAGCGGCTTGCCGCCTTCGGTCGCGCTGCCCGCGGGCAGGATGATGGTGGCCGTCGCGTTCGCGGGGATCGTGACGTCGAGCGCGAAGCCAGACCCGTCCTGCTCCCACGACGACTCGTAGCGCCCGTACACGCTGTCGTAGTGGCCCTTGGCCCAGGTGAGCCCGCCGCCCGGGCGGGGGTGGATGATCGCCTTCTTGAAGCCGGGCGTGTGCGGGTCAAGGTCGATGCCCAGGACCGTCGAGTACATCCACTCGCCGACGGACCCGAGCGAGTAGTGGTTGAAGGAGTTCATGCCGGGGTCCTGGAAGCCCTTTTCCTTGGTCCAGCCGTCCCATCGCTCCCAGATGGTGGTGGCGCCGTTCTTCACGCTGTAGAGCCAGCCGGGGAAGGTCTCCTGTATGAGCAGCGCGTACGCGAGGTCGGGCTTGCCGACGCGGGTCAGGGTCGGCGTCAGGTGGCCGACGCCCACGAAGCCGGTGGAGAGGTGGTTGCCCTTGGCCTTGATGTCCGCGGCGAGGTGCTCGGCCGCGAGCGGGCGGAGTTCCTCGGGCAGCAGCTCAAACGACAGCGCGAGCACGTAGCACGTCTGCGTGTCGCCCTTGATGCGGCCGTCGGCGGAGACGTAGGCCCGGTTGAACGCGACCTTGATGCGCTCGAAGAGATCTCGGTACTTCTCGGCGTCGGCGTGCTGGCCGATGACCGACGCCCACGATGCCACGATGCTGGTGGCGTGGGCGAAGTACGCGGTGGCGAGGACGTCCTTGGGAGTGTCGGCGCCGATGGCGATCCAGTCGCCGTAGCCCTGCGCCGGCCGAAGCAGGTCCTTGCTGTTGGTCTCGAGGTACGAGATCCACTTCTTCGCGGACTGGTAGCGTTCGTGGAGGATGCGGGTGTCGCCGTAGACGCGGTAGACGGTCCACGGGCAGATGACGCCCGCGTCGCCCCAGGCCGCGGTCCCGGCGCCGGCGGCGACGAAGGGCGCGACGTCGGTGAACGCGCCGTCGGGCCGCTGGGCTTCCTCGAGGTCGCGGCACCACTTGGTGAAGAACCGCGAGACGTCCATGTTGAAGGTCGCGGTGCGGATGAAGATCTGGGCGTCGCCGGTCCAGCCCAGGCGCTCATCGCGCTGCGGGCAGTCGGTCGGCACCGAGAGGAAGTTGCCGCGCTGGCCCCAGATGATGTTGCTCTGGAGTTGGTTGATGCGCGAATCCGAGCACTCGAACGCTCCCGACGGCGGCGTGTCGCTGTACGCCACGATGCCCGTGACGGCGTCGGTGCCGGGCTTGCCGGGATAGCCGGTGAGCTCGACGTAGCGGAAGCCGTGGAACGTGAAGCGCGGCTCGTAGGTTTCGCCGCCGGCCCTGCCCGCGAGCGTGTAGACATCCGTGCACTTGGCGCCACGGAGGTTGGTGGTGTAGATCGTGCCGTCGGGGTTGAGCATCTCGGCGAAGCGGAGGGTGACGGTGTCGCCCGCCTTTCCCTTCACCTTGAGCCGGGCCCAGCCGACCATGTTCTGGCCCAGGTCGAAGACGAACACGCCGGGCTTGGGTTCGGCGACGGTCCGTGACTCGAGCTCGGCCATGACGCGGACGGGCTCGTCGACGGCGGCGGTCATCGCGGGGAAGGGACCGGCGAAGAGCTGCGCGGGCTTCCAGGAGGCGTCGCTGAAGCCGGGCTGGTTCCAGCCGGGCATCTCGCGGCGCGCGTCGTACGTCTCGCCCATGAGCATGTCGGACTGGAGGAGCGGCCCGTTGGAGGCTCGCCACGTCTGGTCGGTGCCGACGGCGCTGGTGGTGCCGTCCTCGTAGGTGATATCGAGCCGGGCCCACGCCCGGGCGGTGGCGCCGTAGCGGTGCGGGCCGCCGAGCCCCACGTGGCCGGCGTACCAGCCGTCGCCGAGGATGATCCCGATGGCGTTGTCGCCGGACTTGAGCAGGTCGGTGACGTCATACGTGTGGTACTGGACGCGCTGGGCAAAGTCGGTCCATCCCGGGTTGAAATAGTCGCGGCCGACGCGCCGACCGTTGATCGTGGCTTCGTACACACCCAGGGCGCTGGCGTACAACCGAGCGGACGCCACGGGTTTCTGGACCTCGAACTGCTTGCGGAAATGCGGGCACTTGCCCAGCTCGCCGCCGGTGAACTTCCACGGGCCGCCGCCCATGGGGGCGACCGCGACGGCGGGCGACCAGCCGTCCCCGCCGGCTTGGCCGGGCCAGCCTTCACCGGCGTTCGAGGCGACGGTCCACGAGGGATCGGTAACGACGCGCGTGCGCTTGTCGCCGCTTTCGATGGCGATGCTCGCGATGAGGCCCGCCGCGGAATGACCCTGCGAGCACTTCACGGCGATCAGGTTCACGCCGCTCTTGAGGTGGCGGGAGATGTCGAACACCTGGATGGTCTTCCACGCGTCCTCCTGGCCGCTGCTCTTGCCCGCGGGCTGGCCGTTGACGAACAGCTCGAACTGATCGTCGGCAGTGATGCGGGTCTTGGCGGTGAAGGACGCGGGCCAGCCGGAGAGGTCGACCTCGCGCACGAAGAACCGGTCGGTGTTCGCCGGCGGGTTCTGCTGATCCTGTTCGCGGCTCCAGATCCATGAGGCGCCCTCGAACTGGAGCGAGGGGTCATCGGCCTGCTCGGTGAACTGGATCCACCTGGCGGCGCCGGCGGCCTGGTCGAGGAGGCCCATCTCCCACCGCGTGATGTCGCTGGTCGCCGTTCCTCCGTGGTTGTCCCACACCTGGACCTGCCAGAAGAGCTGCTGGCGGGGCTTGAGCGCGGGCCCGGCGTACTCGACGTGCACCGACTGGTCGGACCGGACCTCTCCCGAGTCCCAGATGTCGGCCTTGCCCGCCTCGAGGCCCGCTCGCGTCGAACCGACGCGGATGCGATAGCCGGTCTGGCGCGCGTTCCGCTCGGTCGATTCGAGAATCCAGCTCAGGCGCGGCCGAGCGATGTCGATGCCGAGGGGATCGGCGGCGTATTCGCAGCGGGGCGTCGTGATCTTGAGGTCGGCGTACGCCGCGGACGCGGCCAGGAGCGCGGTGGCGACGAACGCGACGGCGCGGGCGGTGAATCCAGGACGCCCGTGGCGGAGGGTGGCGGGATGGCTCATGCACCCGAGCTTACACGGGTCGGGGCGGCGATGCATCCGCCGGTGCCACGGCTGGTCGTGCCCGGCTGGGCCAGGCGGTCGCCACGACCCAGATCGCGGGGAGGAGCGAGCCCGCGAGGCTGAGGGCGACATCCTTCGACGCGTCGTAGATATCCCCCTGCTGGCCGTTGTAGTCCGCGGCCGCTTCGGGCGAGACGGTGAAGGTGAAGAGCCACTCGAGCGCCTCGTAGGCGTTGGCGCACAGCGAGACGCCGCCGATTCCAAAGACGGCCGCCCAGAAGCCGGGCCGGATCCCCGCGAAGCGCCCCGCCACCTCGGCGGCGGGGATCACCATGAGCAGGCCGAACGCCGCGTGCACGAAGCGGTCGTAGTGGTTGCGCGGCGTGGCCAGCCAGTCGCCGGCGGCCTCACCGAGCAGCGATCTGCCCCACCGCTGGTACGGCACCTGGCTGTAGAGGTAATGCGCACCGACCGCGTGCAGCATGAGCATGACGAAGATCAGCGTGTAGCTGAGGTTGCTGAGCGGGCGTGCTCGGGCGTGGTAGATCAGCAGCGAGAGCAGCGCCGCCGTGGGGATGTGCTCGATCAGGAAATCCGACCGCGATGTCGGGGCAACGGCCGTGATTGCGACAACGGCGCCGACAGCCGCGAGCAGGGCTGCTCTATAGGAGATCCGCCGCGTGCAGCGGGGCATGCGTCATTCTACCGGCGGCGTGTCCGCCTCGCGGTGCGCGCGGACGCCGTCTCCGCCGGTCGCGTCCGCGTCGCGCCCGACGCCCTGACGGCGGAACGTGTCCGGTCCTTGACGGCCGTCGCCCGATCCTTGGTCTTCTTGCCGCGCGACTGGCTCACGCCCGAGTAGCCCGCGTGCCCGGCCTGCGTGCGCGTTCGCTGACGCGGCTGCGCCGACCGGACGGGTCGAGGTCCCCTGATGTCGAGCGGGTCCTTGCCCTTGTGGAGCGCCTTGACGGCGGCGAGCACCGCCGCGGCGTGCCCGGGGGTCTTGACGCTGTCCCAGCGCCGCGCCACGCGACCCTCGGGATCGATGAGGTACGTGGTGCGCACCATGGACACGACCTTGTTGCCGTACATCGATTTCTCCCGCCATGTGCCCAGCAGCGAGCTGACTTGCGGGACGCCGCCCGGCGGCGCGGGGTCCGCGAGCAGCGTGAAGGGCAGCGCGTGACTGGCGGCGAACCTCGCCTTGGACTGCGGGTCCTGGGGGCTGATGCCGATCACCGCGGCCTTGATCTTGGCGAAATCCGGGTGGTGGTCGCGGAACTGGCACGCCTGGGCGGTGCACAGCGGCGTGTCGTCCTCGGGATAGAAGTAGAGCACGACGATCCGACCGCGGTAGTCCGAGAGCGCGTGCCACTTGCCGTGCTGGTCCTGCAGCGAGAACTCCGGGACTTTCGCACCGACTTCGATCAGCGCCATGATGACCTCCAAGCGCTCGGCACGCGGAGCGGGCGCTCGATCCACGGTGGCGGATGCACGCCGCGCGACGGCGCCTGGCGTCCCGAGCCAAGGACTCTAGGTATCCGGCAGGCGACACTCGTCACCGAAATCTGCCGCGCATGTGAACGGCATGCGAACACGTCCGCGGTCGCCTCGGCGCCGTGCCGCGAGAACAATCGGCCATGCGAGTCGCGATCATCGGCGCTTCCTCGGACCGGTCCAAGTACGGCAACAAGTCGCTGCGGGCGCACCTGCGACGCGGCCACGAGGTCATCCCGGTGAACCCCAACGAATCGACGGTCGAAGGGCTGAAGGCGTACGCGTCGATCCGGGATGTGCCCGGTGATCTGGACCGCGTCTCGATGTACGTACCGCCCGCGATCGGCGCCACGCTCATGGCCGATATCGCGGGCAGGGGGAATATCAAGGAAGTCTGGCTCAACCCGGGAGCCGAGTCGGAGGAAGTCATCGCGGCGGCCCGGGCGGTCGGGATCGAGCCCATTCTGGGCTGCTCGATCATCGACATCGGTGAACGTCCCTGACGCGCTCACCTCGACCGCCCGTCTTTCTGCCGCCTCACCACGAGCGCACGCACGGCGTTTCCGACCTGCCGCGGGCCAGGGGACCCGCGACGCCCCCACCCTTCCCCATCACGGACCTCTCTTCCCTCGCTCGCCAACGCCCCCGCGAGGCCCCCACGCGCTCCCCTACTCCCCCACTCCCCCACTTCGCCGTCCGTGCGTGCGGCAGGACCGCCGCCCAACCGATGCGAGTCAACCCGTCGCAGGCGCTTATCAGGCTGCGACGGATTGACTCGGCTCGCGAATCTCACCGTTCGCGAGCGTGCGCCGTGCGTGCTCGGTCGGTCGAATGCCGGTGCTCGAGCCCCGCCACGGCGGGATAATCCATACGTCGGTATCCTAATTCTGGCTGATCATCAAATCAAGCCTTTTTTTGTCACTTCAGGTTCTCGGAACATGACACCGGCGGCCCCGTGGCGCGGGCCCGCGCGGTGCTTCACGCGCGACGTGAACGCCGCCAGAACGGTGATCCCGCCGACGACGACCGCGCTGCCCGACCGGGCGGCGCCCTGCCGCGGTGCGGCTGTCTTTCTTCTCGTGGCAAGCGACCGGGAGTAGCCGGCGGCGCCGAGATTCAGCACGTCGCCCGGCCGGCGCTGAGAACTTCATCGGAGAGTGTTCCCGCGCGCTCAGGATTTCATGTTGATGTACTGCAGGGGGATCCCGACGTCCGACGATCCGAGCATCTTGATCACGGCTTGGAGATCGTCGATCTTCTTGCCGGTGACTCGCAGCTCGTCGCCCTGGATCGAGGCCTGCACCTTGAGCCCGGATTCCTTGATCATCCTGACGATGCTCTTGGCCTTTTCCTGCTCGATGCCGTCGTTGATCTTGACCTCGACCTTCGCCTTGCCGGCCAAGGCGTGTTCGAATTCGCCCCAGGAGAAGGTCTTGAGCGTGATGCCGCGCTTGACGGCGGCGGTCTCGAACATCTCGCGCACGCCCTTGAGCTTGCTGTCGTCCTCGGTGACGATCTTGAGCTTCTTCTCCTTCTTGTCGAGGTTGAACTCGACGGGCACGCCGCGGAAATCGAAGCGCGCCGCGATGGCCTTCTGGGTGTTGTTGATGGCGTTGTCGAGCTCGGCGTAATTGACGCGGGAGACGATGTCAAAGGAGGGCATACTGGACCCCTGGTACCCGGACGATCGGGGAGCATTATTGCCCGCGGGAGCGGCGGTTCACGGGGCCGCGGCGTGGCCGTCGCCGGGATGCCCGGCCGTCGCGTTCGGATCGCCGGCGATCAGCCCCGGCTCGGAAACGCGGAACTCCGTCCGCGTCCTGGGCAGGCTGGTGCGGAACTCGCGCTGGATGAAGTCGATCAGCTTCTCGCGCACCTGGCAGCGGAGGTCGAAGAGCTGCGACCCGTCGCGGGCGCTCATGAGCGCCCGAAGTTCGACGGTGTTGGCGGTGTTGCCCGTCACCTGCAACGCCCAGGCCCGGCGGTCCCACAGCGGGGACTCGTTGAGGATGCGTTCGAGCTCAGCGCGGATCACCGGAACGGGGGCGGTGTAATCGGCGTGGACCGTGACGGTACCGAGCACGTTGGCGGTGCGGCGCGTCCAGTTCTCGATCGGGTTGGTGATGAAATAGGACAGCGGCACGACCAGGCGACGATCGTCCCAGATGCGCACGACGATGTAGGTAGGCGTGACCTCTTCAATCCGCCCCCACTCCTTCTGGATCACGACCACGTCGTCGAGCTGGATCGGCTCGGTGAAGGCGATCTGGATGCCGGCCAGCAGGTTCTCGACAATCGGCCGGGCGGCCATGCCGGTGACCAGGCCGATGATGCCGGCGGAGGCCAGCAGGCTCGCGCCCACCTGGCGCACCTGGGGGAACGTCATGAGCGACGCCGCGATCCCGACGATCAGCATCACCACGATGAGCATCCGCCCCAGGACGGTGACCTGCGTGGTCACCCGCCGGGCCTGGTAGTTGTCCGGGACGTCAAGCCGATGACGCGCCGTGACGAAGTCCTCCAGGACGCTCACGCCGCGGATCGCCGCCCACGTCAGCGACATGATCAGCGCGACCGTGGCGACGCGGACCACGCTCGACACGACGGTCACGCCCGCGACCGAGGACCCGAGCACGAACTGCAGCGCCAGCAGGGGGAACATGATCCTCGACGGCGCGGCCATGCGCTCCACGATCGAGCGGATCAGCTTGCGGTCCTCATTCGTGGCCAGACGTGCCATCACGGCGAAAAGGATGGTGTGCGCGAGGATTCCCGCGATGATCGCGATGAGCGCCATCCCGCCCAGCCACATCCACGTCTCGGCGGCGGCTTCGCTCGGCGTTCCCACGGGCGGCGCGGCCTCGACCGCGTCGGCTGGAGCGGCGGCGTTCTCCGTCTGTATCAGCATCGATGTGCCCCGGGTTGGTCAGCCCCGTCCGGTCGAAAGGACGCGGCACACGGCCGGTGCACCCCCGTGATGACAAATGCATGAAAAAAACACGCGCTAGGACGCCGCCGTTCCCGCGGCGCTGACGGCGCCGATGGTCGCGGCCATCGCGTCCTGCGAGGCGAGCACGACCAGGTACCACAGCAGGCATGCCAGCAGCGGGGCCTGCGGATGATCCGGCTCCACGACCGTGATCGAGGCTCGCCAGCGGAACAGGCCGGCCATGTCGCCGATGCGGACGATGGGCGGCCCGGGCTGCTCGGACCCGGCGGCCGGGGCAACGCGGAACTGCCACGTGCTCGACCAGAAGCCCTCGCGTTCAAGGATGATCGACGTTCCGTCGGGGAAGTTCAGCACGCCCGACGCCCCGGTCCAGCCCCGCGGCGTGAACACCGCCATGTCGTCGGCGGCGCCCTCGCGGCGGACGGTCACGCGCGGCGACCAGAACCCGACGCGCTTGAAGGTCCACGAACCCGACTCGGTCCTCGCCGTCGCGAGCGTCCCGAAGCTGCTCCGCCACTCGAGGGTGGCGAACACGCTGTCGGCCTGGCGCAGCTCGAACGACCACTGGAATCCACTCTTCTGGACCCATTCCATGTCGCCGGACGAGCGTTGCGCCAGGGGCATCAGCACGGCGCCATTCTAGCGACCGTGGCGTGCCTTCCACAACGACTCCGGGCACCGCGCCCACCGCGAGGGCCCGCGCGCCGTGCTGCTGCGGCGCCGCCATCGGCGGCTCGACCCGGTTCGGCGGTCACGGGGGCTCTATCATCGCGGTCCATGTCAGCGCTCGAAGATCCATCTCTCGTCCTCCGGCAGCGTTTCGAAGCGGCGATCGCGGCGGCGTTTCCTCAGTTGCCCGGGCCCGTGGACCCGGTGATCACCGCCTCGCGCCAGCCGCAGTTCGGCGATTTTCAGTCCAACGCGGCCATGGCGCTGGCCAAGCAGCTCGGGCTCAAGCCGCGGGACGTCGCCGCCGCCATCGTGGCGAAGCTCGACCTGGCGGGGATCGCCGAGCCGTTGACCGAGAAGTCGATCGCCGGCCCGGGCTTCATCAACATCTCCCTGCGGGGCGATGCGCTCGCGGCCGGTGTGACGGCGCTGGACGCCGCGGGGACGGCCGACGACCTGGGAGTCGCTCGCACCAGTTCGCCGCAAACCGTCGTCGTCGACCTGTGCGGCGTGAACCTCGCCAAGCAGATGCACGTCGGACACCTGCGCTCGACGGTGATCCCCGATGCGATCGCCCGGGCGTTCGAGCGGCTGGGCCACAAGGTCATCCGCCAGAGCCACGTCGGCGACTGGGGGCTCCCCATCGCGATGGTGACCGGCAAGCTGAAGGGCGAGCTCGACGCCGGCCGCGTCACGCCGGCAACCCTGACGCTCGATGCGCTCGAGCAGCTATACCGCGCGGCGCAGGCCGAATGCGAGCGGGATCTCAAGGGCCTCGAGGCGGTCCGGCGGTACGGACTGGGGCCCAAGCTCGAGGCCGAGGTGCAGGCGCAGGTTGACACCGCGACCGAGGCGTTCAACAGGGCTCGGGAAGTCCTGCTCAAGCTCCAGTCGCACGACCCCGACACGGTCGCGGTGTGGAAGCTGATCTACGACATCACGATGCGGGCGTGCCTCGAAACGTGCTCGCGGCTGCACGCGAACATCACCGCCGACCACACCGCGGGCGAATCCTCGTACGCCGAGGAACTGGGCGGCGTGGTGAAGGACCTGCTCGATCGGGGCGTCGCCGCGATCGACCAGGGCGCGGTGGTGGTGCGCGTGCAGGGGCTGGAGGTTCCTTGCCTGGTCCGCAAGAGCGACGGGGGGTACCTCTACGCGACGACGGACCTGGCGGCGATCCGGCGGCGGGTGCAGAAATTCGGCGCTTCGCGCGTCATCTACGGCGTGGATATCCGCCAGTCGCTGCACTTCCAGCAGGTGTTCGGAGCCGCCATCAAGGCCGGCTACGCCGACGTCCCTGGCGACGGCGTGGCCCGGCTCGAGCACGCGGCGTTCGGCACCGTGCTCGGCGCCGACGGCAAGCCCTTCAAGACCCGGTCGGGTGAGAACGTCAAGCTCGCCGACCTGCTCGACGAGGCGGTGCAGCGGGCGAGGAAGGTCGTCGACGACCGGTCCGCGTCGCTGGCCGAAGCCGACCGCGCGCGGATCGCCGAAGCGGTGGGCATCGCGGCGATCAAGTACATGGACCTCTCGACCGAGCGGAGCAAGGACTACGTCTTTGATTTCGACCGCATGCTCGCGTTCGAGGGCAACACCGGGCCGTACCTGCTGTACGCGCTGGTGCGCACGCGGTCGATCTTCCGGAAGGCCGCGGAGGAGGGCCGCGACGGCGGCTGGCGGGGCGCCGTGATCTCGATCACCGAGCCGGCGGAGAAATCGCTCGCGCTGGCGCTCCTGCGGTACGGGAAGGTCGTCGAATCCGTCGCGGAAACGCTCGAGCCGCACCGGCTGTGCCAGTACCTGATCGAGCTCTCGACGGCGTTCAGCGCGTTCTTCGACCAGTGCAAGGTCATCTGGGCGCCCGACGACGCCACGCGGCGCTCGCGCCTGCGCCTGTGCGACATCACCGGCCGCGTGCTGGCGGATGGGCTCAAGACGCTCGGGATTCCTACGGTGGAGCGGATGTAAGTCCGTGGCCCAAGAGGCGCAGCGCCTCCACGTATGTGCTTGCTCGCTCTCGCCACGTGCCGATCCACCAGAGAGTGGTTATTTATCAACCACTTCGTGGCTGATTTTCAGCCACATGTTCGGTCGTTGATCAGTCGTCGGCCTTGTCGCCGTCCTTGATGACAAAGCGGGCATGCAGACGGGCCACCTCGCTCGCCAGGCCGGCCGTTTTCACGCTCGCGAGCACGTCCTCGAAGTCCTTGTACGCCTTGGGGGCCTCGTCGATGGGGTAGTTGCGGCAGTTGGAAAGGATGTCGCAGCGCTCGAACGACTCGTCGACACGCTTCTGATCGAGCGTCTTGGCGGCCGCCGACCGCGACATCCGCCGGCCCGCGCCGTGGTTGACGCTGTAGCACGACAGCTCGGCGCCGGGCTCGGCCACCATGACCGCCGAACCCGCCTGCGGGTTTCCGGGGAGCAGGATGGGATGCCCCGTGGCACTGAACGGCGTGTCCTTGAGGGCATGGTGGCCGGCGGGGAAGGCCCGGGTGGCACCCTTGCGGTGCACCCACGCGGGCTGGTTGTTCACGATCTCGCGCCGCGCGATGTTGTGGCTGATGAAGTAGACCAGTTCGCCCCGCACGCCGGGCAGTACCTCCTGGAAGGCCTCGAGCACGAGGGCGTTGATCAGCAGGTGATTGACCGTGGCAAAATTGGCGCCCAGCGCCATGTCGTCGAGGTACGCGTCGGCCTCCGCCGTGCCCAGCGGCGCGTACACGAGCTGGCGGTCGTTGCCCGGCAGCGGGATGTCCCACTCCTCGAACTTGCGCTGCAACGTCTTGAACTGCCGATCCGCGAGCATCGCGCCCCAGCCGCGGCTCCCGCAGTGCGACAGGAACGCCGCGCGCCCGTCGAGCAGCCCGAACGTGGCGGCCGCGGCCCGTGCCCGGTCCGAATCCACGATCCGCACGTCCTCGCATTCGCCGAAGTGGTTGCCGCCGCCGTACGACCCGAGCTGGGTCATCTTGTCCGCAAACAGGCGCTCCTTCGCCGGGTCGGCGGCCAGGAGCCGGTCAACCCGATCGCGCAGGGACACCGAGGTTCCGTCGTGCCCGGTGTGCGATGAGTCTTCGCAGCGATTGCTCCACTCGACGGGCACGCCCAGGTCGCGGAGCACGCCCTCGGAAGCGCCTTCGGTCACGACCCGCAGGCCCATCGTCGCGTCCACGCGCCGGGCCTTGGGCGCATGGCGGGTCCCTCCGCGCCCCGCTCCTGTCGGCGTCCGCTGGACGATCGCGTCGATCAGCGCTCGCCGGAGCTTTTTGTCGCGCAGGTCCGCCGACGGGACGTCGAGCTGAAGCAGGCTCATCGAGCACTTGATGTCCACCCCGACCGGGCCCGGGTAGATGTGCGTCGGGGAGACGAGCACGCAGCCCACCGGCGCCCCGTACCCCAGGTGCGCATCGGGGTTGATGATCACGTCCGTCACCCCCGGCGCAAGCCGCGAGTTGATCGCCTGCTTGAGGCACGGCGTGTCGAGCGTCTGGCGGATCGCGGCGTTGGCGATCACCGTGATCGGCTTGCCGCCCGAGCGCCGGGGGCCCGGGCCCACCGAGTCAACCGGCAGGATCGCCGTCGCCTCCCCGGTGGGGATCAGACGGGCCGGGATGTCCGGGGTGGTATCCATCGCGTGGATTCTGGCCTGCGAACATAGCTTGCCAGGGTTCACGACTCTGATCTCGGCCCTCGGGGATCATTTTTCGAATTATGTTACCCGATCACATCACGAACAATTTCGGGCTATACTGGGAGCGATGACCGTGGGCGTGTGGGTCGCTTGCCGTCGTCAATGGAGACTCGACCATGAAGCGGATCGCGTGGCGGAGCATGAGCGTGGTGGTGGGTGCGGCGCTGGTCGCCGGTGCGATGGCGTTCGCGCAGCCGGAGAAGAAGGCCGACCAGCCGGCGGACCACAACGCGGAGATGGAAGCCTGGCAGAAGTCGGCCCAGCCCGGCGAGCATCACAAGCACATGGAGAAGTTCGCGGGCGAGTGGGACGCCAAGGTGTCGAGCTGGATGGCGCCCGGCACCGAGCCGATGGTCAGCCACGGCGTGATGAAGAACACGATGGTGCTCGGCGGCCGCCACCTGATCCATGAATTCAAGGGCGACATGATGGGCGAGGTCTTCGAGGGCAAGGGAAGCTGGTCCTACGACAACAACGCCAAGCGGTACGTGGGCGTGTGGATCGACTCGATGAGCACCGGGCCGATGGTGTCCTACGGGACGTGCGACGCGGCGGGCAAGGTGTTCACGATGATCGGCGACAGCGCCGAGCCGGGCGGCAAGGTCTCCAAGACCCGTGAGGTCGTCACCTACAAGGACGCCAATACCAACACCATGGAAATGTTCACCACCGGACCGGACGGCAAGGAGTTCCGGGTGATGGAGATCGTCTACACCCGCCGCAAGTAAGCCCCCCGCTGAGGCGGCGCGGGTCCGGCCGCCGCACGCCGGGGCAGCAAAGAGACCCGGACACATTCCGCGTCAAAAACACAACCGCCGCGGGCGAACCCCGCGGCGGTTGTCGTAAGTGGAGGCGACGAGACTCGAACTCGTGACCTCTTCCATGCCATGGAAGCGCTCTACCAAAACTGAGCTACGCCCCCAGATTGTCGCTCCGCCCGGGCGGCCCGGAAACGAAGAACGTCCACTTACTTCCCGGGCCGGGGATGGTGGCACGGTCCGAGACGGGAATGCTAGAGGATCGGCCACGAGGGTCAAGGTGTCCGGATCGGATCTGAATCCGCGGGCCAATCCGGGTCGGTTCTGCAGTCTGTGACGGCCGTCACGGGGCCCTTCCACCCTGCCAGTTGCCGATCGACCGCCCGGATGACGTCCGACGTCGGGATCCGGTCGACCCGGCAGCGGTCCGGATGGTCGTTGGCGAGCTGGTTCTCGGGGAGCTCGGGATCGGCCAGGAGGATCATCTCCGGCGATCCGGGACGGGTCGGGATGGTCGTCCAGCGGTGGTCCGTCGGTCCAAAGAGCGTCACGAGCCGAACGCCCGAGGCCGCCGCCACGTGCCTGGGGCCGGTGTCGTTGGTCACCATGATGCGGCTGCGGGCGATGACACCCTTGAGCGACCCCAGCGTCACGCCGAGTTCCGGCAGGCTCGCCACCCGCTCGCGGACCGATGGAGGCAGCGCCGAGCGGATCTCCTCCACGAGCGCTGCCTCGGCGGGCGAACCGTTGACCACGACGGTCAGCGCCTGCGCCTGCGCCAGGTGCTGCGCGACGGCGGCGTAGCGGTCAGCGGGCCAGCGCTTCGCGGCGTTGTTCCCACCCGGGTTGAGAATCGCGAGCGGCGCCGACGCGTCGATCCCGCCGCGCCCGAGCAGTTCATCCGCCGCGGCACGCTGCGAGTCGGACACCGGCAGTTCGAGCGGGTATCCCCCGTCGCGCCACGCCGGGACGGGCGTACCGAGCAGGCGGTCGCACGCGGCTCGGAGGTAGTACTCGACGGCGGGCACGGCGTCGTAGCTGCCATCGGCTCGCTGCGGCGCCGAGAGCCGATCGGTGAGCAGCAGGCCCCGGGCGTCGCGGTCGTAGCCGATGCGGCGGGGAATCCCCGCGATCCGCGTAATGAGCGCGGTCGAGAAGGAGTTGGTGAGCAGCAGCGCCGTGTCGTAGCGGCGCGGGCGGAGCCTGGACGCGACGAACTTGGGGCCCATCACGCCCGATGATCGCGCCACGTGCAGCTCGTCGAAGTACGACGAACCCTCGAGCAGCTCATCAAGCCCCGGGCGAACCAGCCCCCCGATGAAGCACCCGGGCAGGCTGCGGCGGACCAATGCAAGCGTGGGCGACGCCATCGCGACGTCGCCCACCCAGGATGGACAGACGATCAGCAGCCTCAGCGGACGGGGACATTCGTTCTCCACGACTGAGCGTTGCCTTGCTCGGGCGAGGAGTCCACCGTCCCGGCCGGTGCGATCTCACTGTTCAACGACGTCGCAGCACGTCCCCAGGCAATCATGGAGGCCGTCGCTGCAGATGATGAGCACGCAGCTCGAGGCCGGGTTGCCCTGCGCGTCAACGCAGTAATACCCGGTGACCAGGCACGCCGGCAAGCCGGGCTCCTCGCCCCATCCGCCGATGCGGAACTTGCAGCGCGTGAAGGGGATGGGGATGTGGATGTCCCACAGCCGGCCCGCGACGGGCTGCGACTCGTTGGACGTGAAGGTCTTCATCGTCGCATCGCCATTGAACGACACGTTCGTGGCGCCGCCCGTGACGTTCTCGAACCAGATCTTGTCGCCGTCGTCGGCAAGCGTGATCGCGCCGGTGTACTCCCACAGATCTGCCTGGAATGTCGCCGTCTGGTTCCCGCTCGAATCGTGCTCGTAGCCGCTGACCACGACCCACGAGGTGTTCCCGCGGGCCTCCACCGAGAGCACGGCCGTGACGGTCAGGTCGCCGGCCTTGCGTTCGATCACCGCGTCGTTGTTCTTGTCGATGGTCCACTTCGCCGGGTCGTCGTCGACCATCGACGCCGGCGCGGGGTTGCTCAACGTTCCAAGGAACGCGGCGCCCACGCCGCACAGGGCCAGGCCGGCGTACGACCACGCGTGGCGACGGCTGGTCACGGAACCATTCGATCGGTGCATGAGATGTCTCCCCGGATGACGGGCTTGCGCAGAAACGCAATGCCGGATTACTGGAGCGCACACAGAAGAAGGGACGTTCCCCGCGCTTCCGAGGCCACTCTAACATGACCCCGTGTCATCGCAAGACGATTCCGCAACCCTTGAGCAAGACTTCATGCTCGCGCTCGAAGAATGCTCAAAATCCTCGTGCGCACACGAGCATTACGCCCGGGCCAGCGCGACTTCGCACATGATCTCGACGCCTGTGGGCAGCGCGTCGTCATTGAAATCAAACTCCGGCTGGTGGAGCGTCGGGTAGTCGCTCACGCCGTTTGGCCGAAGCCCGAGGAAGAAGAAGCACGAGGGCACGTGCGCACCGTAATACGAGAAGTCCTCGCCCCCCATCGTCGGGTGCTCGAGCACCACCACGCGCCCCGGTCCCAGCGTCCGGCGGGCGATGTCGAGCAGACGAGCCGTTGCCTGCGCATCGTTCTGCGTCACCGGGTAGCTCTCGTGCCAGGTGATCTTCGCTCGGCAGCCGTGCGCACGAGCCGTGGACTCCGCGATCGCGAAGAACCGCTCGCGGGCGAGCAGCCGCAGCGCCGGCTTGAGCGTTCGGACCGTGCCCTCCAGGCGCACCGACCCGGGAATGATGTTGTTCGCGGTTCCGGCGTGGATCATGCACACCGAGCAAATGACCGATTCGAGCGGGCCCACGTTGCGGCTCGCGATCGATTGCACGGCCGTCACGACGTGCGCGGCGGCGAGGATGGGGTCCGCCGCCAGGTGCGGGTAGGCCGCGTGGCCGCCGACGCCCTCCACCTCGACGATGAAGTCATCGACCGACGCGAGCATCGGGCCCGGGCGGGTCGCGACCTGGCCGAGCTGGAGCGTCGGCCACCCGTGGAGGCCGTAGATCGAACCCACCGGGTTTCCGAGCCCGCCGCCGGAATCACCGCGCAGGGCGCCTTCGGCGCACATCATTTCTCCGCCCGCGCCGCCCTCTTCCGCCGGCTGGAACACGAAGGTCACCGGGTTTGGCCGGTGCGCGACCTTCGAGAGCACCCGTGCCGCGCCGAGCAGGATCGCCGTGTGGCCGTCGTGACCGCACGCGTGCATGACGCCCGGGCGGGTCGACGCGTAGGACACGCCGGTGAGCTCGGTGATCGGCAGCGCGTCCATGTCGGCCCGCAGCGCGACGGCTGGCCGCGAGGCCCCGTCGGCGGTCGTGGCCGGCATGTACGCGATGATGCCCGTGCCCTTGGCGTAACCGGCCTTGTGCGCGATGCCCATGGCCGCCAGCTCGCGTTGCACGACCTCGGCGGTGCGCTTCTCGTCGAAGCTCAGCTCGGGGTGCGCGTGGAAATCGCGCCGCACCGCGATCAGGTCGGGCAGTTCGTGTGCGATCAGCGACTTGAGCGACGCGGCGTCCGCCATGGTGGTCATGGGGGAGAGGGTAGGGTCATCCGAACCGGCGTGGTCGCGTCCGCTCGGCGCCCGGGCTCACTTGTCCTGGCCGGCCGGCGCCGCGTCCTCGTCTTCACCCTCGCCGAACTTCTCGTGCGCGTCGTCGCGGAACTTGGCCAGTTTCTCGACCATCGCCGCGGCCTGATCGTGCTTGCCGTCGAGCAGGCTGAGCTCGAGTTCCAGGAGCATCCCCATCAGCTTGATCTGCTCGCGGCGGTAGTCTTCGACGCTGACGCCTTCCTTGAGGTGCTTGGGCACCGACGCCTTCGCCGCCAGGCACCCGCGCTGCATCAGCCCGACGGCCTGAAGCGACGCATCCTTCTTGGCGGGGTCACCGGCGGCGTCGCGCAGGACGCGGAGGCCCTGGCGCATGGCCTTCATGCCGGCGTCCACGGTCAGCATCTCGCGGCCGGGCGCGCCGTCCGGACGCGGCCCGCGGGGGGGGCGCTGGCCGGGCTGGCCGTCCACCGGCTGGCCTTCGCGGGGCTGGCCCTGCGGCGGCGGCTGATCCTGCGGCTGGCCCGACACCACCGTGGCGCCCGCCAGCAGCAGCCCGGCCCCCGCAACCAACGACAGCAAACGACCACGACCGCTCGAAGAACGCACCGCCATCGCGAAGCTCCTCATTGCCAGGAAACCAGCGACCGGGCGTCGGCCCGGTCAGGTCAGAGCATATCGCACGAAAACCTCTGCCATTGCACGGCCGCGACCGTTCGCGTCGTGAGATGCGATGTACCATCACGGACCTATGCGAATTCCCCTCCCGGCGTCGAAGCTGAGTCTGATTGTCCTCGCGGGCCTGTGCTCCCAGGCCGCCGCCCAGACGGTGGACAGGATGTGGCGGGAACACTGCGCCTCCTGCCATTCCAACGACGGGTCCGGCGGCCCCAAGGCCGCGTCGCTGCTGGATGACGAGTGGAAGACGGGCGGCAGCCTCCGCGAGATGTTTGCCGCCGTCAAGACCGGCCACAAGGACCTCGGTGACGCCGCCCAGTTCGACAAGACCCTCACCGACCCCAGGATCTGGGCCCTGGTGAACTACCTGCACGAGCTCCGCTTCCAGAACTACCGGGCCAACGACGGCGGCCCCAAGCGCGAGTCCGGCGATGTGTTCGCCTCGCAGCACCACCGCTACAAGATCGAACGGGTCGTTGAAGACGGCCTGGCCACCCCGTGGTCCGTCGAGTTTGTTCCCGACCTGGGAGACCGGACGGCCGAGCCGCTCTCGGGCGCGATGCTGATCACCGAGAAGCCCGGCAAGATGCGAGTCGGCACGCTCGGCACCGATGGCGCGCGAGCGACGCTCAGTGCCCCGATTGAAGGCATTCCGGAGGTCAGCAACGACGGTCAGGGCGGATTGATGGACATCGCCCTGCACCCCAATTTCAAGGAAAACCGGCTCGTCTACCTGTCGTACGCCGAAGCACTCGGCGGCGACCCGAAGAAGGTGATGACCAAGGTGATCCGCGGTCGGATCAACCCGTCGAAGGGCGGCGGCTGGACGTGGACCACCGACCGCGTCATCTTCGAAGCCAGGCCCGAGCACTACCTCAGCCCCGGCGTTCACTACGGCTGCCGCATCGCCTTCGACCCCAAGGACAGCTCGATTCTCTTCTTCGCCATCGGCGAGCGCGGCCGCATGCAGATGGCCCAGGACCTCACCCGCCCCAACGGCAAGGTCCACCGCGTCAAGGACGACGGTTCGATTCCCTTCGACAACCCGTTCGCGTCCAACACCGGGCCCGTCTACAAGAGCATCTGGTCCTACGGCCACCGCAACCCGCAGGGACTGGTCTTTGATCTCTACGGCCACCTGTGGGACACCGAGCACGGCCCGCGCGGCGGCGACGAGCTGAACCTGATCATCAAGGGCCGCAACTACGGCTGGCCGGTCGTGACCTACGGCATCAATTACGACGGCAACCCCTTCGGTCTGCCCTGGCCGGACATGGTCGGGAAGAAGGAAGCCTCGCTCGACCCCGCGGTGTACGAGTCCGACCCCGATTCGATCGCCATGCCGACATATGTCTGGCTGCCGTCGATCGCGGCGTGCGGGCTCACGGTCTCCAACGGCGGCATCCTGCCGGAGTGGAAGGGCGACCTGTTCGCCGGCGGTCTCGCTGGCCTGACCGTGCAGCGGATGCGGGTGAAGGACGGCAAGGTGGTCGAGCGCGAGGAGATCGTCCACAACGAGGGCCGCGTGCGCGACGTCGTGTGCGGTCCCGACGGCGCGATCTACATCGCGGTCAACCAGCCCGATGCCATCATCAGGGTCGTGCCCGCCGACAAGTGAGCTACGCCGCGGCGACCGACGCCGACGCGGCGATGACCTCTTCGCACGTCCCCCACCGGTACTTCTTCAGCAGCCCGCGGAGCTTGCCCTCGGTCGTCGCCGTCCCCACGTAGCACTTGAAGTAGCGGTGCGGGGGCATCTTCACCTTCGGGCAGTCGGGGGCGAAATCGCGCGGGTGCAGGTACACCACCGTCGGACGGCCCGCCGCCGCTTCCTGGTCGACGCCCTGCTCGATCAACGACAGCGGCAGCAGTCGCATGTACCCGCCGCCGCAATAGCACATTTTCTTCCGAGCCGGGCCGACGCCGACCCTCGCGATGCTCATCGGCAGCTCGGGGAGCGATCGTCCCTTGGGGGTCGTCAGCGTGTGCAGGCCGGGGGTGCACGCGTACCCGCCGTGGCCGCGCGATGCCGGGAACAGGCTCGCGTCGTAGGTGATCCCCTGCTCCATGAGCACGTCGAACGCCCACTCGGTTCCCTCGGTGATCGAGAACGAGGGCGCTCGGAACCCGTGGATGGGGATCTCGCGACCCACGGCCGACCGGATCGCCTTCAGCGAGTCGGAGATGTCCTGCGCGAAGACCTCCGGCGTTAATTCGTACACCTTGCGGTGCCAGAAGGAGTGCGTCCCCAGTTCGTGCCCGGCGTCGTGGATGCGCTTCACCAGCGCCGGGTGGCGATCGGCGATCCAGCCGAGCATGAAGAACGTGGCCCTGGTCTTGTGATCGTCGCAGATTCTGAGAATCAGGTCGGTGTAACGCTCGACCAGGGAGGACTCGGCCGACAGCTTCGGCCACAGCGACGGATCCTCGACGGCCTTGACCTCGACGATGTGGAACCAGTCTTCGATGTCGAACGAGAGGGCGTGGATCATGGCGGGCACGGAACTGGAACGGTCGGGACGCAAGGCCTCAGCAGTGCAGCTATCTCGTCTTGGCCGCCGCGTGGCACAGCGCCAGCGCGGCCATGCGCACACGGACACCGTTGGAGACCTGGCGGAGGATCACCGACCGTGGTCCATCGGCCACTTCGCCGTCGATCTCCAGTCCGCGGTTCATCGGACCCGGGTGCATGACGATCGCGCCCTCCTTCATCCGGGCCGCGCGATCGACCGTCATGGCGTAACCGTGGCGGTACTCGCGGACCGACGGGATGATGTTTGTCTTCTTCGCGGCGGGGACGCCCGCGACCGCCGACCCGGCGGACCCGCCGTCGCCGGCACGCTCGAACTGGATGCGGAGCATCATCACCGCGTCGGCGGTTCCGATCACCGCGTCGAGGTCGTGGTCGATCCGGCACCTGCCGGTCGCGGCCGGCGAGGCCAGGCTCGCGTGCGCCGGCGACACCATGCCCGCCGGGCCGATCGCCACCACATCCGCCCCGAGCGTGGTGAGGCCGGCGATCGCGGAACGCGCCACGCGCGAGCTCGCGACGTCGCCGACGATCGCGATCGTCAGCCCGGAGAGGTCGAAGGTCTCGCCGCGCCCGTGCGCCTCGGCGATCGTGAGGATGTCGAGCAGGCCCTGCGTGGGGTGCTCGTGGCGGCCGTCGCCGGCGTTGATCACCGGGCACTGCACGTGCTCGGCGGCCATCGCGGCCGCGCCGGATTGCCGGGCCCGGACGATGATGGCGTCGATGCCCATGGCCTCGACGTTGGTCGCGGTGTCGACGATCGTCTCGCCCTTGTTGATGCTGGTCGTGCCCCCCGAGAGGTCGACCACATCCGCCCCGAGCCGCTGGGCCGCGATCGTGAAGCTCGTCCGCGTGCGGGTCGAGTCCTCGAAGAAGAGCGTGGCGACGGTCCGCCCGCGCAGATCATCGCGCCGCGGGATCTCGGCCGCGCCGCCGCCGGTCACCAGCGGAATACGCGCCGCGAAACCCAGGATCGCTCGCAGCGACGCCGCGTCCATCCCGTGCAGGCCCAGCAGGTGCCGATGCCTCCATGCCCCCCCCGCCGCCGGGCTCGAAGCGTTCCCGGTTGGGGTCCGCCACTGGGCGCTGCGGGTTGACGAGATCGCGGTTCGGATTTCGGTAGTCACGCCCCGAATCATATGGGAGCGCGGAACACCGGGCCGTCAATTGTCACGCCATCCCCAGACGCCGGGCCGCCGACTCAACCGCCTTCGACACCGCGGCCGGACCCGTCCCCCCGGCCACTTCCCGCTTGCGCAGGCAGGACTCAACCGCCAGCGCCGCGAATACGTCTTCGCCGATCAGCGGGCAGAACTGGCGCAGCTCGTCGAGGGTCAGGTCCTCCAGGGGCTTGTCCGCGGCCAGCGCGAAACGCACGGCCCGGCCCACGATCTCGTGCGACTCGCGGAACGCGACGCCCTTCGCGACGAGGTAGTCGGCAAGGTCGGTCGCGTTGGAATACCCGCCCTTGGCCGCGGCGAGCGTGCGCTGCTCGCGCACCGAGGTGTTCGCCACCACCACCGCGGCCATGCGCAGGCTCAGCGACGCCGATTCCATGGCGTCAAAGAGCGGCTCCTTGTCCTCCTGCATGTCCTTGTTGTACGCCAGGGGCAGCCCCTTGAGCGTCACCGTCATCGCCGCGTGCGAGCCGACGATCCGCCCGCACTTGCCGCGGATGAGCTCGAGCGAGTCGGGGTTCTTCTTCTGCGGCATCAGCGAGCTGCCGCTCGACACCGCGTCGGAGAGCTCCAGGAACCCGAACTCCTGCGTGCAGTAGAGGATCATGTCCTCGGCCATGCGCGACAGGTGGACCGCCGCGAGCGACAGGGCCCCGAGCGTCTCGACGACAAAGTCGCGATCGCTCACCGCGTCGAGGCTGTTGGCCGTCGCCGCGTCGAACCCAAGGTCGCGAGCGATCTGGTCCCGGTCGACGGCGTACGCCGTGCCCGCCAGCGCCCCCGAACCCAGCGGGCACACGTTGACGCGGCGGCGAGCGTCGGCCAGGCGCGCCCGGTCGCGGTCGAACATCTCCACGTACGCCAGGCACCAGTGACCGAGCAGCACCGGCTGGGCCCGCTGCAGATGCGTGTAGCCGGGAATGACGCACGACGCGTGCCGCCGGGCAAGGTCCACCAACGACCGCTGGAGGTCCACCAGTTCCCCGGCCCGGGCATCGATCTGCGAGCGCGTCCACAGGCGCAGGTCGGTCGCGACCTGGTCGTTGCGGCTCCGCCCGGTGTGCAGCTTCTTGCCCAGCGTGCCCACCCGCTTGATCAGCCGGGATTCGACCCAGGAGTGAACATCTTCCTCGCCCGATCCCAGGGGCGCCGCGGGGTTCTTCTCGATGTCCACCGCGAGCTCGGCGAGCGCCGCCAGGAGCTGGGCCAGTTCCTCGGGGCTGAGCACGCCGGCTCGGTGGATGGCCTTTGCCCACGCGATCGACCCGGCGATGTCCTCCATCGCCAGGCGATAGTCAAAGGGAAGCGAATCGTTGAACCTGCGAAACAGCGGGTCCGATGCGCCCTCGAACCGACCACCCCACAGCGCCTGCTTGCCTGCCTCAGACATCGCGTGCTCCCGCATGGCCCGGTCGCGGCCGCGGCCCGACCGAGCGTGCGGGGTGAGGATAGCGGCGTGCCAACCGCGCCCGGCTATGCCGACCGTTCGAGCGGACGCCCGGCCAGCCGGTCGAGCGACTCCCGCCGCTCGAACCGTTCGCCCATCGCCGGGTCATGGCTGACGCACACCAGCGCGGCGTTCTTCTCGCGGCACGCGTCCTGGATGAGCTGGATGGCCGTCGAGGCGTTCTCGGGGTCGAGGCTGGCCGTCGGCTCGTCCGCGAGCACCAGCACCGGGTCGCACACGACCGCCCTCGCGACGGCGACCCGCTGCTGCTGTCCGACGCTGAGGCGATCGGGGTCCGCGTCCACGCGGTCGATCCCCAGGTGCTTGAGCAGCGCGGCGGCCCGGTCCTTGTGCTCGCGGGGAGGGATCGTCGAGAACATCAGCGCCGCCATCACGTTCTCGAGGGCGGAGAAACCGTGCAGCAGGTTGAAGGTCTGGAAGATCATCCCGATGTGCCGCCCGCGGAACAGGTCCCGGGCCGCACCGTGCAGGTCGTGCACGCGCGTCCCCGCGATCGACACCGTTCCTTCCGCCGGGTCCAGCAACCCGGCGACAACCTGCAGCAGCGTGCTCTTGCCGTGGCCGGAGGCGGCGGTCAGCAGCACCTGCTCGCCCCGAGCGACCTCCAGCGAGGACACGCTGACATTCCACGGGGCGCCCGCCGGCTGGTCGGGGTAGCGGAACTTGAGGTTCTGAATCGACAGTGCTGACATTTGATCACCGGGCATGTCGCCCTCCTGGACTTGACGGACAACGACCCAGCCGCCTCCGGCACGGCGGCTGGGTCGGAGCGTCGCGACCATGGTACCGCCACCATCCGCGTTCGCACGCCTCGATACCTCGGCGCCTTGATGCCTTGATGCCTTGGTGCCTTGGTGCCTTGGTGCCTTGGTGCCTTGATGCCGTCTGCTATTCAGCACCCCGCCTCATAGGCGAGCACAAAGAAATCGAAGTCGTCGGTGTCGACGAAACCGGTCCGGTCGACGTCCGCGGTGAAGTCACCGGCCTCGTACGCCCGGACGAACGCATCGAAGTCGTCCGTGTCGGTGAAGCCCGAGGCGTCAAAGTCGCTCGGGCAGCCGGCGAGATTCGCGCGAACCCACTGGGTCGCCGCCTCGTGGTTCTCCTCGCTGTCGAGCTGGTTGAAGACTATCCAGAACGGCCGCGACGTGCCGAGCGAACCGTCGCCGCTCCACAGTTCGAGCTCGAGGAGGTAGATGCCCGGCTGCGCCGGGTCCGTCAGCGTGTACCCGAGATGGTGGTGGAACTCTCCTTCGGACCCGACCTGCAGCGCGAATCCAGTGACCGGGGTGTCGTCCGTCGGCGAGAGCACCGGCCCGAGGTTCCCGAGCTTGACGCGGATCTGCTCGGCGGGAATCGTGTCGAAGTCGGCGCCGTCCCAGGCTCGCAGAGCCCGGCGGATCGTGAACCCGATCGTGGACCCCGGGGTGAAGGCGTCGATGGCCGAATCGAAGCCCGGGTCGTTGGTGAAGTTCGGCGACTCGCCGAATTCCGCGCCAAAAACTCGGGTGTTGTGGGTCACTTCTCCCGTCTCGTCGTCGATCTCGCCGGTGCAGATCCGGCCCAGGTAGTCCTGCTCGAGGTACACGTCGCCGCCATGCTGGCCCAGCGCGGCCGAGCACGCAAGCGCGGACGCGATTGCGGCCATCATCGTGTTCAAACTGAGATTCATCGCAAGGTCTCCTTGCCCGCGGGCTCTAGCGCTCGCGAGCATTGGGGTAAAACATGTTCCTGTTGAAATCCGTGTACACGCGGTCAAAGCGGAGCGTCTCGGCGTGACCGTCGAGGAACGCATAGTTGGCGATCGAGGCGAAGCTCTTGGGCGGTCCCCCCCAGGCGGCGATTTCCATCTCGCTCGACGCGGTCCCGGGCGGGAAGTCCGCGTCGCTCCAGGATTCGGCGTGGACGTGATCGGAGTACGCGTAGTCCGCGTTCCCATCGCCCTCGGTCATCATCAGGAAGTGCACCGTCTGCGAGGGAAACGCGATCTTGGAAAGCCTGTCGAAGGGCTCGGACCGGTCCATGCCGGGGTTGAGCGTCCGGCTCGTCCAGTTGTTGATGCCGTAGCTCGTCCACCGAGCGATCTTCGAGACGTCGGGAGTACCGCCGCTTCTGATCTGCTCGAGGATCTGGTCCAGCGACGGGCGCGTGCTCGTCCCGCCCTGGCTGACCGGCCAGTACCGGCTGGTGTCGCCGGGTGAACGGAGCACCAGCGGCGATCCGTACAGCTCCGACAGCACCACCGGCCACGCGCGCCTGACCTTGGCGAGCGAGTTTGACCCGCCGTGAGCAAGCCCCGCGTCGATGAACTGCTCCTTGTAGGTGTTGATGTAGAGGGTGTGCGCGTACTCGAGCTGCTGCATCTGCACCAGGCACTTGGCCGTCCGGCCTGTCTGCCGCGCCTTTCCGAGCACCGGCAGAAGGATTCCGATCAGCAGCGCCATGATGGCGATGACGACCAGGAGCTCGATGAGCGTGAATGCTCGTCGTGGCATGCCGCCTCCACGGGGCAGGACGCCCGCGGACATGGGGTTCTCATCGGTGGATCGACCGCCCTTGCGGTCACAGGGCGAAACCGCCGGCGATCCGCCGCTCACCGACCGGGTTGAACGCCCGGTGGCGGCAGGATCACGGCCGGTGTGCCCGCTCTCGATGCTGGAGATGCGCCCTGGAGCCTCACGCCGGTGGCGGGCCGCGAGCGAGCCGGATCCCAGGCTCGCTTGAACGGACTCGATCGATCACGGCGACCTGGTCGGCCCAGGAGATGAGCGCCACGACGAGATCGGCCCCCGGAGCACTCCACCCGCCCACCAGCGTCGCGATCAGCAGGTCAACGCATACCGAGCACGGCCCCTCGTTGCCAGGGGATTCTCTGTGGTGAGAATGACCCGGTGTTTCATACGGTGTCCCGTGGGAAGCACTTGTATCCGCATCTTCGATTTCATGGGAATGCGTCTCCCAGTTGTGTGAGAGAGCATGATGTGACCACGCAAGTGGTATCCCTAGTAACCCCGCAGCGCATACAACCGCCGCGAGAACCCCGCGGAGGCGAGCCGAGCAGAGATGGGAGATCGAGACGACCAGAAGCGACCCCTTATTGAAAACTCGTTCTCAATAAGAGTACCGCGCTCGGCGGCTTCCGGCAACGCGATTTTTCTGGAGAAGCCGGCGTTTCCTTTGGTCAGGCGGAGAGCGGCCTATTCGCCGTCCTGGCGAACGGCCTTGCGGCGGCCGTCGGCCCGGCGCGCGGGCGAATCGCCATGCCGGGCCCGCGGGATTTCGAGCTGGGCAAGGCCGGCGCGAAGGGCGATGTGCGCCAGCTCGACGCGGTTGGCGACTCCGAGCTTGGTCCCCAGGGAAACACGGTGCCACTCGATGGTCTTGACGCTCCGGCCCAGGTGCTCCGCAATTTCCACCGTGCTCAGCCCGCGGCCGATGAGCGCGAGGATTTCGCGCTCCCGAGCCGTCAGCCCCGACAGCGAGCCCAGGTCGTCGTGGCGAAGACGGATGCGCTGCTGGTGAGACGAGGCCGGCGCAGTCGCGCTGTCGATCTGGAGAATGAGCCCATCGGACGTCGGGAGGAGCCGAAGGGACGTGACCCGCCAGGAACCGCGCAGGATGCCCTCAAAGACGATGGTCTTGCCGGTACGGGCGACCTCCTGGATGTGACCGAGTCGCTCGGCCGCCACCTGGTCGCTGTAGAGGTCTTTCACGTTCGTGCCGACGAGCGCATTGGGATCGACGCGGGCAAACATCTCCGCGTCGCGGTTGGCGAACACAATCTTGCCCTGCGATGTCATTACAACGACTTCGGCCGTGACGTCGTGCGTCAACGTTTCCCAGAGTGCCTTGGCGAGTGGTTCCCAAGTTGCTGACAGCCCCCCGGCCGTCTCACTTGAAGACGCTGAACTGTATCCGGATTTCATGCTCGATGCCATGCCTCACACGCAGCGCCAGTACGAGTCCTCACGCTGGAATGTAACAGTGTACGAGCGCGAGCGGCCCCGCCGCAACCTCCGGGCGTGCAACGCCGCATTCATCCGGTTCTTTTTTTGCCGAGAGTCTCTACGCTGTTCATTGATGACCGATCCGACCTATTCATCAACCCCGTCAGAAACGCCTCCACGCACGCTGATCGCGGGTCCGCGCACGGCCCCCATCGCGCGCGAGCAAGGCTGGTGGGGAAAGAACCCGTCAACACCGGAAGCCAGGAATTTCCTTGAAGGACCGCTCGGCCGACTTTCTGAACTCAAGCGGGCGGTCCGCATCTTTCTCGAGTTCCTCAGCGGCTTTCGCGCGCTGCACTTCGTCGGGCCGTGCGTCACGGTGTTCGGGTCGGCCCGGTTCCGTGAGGACCACCGCTATTACGCCATGGCTCGGAACATGGGCGGACGCCTCGCGGATCTGGGCGTCACGACCATGACCGGCGGCGGACCGGGCATCATGGAGGCGGCCAACCGGGGCGCCAAGGAACACCGGGGTCGGTCGCTGGGGTGCAACATCCTCCTGCCCATGGAGCAGAAGCCCAATCCCTATGTGGATAGCTTCCTGGAGTTCAAGTACTTCTTCGTGCGCAAGGTGATGCTGGTCAAATACTCGTACGCCTTCGTGGTATTCCCGGGTGGATTCGGGACGCTCGACGAAGTGTTCGAGACGCTGACACTCGTGCAGACCGAGAAGATCAAGCAGTTCCCAGTGATCCTCATCGGCACGGACTACTGGAAACCACTGGTCGAGTACATCGAGTTCATGGCGTCGGAGGGCACGATCAGCCCCGGCGACATCGAGCTGCTCACCGTGACCGACGACCTCTCACTGGCGATCTCCGTCATCCGCCAGAGTCTCGAAGCCAACAAGCCGCGCACCATCAAGCGCCGCTGGTGGCTCGGCGAGCCGCGGCCCCGCGTCAGTCCTTCACGCCCTTGACCCGGTCGGGATCGGTGTACTTCACCAGCGCCTCGGCGATGTCGACGCCGTGGATGTTGGCGAGCGTACACAGCCACGCGAACACGTCCGCGAACTCCTCCCCGAGGTTTCTGCGCTGCTCGGGCGTCGGCGTTTTCCCCGGGAGATTCTCCTGCAGCGACGTCGACAGCTCACCGACCTCCTCGATGAACCACATGAAAGTACCTGCCGTTCCCCGGGCCGAATCGGTCTTGTAGTAGCGCTCGCGGATGAGCTGCTGGAACGCCGCGACGGTGATCGTGGAGGGGTCGTGCATGCCCAAGCGTACTGCCGCCCGCGCTCGAAGCAAGCCGACGGCGCGGCCCGGCTCACATCGATTCAGTCGTTCCACGTCGACAGGTCAATGACGGTCCGAGCGGGAACGTCCTGCCACGGGAGCATCGGCCGTGGCCACGCGGTCCTGACGCCACGCGCGTCCGTCCGCTCGATCCCCAGCCGAAGCCGGCCAGACTCTTCCACGCACGACGCGGGCAGCGTGATGACCGAGATCCACCCGGTCTCCTGCCGCGTCACCCGGGCCTGCGCCCCAAGCGACGACGACCCGCGCTCATCCATCATCTCGGTCGTGCCCGTCTCGTCGACCCTGAGCACCATGCGCGGCCGTGACCGCGAACCCGCGTGGATGACCACCTCGTCGGGGAATGCGGACGGCGCCGCCCCGGGCGGACGCGAGCAGGCGATGTAAAGCTCCCACCTCACGCCCGCGTCGGACCATGTGCGGTAAAGCAACGCGCTGGTCGACCACTCGCTGTCGGAGGGCGTCGCGCCGCGCCCCGCAAGAAACTGCTCCAGCGTCATGTCACGCACGAGGGGACCGAGCACGACCCCCGGCGGCGCCGCCTCCGTCACTCCCAGGTCCACGGGCACGCGAAGGTCGCTGCTCCCGACGTGCACCCCGAGCATCGCCGACCGGATCTTCTCCCCCGACGCGGCCACCGCGACCTGCTGGGCGCCGGGCACCACGGGCACCGTGAGCTCGGTCCCGCGCAGCGGGCCAAGGGGCGAGCCCTGGGGCCGCTCGCCCACCTCGCGGCCGGCCGCATCCAGCCACGTCGACCACGCGGTGACGGGCCTGGTCGAGAGGTTCGCGATGCCGATCCGAGGGATGCGTCGCCCCGTCATGCCTTCCTGCTCGGCGGCGTCATCGATCATCCACGCGACCGCCGACGGCTGGCGATCGATCCAGCGACGAGCCGCCGCCGCTCGGGCGGGCAACTCCGCGCCCGGGTCGAGCAGGTCCGCCAGCAGTTCGTCGAGCACCGCCTGATCAACCTCCCACACCGGCGCGACGGCGTCGTCATCCAGCGCGACAACCGTGCACAACCGAGCGGTCAGCTCCAGCGCGACCTGCGGCTCGTGGCGGTGGAGCAGCCCCAGCGCGATCGTCCATCGTGATTCGATCTGCTCGGCCAGCGCCTCCAGCAGAGGGTCGGCGAACTGCGCCGGCTCGCCCGCGACGCGCGGCGGCAACGCCGCGGGGTGGAGCCCCGTCATCATGAGGCGGTAGCGCCATCGGCGCACGGGGCTCAGCCGCTCGGCCCGGGTCACGCGCTGCAGCGAGGGGCTCTCGCGCAGCGAGGCGGGCACCGCGGGGAGGTAATCGACCCCGGGACCGGCCGCGAGCACCGCGGGATCGGGGAGCCAGTTGATCTTCATGCGGCGGTTGCCGATCAACAGGTCCTGCCCGGCGCCCTCCGCCGGAAGCTGGATCGCGGCGACCGTCATCGTCAGCGCGGGATCGGTCGGCGGGCTTGGCGACGTGCTCCACCGGCCGGCGAGCGGGAGCCACGCATCGAACCCGTGGTCGGCGACATACTGGGCACCCTGCTCGGCCTCGGAGTCACCCGCCCGGATCGTGATCCAGCGCAGCGCCGCGTCGAGCCGCCGCCCGCCGCTGAGACGCACATCGATCGGCGGCAGCGGGTCTGGCGCGCCGCTGACGATCCGCACCGGCAGCACGAGCATCGTCCCGGTCACGGCGTCGATCCGACGGTCGATCGGCTCGATCCACGGCTGCTCGCCACGGGCAATCGCCGGGGCGGCGGCATCCTCCGTCCCCGCGCAACCAGCCAGGCCGAGGCCCGCGGAACCCGCCAGCAGCGCGGCCAGGCACGCGAGCGTGCCCTTCCACGCGTCGCGGAAGGAGTTTGGAAGTCCGGCGGTCACGGCAGATTATCGCTCGCCCGTGCGACCCTGCTCGGTCCGCACGCCCGGGACGTGCCACGTATCATCACACCAATGACGACATCCATGGTGATCCTCTGCCCGGGTCAGGGCGCACAGTCGGTCGGGATGGGTCGCGCCTGGCGCGCGGCGTCGGCCGAGGCCCGGGCCATCTTCGATCAGGCCGACAAGATCCTCGGCACGCGGCTGGGTTCGCCGCTCTCCACGCTCTGCTTTGAAGGTCCCGAGGAGCGCCTCAACCGCACCGACGTCTCCCAGCCCGCGATCTTCACGGTCTCGATCGCCTGCTGGAAGGGCCTCATCGCCGCGGGCGGGTTCGGCAACGGCGAGGCTCCCATCGCCGCCACCGCCGGCCTCTCATTAGGGGAATATACGGCCCTGGTGCTCGGCGGTTCAATGGCGTTCGCCGACGCTCTCGAGCTGGTCGCCCTGCGCGGTCGAGCGATGCAGGACGCCGCCGAAGCATCGCCGGGCGGGATGGTCGCACTGATCGGCGCTGACGAATCGCAGGCCGACGACATCTGCGCCAAGGCCCGGGGGTCCGACGTCCTGGTCTGCGCCAACTACAACGCGCCCGGGCAGATCGTCCTCAGCGGCCACAAGGTCGCCTGCGACCGAGCCGCGGGCGTCGCGTCGGAGATGGGCCTGCGAGCCACGCCGCTGACCGTCGCCGGGGCGTTCCATTCGCCGCTCATGCAGCCTGCCGCGGACCGCCTCGCCGCCGCCCTCGCCAGGACCGCGATCACGCCGGCCAAGGTCACCGTCGTCTCCAACGTCACCGCCCAGCCGCACGCGGCCGACTCGGCCTCCATCCGCCAGCGCCTTGTCGATCAGCTCACGAGCCCGGTACGCTGGTCGCAGTCCTGCCAGTGGCTGACGTCGACAATCAAGGCCGAGTACCACGAGCTGGCGCCCGGCAAGACCCTCGCGGGACTGATGCGAAGAATCGACAAGAACACGAAGGTGATCACCCATGACGAGCCGTAACAGCAGATCCGCGAGAACGATGGCGCGAGCCCTGGCGTGCGCCGCGTCCATCGCCACCGCCGCGCCGGTGCTCATCGCGGCCGTCGGAGTTGCCGTGTCGGTGAGCGGCTGCAAGAAGGAAGAGCCGCCGCCCCCCCCGCCACCGCCGCCGCCGCCGCCACCGCCGCCGCCCGAGCCGGTGCAGATCGACCCGCTGTTCCAGGCGATGAAGATCGACGCCCGGGTGCAGTTCCCGCAGGAGAAGGCGCCGACCAACGAGGAGTTCGCTCGCGGCATCCTCTCGCTCGCCGACGCGCTGGTGAAGGGCGACGCCGGGGCGATGCAGTCGCTGCTCGACACGACCGGCGAGTCCGCGCTGTCGACGCTCATGAGCTCGGGCGAGTGGGAGCAGGAAACCGGCAAGATCGAAGCGATCCGCGTCATCCGCGTCGTCGGGTCCGGGACGGGCGGCACCGTGTCCATGGCGATCCAGGATCCGCGGGGCGCCTACGTCCTCAACTGGGCGGCAACCAAGACGGGCGAAAAGCTGGCCTTCGCCGGTCGCCCGGGCCCCGATGAGATCAAGCCCCGAGCCAGCGACTGGGAGCGGCCGGGCGTCTCGCTCGAACCCGGAGCGACGATCGGATCTTCCGCGCCCGGTTCCGGCGACGCCGGCGAGGAAGAAGGCGACACGCCCACCGAGGAAGCCCCGGCTCCGGCGGAAGAAGAGACCCCGGGCAGCGACGAGACGATCAAGCGGACGCCCGCCGGGCCCGTCAAGATCCCCAAGCCCGGCGACGGCGGGGGCTGAAAAAGCAGGCACAGGGCACCGAGGCACGAAGGCACAAAGGGCGGGACACCCTGCCCTTTTTCTTTTGCTTCGATACATGTGCCGACGGCAGGCCGTGGACAGCACGCCGCGGACAGGCACGCCGCGGACAGGCACGCGCATCAGCTTCCGTCGTTTTCCCTGTGTGCCTCTGTGCCTTCGTGCCTCTGTGCCTTCGTGCCTCTGTGCCTTCGTGCCCTTCCGGCGTGTCCCTTCCGCTACGCTTGCGCATGCCCCGCCCGCCGCTGTATTACACGTTCGGCAACCACATGCACTGGGTCGACATGCAGTGGCTCTGGGGGTACGACGTCCTGCCCGGGTCGGTCGACGACATGCTGCGGCTGATCGAGGAGACGGGCGCTCGCGGCAACATCAACTTCGACGCCATCGGCTACGAGAAGATGGCCGTCGAGTGCCCCGAGCACCTGGCCAAGCTGCGGGACGCGGTCGCTCGGGGGCTGGTCGAGCCCGTCGGCTGCTCGTACGGCCAGCCCTACGGCCTGTTCCACGGGCTCGAATCGAACATCCGCCAACTCATCTACGGCGTGCGCACGACACGCCGCCTGCTGGGCGTTCGCCCGCGCACGTTCTGGGAAGAGGAGTTCTATTTCTTTCCGCAGCTCCCGCAGCTTCTGGCGCAGTGCGGCTACACGGGCGCGTGCCTGTTCTTCCAGTGGACGTGGCACACGCCCGAGATCCCAAAGGAGAACGGCTCGCTGATCCTCTGGGAAGGCGCCGACGGGACCCGCCTGCCCGCGCTGCCTCGCAACGACCTGAACGTGCACCAGTGGCCAGAAGACTTCGACGGCCTCCTGGAGAAGGTCGAAAGCAGAGGCAATGGGCAACGGGCATCAGGCAGCAGTGAACGCATGATCCGGGCGAGAGCTGAATCACCAGCTCTTCCTGATGCCCGATGCCTGGTGCCCGATGCCTCGACCAGCCCGGCTTCCGCACCAGCGATAGTCCAATGGCTCGAACTCATGCCGAGCAAAGACTGGATGTGCCGCAGCGAGGTGCTGCTGCCGCGGCTCAAGGAGCTGATGAACGACCCACGGTTTGAAGTCCGCCCGCGAACGGCGGGCGCCCTCATCGCCGAGCTGCTCGGGGGTCGCGCTCTCGAGCCCGCGGCGGATCTCCCGGCTCGCCGCTACACCATGGACGACGTGTGGCACGGCATGACGCTCGGCAAGAACGCCGATGCGCACCCGCGAGCCAGCCGCGAGACCGAAGCGATACTGCTCCACGCCGAGGCGCTCTCCGCGACCGTGAGCCTGCTCGGCCGGCCGTACCCGAGCTGGGACGTCTACCCGACGTGGGAACTCGACGAAGCCTGGCGCGAGCTGCTCGCCGCGCAGCACCACGACAACCACGAGTGCGAGGGCCTCTGCGGCTTTGTCGGCCATCACCAGATGCAGCGGGCGCAGGCAGCCGCCGCCGAAGCGGCGGGTCGCGTCGATCGGCTGCTCCGCTCGCGATCCGGCGAGAGCGACGACGCGTTCACCAACCCGCTCGGTTGGACGCTGCCCCTCGAACACTCGTCGGTACCGCCCTTCGGGTACTCGAGCAGCGCCACGGATCCCGAGGAAGAAGGCCCCGACTCCGAAACCGATCTCCCGGATTTCACCGTCACGCTCGGCGGCAAGCCCGCGGATCGCGTCGCGAAGGGCGCGGGGAAAGACGAGGACGGGGACCCGCAGATCACGTGGAAGTACGCGTTCGGCGAGCAGTCCGTGGTCGCCGCCGCGCGACCCATGGAGAACGGCTGGGCCCTGACTGTGGACTTCCGCGACTCCACCGGCGAACTGCCGATCAAGCCCGGCCCGGGCTTTGGCGGCGCTCTTGAAGTTGTGTTCCGCATCGGCGCAGATCAGCGGCTCATCGCCGACTCGCCGGGCACGTCCGACACGGCGACGCCATCGATCTCCGGCAAGCGCAAGTATCCGCAGGGCGACTGGATGACCTCCCCTCAGTGGTTCGAGCCGGTCAACCGGCCGTTCACCGCTCGCTCGTTCGTGGACGTCTGCGGCGCCGATGGTTCGGGCACGCTCATCGTGCACGACGGCTCGCAGCAGTGGTTCCGCGACGAGCGTTCACTCCGCGCCGTGCTCACCGCGTACGACCCCTGGGATGAACAGCGGTACGGCGTTCCCGGGCACGGGGTCGCGAGCTTCGTGCTCATCAGGCACGGCCCGATTGCACACGCCGACCGAGTGCGCCTCGCGACCGAGGCCGCGGACGCCGGGAGAGTCTTCGCGACGCACGCCGCGCCTGTCGGCGGAGGAACACCGACGCCCGCGGATGCTGTTCCGGCACGCTTCGGCCCGCTTGAAGTGTGCGGTGCGCCGGGCGTCCTCGCCCACGCGTTCTTCCGCGAATCCATGAAAGGCGGCGAGCACTTCCCGGACTGGGCCGGGCACCGCATGGCTCGTGATTCCGGGGGCGCCTGCACGCACCCGTTTGTCATCCGCCTGGTTGAGTGGAACGGCGAGCCGGCGGAAGTCACTCTCAAACTCGCCGGGCCCGTCGCGATGGCCGCCAAGACCAACCTGCTCGGTGAGGTCCTGCACGACGGCCCGCCTCGCCGAGCCGTCGGGGAGGGTGGTGGCTGGTCGCCGAGCGACACCGGCTGGCTCACCGTCGAGCCCGCCGACCCGCCCGAGTGGGCCATCGTCAACGGCAGGCCCATCGAGTTCCGCGGCGAGCCGATCACGTGGTCGCAGGTCCGCTTCAGGATGCGGCCCCGCGAGATCACGACGATCTACGCCGACATGCTCATGGGTCGCAAGGAATTCCGCGACCTCGACGCCAAGCGCGAAGTGTGGGCGACGGTGCACAAGCAGCCTTCCACCTGAACCGCGTTGTATGCTGTCTTTCCGAGTGCCTTCTTGCATGCGCGAGGCCCGGCTCCACAGCCGGGGTGCCTTTGCCAGTGCCTGATGCCCGATGCCCAGTGCCTACGTCTTGACCATGCCTCCCCCCTCCCTCTGCATCCTCGGTTCCATCAACATGGACCTGGTCGTCCGCGCGCCGTCCCTGCCCACGCCGGGCCAGACGCTCCTGGGCGGGCCGTTCGACACGCTGCCGGGCGGCAAGGGCGCCAACCAGGCCGTCGCGGCCGCCCGGGCCGGCGCTTCGGTCGCCATGATCGGCATGACCGGCCGTGACGACTTCGGCTCTCGCATGCGAGCCGTCCTCGCCGAGAACGCCGTCTCGCTCGCCGCCGTCGGAACGGCCGATACGGCCCCCACCGGCGTCGCGCTCATCACCGTCGCCGACGACACCTCCGACAACACGATCATCGTCGCCCCCGGCGCCAACGCGCTCGTCACTCCCAACCACGTCGACCGCGCCGCGGGCGCCATCATCTCCGCCGACGTCCTGCTCATGCAGCTCGAGGTGCCCCTCGCCGCGGTCACCCGGGCCGCTCAGATCGCCAAGGACGCCGGCGTGACGGTCATGCTCAACGCCGCGCCCGCCGCGAAGCTGCCGTGGGATCTGCTCGCCGCGCTCGACGTGCTCATCGTCAACCAGTCCGAAGCGGCGCACATCGTCGCCGCCGCGACCATGGGCGGCGACCCCGACGAAGTCGCCCGCAGGCCCGTCGAGGACCAGCTCGACGCCATCGAGCGCCTCGGCGTCTCGTGCGCGGTGATGACCCTGGGCGCCGACGGCGCGGCGGTTTCCCGATCGCGATCCACTCGCCGCGTCTCCACCTTCGCGGTCGATGCGGTGGACACCGTGGGCGCGGGCGACGCGTTCTGCGGCGTGTTCGCGGCTCGGTGGGCCGAGCACCAGGCGTCGAGCAGCCTTGACGCCGACGCGATCATCGATGCCGCGACCTGGGCGTGCGCCGCGGGCGCGCTGGCGACGACCCGCCGCGGCGCGATCCCCTCTATCCCGCAGCGATCCGAGATCATCAGGCTGCTGTGCTCACGGTGAGCGGTACTCGACGTCCGCCCACACGCCACGGTGCGTCCCCGTCCCCGTCGAGAACGTTCCGTAGCCCACGGCTCGGAGCCCCGGTCCCACAAACACCTGGTCGAGGTGCCACAACGGCCGCGTCCGCGGATAGGTCGCGGTCAGCCCCGCGCCCGCCTGGGACCACGCATCCGTCAGCCCGGCCTCGTGGAGCCGGGTGATGTGCCCCAGCGACCACGACCCGCGCGGGATGTTGCAGTCGCCCACGACGACGTCGGGCGTCGGGAACCCTCCGCGCGGCCAGTCGGCGTCGGTCCACCGGCCCGAGGCCGACATCTCCAGCACGGGTCCGCGGAACGCCCTGATCGCGTCGGCCGCCTGCTCGGTGATGAGCGCCTTGGGCAGGCTCAGGTCCGAGGGCAGGTCGAGGACCCACACGACCAGGGGCTTCTCGCCGCCGGCGGGGTGCTCGACCTCGAGGAACATGGCGCGGCCGGGGTCGTAGTAGCGCTTCGGTCCCTGCTCGCGCGGGTCAAGGCCGCTGCCGCGCGAGATGTTGAGCTCGATGAACCCGCACCGGATCATCCGCCAGCGGCTGATGAACGTGAAACGGTCGTGCGTGAGGACCCACGCGGGCCAGTTCACCGGGTCTTTGCTCATAGCCTGGGCGATCGGCGCGACCAGGCCCTCGTGCGAGAGGCTCGTGAAGACACACAGGTCGGGCGTGAGGTCCTGGATGCTCTGCGCCCATCCCTGGTTGTCCTCGCCGCCGCTGTTCCAGAAGACGACGCGGAGGTGCTCGCCCGCATTCGAGGATCGCAGCAGCCAGCGCCCGACCCTGAGCTCGAACACCACGAAATACCCCAGCACGCACGCCCAGGCGAGCGCCGCGACGGCCACGCCGATTCGCAGCCGGCCCAGCGCGGGGTCGTGCGCCCGGGCGCGCCGCATCAGGCGCCGGCCGACATCCGCGGCGACGATCAGCAGGCCCGCGGCGATGAGCACGAGGAACGTCGGGATCCATTCGAGGAACTGCGACCACCAGAAGCGGTCGCTCACGACCTCGCCGGTCAACCATGACCCGATGATGATGAGCGCGCCCGCCGCCGGGACGGCGGACCAGAGCCGCAGCAGCGACGCGGCCGCGACCTGGTGCAGCGGGTCGCCACGGAAGGCTCGTTCCCGGTCGGCCCATGCGGCTTCGTCGGCGTCGTCCTGTCGTGCGATGTTGGGCGGAGGCAGGCTCATGTGAGACGGGCGGCAGGAGAATACCATTCGGCCCGCCGGGGCCACTCCCCTCGGCGGCAGTCCACCTCAGGCAGCGATTGTTGCCCGACCCGCCGCGCGGCGGCCGCCACGCACGACGCTCTTTGATTGAGGCACCATGACGACGCCCGCAAGCACACCGACATCCCCCGCGCCGGTCACAGACAAGCCGCTCGCCGGCAAGCGGATCATCCTCACCGGCGGCGCCGGGTTCCTCGGGCGGCAGGTCCGGCGCGTGCTCGTGGAGCGCGGCGTCAGCGACCAGGACATCTTCGTCCCCCGCGCCCGTGACTACGACCTGACCAGCGAGATGGCCGTGGCCCGGCTCTACCGCCAGGCCTTCGGAACGCAGAAAGTCGACGTGGTGATCCACCTGGCCGCCGAGGTCGGCGGGATCGGCGCCAACCGCAAGAACCCGGGCCGGTACTTCTTCGCGAACATGGCGATGGCGCTGCACCTGATCGAACAGGCCCGTCTCGACGGCCTCATCGAACGCGGCGGCAAGTTCGTGCAGGTGGGCACGATCTGCGCATACCCCAAGTTCACGCCCGTGCCCTTCCGCGAGGAGGAGCTCTGGAACGGCTACCCCGAGGAGACCAACGCGCCGTACGGCGTCGCCAAGAAGGCCGCGTGGCAGATGCTCGACGCGTACAAGCTCCAGTACGCCATGAAGAGCAGCTACGTGCTGCCGGTGAACTTGTACGGGCCCTTCGACAACTTCGACCTCGAGTCCTCGCACGTGATCCCGGCGCTGATCCGCAAGTGCGTGGAGGCGCAGCAGCGGCGCGACAAGGAGATCGTCTGCTGGGGCACCGGGTCGGCCAGCCGCGAGTTCCTGTACGTCGACGACGCCGCCGAGGGCATCGTCCGGGCCGCCGAGGTCATGAACGACCCCACGCCCATGAACCTGGGCGCGGGCTTCGAGATCAAGATCAAGGACCTGGTCGAGCTGATCGTGAAGCTCACCGGCTTTGCGGGCGGCATCACGTGGGACTCGACCAAGCCCGACGGCCAGCCCCGCCGCTGCCTCGACACCTCGCGCGCGATGCAGCTCATGAACTGGAAGGCGAAAGTCGGCTTCGAAGAAGGCCTGAAGCGCACCATCGAGTGGTACCGAGCCAGCCTTACAGGCGGGCACTGACCTCGTTGAGACAGCGCGGAGGCGCGCATAAACAGCGTCGATTTTTTCCAGGCCGGTTTTTCGCCTCCCTCTCGCGTCGCAGCGAGGGAGGGCCTCCGAGGCCACCCGACCCCGCGGAACGCGGCAGGATCGATCGTCGTGCATCGACGTTCGGCGCGCACGCGTGCGGCGGTTACACGACCTCGGACGGGGCGCCCGCCGGCGGAATCTGCCCGCGGCCGCCGAATGGGCTTGTGCCCGTGGCCGGTCCCTGATATCACTCGGGCTTCCGCAGAACCCTGGAGCCGTTCATGGATCTGGCCATCTTTTCGCTCATCGCCGCCATCGCCGCGCCCGCGGCTCAGCCTGCCCGGCAGGGCTTACCCGCCGCGGCCGAGCAGAAACTGTGGGTGTACTTCACGAACAAGGGGTTCTCGGACCGGGCGACGCTCGACGCCGCGGTGGCGGGCCTTGCGGCGGCCGCGGACCCTCGCACGGTGCAGCGCCGGACGCTCCGCCGGACTCGGCCTGGCCTGTTCGATGAGACCGACCTGCCGGTGGCTCGGGCGTACGTGGCCGCGATTGAGGCGACGGGCGCCCGGGTGCACGTCGAGAGCCGGTGGCTGAACGCGGTGAGCGTCCGGGCCACGGCCGCTGAAGCCGCGGCGCTGCGGGCGCTGCCGTTCGTGGCTCGGGTCGAGCCCGTGCGGGGCGGGCGACGAGTGGAAGACCTGGACATGGCCGAGTCGGGCGGCAGCGCGGCGCGAGCGTTCTATGGCCTTGCCAACGACCAGCTCGCGCAGGTCAACGTGCCCGCGCTGCACGCCCAGGGGTTCACGGGCGCGGGCGTCGTCGTGGGCGTGCTCGACACCGGCTTCCGCACCGATCACGTCGCCTTCCACCAGCCCGGGCACGAGCTCCAGGTCGTCGCGGCGCACGACTTCATCAACAACGACTCGAACGTCGGGCCCGAACCTTCGGACCACGCCGACCAGCATGTCCACGGGACGCTGATCCTGGGCTGCCTTGCGGCGTACAAGCCCGATGAGCTCGTCGGCGGCGCGTTCGGCGCGTCGTACATCCTGTGCAAGACCGAGGACGTGACCTCCGAGACGCCGATCGAGGAAGACAATTACGTCGCGGGCCTGGAGTTCATCGAGGCGAACGGCGGCGACATGGCGACCGCGAGCCTGGGCTACATCGACTGGTACACGCAGGCGGATCTTGACGGCCAGACCGCCGTCACGACCGTCGCCGTCAACCTCGCAACCCAGAACGGCCTGCACGTGTGCACCGCCGCCGGCAACCGCGGCCACGACACCGAGCCCGGAACCAGCTCGCTGATCGCGCCCGCCGACGCGATGCAGGTCATCACCTGCGGCGCGGTGTTCTCGTGGGGCGACATCGTGTACTTCAGCTCGGACGGGCCGACGGCGGACGGGCGCGTCAAGCCCGAGCTCCTGGCCCGGGGCGTCGAGACGTTCACCATCTGGCCGCGGGAGACGACGGGCTACGCCTCCGCCAACGGCACGAGCCTTTCGACGCCCATCGTGGCGTGCGCGGTGGCGTGCCTGATCCAGGCCCGTCCGCAGTGGACCGTGGACCAGATGCGCAGCATGCTGTTCGCCACGGCGTCGGACCAGGTCGCCAACGGCCAGCCCGACCCGCGCTTCGTGCGCGGCTACGGGATCGTCAACGCCGCCGCCGCGCTGGGGCTTGACTGCAACGCCAACGGCAGCGCGGATGCACAGGACATCTCAACGGGCACGAGCCTGGATACCGACGGCGACGGCGTGCCCAACGAGTGCGAAAGCGATTGCCCGTCGGACTTCGACGGCTCCGGATTCGTCGATACCGATGATTACGACGCGTTCGTCCAGGCCTTCGAGGCGGGCGATGAATCCACGGACGTGGACGCGTCGGGGTTCGTTGATACCGATGACTTCGACGCCTTCGTGCAGGCGTTCGAGCGGGGATGCTGAGAGGAAGGCATCGAGGCATCGAGGCATCGAGGCATCGAGGCATCGAGGCATCGAGGCATCGAGGCATCGAGCAAGACTACACCCCGGGGTAGTCGATGACGTCCTGCGGGCGGTCCTCGGCGGCGGCGACCAGGCCCGCTCGCCACATCCAGCGCTTCAGCGGCAGCAGGTGCAGGTACGTCATACGGAGCATGGCGTCGGTGTTCGACCCGTGGACCGAGGGCGCGGGGATCGAGTCCAGCGTGAGGCAGGTGTGCTCGACCATGACCGCGAGCGAACGTTCGCGTTCGAGGAACTCGCGCGAGTAGGCGATCTCCGCGTGCGACCTGATGTCGCGGCGGAAAACGGCCTCGCAGAAGGCGGGGTCCCGTCCGGCAAAGTGCCACGCGGAGTGACCGAGCTTGAACTCGCGGTCGAGGACTTCGCGCGGGCCGTAGCGGTGGTCGTGCTCGGCGAGCGCGTCGGGCCGGAACAGTACCGGCGCGCCGTATCGGCACGAGAGGCGGAACGCCAGCTCGATGTCGTCGTAGCCGTAGGCGAGCGGGAAGGCGACGAAGCCGCCCGACTCGCGGACCATCTGCAGCGGAGCGGAGAAGTTGAGGCCGTAGCAGTGACGGAAGCCCCAATCGTGCATCGGGCCCACCTGCGCGACCTTGTCGTCGGACATCTGGTCGTAGAAGAAGATCAAAGAAGTCCGAGCGACGATCTCATCGAAGTAGTTCGGGTCGCTCCATCGCCTCCAGGGCGAATAGCCGCTCACGATCGCCGGACGCCCGCGCTGCGTCGCGGCTATCTGCTCGCGCAGGTGGGTTTCAAGGAGCGTCGAGCAGGGCACGACGTCGTCGTTGAGTGAGAGCAGGTACTGACCGGTCGCGGCCGCGAGGAGCTGGTTGCGGACGGTGTTGTACCCGCTGCGCGGGCAGGGGAGCACGGTCAACTCGGCGGAGCAGCCCTCCCAGGCCTGGCGCGCGGCGGCCTGGCTCTCGGGATCCGGGCCGTCGATCCCGACCAGGACTTGATAACGGGTGGCCGGCAGCGTCTGCCGGGCCAGCGCTCGGAGGCAGGCGGCCAGCTTCGCGGGCCGGCGATAGGTGGGGATGACGACCGAGAGTTCCATGAAATCCTGGGGAGGAGCACACGTTATCGGCCTTCCCGGCGGGCCGCGTCAGCGGCAACGGGCGAAATCCCGAAAGTCCGCCAGAAGGGGGCGATTGTCTCAGGTGGTGGCGTGGAACGCCCGATATCACCGCGGGTGGGACTTCCGGCCCGCTCGCTGATCAGGGAGGATCAGTCATGAGTCTGGAATGTGTATCGGCGGGTCACGCGACTCCGCAGAACGAAGACACCGCGTCGACGGCCGAACGTCGTCGTCATGCGCGGCGGTCGGTGAGCAAGCCGTGCAAACTGTTCCACTGTCCGTCGCGGCGGTACCTGGCGGCTCGGACCTGCGACCTGTCCTCGGGCGGCGCACTGGTCCACCTCGAGAACGGTCGGCCGCTATCGCCGGGCGAAGAGGTGCTGCTGGTCGTCGATTGGACGGGCCGCGCGGTGCTGCCGTCGGACCGCATGGTGCACGGGACGGTCGTGCGCGTCGCGGGCGCGATCGGCCGCCACCAGTCGGTGGGCGTGCAGTTCGCTCGTTCCTCCGAGCTTGCCGCGGTGGCCTGAACCCGATCAGGGTTCCAGCACCAGCCAGCCGGATTCACCGCCTCGCAGAACGCTGAGGCGGACGCCGTTCTCATCATCGGACTCCAGCAGCAGCCGGTAGAAGCTGTCGGTGTCGCTGATCTGCTGGCGATCGACTTCGACGATCACGTCGCGGGCCTCGATGCCCGAACGAGCGGCCCGGCTGCCGGGTTCGACCCGCTGCACGACGACACCGCGGACCCCGCGGTAGCCCATGCGCTGGGCGTCCTGCGCCGCGAGCGTCTCGACGGTCATGCCGAGCGAATCCATCCACGCCTGCTCGCGGTCGCCGACCTTCACGGTGAGCGTCTGGAGCTTGCCGTCGCGGATGACGTCGAGGGTGGCCTCGCTCTCCGGGGGCGTCAGCGCGATGGCGGTGCGGGTGCGGTAGACCTGGTCCACCGGTCGACCCTGGTAGCGCACGAGGATGTCGCCCGATCGCAGGCCGGCCTTCTCGGCCGGGCTGTCAGGGATGACGGTGCGAACGGCCACGCCCTCGACGGGCCGGATGCCCGCGGCGGCGGCGAGGTCGGGCGTGAGGGGCGCCATGTCGATGCCCAGGTAGCCGCGTTCGACGCGACCCTGCTTGATGAGGGTGTCGGCGACGTACCGCGCGATGTTGCTGGGGATGGCAAAGCCCAGGCCGACCGATCCGCCCGATCGGGTCGCGATCGCGGAGTTGATGCCGATGACGCGTCCGTCGAGGTCGTAGAGCGGCCCGCCGGAGTTGCCGGGGTTGATCGGGGCGTCGGTCTGGATGAAGTCCTCGTTTGCGCGTTCGGACCCGGAGAGGGCGCGGCCCTTGGCGCTGACGATCCCGGCGGTGACGGTGTTGTCGAAGCCGAAGGGGTTGCCGACGGCGACGACCCAGTCCCCCACTTCGATCTCGTCGGAATCCGCCATGACCGCGGGCTTCAGGCCGTCGGCCTCGATGCGGATGACCGCCAGGTCCGTGGCGCGGTCGCGGCCGATGATGCGGGCTTCGAACTCGCGGCCGTCGAAGAGCCGGACCTTTAGCGCGTCGGCCTCGGCGACGACGTGGTTGTTGGTGAGGATGTAGCCGTCATTGGACAGCACGACGCCCGATCCCACGCCCGACGGCGCCAAGCGTTCACCCTGCTCGATGATGCGCCCGAAGAAGTCGCGGCGGACGATGCGGTTGAGGGCGTTGATGTGGACCACGGACGGTTCGGCGGTCTTGGCGACGAACCGGAACGCCTTGGAGAGCGACCGGGCGTGCTCGACCTCCGGCGGCGGGTCGGCGGGCTGGCGTTCGAGGGTTCGCGGGGACGAGGCGGCGGCGGGCGGCAAGAACGAGTGGGCGGCGAACCCCGCGGTGACGGCGGCGGCGGCGAGCAAGGCCTGCACGGATCGACGCTTGAACATCCGGTTGATCTCCATGGCGGCATCGACGGGCGATACGGCGGGTGAACCGCCGGCCCGCGGGCTACCGCCCATACTCGGCCCAGGAAGTGGACGTCTCGGTCACGCGGACCCGCTCGACGACCAGGCCGGGCGGGAAGCGGTAGCGTCTGCCACCGCCTTCGAAGTCGCGTCCCGAACCGATCAGTTCCACCAGGAAGTCGTAGATGCCGCGTGCGATCACTTCCGTCGTGGGATCGCGATCGGGAAACGTCACCACCCGATCCCCGACCGAACCGAGGTGCTCGATCCGCGGGTCGGCGCTGTTGACCGCCATGGCATGATCGAGCCGGTCGATGTGGTCGGCGACCGCGTGCTTGATGGCGGCAAAGTCGCACACCATGTCGTTTGCGTCGAGTTCGGGACTTGCAAGGACGACGTCGATCCGGCGCGTGTGGCCGTGCGGGAAACGGCAGCGGCCGGGGTGCTTGGAGAGCATGTGCCCGGACTCGACCTCGAACGATTTGCATACCCGGTACAGCATGGGCCGCAGATCGTATGTGTGGGGAGGGTCGCCGGTTCACGTTCCCCGTCGATGACCGAACAGATCAAGGTGCAGCCGGGTGCAGTACCGCCAGCCGCGAGCGAGGCATTCACGGACCAGCAGATCTTTCAGGTCGGGGCCTGGGGGCGCCGTTCCCTCGGGCATCAGCAGGATGTCGTCGCGAGACCAGCCGCGGACCCTCGCGAGGACCTCATCGATCTCGGCGAGGTCTGCCGGGCGGGAGACGACAAACTTGAGTTGACGATCGGGTGCTCGGCGGAGGAGGGCCTCGATCGCGCCGGGGTTCATGCGCCGCTGGTCGTGGCGGGTTCGCCAGGTACCCGTCGGGTCGCGCGGGTCGTCCGCCCCGGGCGTGGAGTTCGCGAGCTTGGGGCTGATGCTCATGAGGTCGCAGGCGACGTCGTCGCGATCGACGGTGCCCGCGGTTTCGATGGTGATGTGCAGACCCGCGTTCCTGAGCCCGGCGGCCAGCAGAGAGAGCTGCGGGAAGATCATCGGCTCGCCGCCGGTGAGAACGACGTGGCTCGCCCCCGAGGCCTTGGCCTGCCGGACGAGTTCCGCGATGGCGACGGGTTTTCCTTCGGGCTGCCAGCTCGCGTACGGCGTGTCGCACCACGCGCAGCGGAGGTTGCACCCGCTCAGCCTGATGAAGAAGGAGGGGACGCCGGTGAGTTTGCCCTCGCCCTGCAGGCTGAGAAAGACCTCCGAGACGGGGACGTGGGCAGCCGGGTCGGGGGCGCCGGCGGCGTCCAGGGCGACGACCGTGCCGGCCTGATCGCCGGGCTGGTGAGCAGAACCGGGGGACGGCGCGGCCGTGGACGCGGAGGGATCGACGGCTCGGAGCACCACGGAGTGGAACGGGCGGCCTTCCCGTCGGTACTTGCGCTCGAAGTTGGTGCCGACGAGCTCGCCCGTTCCGGCGGAGGCGGGCGGCGTGAACGGGCGGCGCTCGAAGAGCGGATCTCCGCTCGGCGCGGTTACGCGGTCGATGCGGGGCTGCATCCACTCCCAGTACTCGGAGTGATCGGTGACGATGCGCAGCTCGCCGCCGGCCACGAGGACGCGGCGGCACTCGCGGAGGAAGGGCTCCTGCACGACGCGGCGCTTGTGGTGGCGGGTCTTCGGCCAGGGGTCGGAGAAATAGAGGTGAACGACCTGGGCGACCGCGGACGGGCACCGCCAGCGCAGGAACTCCACCGCGTCGGCGTGGACCATGCGAACGTTGGTGATGCCCGCTCGCCGGATGCGGTCGCAGGCGTAGGCGAAGAACTCGTACTCCCATTCGAAGCCCAGAAAGTTGGTGCCGGGCCGGTCCCGAGCCTCGTTGAGGATGAAAGTGCCCTTGCCGCATCCGATTTCGATCTCGAGCGGGGCCGCGGGCGCGGGGAACCAGCTCCGCACGTCGATGCGGGCCGAATCGGGCGAGGTGAGGATGTCGTCGGGGAGCGGGGGGAGCTGATCCCGCGTCACGGCCACGATGCCCGGTGCGGTATCGAACGCCCCGGTCCCACCGGCGGCTTGTGACATCGGGTGAGTGTATGGGGGCGTGGGGCCCGTGCCCCCGCCCGGGGTGCGACCGGCGACGCCGGGGCCGAGCGTCCGGGGTTCACGCGGACGCGGGGTTGGACGTCGCGGCGTGCGCGGTGCGCAGCGTGCAGCGCCGGCCATCAGCGCGGCGAGCGTGCAGGGGGGTATCGGCCTCAGATGAATGCTCGTTTAATCCAACTGAGGCATTCCGGGAGTCTGATCGGGGGCGGAACCCGCGAATCGGGATGGACGGATCGGCCCGCGCGCGGGAATACGAACAGATGGAAGACACCGGTGCGATCTGGCGGCGTTCGAAGACGTATAAGGAGAAGACGGATGTTTGACCGAACCGACTGGCGGCGGTCCGCGCACGGGCCGATACGGATGGTTGGATGCGCAGGATCGCGTATTCTGTGACGGCGCGCCCCGCGGGGGCCGGCACCGCGGATCCAACCCGCGATCGACCGGCTCGCACGCCAACGCTCGCCGCGCATCATCTCGGCCCAGCACCGCACGACCCCAGCACTCCCCCACCTGCACGACGCTTCGGAGGGACTCGGACATGGCGGAAGAACTCATCGGGCTCATCGAATCGCGTCTGGACCGGCGGCGTTTCCAGGACCAGCACTGGACCGGGACGTTCACCGAGTACCTGGCGCTGTGCCAGCAGAACCCGGGGATCCTGCGGAACGCGTACCAGCGGCTGTACGACGCGATCCTGTCGCACGGCTTCGAGCGGTACCGGCTCTTCAAGAAGGACTGCATCCGGTACCACTTCTTCAGCGACCCGTTCGACAGCGGCGCCGACGGCATCTACGGCCTTGACTTCGCGCTGATGCAGCTGGTGGACTTCCTGCGCTCGGCGTCCGAGGGCTACGGGACGGACAAGCGGATCCTGCTGCTGCACGGCCCGGTGGGGTCGAGCAAGTCGACGATCGCGCGGCTCCTGAAGAAGGGGATCGAGCACTACTCGCGCACCCCCGACGGGGCCCTGTACTCGTTCTCGTGGCTGCTCGACGAGCACTGCGCGGTGTCATCGGCGTCGCCGGGGGCGAAGATGGCGTCGATGACGCACGAGTTCGTGTGCCCGATGCACGAGGACCCGCTGGTGCTGGTGCCGCGCGAGGCCCGCGAGGCGCTGCTGACGAAGCTGAACGAGGCGTGGCGTCCGAAGCACTACAACGGCCGCCTGCGGCTGTACAGCGAGCCGGACCCCTTCTGCCGGCGGGTGATCGAGGACCTGATGACCTTCTACGCGGGCGACTTCCGCGCCGTGATGAACCACGTGAAGGTCCGGCGGATCACGATCAGCGAGAAGGACCGGGTGGGCATCGGGACGTTCCAGCCCAAGGACGAGAAGAACCAGGACTCGACCGAGCTGACCGGCGACATCAACTACCGCAAGATCGCGCAGTACGGGTCGGACTCGGACCCCAGGGCGTTCAACTTCGACGGCGAGCTGAACATCGCCAACCGCGGCGTGTGCGAGTTCATCGAGCTGCTCAAGCTCGACGTGGCGTTCCTCTACGACTTGCTGGGCGCGACGCAGGAGCACACGATCAAGCCCAAGAAGTTCGCGCAGACCTACATCGACGAGGTGATCATCGGGCACACCAACGAGCCCGAGTACAAGCGCCTGCAGTCCAACGAGATGATGGAGGCGTTCCGCGACCGCACGATCAAGATCGACGTCCCGTACAACATCCGCCTCGACGACGAGATCAAGATCTACCAGAAGGACTTCGGCCCCGAGCGGATCCGCAACATCCACATCGCGCCGCACACCCTGGAGGTCGCGGCGATGTGGGCGGTGCTGACGCGCCTGGAGGAGCCCAAGAAGGCCGGCCTCAGCCTGCTCCAGAAGCTCAAGCTGTACAACGGCAAGAGCATCCCGGGGTACACCGAGGACTCGGTCAAGGAGCTCAAGGAGGAGGCGCAGCGCGAGGGCATGAACGGGATCAGCCCGCGCTACATCCAGGACAAGATCTCCAACGCCCTGGTCAGCCGGCAGGCGATCGAGGAGAAGACCATCAACCCCTTCATGGTGCTCAACGAGCTCGAGGGCGGGCTCTCGCACCACTCGCTCATCAACGACGAGAACACGCGCAAGCGCTACCGCGAGCTGCTGGCCGTCGTGAAGGAGGAGTACGAGGACATCATCAAGGGCGAGGTGCAGCGGGCGATCTCGGCCGACGAGGACGCCATCCGCAGGCTGTGCGCCAACTACATCGAGAACGTCCGGGCGTACACGCAGAAGGAGCGCGTCAAGAACCGCTACACCGGCCGCGACGACGAGCCGGACGAGCGCCTCATGCGGTCGATCGAGGAGAAGATCGACATCCCCGAGAGCCGCAAGGACGACTTCCGCCAGGAGATCATGAACTACATCGGCGCCCTGGCGCTCGACGGCAAGAAGTTCGAGTACAACACCAACGCCCGGCTCTACCGGGCGCTCGAGCTCAAGCTCTTCGAGGACCAGCGCGACACGATCAAGCTCAAGAACCTCGTCTCGAGCGTGGTGGACGACGAGACGCAGGCCAAGATCGACGTCGTGAAGCAGCGGCTCATCAAGCAGTTCGGGTACAACGACGCCTCGGCGACGGACGTCCTGAACTACGTGGCGAGCATCTTCGCCCGCGGCGACAGCAAGCAGCGGTGACGCCCGCTGGAGGGGCAGCGACTGCTGAGACAGACACGGCCACACGCACGCAGCAGAGAGGCTCCCGCCGGGCGGGGGCCTCTTTTTCTTGCCACCTTGCGGTGGAACGACTCGAACGGGCGTGGCGACATCCGCGTCGCCCGGCGGCGCCGCCGTGGCATGATGCGGCAACGACCGTTCTCCGGTACGCTACAGCTCCGGCTTCAATCGGAGAACGCCATGCGCCATCTCGCCGTGTTCCTTGCGGTCGCCATCTGTGCTCTCGCCTCGGGGTCGCGGGCAGCAGAACCGGTGACCACCGCGTCGCTCGTCGCGTCGATGTCGGACCTCGAGGCCCTGACCCGGCTGCCCGCGCCTGGCACGCGCGTGGTGCAGTTCTCGTCCTACGACCGGCGGTCCAGCATGCCCGGCGGGCCGGGGTGGTTCGGCAATGCCGACGGCTTCGGCGGCGAGCCGATCCCCGGGTTCGAATCGGTCGCGAAGGAGCCGGGCCCCGACGGCGTGGGCACGTACGTGATCTGCGACGTGCAGCAGCCCGGCGCCATCGTGCGCACGTGGACCGCGGCGATCGACGGCACCATCCGCGTTTACCTCGACGGATCGGCGACCCCCGTTTACGACGGACCGGCGTACGACTTCCTGATGCACCACGCCACGGCGCTGGGAAAGGCCGCGGGGTTGAGCGAGGACGAGGATGCCCTCAAGAGCCTGGCCGCGTTCGAGCAGCGGTACTCGGATTACTTCCCGATTCCCTTTGCCCGGTCCTGCCGGATCGAGTGGATCGGCGATCTGAAACGCGTGCACTTCTACCACGTGCAGCTCAAGCTGTTCCCCGCGGGCACGCCGGTGACACCGTACTCGCCGGCGGAGCTGATGAACGCCCGCGAGGCGATCACGGCGTCGGCGAAGGCACTGCGCGACCCAGCGCCGGCGCCGAATACCACGACCCGCGAGGCGAGCGTGACGGTGCCGCCGCACGAGGAACGCCAGTTGCTCGCGCTCGAGGGCCAGGGAGCCGTCCGCGGGCTTGACGTCGTGGTGAACGGCCACTCGGTGGAGACGGTTCTGCGCGGCGTGCTGCTCAAGGTGTCGTTTGACGGCCACGAGACGCCGCAGATCGTCGCGCCGATCGGCGACTTTTTCGGCGCCGCGCCGGGCCGCGTGCCGTTCCAGACGCTCCCCATGGCGGTGGATCCGCGCGGGGTGATGAGTTGCCGCTTTGTCATGCCGCACGAGCGCTCGGCGGTCTTCACCGCCGTCAACACGACCGACACGGCGGCCGACGTGACGATCCGCGCTGCGACCGGTCCCTACGCCTGGGACGATCGCTCGATGCACCTGCGGGCTCGCTGGCGGGTCGATCATGATCTGACGGCTCGGGGCGGCCCAAACGCGGTCGATCTGCCGTTCCTGGCGGCTCGCGGCACGGGGGTGTACGTCGGGACCGCGGTATACATCATGAACCCGTGCCCGGTGCCGACCGCGGGGGGAAACTGGTGGGGCGAGGGTGACGAGAAGGTGTTCGTGGACGGCGAGGACCGGCCGTCGATCTTCGGGACGGGGTCGGAGGACTACTTCAATTACGCGTGGAGCGAGAGCGACATATTCCAGTACCCGTACTTCGCGCAGCCGATCTGCACCGGTCCGGACACGCGCGGGTACATCACCAACACGCGGTGGCACATCAGCGACGCGATCCCGTTCGAGTCGTCGATCGACTTTGCGATGGAACTGTTCGCGCACACGCCGACGCCGCACCTGTCGTACGCCCGGATCTCGTACTGGTACGGGCGGCCAGGATCGACCGAATCCGCGCCCGGCGTGAACACCGCGGACCTGCGCGTCCCCGCGCTGCCGGCCTGGACGGTCCGGGCGGCGGGCGGGGCGACGAACGCGAGCATCTTCGAGGCGGAGGCCGCACGTGATCCCGAGGTGCCCAGCGCCGTCGTCGAGCACCCGCAGTACTCGGCGGGCGCGATGGCTCGCTTCACCGGGGGCGAGGGCGTGCTTCGCGTCACGGCGCCGGCGGCGGGCCGGTACCGCGTCGTGCTGACGTGCGTCTCCGGCGAGGGACCCGTCGGGTTTGACGCCAAGATCGGGGACCACGCGCTGAAGCTTCGCGGCGGCGAGCGATTCGAGATCAGGCCCGAGCCGTTCACGCGGATCCTCAACCTGTGGACCGAGCCCGTCGAGCTTGCCGCGGGAGAGCAGACGCTGCGGATCGGGAACATCGAGGACCCGCAGAACGCCGGCGTGGGCGTCGATTTCGTGTGGTTGCGCCCTGAGAAGTGAGCGATAGCTTACATTCGCGGCCGGAATTGGCGACCGGTTGACCGGACAAACCGGCAACGCGGGTGGCCGTCGGCGCGAAAAACCCGTTGCACGCGGTATGCTTTGACGTGCCAGGAAACACCCACGACAAGCCGACGTCGTACGCCGAACCGCGCCACGACCCGCACGCGATGCCCACCATCGCCCCTTCCGCCGAGGCCGGCGGCATCCGGGAAACGCAGTTCGGTCCGTACCGGATCGTCGAGACGCTGGGCGAGGGCGGGTTCGGCGTGGTGTACCTTGCCGAGCAGAGTTCACCCGTCAAGCGGATGGTGGCCCTGAAGGTGCTCAAGCCGGGGATGGACTCGGCGGCGGTCCTTGCCCGGTTTGAGGCCGAACGCCAGGCGCTGGCGCTGATGGACCACCCGGGCATCGCCAAGGTGCTCGACGCGGGGATGACGCCGCAGGGCCGGCCGTACTTCGCGATGGAGCTGGTTCGCGGGCAGGCGATCACCGAGTACTGCGACCTGCACCGCCTGGGGATCCCGCAGCGGCTCGCGCTGTTCAACTCGGTGTGCCACGCCGTGCACCACGCGCACCAGAAGGGCGTGATCCACCGCGACCTGAAGCCGTCGAACATCCTCGTCGCCGTGCTCGACGGCGAGCCGGTGGTGAAGGTCATCGACTTCGGAATCGCCAAGGCTACGGGAGCATCGCTGAACCCGCGCGTGCACACGATGATCGGCCAGTTCATCGGGACGCCGGAGTACATGAGCCCCGAGCAGGCCGAGTCGGCGGGCGTGGACATCGACACGCGCACCGACGTGTACTCGCTGGGCGTGCTGCTGTATGAACTGACCACCGGCGAGCTGCCCATCGACGCCGAGCGGCTGCGCAAGGCCTCGTCGCACGAGATCCCCAAGCTCCTCCGCGAGATCGATCCTCCGCGGCCGAGCACGCGCCTGAGCGGATCGGGGACGGCGATCACGGGAAGCCCCGCGACGGCCATCGACGACAAGGCGCGCAGGCGCGGGACCGACCGGGCGTCCCTGCTCCGCCGGCTGCGCGGGGACCTCGACTGGATCACGATGAAGGCGATGGAGAAGGACCGCACGAGGCGGTACGAATCCGCCGCGGCCCTGGCGGCCGACATCGAGCGCCACCTCCGCGACGAGCCGGTGCTCGCCGGCCCGCCCAGCGCGGCGTACCGGGTCTCCAAGTTCGTCCGCCGCCACCGCGGCGGCGTCGCGGCCTCGGTCGTGCTTGCACTCTCGATCATCACCGGCCTCATCGTCTCGGTCGCGCTGTACCGGCAGGCGAGCGCGGCTCGCGAGGACGCGAAGGCGGAAGCGACCCGCGCCGACGCGCAGCGCGAGCAGGCGCAGATCGAGGCCGGCAAGGCCCAGGCCGCCGTCGAGTTCATGGCGGGGATGTTCGAATCGATCGATCCCGAGCAGTCGCGCGGCCGGGAGGTCACGGTCAGACAGGTGCTCGACAAGGCCTCGACGCAGATCAGCACCTCGCAGGACGAGCCGCTGGTCCGGGCCGAGATCCTCGAGATCCTCGGGGGCGCGTACCACACGCTGGGCGACTACGAACAGGCGATCGACAAGTTGAACGGCGCGCTGCAGTCCCGCCGAGCCGCCGGCCTCACCGACGACGTCCGGTTCTTCCAGGTGCAGGCGAAGCTCTCGGCGTCGCTCATGTCGGCCGGAAAACTCGACGAGGCGGAGGTGGCGCTGGATTCGGCGATCGCCGGACGGACCAAGCACCTGGGCATCGACCACTCCGACACGCTCTTCTCCCGGAGTCTCAAGGCGATGCTCCTGCAGCTCCAGGGCCGGAACGGTCCCGCGGAAGAGACGCTGCGGGAAGTGATCTCGGCCCAGCAGCGGGTCGTGGGCCCCGGCGCGTCGGCCACGCTCGAATCACGCTCGCAGCTCGCCGACCTGCTCCAGGAGGCGGGGAAGTTCGAGGAGGCTCGCAAGGAAGCGACCGACATCGTGGACCTCGCGACCAGGAACCTCGGCCCGGACAGCACGTTCACGCTCCAGGCGCAGAGCATCCTCGGATCGATCCTGTACGACATGGGCGAGGACGCCGAAGCCGAGCGGGTGCTCCGCGGCGCGATGGCCGCCAAGCGGAAGGTGTTCGGCGAGGACCACCCGCAGACGCTGACGACCGGCAACGCACTCCTGCTGCTGCTCACGCGCGAGAAGAAGCTGGACGAAGCGACGGAACTTGGCAAACAGCTCGTCGACACCGGCGTCAAGGCTCTGGGCCCGGACCACAACAGTACGCACACCTACATGAGCAACTACGCCGCGGCGCTGGTGCAGGCGCGGCGGTTCGACGAGGCCGAGGCGCTCTACCGGCGCGTGCTCGACAGCCGCATCCAGACGCTCGGGCCGACGTCGCGGGCGACGCTGGGGACCAAGAACAGCCTGGGCAACCTGCTGTGCGACACCGGCCGCGTGGAAGAGGGGTACAAGATCCTGGAAGAGGTTCGTCAGACGCTCGACGCGACGCTGCCCGCGGATCACTGGATCCTGGGCCTCTCCCGGTCGCACGTGGGCCAGGCGCTGCTGGATCTCAAGCGTTACGACGAAGCCAGGGCGATGCTCACCGACGGTTACGACCGCCTGAGCAAGGCGCTGGGCGCGGACCATCCCAACACGCAGATCTGCGCCAAGTCGCTGGCGGACCTCGCGAAGGCGACCGGCGATGCCGAGGCCGAGGCCTCGTGGCGGGCCAAGGCCGCCCCCCCTGCGACCGACGCCGGGAAGTAGCGACGCCTCATGTAGAGGCGGGCCTGGGACCCAGCTTCCACGCGACAAGCTGGCACCCCGCCGCAACCGAGCACAGCGCGACCATCGCCCACTGCTCGGCTCCGCCGATTGTCACGGCCAGCGCGACCATCCTGTAGAGCCAGAAGGCGATCCAGCTGGTGAGTATGGCGTGCCCGACGTGACGTACCCGCCCGTACCGTAACGACATGGCGATTCCGACCAGGATCGAGAGCAGCTCGAGGACGACGATGCCCGCCCCCACGAGGCCCCCGGCGGGCGCTCGCCACGCCGCGATGTCCACGACGGCGTCGTGGTGCTGGAGGATGGTCGGAACATGGCCCAAGGCGGCGAACTGCGCGGCGATCCCGAGCACCGCGGCCTGCGCAACAGCGACCGTGATCGCGGCGCGGGTGGTGAACCGTCGCAGGGTCTCGCGTTGATCAATCCGGGCCGCCTGGACCCCGATGGGCGCACTGTCCATGTCCCCTTGCTCGGGGACTTGCATGGCCTCTTTCGATATCCACCGCAATCTGGCCTGTTTAACACCGGATTTCGAAGATTTCAACCCGGACTGAAAACTGGCCGGCGAATCCCTACGATCCGGGCATGACCACCGTGCTTCGGGAACCGACGCTCGCCGGGCGCGACCGGCGGCTGGATGCGATCGCCGAGAAGGTCGATCGCGGGGATCGGCTTTCGCTCGCCGACGGCGAGCTGCTGTACGCGACGCCGGACCTGTACACGGTGCTGGGGCTTGCGGACAAGGTCCGCCGGCGGCTGCACGGGTATGCCGCGTACTACAACATCAACCGGCACCTCAACTATTCGAACGTGTGCGCGCTGTCGTGCAAGTTCTGCGAGTTCTACCGCAAGCAGGACCAGGAGGGCGCGTACACGCGCGACATGGCCTACGTGCGTGAGGAGGCTCGAAAGGCGGTCGAGGCGGGCGCGACGGAGATGCACTCGGTCGGCGGTCTGAACCCGTACCTGCCGTTCTCCTACTACACCGAGCTGGTCGCGACGATCCGCGACGAGGCGCGCCGGCTCGGCAGCGACCTGCACGTCAAGGCCTTCACCGCGGTCGAGATCGTGCACCTCGCGAAGATCGCAAAGGTGTACAAGGGCGCCAACGCTCCCGGCGAGGAAGGCCGAGCGGCCCGGCGTGAGGCGATCCGCTGGGTGCTGACCGAGCTCAAGAACGCGGGCCTGGGGTCGCTCCCCGGCGGCGGGGCCGAGGTGTTCGACGACCGCGTGCACGACGAGGCGTACAAGGGCAAGATCCGCAGCGACGTGTGGCTCGACGTGCACCGCGTGGCCCACGAACTGGGCCTGAACACCAACGCGACCATGCTGTACGGGCACATCGAGGACCGCCGCGACCGACTGGTTCACATGCTGATGCTCCGGCGAGCCCAGGACCAGGCGCTCGCGAGGCTGGGGTACACGGGCGTCGCTCCCACGTGGAACGTGTGCGTCCAGGAGTCGGAAAGCGGGCACCTGGGATACCGCGGCGAAACCTCGGACGCGCCGGTGATCACGCTGACGCGGCCCGGGACGCCGCTCCCCGAGCACCTTGCCTTCGGCTCGTCCGCCACCGGCCAGCCCGCAGCCGGCGGTGCGTCTGGGTACTACCAGACCATCATCCCGCTGCCGTTCTTCCCCGACGGCAGCGAACTCGAGCACCTGCCCGGGCCGAGCGGCCTCGAAAACCTGCGCACGCTCGCGGTAGCGAGGCTGATGCTCGACAACTTCCCGCATGTCAAGGCGTTCTGGATCATGCAGACGCTGCCGATGGCCCAGCTCATGCTCCAGAACGGCGCGGACGACCTCGACGGCACGGTGGTGTGGTACGACATCACGAAGGTAAACCACGGCGCCGGGCAAGGGTCGGGGTCGGCCGCGACCAACCAGGAAGTCAACGTCTGGACGCTCCAGAAGGCGATCCGCGAGGCCGGATTCGAGCCCGTCGAGCGGGACACCCTCTACCGCCGGGTGAGCCGCGACACTGCGGACGGCCGGCGCTGGAGCGTGTGACGGCCTGTACACTTGCCGCGTGCCCGACACCATCGCGGCCGAACCCTTCCGAACGTTGATGCGCCCGGGCCGCGGGCGGGTATACGCCGCACTGGCGTGCGTCTGCGTTGTCGGCGTCGTCACGGCGCTCGCGGAGATCTTCCGCGGCGCCGACTGGGTGCTGAACCTGCTGATCGAATCGATCGCGGTGGGCGCGGCGCTCATCCTGTGGACGGGCGGGAAACGCCGCGCCGGGCGCCCGCGGGCGCTGCTCGCGCTCCCCGTCGCGGCCTGGGCCACGGTGCCCGTCTGGCCCGAGCACATCTTCCGCTTCATCGGCGAACCGCTCGCGAACGCGATCCCGAGCTCATGGACGAGCACGCTCTCGTTCGGCGACTCGATCGGCTTCTTCGCGGCGATCATCGCAGTGGCGATGATCTCAAGCGTCATCATCCCGCTGTACTTTCTCGCGACATGGTCCTGGCGCGTGGTGCTCGTCTCCCTCGCCAGCGCGGGGGTGGCCATCGCTGCCGTCCCCGTCCTGCTCTACTTGGACCCGCCGGACGCGGTCGCGACCGCCATCGCAGTTCCGGTGATGTACGCCGCGAGCCTCGGGCCGATCGCGTGGTGAGCGCTGCGCACGCCGCGCCGCGAGCCCAACGCGTGCCCGCAATGCGGCTACGACCTGACGGGGCTTTCGGCCCGTGCGTGCCCGGAATGCGGGGGAGGCTCACCCGCGGGGGTGGCGTAGCCGTACGCTCTGCCCGTGACCGGTGCAGCAGGTGATCGCGACGAGCACGCGAAAGGGTCGATGCACGACCCCTACGCCGCGCTGCGCAACCGCAACTACCAGCGGTACGCGATCGGGTTCTTCAGCGGCGCGACCGGGCTGCAGGCCCTGGGCACCGCGATCGGCTGGGAGATTTACGACCGTACCGGGGACGCGCTGAGCCTCGGGCTCACGGGGCTTGCCCGGGCGCTGCCGGTGGTGCTGCTCGCACTGCCCGCGGGCCACGCGGCGGACACGTACGACCGCCGGACGATCGTCGTGTGCTCGCAGGGGGCGTTTGCGCTGTGCGCCGTGGCGCTGGCGGTGGTGGCGTGGATGCACGCCCCGACGTGGATCATCTTCGCGATGCTGGTCTCGATGGGAGTCGCGAGAGCATTCAACGGGCCCGCCCGGAGTTCGTTCCTGCCGACCATCGTGCCGATGGACATCTTCCATAACGCGGTCGCGTGGACGAGCAGCGGGTTCCAGCTCGCGGCGGTGGTCGGCCCGATGGTCGCCGGCTGGATCATCCACGAGACGGGGTCGGCGACCGCGGTCTACCTGCTGGCGGCCGTCGGCAACGCGGTGTTCGCCGTCACCGTCACCACGATCACCCCGCTGACCCGGGCCGCGCCGTCGGGCAAGTACACCGTGGGCGCGATGCTCGCGGGCATGTCCCACCTGTGGCGCGAGAAAACCATCCTGGGCGCGATCACGCTGGACCTGTTCGCGGTGCTGCTCGGCGGCGCGACGGCCCTGATGCCCATCTTCGCCGAGGACATCCTCGACGCCGGGGCGGTGGGCCTGGGCGCGCTGCGGGCGGCTCCCTTCGTGGGCGCGTTCCTGATGGGCGTCTACATCGCGCACCGCCCGCCGTTCAAGCGCAGCGGCCGGGCGCTGCTGTGGTCGGTGATCGGGTTCGGCATCGCGACGATCGTGTTCGGGTTCTCGCGGAACCTGTGGCTGTCGCTGGCGATGCTCGTCATCCTCGGCGCTGTCGATAACATCTCGGTCGTTATCCGGCACGTGCTCGTGCAGGTGCGCACGCCCGACCATCTCCGCGGGCGTGTGGGCGCGGTCAACTCGCTGTTCATCGAGTGCAGCAACGAGCTCGGGGCGTTCGAATCAGGCGCGGTGGCCAAGCTATTGGGCCCCGTGTTCGCGGTGGTTTCGGGCGGGATCGGAACGATCCTGGTCGCGCTGGGCGTGGGGGCATCGCTGCCCGAACTCCGGCGGCTGGGCGAGTTGAAGGAGGAGCCGGCGAAGGCCGGCGCCGCGGCACGACCGCCGCTCACGACGACCACCTGCTCGACCTGCGGGGTGGAGCTGCCAAGCATGAACGAAGAGAAGTGCCCGGAGTGCGGGGCGACAATTCAGGAAGCGGAGACGAAGACCTCCTGATCGGTCGTCGCGGAAACCGGAAGAACAACCGGATCAAACAGGTAAAGCATCGGTGCGAGCATGCCTAAATCGCAGCTTGATGTACTGCCGACGGGTCCGCTCCATTTCCACGGATGGAGAGTCAGGACACGCTGCTGACCCGAACCCGTCGACGGCAGTATGTACAGATGAACGCTCGCCAGCAAACCCGGTCGGAATGCGACCACTTCGCCCAGGTCGCATGCCGGCACTCGGTAGGTGTTTCGCCAGCGATGAAACGTGAGCCCATTGGTGTCGGCCGTGATCGCAGTCACGGGCCCGCCGTTCAGCACATCGAGGACGGTTACGCTCGCCATCACTGCTGTGATCCCCGAGAGGATGACAATGATCACGGCGCGCGCGTCGGACAGAACAGCCTGCTGCACAATCCACGACTGGAACGCCTGCCATGTCAGCACCGTTGCAATCACGCAGCCAAGTGCTTTGACCCCGAGCATCGAGACAATCCACTCGTACCGATTCACCCATCGAAATGACCCGCGTTCGCAAAGATGCCGGTCGCATGCCGCGAACGTTGCGCTCGACGGCATCAGCGATGGGGAGACTTTGCAGGCACCGAGCACCGCCTTCAGACCCGAACGTACTTCGCGCACCGTGGCCGCTGACTTCCCAAGAAGAATGCGCCATGACCGGGCCCGGCCATTGAGCAGCACATGAATCGGACCACCGTCCTTGGTGCGCCACGGCTGCAAGTCCGGTGCGATACCTGCGATGCGGGAGCCGGCGAGACAGCGCCGAATGGCGAGATGCGATTCGACCTCGACATTCCTGCGTGACGCTCGAACCCGAAAGTCAACGAACAACAGCGATCCCAGAATGCCGATGCCCATGATGATGCCAAGCAGGCCAGCGATGATCTGGTCAATTCTTCGAGAACCGGAGACAACCGCACCCGCAAGAACAGCACTTCCCGCGCCGCAGAAGGCGGCGGCCGTCAACGTCACCACAATGATGAGTCCCCAAGGTCGGCGAGGCGGGCCCCACTCAAATCTTGCATGACCCTCCGGGTGCACCATCCCCTCACTCCTCCTCGAGCGTCTTCTTCCGCCGCAGGATGTGATGGTAATGCTGCGCAAACCGGTGCGCCTCGTCGCGGATCGCCTGGAGCAGCTTGAGGCCCAGGTTCTCGCGCCCGAGCCGGATCGGCTCGGATGCACGCTGGACGTACACCAGCTCTTCCTTTTTCGCCAGCGAGACCACCATCGGCGGCTTGACCTGGAGCTGCTCGAACGCCTCGAGCCCGGCGTGGAGCTGGCCCAGGCCGCCGTCGATGAGGATGACGTCGGGGTAGAGCTCGTGGCCCGACCCCGCCTCGCGGTAGCGGCGGCTGACCACCTCGCGGATGCTGTTGTAGTCGTCGTTGATGGGGATGCGCGGCTCGGCGGGGACGCCGCCGATCGTCGGCGCGTGGAACACGGGGCTGAAGGGGTCGAGGCTGCCGGGCTCGGCCGCGTCGTCGCTCGCCGGGCCCGAGCCCGCGGCCTTCTCACGCGCCGTCGCGCCGGTTTCCTCGATGATCTCCGCTCGCCGGGCGGCGCCCGCTCCGCCGGTGCGGATCCGGTAGCGCCGGTACTCGCTCTTGAAGGGACGTCCGTCGATGAAGCAGACCTTGCTGCCCACCGTCTCGCCGCCCTGCAGGTGCGCGATGTCGATCCCCTCGATGCAGCGGATGGGGTCGTCGAGCCCCAGGGTCTTCTGGAGCGACTTGAGCGCCCGGCCCGGATCGACGTACGCGATCTCGGTCTCGGGCTGCCAGCCGTCGGAGCGGCTTGCCCGTTCATCGAGCTTCTCGATGGCCCGGATCTGGTCGCGCAGCGCGGCGGCCCGCTCGAATCTGAGCTGAGCGGCCGCCTCTTCCATCTCGCGCTTCATCTCGCGGATGATGGTGGTGCGCTTGGTGCCCAAGAATCGGACGAAGTGATCGACGTCCGCGGCGTAAGCCTCCCTGGTCACCTTCGCCGCGCACGGCGCGGTGCACTGGTTGATGGCGTACAGCAAGCACGGGCGGAAGTAGCGGTTCTTCTCGTCACCGTCGATGATGTCGAGTTTGCAGGTGCGGAACTTGAAGACCCGCTGGAGGAGCTGCACCGCCTCGCGCAGCGCGCCCGCGTTGGCGAAGGGGCCGAACACCCGGGCCCCGCGCATCTCCGCAGCGACCCCGCCGCCCTCGTCGATGCCCGTGGGGTTGCGGGTCACGAACACCCGCGGGAAATCCTCCTTCTGCGTCACCACCAGGTACGGGAAGGTCTTGTCGTCCGTCAGGCGGACGTTGAACCTCGGGTGGATGTCCTTGATGAGCCGGTTCTCGGTGAGCAGCGCCTCCCACTCGCCCTCGCACTCGAGGATCTCGAAATCGTGCACGACCCCGAGCATCGGCTGCTTCTTGAAACCCAGGTCCGCGGAGGGCACGAAGTAACTCGACACGCGGTCGCACAGCCGAGCCGCCTTGCCCACGTACACAACCACGCCCTTGGCGTCCTTCATGAGGTACACGCCCGGGCGGTCGGCGAGGTTCCGGGCCTTCTTCAGCAGCCGCTGCAGGCGCACGGTGTCCGACTCGGTCCCCCACGCGGGCGGGGTCTCCGCTGACAAAAAACCCTCCGCGTCCGGAGCGGGCAGGTCGGGATCATCGCGTTGCGAGGGCACCGTGTGGATTGTACGGACCGCCATGAATCGGGCGTTGATACCATGATTGCACAACCGGGTTGAATGATGTGAAGGAGGATCGCATGCTCGTAGGTCTGTGCATCCCCGTCCTCGCGGCACTGCTCGCCCTGGTTTCACCCGGTGCGGCGGCGACCGACCGCTTCTTCCCCGATATTCGGGCCACGTCGCCAGACGGCAAATACATCCTCGATGCCAAGTCACCCATGAACGCCGACCCGACCAAGCGGCACGCGTTCCAGAAGGATTTCACCTACACCCTCAGCGATGCGAAGGGCGCCACGCTCTGGCAGTTCAAGCAGGGCGAGGGGGACGCGTCGCCGGTCGAAGCCTGGGTTCACGATTCGGGGTGGGTGGTCGTCCGCACCGGGTGGGACGAGCTGCTCGCGTGCAACCCCGCGAACGGCAAGATCACCGGGAAGGTCTCCATCCTTGACCAGTTCTCCAAGGAGGACCGCGACAAGCACGTGAGCATGTCGACGGCCGGCCCGATCTGGGCCGAGTCGTCGCGGTGGTACTTCCGGCACATCGAGGGTTCGCTGTGCTTCGTGGTCCGTGCGCACTGGGGCGCCCGTGTCGTGCTCGAACTCGCGTCCGGGCGCGTGATTGCGGATGGTGGATCGACCAAGGCGAGCACGCAGGCTGCCGAGCACGCCTGGATCATCGACCAACTGAAGCAGCACCTGCCGCTCATGCTCAGGCCGGATGTCAACGAGTGCACACGGGCCGAGCAGGATTTGATCCGGGAGACCTGCACTGCCATCGACCTTGCCGGCCGCGAAGGGCTGAAGGAGGCCGTGCCGACGCTAATCGAGCTCGAAAAGAGCGTGTACGCCGGCGAGAGCGGTCTGATCCCGGTCTTTTTCGGCAGCAAAAAGTTGGATGAGGGGCTCATCGACCCGTTCAGCTATGGCAAGTACACGGCGCGTGCCAAGGCCCGCGCCGCCCTGCGCCGACTCGGAACTGTTCCTTCGGACCTGCCGGTGTTCGCCTTTTGCCGCCGCGTCAACGGGAAGTCCGAGTATTACGAACCCCAGGCCGCGACAGAGCCGCGCCGCGACGCGCTGCAGCGCATCGTGCCCGGGATGACCCCAGAGCAGGTACTCTCGCTTGTCAACGGCCCCGATGACCTTGTTCGTCCGCAGCGCGATATCGGCTGGGACTACCACGTGGGGCTCGCGGATGGCTACACCCTGCGTGTGATCTGGAAGCAGGAGAACCCGCCCGTCGTGGACCGCGTGGACAAAGTCGTCCCTCCGGCGTGGACGGTCTCGGAAGAACCTGAATGACCACCATCAGGTCGTTCTCCGAACTGGTCCTCATCGTCGCCGACGTCCCCAAAGCGGCTACGTTTTACCGCGATGTCGTGGGTCTTGTCCCCGCGACCGACCCGAACGACGCGTGGGCGTGGTTCTGGGCGGGCCCGCCCGAGAGCCGCCAGCGACTGGCGGTCCACAAGGGTTCGCTCCTGTTTGAGGAGCACTCGCCGCATCCGCCCGGGCGGCGCTTCGGCAACATCCACTTCGCGTTCGAGGTCGCGCGGCGCGATCTTGACGCCATGGTGGACCGCGTGCGGTCGCACGGCGTCACGACATACGGGCCGACGCGCCTCGAATGGATGAAGGCGCTCTCGTGGTACTTCTATGACCCCGATGGCAACCTCGTCGAGTTCTGGTCGCCCGATGAAGAGAGCGGCCAGGCGTCGAGGTGACAACGCGTCGAGACAGCAATCGGCACAGGTCGACCGAGGCGAATCGCGACCTCAATATCCCATGTCTTCCGATGCCTTGATCGCCGCGGGGATTGCCACCGCGAGCACGATGCCCGGCAACACCGCGGAAGTGGCGCCTCGAAGCACGCCCCGCCACAGCCCGCCGACTCGGCGCAGCACCAACGCATCGACGAGCGCCGTGACCACCGGGGCCGCACCCAGGAGCACCGCCATCCACAGCTTGAGCCCGGAGTAATACGCGCCGGAGAATACGACCACGATGCCCAGCAGCGCCGCGATTCCGGCGGGCCCGCCCGCGAAGCGCAGCCGGGGCCGGAAGAACGCGACCGCCGTCGCGACGCCGAAGCACGCGGCCAGCATCGCCGCGACCTTGCCCAGCAGCAGGCTGTCGGTCGCGGAAAGCGCCTGCGAGAGCATCATCGACCACACCGCGACCACCAGCGGCCCGGACCACGCGGGCGCCGGTCGCGCCGCGGATGTGTCGATCGATGCGGGGTCGCAGGCCGGGGCCGCAACCTCTCCGCGCCCGAGCCGGTCGAACGCGACCCACGTCAGCGCACCGCCGAGCGTCAGGCCTCCGAGCCACGCGACCGATTCCGGCACGGCCCAGGTGCTGCGTGCCAGCTTCCAGCACACGCCCGTGGCGATCGCCGCGCACCCGAGCACGCGCACGGCAAGCTGCGGCTTGGCGCCCGGCACGAGCGCGATCAGTACCGTCGCGACCAGGCCCGCCTCGATAGCGACCGCAAACCAATCCGTCGACTGCCGGGGCGGGATCGACCATCCGCCCGCCTTGGACGCCCACAGGCCGACGAGCATCGCCGCGGCAATCGCGATCCCGGTGCCCGGATGGAGACGGCAATCCGGTCGCGGCGATGCCGGCCGGTCCGCCGAAATGGCGCTGCGGCGACGGATCATGTCGAGCGCGGGCACCAGCACCGCCGCGGCCAGCGCCGGCGCGGGCAGCGCCTTGAGCTGATCGATGATCACCGATGCTTCCATGCGGTCCCCCGAGTTCTGCCCGCGGCCGGGCTCGGTCGCCCCGCCGCGTTCCGGGTCGTTGCAGGCAAAGGGGCGTTCGGAGCGGCAGCCCTGAACGCCCGGTGTTCCATGAACGGTGAGTGACTTACTTCGATCCGCCCTCGAGCGAGACGATCACGGTCACTTGCTCGCTGAGTCCCTGGGGCATGAAGTTCATGCCGTACTCGCTGCGGTTGATGGTGAACTTCGCCTCGAAGCCCTGGATCTTGCCCTGGCCGCGCATGCCCGGGCCCTCGCCGGTCTTCTCGATGGGAACCGTCAGCTCCTTCGAGACGCCCTTGAGCGTGAAGGTGCCCGTGGCCTCGAACGTGTTGTCGCCGGTCTTCGTGATCGACGACGACTTGAAGCTCATCTCCGGGAATTCCTTGGCGGAGAAGAAGTCGGGGCTCTTGAGGTGGCCGTCGCGCTTCTCGTTGCCGCTGTCGACGCTGTCGGTCTTGACGGTCACGTCGATCGTGCCGCCCTCGGCGATGTTGAACGTGCCCGAGACGTCATTGAAGCGCCCGTACGACCAGGCCGTGTTGAGGTGCTTGATGCGGTAGAGCACCGAGGAGTGCACCGCATCAACCTGGAACGTGTCGGCCATCGGCGTGCTGCCGGGGGCAGTGCCCGCGGCGCCGCCGAGGAATCCCGCGGTGCCCGCGGCAAGAAGACCGACCGCCACCGTAACCCCAATCGCTCCAAACCCGCGTCGCGACGTCATGTGATGCTCCTGGTTCTATGTGCCATGGTTCTCGTGCGCCCGGCGCATCGCCGGGCAGGGCCGCACGAATACTTGTTGCAACAACTATCGTAGCCGGAACCTCCCGGCCCCGCAAGAGCGGGCCGCGCCATCCCGGCCGAAAGCCAACCGATCCCCCATCCCGCGCCCCCGCGGCGCGTCCGATTCACACCGCCGCGGGCTCGGCGGAAACAGCCGGACGTCCCGGTACGGGCGAACTCGACGAACCCTCTGTCACGTAATCGGGCTGGGTGCGATCGATCGCCGCCAGGATGCCCATCGAGAACGCGGTAAGGATCCAGCCCGTGCCGCCCGAACTCACCAGCGGCAGCGCGATGCCCTTTGTCGGGCCCAGCCCCGTCACGACCGCGAGGTTGATCAGCGCCTGCAGCGCGATCGTCGAGACAAGCCCGAGCGCCACCAGCTTCAGGAACACGTCCCGCTCGCGACGGGCGATCGAAACGCCCGCCCACGTCATCGCGATGAACAGGAAGATGACGATCGCGGCCCCCGCGATCCCCAGCTCTTCACAGATCACCGCGAAGAGGAAGTCGGTTCGATCCTCGGGGAGGTACCCGAACTTCTGGAGGCCGTGGCCCAGGCCCCGCCCGGTGCCTTCACCGCCGGACACCGCGAGCATCGACTGGATCATGTGGTACCCCTTGCCCTCGGGGTCGCTGTAGGGATCCACGAAGCTGCGGATGCGGTCGATGCGGTACGGGTTGGTCACGATCGCGCCGACCAGGCCGGCCGCCGCGACGGGGATGAACATCAGGAACTGCCACAGCCTGGCGCCCGCCGCGAGCAGCACCAGCGCCGCCGATCCCGCGATCAGCACGCCCGTTCCCAGGTCCTCGAGCACCACGACGCCCGACACCACCCCCACCGCCACCAGGGCCGGAACCAGCCCGCGCCAGAACTGGTGAATGAACAGGGCGCGGGTCGCGCCGTACCACGCGATCACGATCACCAGGCACCACTTGACGATCTCGCTGGGCTGGACGCTGAGCGCATCGCCCAGGCCCGGAATCGGCAGGCGGAGCCACCGGTGCGCACCGTTGATTTCCTTGCCGATGACCGGGGCGTATGCCAGCGCGGTCACGACCACCAGCAGCCCGCACATCGCCCCGAGCTTCAGCAGGGCACCGCGATCGTTCATGCCCTTGGCCGGGTCGAGCGGGCGGTTCAGCCGCCATGCCAGCGTCCGAACGGGGAACAGATACCCAACGCCCATCGCCCCGACCGCCAGGGCCAGGTACACCGAACTGCGCGAGAAGATGATGGATTCGAATGAGACCGCGTCGGTCCGCGTGAGCACCGCGGCAGGGTCGGCAGGGCCCGCCCCGGCCTCCAGCGGCGTCGCGGGCACGGCCGCCACCGACATATCCGCCGAATTGACCATGACCACGCCGATGCACAGCAGCGCGAGCACGCACAGAGCGATGGCCTGTCCCGGGCGGATCATGGAATGGACAGTATCGGTCGGAAGCCGCCCGCGCCTTGCACGGACGTTCCGGCTCGCTCCTGTGAGTCCGCCGCAAAACCCCGCGACACCGGCGTATGACAGCTCGCGATGAACACCGCCCACATCGCCAGCCGCCGCGATCGTCACGGCGGCAAACGCCCCGCCCCCAGCATGCCGCGCTCTTCCGTCGCTCTCCAACGCTCGCGACACGCCATCCGTGCACAGTGAACCTCCCTTGTGCCCGATGCCCAACCGCCTGCCGCGTGCTTCCCACTTCCTACCCTCTGCCGATGCCCACGCTCAACTACCAGACCGCCGGCGAATCGCACGGGCCGTCGCTCGTCATCACCGTCACCGGCCTGCCCGCCGGGCTCGACCTCGACGAGGCCTTCATCAACGCCGAGCTCGCTCGCCGCCAGGGCGGCTACGGACGGGGCGGCCGCCAGCGCATCGAGCAGGACACCGTGGAATTCCTCGCCGGCGTGCGCCGCGGCAAGGCCATCGGCGCCCCGCTGGTGATGCGCATCGTCAACAACGACTCGCGCCTCGACGACCTCGCCAAGACCCCGCCCGTCTACCGCCCGCGGCCCGGACACGCCGACCTCGCCGGCAGCGTCAAGTGGCTGACGACCGACTGCCGCGAGACCCTCGAACGAGCAAGCGCCCGCGAGACCGCCAGCCGCGTCGCGGCGGGCGCGGTGGCACGGTGCCTGCTCCGGCCCTTCGGCATCGAGGCGTTCGGCTTTGTCCGGTCGATCCTCGACGCCGCCACGACCTTCGACGTCACCGAAGACAACTGGCGCTCGCTGGTCGCGAAGCGCGACGCCTCCGACACGTACTGCCCAGACGAAGCCGTGACGCAGCGCCAGCGCGAGATCATCCGCCAGGCCAAGATCGACCAGGACACCGTGGGAGGGATCGTCGAGGCGCACATCTTCGGCTGCCCGCCCGGCATCGGGTCGAGCATGGACTGGACGACCAAGCTCGATGCCCGGCTCGCGTACGCGATCATGGGCATCCAGGCGTTCAAGGCGGTCGAGATCGGCCTGGGCCGCGAGTGCGCCTCGCGAACGGGCAGCCGCGTGCACGACCCGATCCGCTACGACCCGAGCCGCAAGAACACGCCCTCGCTGGGCTTCGTCCGCGACAGCAACAACGCCGGCGGCACCGAGGGCGGCATGACCAACGGCCAGCCCGTGGTCGTCCGCGGAACGATGAAGCCCATCTCGACGCTCCTGCGCGGCATGCCGAGCATCGATCTCAACACCAAAGAGGCCCAGATGAGCCAGTACGAGCGCAGCGACGTCTGCGCCGTCTCCGCCGCGAGCGTCGTCATGGAGAACGTCGCCGCCTTCGAGGTCGCGCGGTGCTTCTGCGACAAGTTCGCCGGCGACTCCATGTTCGAGATCACCCGCAACTACGAGAGCTACCTCAAGTTCGCGAGGATGCTGCCCCTCGAGCCCCCCGCGATGACGATCGCCGGCAAGGGCGAGTAACCAACGAAAGATCGCGACACGCCGCGTCCGCCAAAAAGCAGCAAAGGCAGGCGAGCATGCTCGGTATCGCGCGTCTCGATCACTCGGTCTGATCCCGCGGCCCGGGCCTGACAGGTCGACCACTTCCTCCCTCACTCGCTTACTCACTGTCCCCTTCCTCGCTCACTCGCTCCGCCATGACGATCCGCCGTCTCCCTGAAGATTTCCTCGTCTTTGAACGCCCGACCGAGGCGTTCCTCGCATCGCTGCGCCCCGAACCTTCCGCCGCCGCCACGCACGCGGTCTACGAGCTCACCAAGACCTCCCGCACGACGCCCGAGGCCGCGACCGAGCTCGCCAAGGCTCTGAAGATCCGGCCCGGCGCCGTCTCGTACGCCGGGCTCAAGGACAAGCACGCCCGCACGACGCAGTTCTTCTCCGCGGAGCTTTCATCGATGCGCGGCGGTGGATCCGGGAAGGACTCACCGCCGCCGGTCGTCCCGCCCGAGCTCACCGGCCGGCAATGGTCCGGTCGGCTCGTGGGCTGGAGCGACCACGTGCTCCAGGCCTCCGACATCGAGGGCAACCGCTTCGAGATCGTCGTGCGCGATCTCGCGCGGGAAACGTGCTCGGAGATGGACCGCCGGGCCGCGCTGCTCCGCGACAGCGATTCAACGACTGAGTCGGCATCGCTCCTCTTTGTGAACTACTTCGGCGCCCAGCGCTTCGGGTCGGCCCGTCACAAGCAGGGATTCATCGCGCCGCACCTCATCCGCGGCGACTTCGAGCAGGCCCTGAGGCTGGCGATCGCGACCCCTGCTCGCAAGGACGCCGGGCGGGCGCGCTTCTTCACGCGGACCGCCGCCGCCAAATGGGGCGATTGGAAGACGCTGGCCGCCGAGCTTCCCCGCTGCCCCGAGCGAGCGCCGATCGAAGCGCTCGCCGCCGGACACGACTTCCGCGACGCGTTCGCCACGCTGCCCAATTTCCTCCAGGCGATGTACGTCGAGGCCTACCAGTCGCACCTCTGGAACCGGATCGCCCGGGAGCTTGCCGCGAAACTCGCCCAGGGCCCCGAGCAGTGCCTCCGCTCGGACGATCAGTTCGGCGAGATGCTGTTCCCGCCGGCCGACCACATCGGTGAATCCTGGCGCCAGCTCAACCTGCCGGTGCTCGGGCCTAACACGCAGATCGTCGAACCGTGGTCGCACGCCGCGACATCGGTGCTCAAGGATGAGGGAATCGCCGCGTCGGACCTGCGGATCCCGGGCCTTCGGCGGCCCTTCTTCGGCGAAGCGCCGCGGGATTTCATCGCCCGGGCCCACCGCTTCACGCTCTCGCCGCCCCGGCCCGATGATCTGTCTCCGGGCCGCAGGCGCCTGTGCCGGACGGTGGCGTTCGAACTCGGTCGCGGCTCGTACGCGACGGTCGTGCTGCGAGCGCTCGGACAGTAACCCAGGTTCGTTCGCCAGACCCTTCCCGACGGTCATCGTCCGCCGCGTCCTCCAGGCGCGGCCGCGATCCTCCGAAGCGCCCTGGCAGGACGTCCGCCGAGCGGCGGAATAAAAAGGGCCCCCGCACGCGCGGGAGCCCTGGTCGATTCGCAAAGATTCTTCTCAGCGATCAGCAGCCGGCTTCGAACGCCAGGACGAAGGCGTCGAAGTCTTCGGTGTCGACGAACCCGCTGCCATCGAAGTCGGCCTCATCAACACCGGCCTCGAAGGCGACCACGAACGCGTCGTAGTCCTCGGTGTCGACGAACCCGCTGCCGTCAAAGTCGGCCGGGCAGCCGCAATCGATGCTGAACACGCGGAAGTCGTCGATGCCGGCGTCGACGATGTCGGCGGGCGACTTATCCGCCGCGCGGAACCGGACCTTCATCGTCGCGGTCGGCGCCACGAACGTCGTGGGGTCGACCTCGCGGTACACCCAGCCGCCCGCGCTGACGCCGCTGACCTTCTCGACTTCGGTCCACGACGTCCCGTTGTCGTTGGAGATCTCGACGATCAGGTAGTTGTTGGCGTCCGAGCCGTCGTCGTTGTAGAACCAGCGCTGGTACGCCAGTGCCGGATTCTCCACGCCGACCAGGCTGAAGGCCGGAGAGGTCAGGATCGTGTCGCCACCGTCGATGTCGGACTGGTCGGCCGTCCCGCCCGGGTTTCCGATGCCCGTGACCCAGCACTTCACGCCCGATCCGCCCGTGGCATCGTCCTCGGGAGCAACCGGGGCGCCGTTGCCGTCGGTCGTGCCGTTGGGATCACCCTGCTGCCAGCGTCCCTGGAGGCCCAGGCCGATCGAGCCCGACACCGCGAAGGCGGACGTGCCCTCGAAGTCATCCGCGAAGGCGACCGGGCCGGAGCTGACGACCACGTAGGAGTAGGCGCCCGTCGGCGGGTCGAAGTAGCCCGACGGATTCTCGGTGGTGTCCACCGAGAAGCGATACTCGAAGACGTCGCCGCAGCCGCCGGCCGGAATCGTCACGGAGTAGTTGTCCCCGCTCGTGTTGGTGAGCGAGATCGTGGTGAAAGGATCGCCGGGGCTGGTGCGGTACTCGACCACCGCCGACGCCGGGATGACGTGCTCGTACCCGTTGGTGATCTGCAGCGTGATGTCCGTCGGCTCGTTGTTCACGCCGGTGGTCGGACGCCCGTCGGGGTACAGGAAGACCAGCGGGTGGACCTCGGGCAGGTCGATGTTGTGCTTGCCGAAGGCGTAGGTCAGGGACGCGTAGTTCGGCGTGCCGTTGAGCAGCGTGCCGTCGTCGTCATCGACGGTCGCGACCTCGATCGCGGTCTGCGGCCACGCGCCGTTGCTGCTGTTCTGCTCGCCCACCGTGACCAGCGACCAGTCGACGTGCAGGTCGCCCGCGATCTGCAGGGCCGGCGCCGACCCGTAATCGTCCGAGAGCTTCAGCCGCAGGTCGCGCCAGACGCCCGCGAGCACCTGTCCGCAGTCGTGGATCGCCCCCGAGCAGGGGTACTGCTTGTTGGCGGCGTCGATGTTGCGGATGTGGCAGCCCGATCCGCAGAAGTTCGTCCCGATGATGCCGGTGTCGTGGATGAGCACGCCGCAGGAGTCACCGTAGCCCTCGCCGAAGGCGTTCTGCGCGAGCCCCAGGCGGTTGACGACGAAGTGGCCGTACTCGTGCGACACGATGTCCGCGTACGCCGTGTTCACGCAGCCGCCGGCGGCGCGGAAGAAGTTGATCGAGCTGCCGTCGAAGTACGCGTTGCACGACGAGTTGATGTTGACGTTCGCCGGGATCTGGATGTCAAGGGCCGTGAACGAGGGCACGCGGTCCTTGAAGTGCTGGTGCGTCTTGATGGTGTGCACGAAGGCGTTGGCCTGCGCGGTGGTGAACTGCGAGGGCGAGTTGTTGAGCAGGAAGTTCGCCGGCCCGGGGGGCGTGACGTTGAGGGTCTGGTTGAGGATCGTGGTGCCCGTCTGGTCCACCACCCGCACCCACGTCCCGTTGTTCAGGGACACCGAGAGGTTGACCGCCGTCGAACCCGCGTAGGGCATCAGGAAGTTGCCCAGGAAGTCGGTCTCGACCGTGGCCGGCCCCGTCACCCGCACCAGGTCCACCGGCGTCAGGACCGCCGGGTTCGAACCGGTGTCGGGCAGGACGCCGGGCGTCGCCTTGACCTGGACGTTGCCGGTGATGTCCACGTACGAGATCATGTCGCGGGCCTCGACCATCACGCCGGTCGAGGTGTCCACGAAGAACTGGTAGGACTTGGGGTTCTCGAGGTTGTTGTTGCGGCCCGTGAACGTCCACGCGATGCGGGGGTTGGGATCAAGCCCGGTCAGCGCCAGCGCCGAGTCATGAACGACCAGCGTCGGCTCGGACCACTCCATCATGTCGGCGTACGCGGGCATGTCGCGGATCGCGGAGATGGCGTCCGACGCCGACACCGTCATCGGCGCAAAGCCCGACGCGGGCTCGGAGGTGAACCGGCCGGACGCGAGCGTCACGCGGTTGCCGGCGGGGTGGACGACGATGCGGGCAAAGCCGCGGTCGACTGGCAGGCCCGCGACGTACTGCTCGTACGCGATCACGGTGGAGCCGTTCTGGATGACGTTGGCGCGCGTCGCACGCAGATCGAGCTGGCCGGCGCCGAAGTCGCCGCCGTGCTGGGCCCAGAACCGCTCGGCCGCCTGCTCGGGGGTCGCGCCGCCGGTCATGGGAACGCCGTAGAGCGAGACGAGCTTGCCGTCCTGGGTCAGTGCCCGGGCGCCGGCGTACTGCTTCAGTGCGGTCGAATCCGGCCGTGACGCCGCGATCACGATGTCGTTGGCCGCCGTCGCGGCCGTCGCCGTCAGAGCAAGCCCCGCCAGCAGCGCGTACTTTCCTGCCATTCTCATTGAGACTCCCTTCCGCGCCCACCGCGGTGGGACGCTTGCAACCCCGCACGCCTCAGGTATCGACGATCACATCCACGCCGGCCAGCCGCCCGGCGACCCTCCGAATCGAAACATCTTCCAGGAATCGGCCCGGGCGCGTCGCCGCGTCCGGGTCGTGAGGTTCCAGTGTCGCGTTTTTTCCGGACGCGTCAAGTCAGCAGCCGGCCTCGAACAGCGGGACGAAGGTGTTGAAATCGTCGACATCGACGAAGCCCGTCCCGTCGATGTCCGCCGAATCGTCGCCCGCCTCGAACGCGAGAATGAACGCGGTGTAGTCCTCGACGTCGACGAAGCCCGACCCGTCAAAGTCGGCCAGGCAGATCACGTCCAGTGTGGCCGGGTCGCTGGTCACCGTCCCGCAGCCGTTGGACACGCGGACCGAGTACTGGCCCTCGTCCCCCAGCGTGGCGCTGGCGATCGAGTACGACGGCCCGGTCGCACCGAGGATGTCCGATCCATCCTTCATCCACTGGTAGTCCAGGGAGGCGCCCGAGGCGGTCACGGAGAACGACGCGGGGCTGAAGACGTCCACGGTCTGGTTCGTCGGGTCCGCCGTGATGGTCGGCGCCACGCACGTGCTCACGTCGCCGGTGATCACCAGCGCGTAGCCCTGCTTGTTCGCCGCGTTCACCGTCGGCGCGTCGACCGTGACCGTCCACTGGCCGACCACCGGGCTGGTCCGCAGGACCATCTCGACGTTGTTGCGGATGTCGGAGGTCCCGCCCGTCGTCGACTGGTTGCTCGCAAAGACGTTGCCGCGGTACACGGTGCCGAGCGGGTCCGTGACCGTGAGGTTCAGGTTGTTGATGTACGCGGGGTTGGCGTTGACGGCCGCGGGCGGCTCGGTCCAGACCAGCGTGATCTTCAGCGGGGCGTTGGCCGAGTTGGTCGAGAACTGGTACTGCGTCGACTGGCCGGTCGTAAAGCCGTTGGCGTTGCGCACGTCGTACGCAATCAGCTTGCTGAGGTTGCCGGCGAAGTACAGCGCGTTGTCCAGCAGCACCCGTCCCCAGCCTTCCTGGTTGCTCGGGTACCCGCTGATCCCCGTCATGTCGACGCAGGAATTGAGCAGCGTGGCCTTGACCAGGGCGCTGCTGGGCGTCATCGAGTTGGCGAGGACCGCCGTGCCCGTGGGGTAGTAGCCGTCGGCGTAGTACTGCCGCACCAGCGTCGCGGCCCCGGCGACGGCGGGGCTGGCCATCGACGTGCCCGTCATGCCCGTCACGCTGCAGGTCGTGCCCGAATTGGCGCTCTGGGTGCTGCACCCCGGGAGGTAGGCCTCGGGCTTGCGCCGACCGTCGTTGGTGGTTCCGGTCCCGCCGGAGCAGAAGTTGCCCTGGCTGGGCGTGTCGGCGCTGGCGCCGACGGCGACGCAGTTCTTGGCGTTCTCCGGCGTCTTCAGCGTGCTCATGTTCGTCGCGGCGAACAGCACCAGGCTGTCTTCCTTGCTGAAGCTGTGGCTGTCGATCTGGCGGCAGTGGCTGGTGTAGGCCGTGGTCCCGTCGTCACCCCAGCTGTTGGTGTGCACCCGGGCGCCGTCGGTGTAGGCCGCGTTGAGGTTGGTCTCGAGGTTCGAGCTGGTGATGATGAACAGGCTCGTGTAGGAGATCTTGGCCCGGTACGCCAGCCCGTCGTGCGTGGTGTACGTGTCGTACGGAGCGTTGTCGCCGGCCGCCGTGCCCGCCACGTGGGTCCCGTGCGAGTCGCTGCCGGTGCCGCCGCGGTGAGCGACGATCTTGCGGTGGGTCAGCCCGATCGCGACGGCGTCGTCGAACATGCAGTGCGATTCACGCAGCGGCCCGTCGATGATCCCGATGATCTGGCCCAATCCCTGGATGCCGGCGTTCCACACCGGAGTCTGGGAGCTGACGTTGCTCTGGGCGATCCAGCGGTTCGAGTCGTTCCGCACCGCGATCTCGGACGCTTCCTCGATGAACATCACCGAGTCCACCCCCGCGATCCGCGTCGCCGCCGCCGTCGGGATGATCGCGTCGATGTACGTGTCCGCCTCGACGACCTCCACGTTGTTGACCTGCCCGCCCGACGCCTGGATCTCGTCGACCGCGTCGATCGCCGACGCGTTCTCGTGCAGCACCACCGTCACCCACGAGAGCCCGTTGGCGCGGTCGGCCAGGCGCTGGTCGCTGGTCACCGGACGCGTCCCGAGCTCGGGGTCGATCTTCCACGCCGGCTGCATCGTCCCCACCCAGGACACAAAGCCCAGGTCACGCAGCGCCGCCGCCGACGTGTTCTCCAGCTTGGCGACGTACGCGTAATGCGGCAGATACTGGCCGATCACCGCGCCCGCGCCGCGAAGGGCGTCCAGCCGGGCCGCGTCGAGCTGCCCGTCAAGCTGGAGGACGTAGTACCGGTCCACCGCAAACGGCTCGTCCCCGTCCAGCAGGTTCACCAGCTGCCGAGTATCGATACGGCCGGTGCGCAGGTCCAGGGTGTCACGCTGGCTCGCGGTGATGTCCATGGTCGCCAGCGAACGGCCGATCCCGGCCGACGCCGGCATCGCCAGACCCGCCACCAGCGCCAGACACGCCGCGCCCAGACGAACACGCACCGATCGGTCATCGATACCCATGCCAGCATCTCCCTTCATGACGGGCATCCCCGGGCGAACGCCCGGGAATCAGAACGAGACTACCTCACCTGCCGCCGCAAACACAAGGGGAAGGTGACACGCAAGACCCTGTCCAGGCAAGTTTCCCACGAGGAGGCATGGTTCTGTTCGCTTGCCGTGCGGACTGGTTCCCTATTCCCAACGTATCGGCCATCCCCCGAACGCCCCCCGCCTCGCGGGCACACGAGTACACTGGCCCCGTTGTGGGCACCACCTCTTACCAGCCCTCCGCTGGCGTTCTCCACCTGCAGGCCATCTCCGGGCCGCCGTTGCCGCCGCTGGCGATCCCCTCGGGAAAGCCCGTGATCCTCGGCCGGCAGGCCGCCTCCGCGGACATCGTCCTCAGCGGTGATCTGAGCGTTTCCAGGAATCACGCCAAGATCCTCCACCGGGGCGGCACCTGGCTCATCTGCGATATCGGATCCAAGCACGGCACCTACCTCAACGGCGTCCGCATTCCCCCCCACGAGCTGGCGCCCATCCGCGACGGCGACTTCATCCGCCTCGGACCGTGGACTTTCCATGTCGGCGGACCGGCCGCCTCGGGTCCACGCATGCTCTCGACCAACGACGACATCGCCTCCAGCGCCAACCGTGTGCGCCGCGTGGCCGAGCACGAGATGTCGCTCAAGGTCCGAGAACGGCTCGACCTGCTCATCGACGCCGCCGGCGCCATCGCCACCGCCACCACCATCCAGGCCCTCGCCGCCGCCGCCCTCGAAGCCCTCATCGGGGGCACCGGGTACCCCCGGGCAGCCTTCATCCGCCGCCTGCACTCGGGCGAGTTCGACGCCGCCTCCCGCGTGGAAGTCGTCGCTTCGCGCATCGCCAGCATGCCCAGCGGACCTCCCGGCGAGTTCGACTCCTTCAGCCTCACCGTCCTCCGAGCCGCCGACGATGGGAAGGTCGTCGTCCTCGATGGCAACCCCAGTTCCATCCCGCAAGGCCAGTCGCTCATCGACCTGCGGATCCAGCAGGCCCTGTGCGCCCCGGTCATCGTCGATGGCATTCCCGCGGCATACCTCTATTTGGACTCGCGCCAGCACGAGGGGCAGCCTCACGGCCCGCTCCAGTCCAGCAACGCTCGGCAGGCGGATGCGCCGGCGTTCGCGGTCGCGATCGCCCGCGTGTGCGGGCTGGCGATGGCGAACCTCAACCGCCTTGCCCTCGACCGCCGCCGCCGCGAACTCGAGGACGACCTCAACGCCGCCCGGGCCGCGCAGGCCCTGCTCATGCCCGCCCCGCAGGGACGATTCGGTCCCTACGCCTACGCGGTACGGTCGTGCCCGGGCCGCTTGGTCGCCGGCGACCTCTTCCACGCCCTGGCGCTCCCCGATGGGCGCACGGCGATCATGATCGGGGACGTCGCCGGCAAGGGGATCGGCGCCGGGATCCTCATGTCCGGGGCCCAGGCGCACCTCACCGCCTCGCTCCTGCACCACGCCGACCCCGCCGTCGCGATGCGAGAGGTCAACCGGTTCGTGACCAGCCACGCCGAACCCGGGCGGTTCATCTCGCTCTTCTGCGCGATCCTCGACCCTGCCGGATCGATGACCTTCGTCGATGCCGGGCACGGCTACTGCATCATGCGCCGACCGGGCGGCGTGCCGAAGCGCATCTGCTCAGAGGGCGGCCCGCCGCTGGGCGCACAGGCGGAGTACCCCTACGTCAACGACCAGGTCGATTTCCCCGCGGGATCCTCGCTGGTGGTGTTCAGCGACGGCCTGGCCGAGCAGCCCGCGCCCGACGGCGGACGCTTCGGGGTCCCGCGGGTCGAGAGCCTGTGCGAAACCTGCTCGACCCCCGACGCCGTCGTCGACACGCTGCTGGCCGAGCTGCGGAAATTCGCGGCGGTCGACTCCCTCGACGACGACGTCACGATCGCGGCGGTGGAGTTCACGGTCGCCCGCTGAGCGTGCCTAATACGACGTCGACCGGACGTTCTCGTCGTTCAACTCACGGAACATCTCGGCGTACGAGCGGTCCGCGAACTCGTAAGAGACGTTCTTGCCCTTGGCCGTCACGTCTACCTTGGGCGGGCGGAGCATCTCCCACACCAGAAACGGCACCAGCCCCAGGAGCATGAAACCCGCCGCCGCCCAGCGCCTGAGCGCCCGCGGCTGCGAGGGGAGCCACCCGAGCGTGTCCACCAGCCACAGCACCGCGCCGCCCACCGCCAGCCCGACGATCCACGTGGTCACCCCGCGGAGCCTGCGATCGAGCCGCAGGGCACGCGTGCAGACGCCGCACGCGGGCACCTGAACCTTCGGACGCGCTCCGACCGACCACGAGAGCGTCAGGAGTTGATCAAATCCCACGCGCGACGCGCGGAACTCGAAGCGGCCGTCGGGGTGCTCGATGCCGCACAGCACGCAGACATCGGGCCATCTCGGCTCGGCCTCGCCATTGAGGGTGACGTCCGATGAAACCGGCATGCGGGCGAGTGTACCTGTTGGCGCGGCGCATGACCGACCTCGGCGCAGAGCCTTTCGAGTCGGTCGCTCCGCCCTAGCCCTGATCGAGAAGCCCCGCGAGCCCCGCCCGTTGCAGGCTCAGGAAGGGCAGCGCGATGCTCGCGACATAAAGGGGGTTGGCCTGCGCCCCCGTCTGCGGGTTGCGCCACTCCCAGGCATGCGTCAGACCGTCCGGGCGGCGATCCGCCCGGAGTGTCCCGACAAACTCCCGAGCCAGTTCTCCCGCGGCCTGCGCATCGGCGATGTGCATCGCCGCGATGTACCACCCGACGGGCGTGAACCAGTACCCGCCGTTCTGGTACTCGCCGGCCGCGCAAACGGCTCGCTCCCACGACCCGTTGTTGACCTTGTCTGTCGTGAGGACGTGGCGCACCATGCCGTCGCGCACGGCGGTGCGCTCGCGATAGGCTCGGACCAGCGATCTCGCCGCGCTCATTGCGTCCGTACCGCCGATCGCACCCGACGTCACCGCCAGCGCGGTGCCCCACACATCCGCCTGGTTGCCTATGCCCGTCGCGGAGTGAAGCCACGCTTCGTCGCCCGCCGTCCCGCCGCGGAGAAAGGTGCTCGAGATCGCTCGAGCCAGGGATTCGCCATCGGCTGCGTACGACGCGGCTCGCTCGTGATCATCATCCGCACTCATCAGCTCGCTCATCTGCCGGGCAGCGATGAACTTCAGGACGGAGGGGAACAGGAGGGCGCCGCTCTTGAAAATCGCGTCGCAGAAACCCCAGTCCTTCGCGTTCTCCGTCTCGGGATCGCCGGACATGACCAGGCCGGTCGAAGGGTCGCACGTCCCCGAGGCGTACACGCGCTCGCACAAGTCGCGGAGCGCGATCTCCCGCCCGTTCCAGCCGACGGGCCCGCGCCAGAGCGAAAGCTCGCGCGTCAGGCGCCAGTGCTCGTACACCATCGAAAGGAAATAAAAGTTGTCGTCCAGTGGCGGCGTGTGCCCCCACGGCGGGCCGCCCTGCTTGTCGCCGGTTTCGTAACTCCCCGGGAAGAAGCACGCCCGGGCATCAAAGGTCACGTGATCGGGCACCGTTAGCGGCGGCACCGTGACGCCGGGCCGGACGACCCAGGTTTCCGGCCCGCTCGTCACGCTCGCGACCAGTCGGATCCAGCCCTCGATCTCGCCCGCGGGGATCAGGTCGCCGCCGAGCATCATCGCCGCGTCGCGCACCCAGAACGCCGGGTATCCCATGTTGCCGCCCGGCAGGTGGAGGTCGTACGGCGTTGTATTGCGGTGACCGTCAGACGCCGACCCGGCGGCAAGAAACGCCGAGCGCACGATGCGCCGAGCCTGCTCGCGAACAAACGCCCCGCCCGGCATCGAGTCCAGGTCGAGGATGTCCGTGATCTCGACGGGTTGCCGGACGCGAGCGAAGCCGCGGACCGCGGCCGCCCCGAGCACGCCGACCGCAAAGGCCCGTCGCGACAGGCTCATCGCGCCCACGCCATGTTCAGGCATCGATGCCGCCACGCGCACGCTCCGCGAAGACGGGCGCACACCCGGCCTGCCGGGCGCTGTCCCGCAGTCGCATGATACCGAACGAGCAGCGCCGCGGTCTGCTGGTTTTCAACTTGAGCGACAGGCGGTCAGTTCACCCCCCCACCGCGGTCCCCTGCTTGGCCGCGCGGCGGGCCAGGTGGCTGTCCACGGCTCGGAAGACATCCTCCGCCAGGTCAAAGACGTTGCCGTGGACGTCGCCGGGGATGTCGTTGGCGATGAAGCTCACGGCGATGCGTTCGCCGGTGTCGCGGTTGGTCACGTAGCCCGAGAGGCTCCGCACCTGGTTGATGTACCCGCTCTTGGCCCGGATGTCGCACTTGAGCTTCGCGCCCAGGAACCGCCGCTTGAGCGTGCCCTCGCCCGGCTTGGCCAGGGACGACACGAACGCGTCGGCGATCGTCCGGTCGCGCGAAATGGTCGTCAGCCAGCGCGTCAGCGTCTCCGGAGAGACCGCGTTGTCGCGGCTCATGCCCGAACCGTCCGCCACCCGCGTCGACGCCGCGTACCCCGGGCCCAGCTTCTCCGACAGCAGCATCAGCATCACCTTGCCGCCGTTCTCCCACGACCCGGGCATGTTCGTCGCCGAGTGACCGATCGTCTTGATCAGGCACTCCGCGTACAGGTTGTACGAATCCGTGTTGCACCGCTTGAGCACGTCCGACAGCGGGGTCGTCACCACCGCGATCGTCCGCCCGCCCACGAACTCCTCCTCAGGCCGCACCAGCCGCACCGTCGAGGCAGAATCAGGCACCGAGACCCCCGCCTTGCGGAGCCTGTCCACGATCAGGCGCCCGAAGAGCTCGGTCGGCTCGGTGATCGCGACCTCGATCGGCACCGCCGACGGGACGGCGACCTCGCCGGTAAACCGGAACCGGAACGGGTCCTGCGTGCGCAGGACCGAAACCGTGTTCCGTTCGCCGTTGACGCTCTTGGCCCGGTTCTCGATGTCGATCCACGGCACTTCGGGCTGGACCCGGATCATCGGGGCGGCCTTCGCCGACCCCTTCGAGGGCCGCGGGTAGAACGCCAGCAGGTTGGTGTGGAAGTTGATCCCCGACACCTCGGCGCAGTACCACTTGTCGAGCTGGTTGGTCGGCCACGTCGGGTGGACGTAGTTGCGGTCGAACACCCGGTCGTCGAGCACCAGTTCCGAGACCTCGCCCACGCCCGCCTTGCTCACCGACTCGGCCAGCAGGTTGAGCACGTCCTCGACCGTCAGTTTCGGCTCGGTCTGGTTGAGGAGCTCGGGGTCCGCCAAGGCCGGGTCCCCGCTGCCCACGAGCACCAGCCTGCCGCCGATGTCGCGCAGCTCGGTCCGGAAGACGTACTCCGGCCCCAGCGTCCACAGCGCGGCGGCGGAGGTCAGGATCTTCATGTTGGAGGCGGGGATCATCGGGACGTCCGCCCGGGACGCGAAGAGGATCTCGCCCGTCGAGGTATCAACCACGCTGACGCCGATCTTGGACTGGCCGACCTTGGTGCTCTGCATCAGGCGGCGCAGCTCGGAGGCCAGTTCCTGGCCGGAGGCCGCGGTCGCCGCGAGCATCGTGACCACGGCGCCCAGCGCGGCGCGTCCTGCGCTGCGGCCCCCTGCCGCCCGGCCGATCAGTCGGAATCCTTCCCTGACAACCTGCATTCGGTCGCTCCTCTGTCTCCGCTGGCGCGGCGGCGTCCCCGTGCCGCGTGCTGAGAGTCCAATCGGACAACGCTCGGGGTCGTCTCCAGCATTCCGCCCCGACGTTTGACTCCCTGACATTCTCGCCCCGTGCGTGACCGCGCCAACCCCGCTCAACCGGCCGGAATCCCGAAAAACCGCTCGGTGTTCCGGTTGATCTGGTCGTGAAAAGTCTCCCACGCCACGCCCCGCAGCTCGGCGAGGCGCCGGGCGGTCACGCTCGACATCCACGGTTCGCACGGCCGCTTGCCGCGGTGCGGGTCCGGCGAGAGAAACGGCGCATCCGTCTCAACCATCAGGCGGTCGGCCGGCACCAGCACCGCCGCCGCCTGCACGTCCCGGGCGTTGCGGTACGTCACCACCCCGGTGAAGGAGATCCACGAACCGATGTCGAGCACCTTCCGAGCATCCGCCGGCGTCCCCGTGAAACAGTGAAAGACCATCCGGGAGGTGTCCAGCCCGGACGACTTCAGGCGGGGGATCAGGTCGTCGAAGGCCTCCCGGCAGTGGATCACCACCGGTTTATCGATCCCCCGGCCACGCACGGACTGGATGTACGCAAGCTGCTCGGCCAGCACCTGGTCCTGGAGCGCGCGCGGCGGGTCGGTGTAGTGATTATCCAGACCCAGCTCACCCCAGGCGACGCAGCGGTCGTCCGCGATCGCCTGGCCCATCAGCGGCCACTCGTGCGGACCCTGATCCGCATACAAAGGATGCACGCCCGCGGTCGACCAGACGGTCGGGAATCGCTTGGCCAGCGCCAGCGTCTCCAGGGAGTTCCGCGTCGTGGTCGCGATCGTGATCGCGCCGGTCACCCCGTGCCGCGCAGCCTCGGCCAGGACGTCTCCAACCCGCCCGTCAAAGTCGGGAAAGGTGAGGTGGCAGTGCGTGTCGATCACGCGGGAGGATATGACGGATCGGCGCTGGACCGGCCGTTCCCCGTACACTTGTTTCCATGATCCATGCTCGGTTCCGAGCGGCGGTTGGCATCCTGGCGTGCCTGGTCGCGGTGTCCCGCGCGGCGGCCGGAGAGGACTACGACCGGTATTACAAGGTCCTGATGGACAACCAGCCCGCGGGCTGGATGCGGCTCCAGCGGGTTTCCGACGGCGACACGGTCACCACGACCCGGGAGATGCGCTTCGAACTGGCCCGCGGAGAGGTCAAATCGACCGCGAACATGAAAACCCGGTTCGTCGAGACCCCCGCGGGAAAGCCCGTTTCCATGCGCTCAGAAGTGGCGATGGGCGCGAACCCGGTGGTTGTGGAATACACGTTCGGACCTGCGGACGTGCTGGTCATCAACAACCCCGAGGGCTCGAAGAAGGAGACTCGCGCGCCGCTGCCCGCCGGCGAGTGGCTCACGCCCAGCGCCGCGGCGCAGTTTGTGCGCAAGCGGCTCGCCGGCGGCGCCAAGGAAATCTCGTACAGAACGATCGACCCCCTCTCGGGCCTGGGGGTCGAGACCATCACGCTCTCGGCCATCACGCGGGACCGGCTGCAGGTGGGCGACCGGGCGCTCGAGGGGTACCGGATGAAATCAGCCTCGTCGGGCTCCCCCGGCGTGGTCGGCGAGGACTTCGTTGATCTTGAAGGTTCGCTGGTCTCGCAGACGGCGGGCATGGGCGGACTGGTGGTGACCACCATCCTGGCGGGCCCGGAGGTCGTCGATCAGAAGGTCGAGGCGCCAGAGCTGATGGTGTCCACCTTTGTGCGCCCCGATCGGCCCATCATGGACGCCCGGCGCGTCTCAAAGGCGACGTTCGTGCTCGATTACTCGACCAAGGACGCTCCGACGGTCCCCGAGACGGGGTCGCAGACCACCACCGCGGCCGACGGGCAACGGCTCACGGTCCTCGTGGATGCATCGATGCCGTTCGAGGCGCCCGCGAAGGACTGGGACAACCAGGCCTACCGCTTGCCGTCGGCGCTGCTGACGTCGGAGGACCCGAAGGTAATCGAGCTCGCCCGCCGAGCGGTCCGCGAGATCCCCGAGGATCAGGTCCACGCCCGGGCCGAGGCGATCCGCGGGGCTGTGCACCGGCACATCCGAAAGAAGGACCTGAGCATCGGCTTCGCGTCCGCGGCCGACACCGTGGCTTCGGGACAGGGCGACTGCACCGAGCACGCGGTGCTGCTCGCGGCGGCGCTGAGGGCCGCGGGGATCCCCTCGCGCGTCGCGGGCGGGCTGATCTACGCCGACCAGTTCGCAGGCAGCCGCGACATTTTCGGGTACCACATGTGGGCGCAGGCGCTCATCCAGACCGACGCCGGGCTGCGATGGGTGGACCTGGACGCCACGCTCGACCCGCCGGGGTACGACGCGACTCACCTTGCGCTTGTGACCTCTGCCATGAGCGACGATCTGGCGGCGAGGGAACTGCTGGGGATCGCCGCGGCGATGGGCCGGCTGAGCATCTCGGTGGTGGAAGTCGAGCACCGCCGGTGAACCCGGCCCCGGTCGGCCCAAGTACCTTCCATAGGGCGAACCCGAGGCCGCGCGCGGCGGGACGGGCGTGCGCTTGACGAGCGGACCGACTTCCGCGACACTTGACGCCCCGGTCAGCACGGAAGGTGGATCGAGCCGGCGGGGGAGCGGCCTCCGCGGAGTGCGACTTGGTTTCCTGACGGAGCCAGGACGCGGGCTTGCGACTTTCCGGGCGGCCTGCTCGGCCCCGGGAACCGGCTTATCGTTGGAACCCTCTCACGGTGGCGGTCAGGGCCACGGCGGGGCTCGTGGGCGGCGGCATTCGGGCACGGGCCCGGTCTTGAACAGGATCGAAGCAGGGGCCGGGCGGGCCCCGCGAGGAGCAACGTTCGATGGCACGCACGAGCACAGGCCTTGGCATGGGAATAACGGTCGCGATCCTGGGCGTGCTGAGCCTCGCGCTGTTCATCTTCTTCGCCATCTTCTACGGCAAGTGGAACACGCTGAACACCGAGAAGCGCAACGCCCAGGCCGAGCAGGAACGGTTCATCAAGAACTCGGAGCGCAACCGCGACGATGTCATGCGGCTGATCGAGATGGCCCGCAAGGACGGCAACAAGTCGCTGGTCGGCTACCTGGTCGACACGAACCAGACGCTGACGCGGCGGATCACGGGATCGCCCAACGACTCTCTCGAGGTGCTCGAGCAGAAGGCGGCCTCCGTGGGCGCGGCCAACACGGCGCTGCTGTCGGCGATCCGCGACAACCTGAGCAAGATCGACCAGCTCACCAGCGACCTCCAGAAGTCCGACGCCGATCGCGTCAAGGCCCTGGAGGACAAGAAGGCCGAGGTCGACCGCATGGCGGTGCTCGAGAAGAGCCACGCCGACACCATCGCGGCCCTCAACGAGGACATCAACAAGTACAAGAACGAGATCACCAGCTACCGCGAGGGGACGGACTCGGCCCGCAAGGAGATGGACGCCCGGGTGCAGAACCTGCAGGAGCAGATCGCCCGGATGCAGGAGGAGTTCGACACCGAGCGGGCCCGGATGACCGAGGAGGGCCTGGTGCTGGCCTCGCAGATCAAGGCGCTGCGCGGCGACCGTGCGAAGGAGATCTTCACCGGCCGCCCCGAAGAGTCGCTGGCGGACGCGGAAGTGGTCGGCGTGACGGCGGCGGACGGGACCGTGATCATCTCGATCGGCCAGCGTGAGAAGGTGACGATCGGCATGAGCTTCTCGGTCTTCGCCGACGCGGCGGCCATCAAGCCCGACGACGCCACGGGCGCGTACCCGCGGGGCAAGGCCGGCCTGGAGGTGATCTCCGTCGATCCCGAGACGGCGACCTGCAGGATCGTGTGGAACGCCCGCGGCAACCCGGTGGTCAAGGGCGACGTGGTCGCCAACCCGATCTACGACCCGCGCAAGGTTTACAAGATGGTGGTCTACGGGAACTTCGACGTGAACAACGACGGGATCGCAACGCCCGAGGAGACCGACACCATCCGCGTGATGATCCAGAACTGGGGCGGCCAGGTGCTGGACGCGGAGAAAGGCCTCGCCGGCGACACGGACTTCCTGGTGCTGGGCGAGCGTCCGGTGCTCCCGCCGCAGCCCAACTCGGGATCGCCCTTCGAGGTGGTGCAGAACTACATCCGCCTCGACCAGATCGTGAAGCGGTACGACGACCTGTACGAGAAGGCCCGTTCGACCTCGCTCCCGGTGCTCAACGAGAACCGCCTGTACACGCTGCTGGGCCGCCAGCGGCCCGTGCGTCGGTAAGCCGCCGGAGTTCACCGGGACCGGCCCGCAAGGCCGGGTGGCCGATGGCCGGGAAGAAGAAGCGATTCAAGATCCCGACGTGGCTGCACGGCCCGGTGGCGACCGCCGTGCGCGGCGCGATGGCCGTCCCCGTGATCGCCGGGTTCGAGTCCTCCGCCCAGGTGGCGCTCATCGCCGCCAGGACCTACTGCGGCGCGCGGATGAACCGCAAGCGCGTCCATCGAGCCATGAGCCACCTGCGGCAGGCGTTCCCCGACTGGGACGATGATCGCCGCCACGAGGTCACCGTCGCCTCGTACGAGCATCTCTTCCGCCTGGGGGTGGAAATGGCATTCACGCCCCGCTGCCTGACCACGGACTCCTGGGCCGGCCACGTCGAGGTCGGAAAGGTCGATGAAGCCCTGGGCGCCCTGCTCACCAACGGCCCGAGCATCCTGATCTGCGGCCACTGCGGCAACTGGGAGGTGCTCGGGTACACGCTGTCGCTGCTGGGATTCCGGCTCCACGCGCTGTACCGGCCGCTGGACGTCAAGCCGCTCGACGCGTGGGTCCGGCGGACCCGTGAGGCGTGCGGGCTGACGCTGGTCGACAAGTTCGGCGCGGTCGACCAGCTCCCCTCAATCCTGTCGCGCGGGTACCCGGTGGGGTTCGTGGCGGACCAGAACGCGGGCGACCGCGGGCTGTTCGTGCCTTTTTTCGGTCGGCTGGCGTCGACGTACAAGTCGATCGGGCTGCTCGCCATGCAGTTCGACGCGCCTGTGATCTGCGGGATGGCCCGGCGGCTCGACGAGGCGAATTTCCGGTACATCCTGGAGATCCAGGACGTCATCTGGCCGCGGGAATGGAAGGACGCGCCCGATCCTTTGTTTTACCTGACGGCCCGGTACCGCCGGGCGATCGAGCAGGCCGTGATCTCGGCGCCCGAGCAGTACCTGTGGATGCACCGCATCTGGAAGAGCCGGCCGCGGCACGAACGGCTGAACCGGCCGTTCCCGCCGTCGCTGCGCGAGAAGATGCGGTCGCTGCCGTGGATGTCCGAGGAGGACATCGACCGCCTCGTCGATCGGAGCAACCAGGACGCCGCGGCGCTTGCCGCGGGAACACTCGCGACCTGACGTGAGCGCGGGAACTGTTGCGTCCAGCGGGGAGTAGAGTTGATGGCGGCCGAGCCTGCCCACGCGTCCGCGGCGGCACGTACAGTGGCGTGGCTCAACCGTGGGGTACCCGCAACGCGGCACGCAAAGGGAACAACCATGCCAGGCGACGAGACGGATTCGGACTACCAGGGCGGCGGGCGGCTCGAAGACGTCCGGGTGCTGATCGTGGACGACGACCGCGACATCCTCGAGTCGATCGAGACGGCGTTCCAGACCGAGGGCGCGCTGACGCAGACGTGCATGGACGGGAACGAGGCGGTGCGGATCTGCCAGGAGGACCCGCCCGACATCGTGATCCTCGACATGATGCTGCCGCGGCGCTCGGGGTTCCTCGTGCTCGAAAAGATCAAGGGCAGGGAGGACAGCCCGATCGTGCTGATGGTGACGGCCAACGAGGGCAAGCGCCACCAGGCGTACGCCGAGAGCCTGGGCGTTGACAAGTACATGCTCAAGCCGGTGCCCCTCGAGCGGCTGCTCGACGAAGCCGTGCGGCTGTGGGAGGCCGAAACGGAAGAGGACGACGGCGAGGAGTGAGCGGCGTGGCGATCGGGGGTCGCGTGATCAACGGCGTGGCGCGGATCAGGGCCGGCATGAACGCCAAGTCCGAGAAGTTGTTCCTCAATTGCGGCCACATCCGCGGGCACTTCTCGCGGCGATGAGTACGATCCCCGCGTGTCGAAGAAACGCCAGTTCGTCCTGATGGCTTCTCAGACCGCCCCCGGCGGCGGGATGGCGACGCTGGGCTCCGCCAAGGAGGTCAAAGCGATCCTCGAGTGTTTCAACACGGCGCCCGACGGCGGCCCGCGGAAATCACTCGGCACAGAGATGCTCTACGGCCCCGGCATGGTCATGGATATCCCAACATCCTCCGAATCCATCACCCAGATCATGGTGTCGGTGACGGATGAAGAGATTGCATGGCCTGTGCTGTCGCGGCTGTGCCGGGCACAGGGTTGGAAGATGGTTGATCTTGAATCGGGGCGGACGTTCGGGTAAACCATCCCTGCCATTGAGGTTGAGAGCGAGACCCACCTTCCCCGGGGATCCGGCCATGTCGCGACGGGCGTTCACGCTGATCGAGTTGCTGGTGGTCATCGCGATCATGGCGCTCCTCATCGGGATCCTGCTGCCGGCGCTGGGCAAGTCGCGCGAGAACGGCCGTTCGACCCTGTGCCTGTCCAACCTGCGGACGCTGTCCCAGGGATGGGACATGTACGCGGACGCAAACCAGGACGTCATGCCGGGCGGGCGCATGGTGAACCTCCCCGGCGGCAAGAGCAACCCGCAGAACTGGTACGACGTGGGAACGGGGCTGAAATTCCGGCCGACGTGGATCGCCACGATCGGCACCTACGTCGGGGTGTACCCGTTCAATGAACCCGCTCCGGCCAGCGACCCGCTGTACAACCGCCAGGACTACGACAGCAAGGTCTTCCAGTGCCCGGTGACGCCGGATTGGAAGGACGAGCGCAACCACTGCTACGGGTACAACTACCTGTTCCTGGGCAACGCCCGTCAGACCGCGGGCAAATTCCACAACTACCCGAAGCGGCGGGCGAAGATCCAGCAGTTCTCGATGACCGTGATGGCGGGGGACGGCCTGGGGACCGCGGCCTCGTTCCCCCGGTCGGAGCGCTTGCCGTACATCAACAACGGCCCGGACGACGAGCGGGCGGTGGGCAACGAAGGGTTCAACCTCGACGCCCCGCGGCTCACCCCGATGTCGGACCGCTGCTCCGCGCCGGATCGATCCGGGCCCGATGCCCGGCACCTGGGCCGTGCGAACTGGGTGTTCCTCGACCAGCACGCCGAGACCAAGGACGTGGTGGCGATGGGCTACGGGATGATCCACGACGGGAAGTTCATCGACCTGGACGCGTCGACGACGACGCTGACGAACAAGTATTTCAGCGGGACCGGCGGCGACGACGATCCGCCCGCGCTCCCCAATTGATTGTCGAGCTCGTGGACCGCGCGGGCCGTCTGTCCGCGCGGAGGTCCGATCATCGGATGGAGTTGCTCACGCCCGACGGGCCAGGCCCGGGGCAATCGTGAACCAGCACGCGGCGATGCGCGGCCGCGGGAGGATGAGGGAATGCAAAGGATGTTCGCTCGATCGTTCGCCCTCGTGGCGATGGCCGGACTTGCCGCCTCCGCGAGCGCGCAGGTCTCCAGCGGCCCGGGGACTGGCCCGGGGTTCACGGACGACCCGATCACGCTCCCCACGCCGCCGAGCGAAGAGGTCCGGATTTCGGTTGATTCGGGGCTGGTGACCGCCGACCCGGCGGGCGGCGACGGCCAGGTGGTGTTCGTGACGATGGTGCACGTGACCGATGCACCCTGGCTGCGTCTGGCCTTCGACGAGGCGCTGCTCGCCGGCGACCCCGCCAACGACAACGCGTCGCGCCTGCGCATCACGTCCCTTCGAGACGGGGCCGTCCAGCACCTCAATGCCGAGAACGTCCGGCAATGGTCCAATACGTCGGCGTACTTCAACGGCGACTCGGTCATCGTCGAACTGATCGCCTCGCCGGGAACCGGGCCCAGCCGCCTGGTGATGTCCAAGGTCACGGCCGGACTCGACTCGTTCTCCGACCGGTCGATCTGCCAGACAGTCGACGATCGCGTGCTCAGCTACGACGACCGCCACGCCCGTCACACGGTGGGCTGCTCGTCGTGGGTCATCAACGACCTGAACTCGATGTTCCTGACGGCGGGCCACTGCGGCACGTCCGGCAGCCACGTCATGCAGTTCAAGGTGCCGCTGTCGACCTCGTCGGGGTCGTGGGTGAACCCCGCGCCCGAGCACCAGTACGTGGTCGACGGCACGAGCACGCAGGGCCAGAACAACGGCGTCGGCCAGGACTGGGGGTACTTCGGGGTCAGCGTCAACTCGAACACCGGGTTGACGCCGTACCAGGCCTACGGCGTCCGCAACACGCTGGCGACGTCGATCCCCGCGGTCGCCGGGTCGAACATCCGGATCACGGGCTACGGGACCACGTCGTCGCCGGTGCCCAACCAGTGGAACCAGGTGCAGAAGACACACGTCGGCCCGATGAAGTCAAAGTCGGGCACGTCGCTGGGGTACCACACCGACACCACCGGCGGCAACAGCGGGTCGTGCGTGCTGTACGACAACCAGGACACCGCGATCGGCATCCACACCCACGGCGGCTGCACCACGTCACCGTCCTCGTACAACAACGGGACGCAGATCACCTACGGGCCGCTCCAGACCGCGCTGGCCAACCCGGCGGGGGTCTGCAGGACCGGCAAGGGAACCCCCGGCGGCGACCTGTTCGCGAGCGGCGACGCGGCCAACAACTTCGGCACGGTCAGCAAGAGCACCGGGGCGTTCGCCAAGGTCGGCGAGATCACCGGCGTGACGCAGGGGCTCGCGTGGGACTGGAACCGCAACCTGTTCTACGTGATCGACTCGACCCGGAAGCTGTACACCATGACGACCGGCGGCAGCCGGCAGCTGCTGGGGACCGTCACCGGGACGTCCTCCACCATCAACTGCCTGGCGTTTGATCCCGTGTCGCGCACGCTCTACGGGGTGATCGCCAGCGGCGGCCAGCTCGTGAAGATCAACCGCGACACGCTCGCGGTGACGACCATCGGGGTTCCGGGCGGCGGCAACGTCGGGGCGCTGGACTTCGACACGTCCACGGGGACGTTGTACGGCATCTCCGATCCGACCGTCGGCGGCTCTCGCCTGGTCAGAATCAACACCGCGAACGGCTCGCAGTCGACGGTGGGCGTGCTCGGGTCGGGGATCAGCGACTGCAACGGCCTGGGCTACGCCGCGAGCACCGACGAGCTCTACACGATCAACGCGTCCAACGAGCAGGTTCTGCGGGTGTCCAAGGGCACCGGCGCGGCCACCGTCGTCGGATCGACCAACGGGCTGTTCGGGGCCAGCTACGGGCTTGCCGGGGCGTCCCCCAAGCCGTGCCCGGCGGACTTCGACGGGTCGGGCTTCGCCGATTTCGAGGACTACCACGTCTTTGTCCAGATGTTCGAGGCCGGGTCGATCGACGCGGATATCGACGGGACGGGGTTCGTCGACCTCGAGGACTTCGACGCGTTCGTGCAGGTGTTCGAGCTCGGGTGCTGACCCGGGCCGCCAGGCGGACTACCTTTCGGAACCCGAACGTTCAATGCCGGCCGCCGAGTCGGTGGATGACGGGCGGGCAACGTCCTATTGTCAAGGCCCCTCACGGGTGGTGAGCGGGTTTCCCTGTGATCGTCTGTCCGGTCGTCCGGAGGTTCCACGTGCTTCGCATTCGCCTGCAGAGGTTTGGCCGCAAGAACCGTCCCTTCTACCGCATCAGCGCGGTGGATAAGCGCACCCGCCGCGACGGGGCTCCGGTGGAGGAACTGGGCTGGTACAACCCGGTCGAGAAGGACCCGGCCAAGCAGATCTCGCTCAACGAGGAGCGCGTGAAGCACTGGCTGAGCAAGGGTGCCCAGCCCACGGACACCGTCCGCGACATGCTCGCCAAGCGCAACCTGATCAACGTCGATCAGTGGAACGCGGACCGGGCCGACGACCGCAAGAAGGTCGAAGCCAAGAAGGCCGCCGAGGCCGCCGCCGGCGAGGCCAAGGACGAGAAGAAGGCCTGAGTCGGTTCAGCCTGACGCAACCAGCGGGCCGCCCACGAGCGGCCCGTTTTCATTGGCACCCAGAGCCGCGGCGGCCGTTACGATGCATCCGCGGCGCCGCCGCGATGCGACCATGGACCGCCTGCTCGAACATCTCGCCTCGTGGAAACCATTCCGAGCCCTGGTCGTCGGCGATTTCATGCTCGACCAGCTCCTGTACGGCGACGCCGACCGCCTCAGCGCCGACGCGCCGGTCCCCATCCTGCTCGTGCGCGAGCAGCAGCACCGGCCCGGCGGCGCGGCGAACCTGTGCCTTGATCTTGCCGAGCTCGGCGGCCAGGTGCGTGCGTTCGGGGTCCGGGGAAACGACGATCACGGGCGCGTGCTCGTGCGAGAGCTGCAAGCTCGGAACATCGAGACCACCGGCCTTGTGGTGGACACAGACCCCGCGCGGCCGACGACGGTCAAGCAGAACCTGATCGGCCGGGCCCAGGCCCGCCACCCGCAGAAGATGTTCCGCGTGGACTTTGAATCCCGCGAGCCCGTCGGCGCGGCGACCGCGGCGCGGCTGCTGGGGGCGTTCGAACTGGCACTCGCGGACGCCGACGTCGTGTGCATCGAGGATTACGGCAAGGGCGTGTGCACGGCCGAGCTGTGTCAGGGCGTGATCGACCGCGCCCGCCGAGCCGGCAAGCCCGTGATGGTCGATCCGGCCAGGCTCGACGACTACTCGCGGTACCGCGGCGCGACGGTGATCACGCCCAACCGCACCGAAGCGGAGTTCGCGACCGGCCTGCCGACCTGCGGCGACGCGACGGTCGAGAAGAACGGTGCGGTGGCGCAGCGGCTGCTCGACCAGCTCGAGCTCGAGGCCGCGGTGCTGACGCTCGACCGCCACGGGGCGCTGCTCCTGGAGCGCGGGAAGGGCCCGGTTACGGTGCCGACGATCGCTCGGCGGGTGTACGACGTCACGGGCGCGGGCGACATGTTCCTGGCGGGCCTGGCGGCGGCCCGGGCCAACGGGTGCTCGTGGGCGGACGCGACGCGGTTCGCCAACGCGGCGGCGGGGCTCGAGGTTGAGATCTTCGGGGTCGAGCCGATCCCGCTCGAGAAGATCCATCACTCGCTGCTGCAGATGTCGGCGGCCGAGCACGGCAAGCTGCGGACCCTCGACCAGGTGATGGTGGAAGTTGCCGCGGCACGGCGAGCGGGAAAGAAAGTCGTCTTCACCAACGGCTGCTTCGACGTGCTGCACGCGGGTCACGTGACGCTGCTGGACCACGCGGCGAGCGAGGGCGATGTGCTCGTCGTCGGCCTCAACGACGATGCGTCGGTCCGCCGGCTGAAAGGCCCCGACCGGCCGGTGAACCATCAGGAGGACCGGGCGCGGGTGCTCGGGGCGCTGGGCTGCGTGAGTGCCGTGGTGCTGTTCGGCGAGGACACGCCGATGAAGCTGATCGAGGCGATCCGCCCGGATGTGCTGGTGAAGGGCGGCGACTACACCAAGGACCGCGTGGTCGGAGCGAAGTTCGTCGAGCGCCACGGCGGCCGGGTGGTGGTGACGGGACTGGTGGAGGGGCGGAGCACGACGGGGACGATCCGGAAGATGCGCGGGGGATGAGTTTCAGTACGTTAGGGCACGAAGGCATGAAGGCATGAAGGCATTCGGGTATCAGAGCAGCGTGACATCAAGGCACCGAGGCAAAGGCACGCCAATCTGATGTTGTCTGCACCTTCGACACCCCGTCACCTCAACACCTCGACACCTCTCTTCGGTCACCACCGGATCACGATCTTGCCGAACTGCTCGCCCGCTTCCAGACGGGCGTACGCCTTCTGGCACTCGTCGGGCGAAAAGATCTGATCCACCACCGGCCGCAGCGCGCCCGCTCGGTACAGCGCGGCGATCTCCTGGAACTCCTCGTTCGTCCCCATGGTCGAGCCCAGCAGCCGCAGCTGGTTCCAGAACACCCGGGCCAGGTCCGTCGTGGCGTCCGGCCCGGACGTGCAGCCCGGCGTCGCGTAGCACCCGCCCCGAGCCAGCGACTTGATGCAGTTGAGGTGCGTCGCCTTGCCCGATGAATCCACCGCGAGGTCCACGCCGCGCTTGCGCGTCCACATGCGGATCTCCTTCGACCAGTCCTGGCCCCGGTCGAGCACCGTGCACTCCGCCCCCAGCTCGCGCGCACGGTCGAGCTTCCACTGGTGGCGGCTCGTCACCGCGACCGGGCACCCAAGGTGCCGCGCGATCGCCAGCGCCGACGTTGCGACGCCGCCGCCGATGCCGGTGACGAGCACGCTCTGGCCGGGCAGCAGGTTTGCCTTCGTGCGCACCATCGAGTACGCCGTGAGCGCGCACAGCCCGAACGCCGCCGCCTCCGCCGGGTCCGCGTCCCCGCCGATCGCGGCGAGATTCGCCGCGGGAATCGCGAACTTCTCGGCGAACATTCCGTTGTGGTGCTCGCCGATCAGCTCGTAGTTCGGCGACAGCGTGGAGCCCGGCGGGTCATCCGGGTGCGTTCGATCGGGCACACGAACCGCGGCGTTGACGATCACGCGGCGACCGACCCACGCGGCGTCGACGCCCGCTCCCACCGCTTCCACGACACCGCACGCGTCGCAGCCGGAGATGCGCGGGTACGTCAGCGCGAGACCCGGCACGCCGCGCCCCACCCACAGGTCCATGTGGTTGAACGCGCTGGCGAGCGTGCGCACGAGCGCCCAGCCGGGCTTGAGGTCCGAGGGCAATAGGTCCGGCCAGTCCGTCCGGTAGCGGATGTTGGGGGTGACCGGGTTGCCCTGTTTCTCGACGACGATGGCTCGCATGGGCGGACTGTAATGCCGGCTGCGGCAGTCCGCCGAGCCGAGCCGCCCACGGTGCGTCCGCGGGATCGCCCCCCGAGCACGGGGCGCGGGTGCATCCCGGTGCTCGGGTTTGACCTGGTCGCTGGGAACTGCAGCCCGCCAACGCCATCTCCACCGAAGGCCTCGCCATCACGGGCTTGGAATCAGCCCCTCCGGGCAACCCGAAGGCTGGATCGCGGTGATTCCCGGGGTGCCGACGATCGGTCTCGTGCCAGACCTCCTCGCCCCGGCTCGACGCCGCCGTTCGTGACGTTTGCTCGTCGATGAGCGGTTCAAGCCGGTCCTCCGGGCCCGGCTTTTTCACGCGCCGGGCGCGGGTGCGGAGCTTGGAAGACCGCCCACCCGGCTTTTGACCCCCACCCCTCGACCGTATACGTTGTACCCGCATGCGACACCCACACGCCTCTCGCGGGGGGGCTCGCGGCACCGCCCGGGCCAGGGCATCGGCCTGCATCGCCCTTGTGCTGGTCGCGGGGGGGTGCTCGAGCTCGCCGCTGGTCCAGGACAGCGAGAACCAGCTCCGGCGCACGGTCATGGAATCCGTCCGCCGCGAAGCCTCGGACGCGTTTCAGTATCCGGCCGAACGTCTCACCCAACGTGAGGCCGGGGGTATCGACCGCCTCGGCCTTTCCCCCACGGTGCTCGACGAGCTTTCCCGCGCCTCCGGCCCGGGGTCCTACCAGGCGGCGACGCTGCCCATGTCGGCGGACCTCCTGGGCAACCAGCAGCGGGTGGTGGCGATCTCCCTCGAGCGGGCCATCAAGAGCTGCGTCGAGAACAACCTGGAAGTCCAGTTCGCGCGGGTGACGCCGGCCATCAACGAGGCCAAGGTCGTCCAGGCCGAGTCGGTCTTCGACTGGACCTTCTTCCAGAACCTGACGTACAACGACGTCGATCAGCCGCGTGCCCGGTCGTCGCTGGCGCCCTCGACCACCGGCCTCACCGCCGACACCCAGCAGAACGTGATCTCGACCACCGGCCTGCGCCAGCGGCTGACGACCGGCGGACAGCTCACGGTCCAGCAGGAGCTGACGTACACCGACAGCAACACCCCCGGGCAGATCGTCAACCCCGATCCCAACACCCAGCTGGGCGTCACGGTGCAGTACGACCAGCCGCTGCTACGCAACTTCGGGTCCGACGTGGCGCTGGCGGAGGTGCGGCTCGCGCGCAACGCCGAGCGCAGCTCGATCGCGCAGCTCAAGCGCGACCTGATCAGCACGGTGAACGACGTCGAGAAGACGTACTGGCAGCTCCTGCGTTCGCACCGCGACCTCTTGATCCTCCAGCGGCTGCTGGAGCGCGGGATCGCGGTGCGCGACCAGCTCCGCGAGCGGGCGATCATCGACGCGACGCCCGCGCAGATCGCCGCGGCCAACGCCCGCGTCGCGTCGCGGCAGGCCGACATCCGCCGGGCGCAGAACGCGCTGCGGCAGGTGAGCGACCGGCTCAAGCTGCTCATCAACGACCCGGACCTTCCGGTGGGCGGCGAGATCCTGGTGGTGCCGCTCGACGACGCGCTGGATGCGCCGATCCAGTTCAGCCTGCTCGACTCGATCGAATCGGCGTTCTCGAACCGTCCCGAGGTGCAGCAGTCGATCCTCTCGATCGACGACACGTCGATCCGCCAGGTGGTCGCGGCCAGCGGCCTGCTGCCGCAGCTTGATTTCCGGCTGTTGACGCGGTGGTGGGCGCTCGAGGAGAACGCCCAGGACGCCTACGACGACGTGTTCAACGGCAAGTTCATCGACTACATCGTCGGGTTCGCGTTCGAGCAGCCCATCGGCAACCGCAACGCCGAGGCGCTGGACCGGGTCCGGCGGCTGGAGCGGATGCAGGCGGTGATCAGCTACCGCAACACGCTCCAGCAGGTGATGCAGGAGGTCAAGGCCTCGCTGTACAACGTCACCACCAACTACGAACTCATCGACCTGTCCCGGGCCGCCCGCGTCGCCGCCGCCGCCGAGCTGCGCACGCTGCTGGTCGAGAAGGAGACGATCGCGAGCTACACGATCGAACGGCTCGACCTCGAGTTCAACCGCCAGGAGGCGCTCGCGCAGCGCGAGCGCGACGAGGTCGCGGCGCTGACCGATTACCACGCCGCCATCGCCGACCTGTTCGCCTCCATGGGCACCTCGCTGGAGCGCAACCGCATCGACTTCGTCGTGCCCAACGCCGAGGAGGTCCTGCTCACGCGGACGCCGCCGCCCCGGCGGATCGACGACCGCCCCGAGCGCGACCAGCCGCCCACGCCGCCACCGCCGGTCGAGCCCGCGGTGCCCAGCGCCGACGAACCCGTCCCCCCCGTGCCCCCCACCGCCGGAACGGGCGGTTGAAAGGCCGGCATGCTGCTGGCGGTCGTCATTCCCGTCTATAACGAGGCCCGTCTGCTGCGGCCGTGTCTTGACCGGCTCGAATCCACCGACCCGCCCGCGGGCTGCCGGAGACTCACCGTGCTCGTGGATGACGGGTCGACCGACGGGTCGCGCGAGCAGGTCGATTCGTACGGATCAAGGCCCGGCTACGCCGTGGTGCTCCAGCCGCGCAACCGCGGGAAGGGCGCGGCGATCCGCGCCGGCTTCGAGGTGGCGCGCAGGCGCGGCGCGGACCTGGCGCTCATCCACGACGCCGACCTCGAGTACGACCCGCGGGACCATCACGCCGCGTGCGCGCCGATCGTGAACGGGGACGCGGACGTGGTTATCGGAAATAGGTTCGCGGCCGGGATGACCCGCGGGTCGGGGTGGTTCCACCGCTGCGTCAACCGGTCGCTGACCATCGCCAGCAACGCCCTCACCGGGCTCTCGATCGGCGACATGGAGTGCTGCACGAAGGTGCTGTCCCGACCGGTGCTCGACCGGCTCCGGCTGAAGGAGGATCGCTTCGGGCTGGAGCCCGAGATCGTGGCCAGGATCTCGCGCATGCGGCTGGAAAGCCCGGCGGGCCCCCGGCGGCCGCGGGTGGTCGAGGTCCCGGTGCGGTACGACGGCCGGACCAAGTCCGAGGGCAAGAAGATCGGCTGGAGCGACGGCCTTTCCGCGCTGCGGTGCATCGTCAAGTACGGCGTGTTCGAAGGCTGACGCGGGCCCGGGACGGGGCGTCTTTCTCTCACCCATGAGAATCCCGGCTCGGCCTTTTCGCGCCCGAGTCAGTCGATACACTGACGTAGTTTCGGGCGGTGCCGCGTCGGCGTGGTGAGCATCGAGCCGCCGACCAGCACGGGTGATGCACGCACTTGCGCGCCGCGATTTCGGGGCGCCAACGGAGGTACCTTCGCCATGGGCTCTACAGCTTCCCGGTCTCCCGCCGACATCCGCAACATCCTGCTGTGCGGGAGCACCGGCAGCGGCAAGACGACCCTCACCGAGCGGCTGCTGTTCGCCAGCGGCGTCACCAAGCGGTTCGGTACGGTGGAGGAGGGCAACACGCACTCCGACTACACCGACGAAGAACGCCATCACAAGCACTCGCTCCAGCCCTCGTTCTTCCACTTTGACTGGGAGGGCCACGAGGTCCACCTCATCGACTCGCCGGGCCTGGGCGACTTCCTCGGCCACACCATCGCGTGCTTCCCCGCCGTCGAGACCATCGCCGTGGTGATTGACGCGGGCAAGGGCATCCAGAGCGTCACTCGCCGTCTCATGGCCGCCGGCAAGGAACGCCGGATCCCACGCATGGTCATCGTCAACAAGATCGACGACCAGCAGGCGGACCTGGAGATGCTCGTCGAGCAGATCCGCGAGTCCTTCGGGCACGAGTGCCTCCCGATCAACCTCCCCGTGCCCGGCCGCGGCGACGTCATCAACGTCTTCGAGCACGACGGCAACGACGCCCGGGGCGACTCGACCGAGTTCCTCTCCGTCCACGAGGCCCACAAGCGGATCGTCGAGCAGGTGATCGAGGTGGACGACGAACTGACGATGGAGTACCTCGAGAAGGGCGACGGCGCCTTCGACGCCGCCAAGCTCCACGCCGCCTTCGAGAAGGCCCTGGGCGACGGCCACCTGGTGCCCATCTGCTTCGTGTCGGCCCGGACCGGCACCGGCGCCTCCGACCTGCTGCACGTCTTCGCCTCGTTGTGCCCCAGCCCGATCGAGGTCAACCCGCCGGAGTTCCTCAAGCGCGACACGCCCGACGGCGCGGAGCACGAGTGGCACGCCCAGCCCGATCCCTCGGCCAAGGCGCTGGCGCACATCTTCAAGGTCACGACCGACCCCTTCGTCGGCAAGCTGGCGATCTTCCGCGTCCACCAGGGCACCATCCGCCACAAGGCCGACATGTTCATCGACGACCAGAAGAAGAGCTTCAAGGTCGGCCACCTCTTCAAGCTCCAGGGCAAGGAGCACGTCGAGGTGCACGAGGTCGGCCCCGGCGAGATCGCCGGCGTCGCCAAGGTCGACGAGGTCAAGTTCAACGGCGTCATGCACGACAGCCACGAGCTCGACTCCGTCCGGCTCAACCCGCTCCCCCTGCCCAAGCCCATGTTCGGCCTAGCGATCGAGCTCAAGAACCACGCCGATGAGGCGAAGTTCGCCGCCGCCTCCCACAAGATGATGGCCGAGGACCCCAGCCTGCTCTTCGAGCGCATCGCCGCGACCCGCCAGACCGTCATGCGCGGCCTGGGCGAGCTGCACCTGCGCGTCGTCCTCGAGAAGTTCAAGAACGTCTACAACCTCGACCTGATCACCAGCCAGCCCAAGGTCGCCTACAAGGAGACGATCACCAGCAACGCCGACGGCCACCACCGCCACAAGAAGCAGACCGGCGGCGCGGGCCAGTTCGGCGAGGTGTACCTGCGCGTGCTCCCCCTGCCCAACGACCACGCCGAGGGCTTCGAGTTCGAGAACGCCACCGTCGGCGGGTCGATCCCCCGCCAGTTCATCCCCGCCATCGAGAAGGGCGTGCGCCAGGTGCTCGGCGAGGGCGCCGTCGCCGGCTACCCGATGACTGGCATCCGCGTCGAGGTCTACGACGGCAAGTACCACGACGTCGACAGCAAGGAAATCGCCTTCATCACCGCCGGCAAGAAGGCGTTCATCGACGCCGTCCAGAAGGCCCGGCCGGTGCTGCTCGAGCCCTACGTCATGCTCGAGATCACCGCCCCGAGCAAGTACATGGGCGACCTCGCCGGCCACCTGTCCACCAAGCGCGGGCGGGTGCAGAGCTCCGACGTCATCGGCGCCGACGTGTGCGTGGTCCGCGCCATCGCGCCCCTGGGCGAGCTGCAGAACTACGCCAACGAGCTCAAGAGCATGACCGGCGGCGCCGGCAGCTACAGCATGGAGTACAGCCACGACGAGCACACGCCCGGCAACATCCAGGCCGCCGTGGTCGCCGCCTTCAAGCCCAAGGCCGACGAGGAGTAATCACTCGGCCGAAGCGTCCCGGCAGCGATGATGGTGATCCCCAAGAAGTTGGTACGCCTGCGAACTCACGAAATGCTCCCGCCGCGCGATGAGCGTGCGGACACACACCGCTCACGCGGCGACTCGTGCGCGCTCACGCAATTGGCTCGGCCGTGCCACTCACGCTGGCGAACCGCTCAACTGCCGCTGCTTCAGCACCAGCGTCGCGCTCGCCGTCCGCAGCGTCTGCATGTCGTACTTCTTGAACCGCTCCAGTTCGAGCATCGATTCCACGACCGACTGGTCGGCCAGGTGCGCGTCCTTGATCTCAAACCCGATCCCCACCTTGGTCGCGACCTCGCCGTAGTCCGTCACGCGCAGCAGGTTGCAGCCGTACTGCTCGCCGTCGCGGTAAAAGCCAAAGGGCTGGCAATCGGCTCGGAAGAACCGGTGGTCGGTGAAATCGATGCGGTTGAGCGACACGCCGCCCGGGCGGAGGCTCGACGCGTGGTGGCGGATCTCCTTCTCCACGTCCCACACGTGCTCGAAGACCGAGGTCGAGAGGATCGCGTCGAACGCCGAGGGGTAGTGCTCGAACGAGAGCTGCTTGGTGAGCGTGATCGGCCCCATCTCCAGCCTGTCGCCCTCGCCGAGCTTCTCGAAGGGGATCTCCGCCAGCCGCCGCTTGAGCTGCCGCGGATCGCCGCCCGGGAGCGTGAACGTCTCCGGCGAGAGGTGCATCTCGGCGATCAGCTCGCGCACCGACACCTTGGCGTAATCGAGCGCCCAGCCCGCGGGCTCGTACGCGATCACCGACTCGGCCCCGTTGGCGACCAGCACCACCGCCACCGCGAGGGGGTTGATGTCGCTGGCGCCGAAATCGAGCACGCGCTTGCCCGCGATCCCCGCCGCCGTGAACAGCTCCGGCCGCGCCGCGCGGTAGGCCTCGAGCGCCAGCAGCGCGTGCCGCGGACGCAGCGCGATGAAATCGTGCCCGCGGAGGAACTCGTCCATCTCCACCTTCACGGGCCCCAGCGAGAGGAACAGCATCCGGTACGAGTACTCGCCCTGCGAGAGGATCTCCCGCACCCGGGCGATGTTCTGCTCGTCCAGGACGCCAAGCTCCTTCAGGCGGAACAACGCTTCATCCCGCGTGAACGGGTAGAGCAGCCGGCTGAAGGCGTGGAGCACGTTGGCGGGGTTGTAGTTGGTGAACATCGACGGTCCCCTCTGCTGGAATGCGGCCCCTCGCACCGGCCGGGCTTGGCGGCGGCCACGCTCGGCGGCGCCCTTTGAAGGCCTGCGCCCCGAGCGACCGCCCATCGTAAGGGGAAACATCCGCGTCACCAACACCCCGAGCCGACCAAAAAAGCAGCGGCCGAGGGTCCAGAAGCGGTTTCCCGCGAGCTGAACCCTCGGCCGAGGAGCCTCATTGCTCAGTGATTACCGGCCGCCACGCGAGCGACCGCCGCCGTGCGAGTGCTGGCCGCCGAGAGACCGGCCTTCCTGCGCCCGCTCCCACGATTCACGGGTGTAGTGCCGGCCCGCCGAGTCGGTGAAGCCGCGACCGCCTCCGCCGCCACCACCACCACCGCCGCCCGAGCGGCCGCCGCCGCGGGAGCTGCTGCCGCGCCCGCCGGACTGGCGACCGCCGCGACCACTGTCGTCGTCATCGCGGGATGAACCGCGCGACCCGCCGCGGGAGGACCCACCGCCACGCGACCCGGAGCCGTAGTCGTCGTCCTCATCGGACGAGTACCTGCCGCTGCGGGACGATCCGCCGCCACGCGACCCGGAGCCGTAATCGTCGTCCTCGTCCGACGAGTAGCGCCCGCCGCCACGGCTGCTTCCGCCGCTGCCGCCGCCGTAGCCGGAGAACTGGCCGTACTCGTTGCGCTCCTGCATGCGGGAGGACTCGTACCCACCGCGCGACCTGCCTTCGGAGCTGCCCCGACCGCGGTCATCATCCTCGTCGTAGGAGTAGCGGCCGCCGCGCGACGAACCGCCGCCGCGAGAGCCGGAGCCGTAGTCATCGCCCTCATCGTCGTAGCCGCCTCGACCACGGCCGCCGTTCCCGCCGCCGTACCCGTAGCCCGAGGGGGTGAACTGGCCGTACTCGTCGCGCTCCTGCATCCGCGAAGAGTCGTACCCGCCGCGCGAGCGGCCTTCGTAACGATCGTCTTCGTTCTCGTCGTCGTTGCTGTAGCGGCCGCCCTGGCTTCCGCGGCTCCCGCCGTTGTCGTCCTCGTCGTACCGGGACGATCCGCCGCCGCGGCGGGAGCTCGTGAACTGGCCGTACTCGTCGCGCTCGCGCGAGTTACCGCTGCCGCCACCACCGCCACTGCGACGCCCGCCGTAGCGGCCGCCGTCATCGTCATATCGATCGTCGTAGCGTGCCATTCCGCTATTCCTTTCGCTGGTGAAGCCTTGTGAACCCTGCAGCGTTGCCGACACGGCAACGCCCGACCCTGCACGGCCGCCCTGCATGCCCGAGAGCATGCCTTGGCCGGTGCTCGATTGGGTCCCGCTCATCGCCGACCCCGCACCCACGAGCTCGCCCTCGCTCTCGCCGCCCGATTCCCCACTCTGCTCGAGCGCCTCGGGGTTGACCAGCGAGCGAGCGATCTGCGTCAGCTTCTCGTCGGCGGCCTTCTCCTCCGCCAGGATCTGCTCGAGCACGTCGGCGTCCTGCGCGCGTCCCATGCGCCTGGCGAACTCCACGAGCGTGCCGTACATGGCCATCTCGTAGTGCTCGGTCTTCTGCGCGCCGCCGATGATCGCGGCGTCCTTCACGGAGGGATCGCCCTCGGCCTTGAGGATCTCCTCGGCCTCCTCGATGATGCCGTCGATTCCCTTGCACTTGACAGATTTCTTGGAGCCCTCGAGGCCCGCGATCAGCCCTTCGACGCGCTCGGCCTGCGACCTGGTCTCCTCACGGTGTGACTCGAACGCTTCCTTGAGCTGCTGCTCCTGCGCGCCCTTCGCCATCTTCTCGAGCGCCTTGACGAGCTGCTTCTCCGCGCTCAAAGCGTCCTTGAGCATGTGGAGGTACAGCATTTCGGTACTTTCGATTTTCATGCAAACCTCCGTCCGGGTCGGACCGCCCGGCTTCAGAGACACTCGGTGAGCGACCGCCGTGCCATGGCGGCACGCCCGGGCGGATGTCGTTCACTCCGACCGTGAAAGTGCCCGCCCCATGCCATGTATCGCGTGTGGTTGTGCCTGCTGGCGGCCCATCCGTGAAGGGAGCGTGAAGCTCTCCCGACCGCGCCCGCGGATTCGCCGTATCCGCAAAGCTGCAAGCGACCCTGTCAACAGCCGGCCGTCCAGCCCGTCGCCTCGTGGCGACAGCCGCCGTTCACGCCGTACACTTCCGCACCGGCGGGCTGTCCAGCGGCCGTCAGTGCATGCCGGCCGCGCGAAGGGGAGTAAGCCATGAATGACCGCAAACCCGGTTCTTTTATCCTGGTGATCGTGTGCCTCGTCGCCGCCGGCGTCGTGCTCATCACGCAGGTCAACACGCTGAATTCGGAGGTTCAGGCGTCATCCTCGTCCGGTGCCCGAGCCGCGATCATCGCCGCCGCCCGCATGGGTGATGCGCAGGAGATCAGCCGGCAGATCGCGGCCAAGGCCGACGTCAACGCTTCCGTCGCCGACGCCGAATCGCAGCCGGGCGAATCCGGAATGACCCCGCTCATGTTCGCGGCTCAGAGCGGAAAGTTCGAAGCCGTCCAGTCGCTGCTCCAGGCGCAGGCGAAGGTCGAAGCCCGAGCCAAGGACGGCCGCACGGCGCTCATGTACGCCGCCGGCTGGGCCGACGCCGCCACCGTCCAGGCCCTGCTCGACGCGGGCGCTCGCATCGACGCCCGGTCTGAGGATCAGTGGACGGCGCTCATGCTCGCGGCCAGCCGCGGTAGCCAGGAGAGCCTCGACGCGCTCATCGCCGCCGGCGCCAACATGGAATTCAAGAACCGCTGGGGCCAGACGGCGCTGGCCTGCGCGGCCCTGGTCGCCGATGTCGAGAAGGTCAGGAAGCTCATCCCCGGGTCGCCCATCAACGCCGTGGACGCCAGCGGCATGACCGCTCTCAACATCGCCTGCGGCGGAGCCGAGGACTCAAACCCGGTCGTCGCCGCCCTGCTCGAGGCCGGGGCCGATCCCAGGATCGCCGACACCGACGGCGTGACGCCGCTCATGCGGGCCGCCGACCGCGGCGACTCGGCACGGGCCGCGATGCTGCTCAAGGCCGGCGCCCCGGTCGACGTCAAGGACGGGTCGGGCCGCACCGCCTATGACTGGGCGATCGCCCGTGACGACGACGCGGGCCGAGCCGTCGCCGAACTGCTCAAGGCAGGGTCGTGACACGCCCGGGAAACGACCAGGACAATCCTGCGTCCCCCGACGAAGTGACCGAACGCAAGCGCCGGCTCCGCCGCGACATGATCGAGCGACTTGCCGCGCTTGCGCCCGCCGAGGCGGCCTCGCAGTCGCTCCTGATGGCGGACCTGATCGCTCGCCAGCCTTGGTTCCGGCGCCGCGGACCGTTGATGACCTTCCTGGCGACGCCGCAGGAGCCCGACCTCACGACCGTCCTGGAGCGCGAGATCGCCAGCGGACGGACCGTGACCGCGCCGCGCATGGACTGGAACGCGTGCACCATCGAGCCGCACCGCGTGGCGGACCTGGACCGCGACCTGGTCCCCGCTCGGCACGGCCTTCGCGAGCCCGGGCCTGACTGCCCGCGTGTACCGGTCTCGGAGCTCGAGGTCGTCCTGGTGCCGGCGGTGGCGTTCGACCATGCCGGGACGCGCCTAGGCAGGGGCGGCGGGTTCTATGATCGCTTCCTGTCGCGCCCGGACCTCCGAGCATTGCGCGTCGGCGTGGTGTTTGACCTGCAGATCCTTGATCAGGTGCCGCGGCAGGCGCATGATGCGCGAATGGACCTGGTGTTGACTCCGACGCGCGTGATCGACGTTCGCCCGAGCGCCTCGGAACTTTGATCATCGCGGCGGCTTTCGTCCGATCCCCGCCGAACGCACGCTCCTTCGAGCAGGACAAACCACATGGCCCTCCCCTCCCAGACAGAACGTACCGGCTCCGGCGGCCGCGTCTCGGCGTCCCGCGGCCGCGGCGTCTCCAGCAAGATCGTGACCGGCGTCGTCGTCGTCCTCATCGCCGCCGGCGCGGTGGTCGGAATCCTCTATTACAAGTCGCAGCCCGCGGCCGGGCCGTCTCCCTCGGTGGCGCAAGGCCCGTCCACCGAAAAGTCCCCGGCGCCCGGTGGAAACTCCGCGAAGATGCCCCCGGTGGGCTCCAAGCCGCCGGTGAAGGAGGCTGCTCCGCCATCGGGTGCGCAGCCCCCGAGCGCGACCGGCTCGACCAACCCGACCGCGACGCCGCCGACGACGGCCGGTCGCACAGACGGGCCCGCCGCGACCCCGGCGCCGTCAACGCCGCCTTCGCCGGCGCCGACCGGCACCGAATCGACCACCGGAAAGCCCCCGCCGGTGAGCGTCGTGAATACCGACGCCGCGGCCCCGGCGAGCACCGGGACGAGCACCGACAGCCGTCCGCCCGCACCGGGGACTCAGCTCCCTCCGTCGGCATCGACCCAGGACGTGCGCGCGCTGATGGCCCAGGGTGACGACGCCGCCCGCAAGGGCGACGCCGTGCTCGCTCGCCAGCTCTACAGCCGAGCACTGGTCGATCCCAGCGCGGCCAAGGCGGATCAGGAGACGATCCGTCAGAAAGCCGCGGCCCTGAACGAAGACCTGATCTTCTCTCCCAAAGTGACGGCGGGCGATCCGCTCACGGAGACCTACACCATCCAGCCGGGGGATGCGGTGGCTCGGCTCCCGCGCAAGCGCGACCTGGCGGTCGACTGGCGGCTGATCAAGCGAGTGAACCAGCTCGACGACGAGGACCTGACGCGGCTGAAGGTCGGCCAGAAGCTCAAGCTGGTCCGCGGCCCGTTCCACGCGATCGTCACCAAGTCGGATTACCGGCTCGACCTGTTCGCGGGGTCTCCCGACGAACCGGAGAACTGGGTATACATCCGGTCGTTCAAGGTCGGCCTGGGGGAAGGAAATGGGACGCCCGTCGGCGATTTCATGGTGAAGAACCGCCAGTCCAACCCCCCGTGGACAAATCCGCGAACGGGTGAGAAATTTGCGGCGGATGATCCCCAAAACCCCATCGGTGAGTACTGGGTTGGATGGGAGGGGATTGGTCCGGCCGCGGGTTACAAGGGCTTCGGGATCCACGGCACGATCGATCCTTCATCCATCGGCCAGCAGAAGTCGATGGGATGTGTCCGGCTGGGGAATGAAGACGTTGGGATCGTGTTCGAGATGCTGACCGAGCAGATCAGCATGGTGCGCGTGAGGCCCTGAATCGGGATCCTCGCTCCTGTGCGGTCATCGGCGGCGGAGAATCCGGATTCCTGATTTGTTTGAATCAAGGGGAATAACCCGCCGGACCGAGTGATTCCCATCTGGTGGCATCGTGCGCTATCAGGGCTGCGACGATTCTGCTTGGAAAGATGGGCTGTTCTGGTATAGTGCGAACGGTGGCGACCGAGGATGGTGAGGTTCTCGGTCTCATGCGGGTAGGAACGATCGAAGCCTGAGAAAGAGGGGTTTGAGTCCGCTGTCCGCGAGGGCCGCGGGGTTCTTTTCGTTTGAGAACCTTCAGTGGGAAGGTCGTGTTTCCCTTTTTCGGAGATGAGTGCCATGTTGAATCGAATCCTCGCGATGACAGTGCTCGCAGGCGCCGCCGCGGTGGCGTCGGCCGGCGGTCCCAACGAAGACACCGCGCTGCCCGCCGTCAAGGGCGAGCACCGGATGCTCAACATCAACGGCGGACCGGTGACCCGTTCGCTGAGCCTGCAGACCGTGTACGACACCACCGACCTGAACGCCACGGGCGCCCCGGCCTACGCCGGTCTCAGCTCGGTCCCGCCCTACTACGCCGACTGGGGCACGCTGGACCTTCCGCGCGTCGGCCAGGGCACGCTCGGCACCTTCGGCCAGCTGGTCGAGGAAGTGACGTTCGGCATCTCCAACTCGGCCGGCGTCAACACCAACGACGTTGAGATCATCTTCTGGGACAACCCCCGCATCTGGGAAGTCGGCGGCGTCGCCGGCACCGGCGGCTTCCAGGCCAGCTCGAGCGCCACGCTCGGCGGCTTCATCGTCCAGCTCCCCCAGCCGACGTCGCTGTTCCCCACGTTCGACGTGTGGACGGTGACGGGCCTCTCGGCCTTGTCGACGCCGATCGTGCTCTCGGACAACTACTTCGGGTTCACGATCCGCACGTTCGTGTCCGGCACGAGCACGCTCGACAGCACGGCGGTCAACATCTTCAACACCGATGAGGGCGGCCCGGTCGTGGGCTGGTCCGAGGACCGCTTCGCCCGCGACGTCGACGCCAACGGCGTGATCCCCGAGACCGAGTGCAACCGCGTGTTCACGGGCGCCTCGAACCCCGCCAACATGTTCCTCGGCGTGGCCGTGAACTTCTGCGACAGCGACTTTGACGGGTCGGGCTTCTCCGACACCGACGACTTCGACGCCATGGTCCAGGCGTACGAGGCCGGCTGCTGATACGCGGCTCGCGGCTCTCCTCGCCGCGACCGTCTGAATGGACTCACTCGCGCCCCGGCGTTCACAAGCGCCGGGGCGTTTTCTTTGGCGGCGGGTCAGCCCCGGCGCCGCGACTCCTCGCTCGCCCGGTGGAGGAACTCGCGTTCCTTGTCGGTGAGTGACTGGATGCCGTGGTCGCGGATCTTGTCGAGCAGCGCGTCCACCTTCTCCTGCATGGCGTCCTGCTCGCGCTGCTGCCTGCGGGCCCGTTCCTGTGCTTCCTGCTGGGCCTTCTGGGCTCGCCTGTACGCGCGCCGCTGCGCCACGGACTCGCTCCCGCGATCGGCCTCGAGCGCCCGGTACCCGCGCGAGGTGTCGAAGCCCCACTCGGGCTCGTCTTCCATGCTCGCCAGCCGAATCTTCTCGTTGTAGCAGGTGATGCCGCCGAAGAGCGCAAGGCCGATGAGCCGGCCCTCGCCGCTGGCGATCCCCAGGCACCCCAGCACGATGGCGCCGAGGAAGCCGATGTTGACCGCGATATGCATCGACCGTTTGTAGCCCAGGTGCTTCCACAGGATCTCCTGCAAGATCCGGCCGCCGTCCATCGGGAACATCGGCAGCAGCACGTTGAAGCCCAGCAGCACCAGGTTCGTGTAATACGCCGACCACAGCACCGTCTTGGGGAACGAATCCAGGAAGTACATGATCCACGGGCCGTACGGGCGGAACGGGTTGAACACCAGGTCCGACGGGTTCAGGCCCATCACCACCAGCGCGCCGCCCAGCACCGGGATCAGCGCCACGTTGACCCCCGGGCCGCCGATCGTCGTGATCAGCGCCGCCTTCCACTCGTGGGGCGGACGGCAATACGCAAGCCCGCCCAGCGGCCACATCAGGATCTCGTCCGCGTCACCACCCACCCACCGGCACGCGAGGCAGTGGCCGAACTCGTGCAGCAGCACGAGCACGAACAGCGTCGCCATCGCCGCCGCGATGTACGCCATGCCCGCCGAATCGGCCCGCAGCCCGCCGAGCAGCTCGGAGACCACGATGATCAGGTAGATGATGTGGATGCGGACCCTGATCCCGCCGACGCCGCGCACGCGAGCGGGCACGGTGAAGAGCGGGAACGACCATGAGAAGAAGCCGCCGCCCGAAAAGATGTTCCGGAACCCGCCGCCGCTTTCTTCAGACCCGTACCGGCGATCCTGGAAGCCCATGCAACGATTGTTGGTCGTCCGGCGTGGTGGAACACCCGAGCGGAGAAAACTCCGGGCCGGTGATCGCCGCTCACCCGTGCAGATGGTCGTCTTTCACGGACCCGCCATGCCATCTCACGGCCCGGTCGACTTGACCTGGCGGCCCTCGACGGTCACGGGCATGGGCGAGGCGCCGTACTGGTCGATCGTGACGACGGGCATCGTGATCCTCGCGGGCGCGGGGGTCATGCCGCGCTCGACCATCACCTTGCGCAGCGCGCCCGGCAGATGGAACTCGACGTCCTCCTCCACCAGTTCCCGCTGCTCGATGGTCGCGCCGTAGCGCTGCACCAGCGCCCGGCAGATCTCGGCGACCAGGTCCTCCGGGGCGCTGGCGCCCGCGGTGATCATCACCGTTTCGCGGCCGGTCGGGAACCACGCGGGGTCGAGCTCCGAAACGTCGTCGAGCAGGTACGCCGGCGTCCCCGCGGTCTGGGAGATCTCGGTGAGCCGGACGGAATTGCTCGAGTTCTTGGAGCCCACGACGAGCACGGCGTCACAGTCGGGCGCCACCTTGCGGACCGCGTGCTGGCGGTTGGTGGTCGCGTAGCAGATGTCCGACGAGGGCGGTTCCTTGATGTGCGGGAAGGCGAGCTTGAGCGCGTCGATGATCACGCCGGCGTCGTCGGTCGAAAGGGTTGTCTGGGTGAGGTACACCAGCCGGTGCGGATCGACGATCGCCAGGCGCGGGATGTCTTCGGGGCTCTCGACGACCTGGATCGCCGCCGGCGCCTCGCCGGTCGTCCCGATCACCTCCTGGTGATTGCGGTGCCCCACCAGCAGGATCTGGTACCCCTGCCGGGCGTACCGCACGGCCTCGGAGTGAACCTTGGTCACCAGCGGACACGTCGCGTCGATCGCGAACAGGTCGAGCTGCGCCGCCCGCTGGCGGATCGCGGGGCTGATGCCGTGCGCGGAGAAGACGACGATCTTGCCGCGCGGGTCGGGGATGTCCTCGAGCCGCTCGACGAACACCACTCCCCGCCGCGTGAACCGGCCGACGACGTGCTTGTTGTGGACGATCTCGTGGAAGACGTAGATCGTCTCGCCGGGAAACAGGCCCAGGACCTGGTCCACGACGTCGATCGCCATGCGCACACCGGCGCAGAACCCGCGGGGATGGACCAGGATGATCTTCAACTGGCCGGATCGTAGTGGCCGCCGTCGCCACCAAGTCGCCTGGCGCAGCGCTGCCCACCGTAAGTACTGTCAATTGACAAGTTCCGGCTGGGGCGGGCACGCGGATTTGCGTTCCGGTCGCCGTCGGAATACGCTTTCTTGAACTTTTTTGGCGGGATCCTGAAAAAGACCACGGTGGCGGGAAGCGAAAGGGCGGGACCTCCATGGGTCGTATGCCTCCAGGGCATGTAGCACTACCAGTTGCGGCGGTATTGGTGCTCGCGGGCGCTTCTGCCGGTTTCTGGCTCCCCTTGCTCCACGCCGAGCCGGTCGCTCAGCCGGCCAAGAGCCCGTCGGCGACCACCGTTCAGCCCCAGATCGAACCCGAGGATCTCGTCCGATTCGGCTCCAAGCAGGCCAAGGCCCGTCCCGTCGGCGCGGTGCGTATCGCCTCGTACAACGTCGAGAATCTGTTCGACGACAAGGACGACCCGGCGCTCAGTGGCCAGTACGAGGACAACGGCCAGACCAAGGCCGACAACGAATTGCGCGGCGCCGCGGCGGCCATCCGCCAGATCGACGCCGACGTGCTCGCGCTCCAGGAAGTCGAATCGCTGGACGCCGTGAAGTGGTTCCGGGATGGCTGGCTCAAGGACCTGGGCTACCAGTACGTCGCCTCGATCGACGCGGGCGACGAACGCGGGATCGAGCAGGCGGTTCTCAGCCGCTTCCCGATCTCGGGCACCAGGAACTGGCTCAAGGCCCCGCTCGAAGGCACGCATCCGGACAAGGCGCCCGACGCCGAGCCGGGAACGCCGATGACGCTGCACCGCTCGCCGGTGCGGGTCGAGATCGCCCTCCCGGTCGAAGGCGGCGGTTCGCAGCCGCTGACGCTGTACGTCGTGCACCACAAGTCCGGCGCCAAGAGCGCCTACTGGCGCGAGGCCGAGGCGAAGAAGGTCGTCGAGCTGCTCAAGCAGGACCAGGCCGAGAACCCGGGTGTACCGGTGGCCATCCTGGGTGATTTCAATGCAACGCCCGACCAGCCGACGTTCCAGACGTATCTCACCGGCGGGCTCATCGACGTGTTCGCCGACCGCGTCGAGGGCGATCCGGCCTGGGTCACGCACGAGTCGGGGCGGGCCATCGATCACATCCTGGCCAACGAGGCATTTGTCAAGCACATCGCCGCCGGGTCGCACTTCGTGATGGGCGTGCCCGCTCGTCCGGCCGGGGCGGACTGGCGTACGACGCCGCCGCCCGAAGGCTACGGCAGCGATCACTACCCGGTCGTGGTGGATCTCTCGTTCCCCGGCGTCAAGGGCTCCCCCAGCATTCTCGGGGACGGCCCGGCGCGGGCGACGAGCAAGTCTGAACGAAGCCTTGACAATCGCGGGGTGTCGGAAGGTGGTGGCGGCTGACCGCCGCGGGTACGCTGTGCACTCTTCTTGGGTCGGCTCGGACCGGTTCCGGCCGTCTGGCATGTGAACGACACGCCTCGGGATCTTCCGGGGCCTCAAGCTTGAGCAGGAAGTTCGCGGTGATCGCCTGCGGGGTGGCGAGGGTCGCGAGCGGAGGACCTGAAGATGGCATCGAGATCATCCTGTCGCCGTTTGCTTGCCCGTCGCCGACAGGGGTTCACGCTCATCGAGCTGCTGGTGGTGATCGCGATCATCGCGCTGCTCATCAGCATCCTGCTGCCGTCGCTGGGTGAGGCCCGTCGCCTGGCCAAGATCATGGTGTGCCGGAGCAACATGCGGCAGATCGCGACGGCGTTCGTGACCTACGCCAACGAGAACAAGGAGGCGATGGCGGGGTCGCCGTCGACCAGCGGCAAGGAGGCCGTGTCCAACCAGATCTACAACGGCAGCGCGATGCAGTCGTGGGATTATCTCGGGCCGCTGCTGCCGAACCTCGGACAGGATGCGCAGGTCGAGCCGCGGGGCACGTACCTCGACAAGGCCGACGATGCTCGGTCCAACCGGCTGGAGTTCTACCGCGAATCGCTCAAGACGGCGATCTGCACGGAGAACAACATTCTTTCCAAGCCCTACCAGGCATCGGCGCCGTGGAAGAACGGCCGGATGATGTCGTACCTGACGAGCACGCAGTTCTCGTCCATCGAAGCCAGCGCTCCGGAAGGGACCGGCACCCGGGAGTATCGCCGCAACACCGACGGGATCGATCGCAAGGACTACCGGCCGTTCCTGCACCGCGTCGGGACGCTCCACATGAAGGCCGTGATCTTCGAAGGCGGCCGCTACTCGGAACTGAAGAACGAGCCGCCGGACTTCGACCCGAAGATCAACGCGCAGTACGGCGGTATTTTCTCCGACGTCGGCCCGTGGTACAACGAGAGCGCCGCCCTGCTGCGGATGATGGCGCCCGGCGAGGACGCCGGGTCGTACAACCTGGGGATCTTCGACCCGCGGCGATACGCGTTCCGCCACGGCGCCAAGACCCCGTCCGCGAACGCCGGCACCAGCGGCCTGCTCTGCCAGGGCCACGTGGCGTTCTTCGACACGCACGTTTCCCTGCTGAACGACTCGCAGGCGACCAATCCCGACTTCTGGTTCCCGACCGGCACGACGCTTAACCTCAACAACCGCAAGCTCAAGACCTGGCAGTCGACCAAGAAGGACTTCCCGAAGCAGACCGGCATTGATGGGGAATACGTCGTTCCATGATCCCGGCGTGGCAAGGAGTTCAACGTGACAGTCATGCAAGGGAACCTCTCAGCAAGCCAGGCCGGCGCCGCTCCTGACAAGAAGAAGCTTGTCCTCTCGATCGCGGCGGTGGTTGTCTCGATCGGCCTGCTCGGCTTCGTCGTGCTGCGGTACACGCTGCTCGCGCCGCTCACGACCGAGGAGGCGTCCCGGCGTGCGTCCGTCGTCGATGCCAAGACGGGCAAGGTGTACGAACGCTACCGGATGGAAGAGGGCGAGGCGTACCCGTGGGAAAACCCCGATACGGGCGAGCGTACCCTGTACCCGGCGGAGCTCTGCTACTGGACGAAGGACGGCAAGGCCAAGGCCGAGCCGACGTACGTTCTTCTCAATGAACTGGTCGGCAAGCCGGGCAAGACCATCTGTCCTGACTGTGGCCGGGTGGTCGTCGGTCACAACCCGCTCCCGCCGCTCAAGCTCATGCACGAGGCCTTCCAGGCCGCGAAGCAGTAACCAGCCGACGGGCCGACGTTGCCGGCGTCGAGCGCCGGGTTACTCTGTTTACGCCGTTCGCTTCGCCACCACGTGAAACACGTGCCAGTGCTTGGCGTTGCCCTCGGCGTCGTGACCGTCCTTCTCATCTTCCTGGAAATGCTCGAGCGTCAGGCCGTCGAGCATGCCGAGCACCTCTTCGCGCGCGTGATGCGACCGGCCCGGCAGCCCCGCCCATGAATCACGCGGGCCGAAGAACTGTCCGGTGAAACGCCCGCCCGGCGCCATGATGGACCGGATCCATGTCCAGACCCGGGCAAAGTGCTCGGGCGGGACAAAGGGCAGCACGAAACTTGCATTGACCAGGTGGGCATTGACCAGGCTGGCATTGACCCGGTGGGCGTCGACTCGATCCGCTGACGGGCCAATGCCCGCGTCGCCGCGGACGGCGGGCTCGCGACGGGCGTTGCTCCTGAACCACGCCGGGTCGTCGGCCGCGAGCTGCGCAACCTCGCCGGGCAGCTCCTGGAGCGAAGCAACGACCGTGCGGACGCGGGATCGATCCGCGTCGGCGATCGAGGAGAGCGTGCGGCGGATGCCCTCGGGTGTGGGGTCCGCGGCGAGCACCCGCCAGCGGGTCGCGGCGTCGCGGCGGATCAGCTCGCGCGTGTCGCGCCCTTCGCCGCAGCCAAGGTCGAAGGCAATCCGCACGACAGGGCGAGCGGCGGAACCGGCATCTTCCGCTTCGAATCTCTCCAGAGCCATGACCAGCGTCTCGCGCGGCGGCTTGCCCGCAACGGCGTTGTAATAGGCGGTCCAGTCGCGATCGGTCATGGCAGAACATAGCGAGGTTCCCGGGCTGGTAAGCACTCCGTGCCGACATTCGCCTGAGTTGGCCTGGGTGGGTAGGCACTCCGTGCCGACGTTTCGGCCTGGGTGGGTCGGCACTCCGTGCCGACATTTCTTGCACCTGTATGGGCGCGGCCGTGTTCGCGGATGCGGCCTGGTCGACACCGGCGAGACACCGATGCCACAAGCCTGGGAGAGTGTGAGTGGGCCAGATGCGTGCGCCGCGGATACGCTCGGGACGATGTATCCGAACCTGCGAGCGTTCCTGTCGGCCCTGGACCGAGCGGGCGAGCTGGCCCGGGTTGATGCTCGGGTTTCGCCGGTGCTCGAGATCGCACAGATCGCGGACGTCGAAAGCAAGTCCCCGGCGCCGCACCTGCCGTCGGCATCGGCTCGTCGCAACGACCCGCGCTTCTGCCACCTGGGCGGGCGCGGGCTGCTGTTCGCGAACGTCCAGGGCGCGGAGATGCCCGTCGCGATCAACACCTTCGGCAGCTACCGGCGGATGGAGATGGCGCTGGGGTGCAACGAGGCGGGCCCGGGCGCTCTTGCCGGGACAGCGCCGGGCGGATTCGACGCCATCGCCGCCCGGATCGCCGAGTACGTCAAGCCCGAGTTCCCGCGCTCGCTGGGCGACGCGGTGCGCAAGGCGCGGTCGCTGCTGCCGCTGCTGTCGATCGGGCCCAAGCGCCGGCGCGGGGCGGGCGCGTGCCAGCAGGTCGTGATGACCGGCGACCGGGTGGACCTGCGGCGGCTGCCGATCATCCGGTGCTGGCCGCTCGATGGTGATCTCGCGAGCGTCGGCTTTCCGGCGGGGATCAACGACGCGGTGCCCGGCGTCGAGAGCGGGGCCGAGTGGGAGCGCGAGTACCGCGGGCGGTACATCACGCTGGGCGGGATCCACACGATCCACGCGTCCGATGCGGGGAACCCCCGCCCGGGGTCGCACAACATCGGGATGTACCGCGTGCAGCTCCTGGGGCGGCGGACGATGGCGATGCACTGGCACGTGCACCACGACGGGGCGCGGCACTGGCGATCGTGGAAGGCGCGGGGCGAGAAGATGCCCGTGGCGATCGCGCTGGGCGGCCCGAGCGTGCTGCCGTACGCGGCGACGTGCCCGCTGCCGCCGGGGATCAGCGAGCTGCTGATGGCGGGTTTCCTCAACGGCGGCGGGATCGAGATGGTGATGGGCAGGACGGTGCCGATCTGGGTGCCCGCGGAGGCGGAGATTGTGATCGAGGGATACGTGAGCTCGGTCGCGGGCGAGATCGGATGGAGGCCGGGAGGACAGGGGCACGGGCCAAATGGACAAAGGGCAAATGGACACGAGGCAAATAGCCGAACCGAAGATCGACATGACCCAACGGCGGGTCGGCATCGCGGCGAAAGCGACCTCGGCCCGGGGGCGGTTGTGGAAGGGCCGTTCGGCGACCACACAGGCTACTACTCGCTGCCGGATCGGTACCCCGTCCTCGAAGTGACGGCGATCACGCACCGCCGCGACCCGATCTATCCGACGACGATCGTCGGCCTGCCCCCGCAGGAGGATTACTACCTGGGCAAGGCGACCGAGCGGGTCTTCCTGCCGCTCTTGCGGACCATCGTGCCGGATATTGAGGACTACGACCTGCCCATGTTCGGCGCGTTCCACAACTGCGCGATGGTGAAGATCGACAAGGCGTACGCGCTCCAGGGCCGCCGCGTCATGCACTCGGTGTGGGGCGCCGGGCAGATGGCGTGGACCAAGTCCATCTTCGTCGTTGACGATCACGTCGACGTCCACGACACCACGGCGGTGCTCAGGGCCGCGGCCGAGCACTGCCGCCCGGGACGCGACACCGAAACCGCGAACGGTCCGGTCGACATCCTCGATCACGCCGCGCCGCGGCTCGGCGTCGGCATGAAGATCGGGTTCGACTGCACGGTCAAGCGAAAGGAAGAGGGTGACGAGCACGACCTCGCGCCGGCGGCGCTGCTCGACAAAGCCGCCGCCGCGGCACTGGTCGAGCTGGTGCGCCAAGTGCCCGGCGTCGTGCGCGCCGAGTTGCCGTCATCGTGCGGTCACGGCTGGCTGCTGGTGGCGATCGAGAAGCACCAGCCGGGCGACGGCGTCCGCGCCTGCGAGCAGGTGCTCGGTGCGCTGGGTGAACACGATCACCTGGCAGGGGGCGCCACGTTCGTCGTGGTCGTTGATCGCGGCGTGAACATCTCGAGCGTCGACGAGACCATGTTCCACTGGTGCTCGAACTGCGACGTGAGCCGCGACGCCGTCGAAGGCCGTGATTCCGCGGGCCGGATCACGCGGATGGCCTTCGACGCGACGCCGAAGATTCCCGGCGACGAACGCAACGCAAAGCCGGTCCGCCAGTGGCCGCCGCTACTCGAGATGTCGGCTGAAATCGTCGAACGGGTCCGGGCCCGGTGGCCCGAGTACGGGCTGTAGCCGACCGGCGCGACAGAAAGACCTCGCCGCGAGAAGAATCGACTCGGGCCGGGCCGGTCGCGCCCCGGTGCCGCGGGGGTGCAAAGATTGCTCCTTCGGAGAAGCACCCGGCATGACGACCCAGCCCACCACCGGTCGGGGCGAAGGGACCGTTGACCGAATGGTCAAGGTTCCACCGACCGACCCCGCTCACGTCTCGATCGCCGACGACCCGGCGATCCTCGCGCAGCTCGACGCCCTCATCGGCAAGGTCGGCGGCACGCCGGGGACGTTCAAGTCCAAGCTCGTGCGCGACCTGCTGGTCGCCGGGCTCAAGCTGCTGCCCGACGGGCGCGACACCGGCGAGCTCAAGCTGATGTCGTCGGCCGTGCGCGAGATGCGGTACGCGTACACGGTGTTTGCTCGGTACGCCGAGACGCACAAGGTGACGATCTTCGGATCGGCTCGGACCCCCGAGGGCCACGCAGATTACAACGCCTGCGTCGATTTCAGCCGCATGATGGCCGAGGCCGGCTGGATGATCATCACCGGCGCGGGCGGCGGGATCATGCACGCCGGCCACGTCGGCCCGGGCCGCCAGCACAGCTTCGGCGTCGCGATCCGCCTCCCGTTCGAAACCAACGCCAACAAGGTCATCGCCGGCGACGAGAAGCTCATCCACTTCCGCTATTTCTTCACCCGCAAGCTGATGTTCATCTCGCAGGCCGAAGCCGTGGCCCTGTTCCCCGGCGGCTTTGGGACGATGGACGAAGCATACGAGGCGCTCACGCTGGTGCAGACGGGCAAGTCGAGCATGGTGCCGATCGTGCTCGTCGAGGGCGTCGGCGGCGATTACTGGAAGACGTGGGACCACTGGATCCGCACGCAGGTGCTCGCTCGCGGGTGGATCAGCCCCGAGGACACCGGCCTCTATTTCCTCGCCGCCAACCCGCGCGAGGCCGCGGACCACATCCTGCGCTTTTATCGCAACTACCACTCGTCGCGGTATGTCGACGACAGCTTCGTGATCCGCCTCCACCGGCCGCTGCGGCCCCAGGACGTGGCAAGGCTCGCCGAGGAGTTCGCGCCGATCATCAAGACGGGGACGATCGAGCAGCGCGGGCCGTTCACCGAGGAAGACGATTGGCCGCAACTCCCGCGCCTGAGCTTCGTTCACACCCGCAGCCGGTTCGGGCTCATCCGCAGGCTCATCGACCGCATCAACGAATGCGACCCCGCGGCCGAGCCGTGGATGCCGCCGGGCGCCCTCAAGAGCTAGCGATGCTCACCGCCGGACATGCTGCTCGCCGCGTCTGCACGCTCGCCGCGCTCGGCACCGTCGCGTGCATGATGTTGGCGGGCTGCGAGGGCGACCCCGAACCGGCGCCGCCGAGGGAATTCTCCGCGCTCCAGCTCCAGGAAGTCCGCCCGGCGGGCGACGGGCTCGACGTTGAGTTCTGGGTCACGGACCTGTCGCCGGTAGCGCTGGGCCGGGCGCTGGCCCCGATCTCCAGCTACCGATCGCAAGGGTCTCGCTCGCGGCTGTGGGAAGGCAACGGGCTGCGCGTGTACGTCGTCCCCGCCGACCAGGCGCGCTCCGTCGTCGGCGCGCTACCGCTCCAGGGCCAGGCTCGGCGGGAATCGCTCCCGATGCTGGGCCGCTGGCGGCCGCTCTCTGGAGGACGTCGCTGGGACTCGGGCCTGGACATCTGGCTCGACCAGCAGGACTGGGGGCTGGACCCCGGCGCGATGGTCGCGATCTCCAGCGGACGCCTGACGCTTGGCGGCGGCACGCTGCGGCTGCTCGCTCGTTCCTGGCTGGTCGCGGGCACGCCGGTCCTGAGCGGCGCCGAAGACTCGGCCCGTGTGCCGGCCGCGATGGTCCTCCAGCTTCTTCCGCAGCACGTGGACGCGGCCCGCTCCGCCGACCTGCTCGCGGGCCCCGCGCTCAACGCCGCGACCGATCAGGGACAGACGTTCGAGCGCCTGCTCGTGGACCTCATCTGCGACCCCGGGCAGACAGTGCTGATCGTCCCCGCGCACCCGCGCGAGGAATGGCCGCAGGCGTCGGAGGTCGCGTCGCGCCCCGGGCCCGCCGCTCCCGCGGCGAGCGATGCGCCGGAAGTGAAGCCGCGCGAAATCGACGATGCGCCCGCGGTCGATCCGGTTCCGCTTGCTGCGCCGGCGGCCGCGGATGCCCAGACTGCGGACCAGCTTGCGGGCCCGGCCGCGGGCCCGGCGCTCCCCGACCTGCTGACGCTGGGCGAGGCGATGCTCACCGACGCGATCGTGGGTCGCGGCGCGCACCGCCGCGTCATCATCTCGATCACGCCCCGCATCCCGCCCGAGTTCCAGCCGGTGCCGATGCTCGGCCACTCCGCGCGATAATCGCCAGGCGATTGCCTTGGTTTCGCGCGTTCTAGTCGCATTCTTCGGGCCGATAATCCGCCGCGTTGCCCAAGGTCTGGACACAGGCCGCAGGTCTACCGCCCTCGCACCGATGTATCTGGCCGGAGGTCCGCCGATGCTTCGCGTAGACCTGACCGGGGCCGTCCCGGGCATGAGGCTCGCCATGCCGATCCATCACCCCCGCCGACCGGGCGGGGTGCTGCTGCGCGCCGGCTTCGAGCTCGACCACGCGACCATCGCCAAGCTCCAGGAACTGGGCGTCTACGAGGCCTGGATCGAGTGCCCGGGCGTCGAGTTCATGGCCGACTTCGTCAACCCGTCCGTGCACGCGGCGTGCCACGAGGTCGCGCAGGCGGTCTCCGGCGCCATGGCCCCCACCGTCGCCGGCGCCGATCCCACGCTCGACTTTCGCATGTACAAGCGGGCCGTGGTCTCGCTGCTCGAGAAGCTCGCCGAGAACCGGCCCGCGGCGGTGTTCCTGGGCGAGATCGGCCGGTCGGGGAGCATCTCGCTCCGCCACGCGTGCAACGTCGCGCTCGTGAGCGTGCTCGTCGGCATCAAGCTGGACTTCTACCTCATCCGCGAGCGGCCCAAGCTCTCGGCGTACGAGGCGCGGGACGTCTCGAACCTCGGCGTCGGCGCGCTGCTGCACGACCTGGGCATGCTCCGCCTGCCCGAGCCGGTGCTCGAGCGCTGGCACCGCGACCACGACGAGAGCGACCCCGATTTCCGCAGGCACGTGGCGCTCGGGCACGAGCTCGTGCGCGATCACGTGGACCCATCCGCGGCCGCGGTCGTGCTCCAGCACCACCAGCGCTTCGACGGGTCGGGCTTCCCGTCGCCCGCGCACCCCGGGTCCGGGCGGCCGCTGCACGGGACGGAGATCCACGTGCTCGCTCGCATCGCGACGGCCGCGGACCTCCTCGATCGCCTCCGCCACCGGCACGAGGTCGGCGACGGCCCGGCCGAGCGGCCCCGCATCCCCATGGTCCGGGCCCTGCACACGCTGATGAAGGACCCCTACCGGTCGTGGATCGACCCGGTCGTGCTCCGAGCCATGCTGATGGTGGTGCCGCCCTACGCGCCGGGGACGCGGGTGACGCTCAGCGACGGCTCGGAGGGCGTGGTCGTCGGCTGGAACCCGCACCACCCGTGCCGCCCGACCGTCGCCGAGATCGTCGCGCCGCGGCGCACCGCCACGCCGCGCCCGCACGCCACCAGCGTGCACATCGACCTTTCGCGCAACCAGGACCTGTACATCGCCCGGGCCGAGGGCTGCGACGTGGCCAACGACAACTTCGAACCGCCGGCGGGGGCGCTCAACGATCAGTTCACGGTGGTGAAGGCGGCGGTGTAATCGTGGACATCATCGTGATTCTGGCCTGACGGCGCCATCGGACTGATGGCGCCGTTGATCAAAGCAGGGCTAGATCGCAGGCGGGACACCTGTGCCACGAGATAGCGAAGAGAGAGGCACAGTCGGCCCGGAGCGGCGACCCACCCAACTCCATGTCGGCACGGAGTGCCGACCCACCCAGAAAATCAGTGGCCTTCCTTCGTCGCCCTCAGCACCTCATCCACCGTTGTCAAGCCCTTGCCCACCTTCTTCAATCCGTCCTGCTGGAGCGTGACCATGCCGCGCTCGATGCAGATGCGGGTGAACTCCGGTGCACTCGGATTGCGGGCGATGATGTCGCGGAGCTGGTTGTCCACCGCGAGCAGCTCGTACAGGCCCACCCGGCCCGAATAGCCGATCTTGCGGCACTTGTCGCACCCCTTGGGCGACCACACCTTCTCGGTGTCCATCGCCTGCATCTCGAGGTACTCGCGCAGCGATTCGGCCGGCGGCTCCTGCACCTTGCAGTGCGAGCACAGCCGGCGGATGAGCCGCTGGGCCAGCACCGCGTTCACCGCCGCCGAGGCCAGGAAGGGCTCGACGCCGATGTTCACCAGCCGCGTGATCGAGCTGGGGGCGTCGTTGGTGTGCAGCGTGCTCAGCACCAGGTGGCCGGTGAGCGCCGCCTGCACCGCGGTGTGCGCCGTCTCGTGGTCGCGGATCTCGCCCAGCATGATCACGTCGGGGTCCTGCCGCAGGAGCGCCTTGAGCGCCTTGGCGAAGGTCATCCCGATCTTCTCGTGCGTCTGCGTCTGGGTGATGCCGTCGAGGTGGTACTCGACCGGGTCCTCGACCGTCGAGATGTTCATCGACGTCTTGTCGAGCTTGCGCAGCGAGGCGTACAGCGTGGTCGTCTTGCCCGACCCCGTCGGACCGGTGACCAGCACGATGCCGTGCGGCGCGTCGATCTGCTTGCGCCACACCTCCAGGATCATCTCGTCGAAGCCGAGCTGCTCGAGCTCGACGTTGATCGACTTGGTGTCCAGGATTCGCATGACCGTCTTCTCGCCGTAGCCGTTGGGCAGGGTCGAGACGCGCAGGTCGAGCTTGCGGCCCTGGACCATGCAGCGGATGCGGCCGTCCTGGGGCAGGCGCCGCTCGGAGATGTCCAGGTTCGCCATGATCTTCAGGCGGCTGGTGATGGCGGCGCCCATGGAGGAGGGCGGGTTCATCATCTCGAAGAGCTCGCCGTCGATGCGGAAGCGCACGCGGACCTTCTTCTCCGCGGGCTCGATGTGGATGTCGCTGGCGCCCTCCTTCACCGCCGTGTGGATGATGTGGTTGACGTACTTGATGACCGGCGATTCCGCCGCCTCGCGCTCGAGGTTCAGCTCCTCGGCCTTCTTGGACTCGACCTGCACGTCGCCCTCGCCGACCTCGGCGAGCATCTCCGACAGGTCGATCGTCTGCTCCTCTTCCTTGGGGCCGCCGACGATCTCGAACACGCCGCGCACGTCGAACGCGGGCGTCATCACGAACTTCACGCCGCCGACCCGCAGCCGCTCCTTGATCTCGTCCACCAGGAACACGCGCCTGGGGTCGGGCGTGGCGATGACCGCCCGGGCGCCCTCCTGGCGCAGCGGGATCACCATGTGCTGACGGCAGAAGTCCACCGTCAGCCGCTGGAGCATGGTCCCGTCGAACCCGCCGTTCAGGCCCAGATCTAGCCGGATGCGTTCGAAGGGGATCCGGCCGGCGATCGCGACGCACTCGAGCACCGCCGGCTCGTCGGCGCCGTTCTCGATCAGCACCTCGACCAGCCGCTTGTTGGGCGACTGCTTGCAGATGGCGATCGCACTGTCGAGCTTGTCGGCGCTCACCGCGCCGCGCGACACCAGCAGCTCCTCGAGCGTTGCCTTGGAGTCGGCGCCGGGCCGCTGGGCGGCGGAGTCGCTCTCCTTCGCCGCAGGTGCGCCGGCCTCGTCCTCGGGGTCGTACACCGTCTTGGCCGCCGGGCCGACGGCTGGCTGTGCGGCGGCCTCGACGGGCGGGACCGGGGCGCGGTCCGGCGCGGCGCCGGGGACAGTCCGCGCGCCGTTGTCATGGAATGTCCGCTGGTTGGCGGGCATCGCGGGCAAAGGCGAGAAGGTCCGCTCGGCCGCCTGCTCAACCGGCGCCGGCGCCGCCTGCTGGTCGGCCGGCGGGGTGGGGATGGGCTTGGCGTGGCGGTTGGCCGGAGTTCTCCCGTCGCCGTCCGAGAGGCCGAGCTCGTTGAGAATGTCGTCGATCTTGCGATTGCCCACGCCGCGTCCTGTCTTTGAGCTGGGCCGGCCTCACCTGGTCGGGCGACCGGTCTTCTTGGGTTTCTTGGACGACTTGACCGGCTTCTGGCCGAGCGTCAGCTCGTAGAGCTGGTCATCGACCGCCACGGTCACGGTGCGGCCGTCGATCTCCGTCAGCGTGAACATGCCGCCGACGACGTCACCCACCCGGTAGTTCTTGTTGCCGATCGCCGCGACGTACGACCCGCGCCCGCCGACGATGCCGACGAGCTGGAGTTCCGCCGCCGCGCTCTCGATCTCGGCCTGGCGCCGCAGCGCTTCCTCGGCCTGGCGAGCCGCCAGCTCGCGGCCCTCGGCGTCGCTGTCATCGGCCTTGGCCGGTCCGCCCGCCGCGAGGCTGAAGGGGTTCTTCTCCGGCTTGGCGGGCGAAACGCCCGCGCCGCGCTGGCTGAGCTCGAGCTCGGCCATGACGGCCCGGAGGCGCTGGCCCTCGGTCGAATCGGGCGAATCGACGGGGAGCAGATTCGCGTCGGTCTCGAAGGTCATGCCCGCTCGCATCCCGATGTGGCGCATGCCCATGAGCGAGGCGCCGCCCACGGCGACCACCATGCCGGCGACGACCAGGTGCAGCGGGACGCGCCTGCGGCGCGCGGGGATCGGGGCCACTCCTTCGGACCGCTCGGACGATCGCAGCTCCGACAGGAATGACGAAGCGCTGTTGGGCTCGGTGGTGCCGGCCGGGGTGTTGCTCACTTGCCACCTGCCTTCTTGGCGGGGCCCTTCTTGGGGGCGCCCGGGGCGGCGGCCGCGGCCGCGGCGTTGGCGGCGGACTGCTGGTAGTAGATGCTCAGCGTGAACTCGGCTTTCATGTTGCCGTCGCCCTTCTCGTCGCGGCGAAGGACCATGTTGGAGATCCGGGTGATGCGCGGGAGCTGCTCGACCTTGGCGAGGAAGTCGTAGAAGCCCTCCCAGCTCCCCGAGAGGCTCATGTCCAGGGGCTGCTCCATGTACATGGCTTCCTGGCGGGGCTTCACGTTCGCGACCGTCGGCGATTCAAGCTTGCACAGCACGGCGACGTCCGAGACCTGGCGCACGATGCTGTCGACCTCCTTGACGGTCGGCAGGCGGTCCTCGATCGCCTTGATGCGCTCCACCATCTCACCGTTGGCGCGCACGAGGTCCTGGTTCTTGCTCGTGTAGAGCTTGAGCTTCTCGAGCAGCTCGCGCTTGTGCGTGACGTCCCGCTTGGCGGCGGAGATCGCCGTGTTCTGGGGCCGGAAGACCAGCCACCAGCTCGAGAGCGGGATCGCCAGCAGCACAACCGCGATCAGCCCTTCCCGGGCACCGAGTTTCATGGACGATCACTCCTTCCCCGACGCGGCGTGCGCCTTTTCGGTTTCGACATCGGCCATCTGAGAAGACGCCGCCTGGGCCGCGCCGCGGACGCCCCCCGCCCGGAGCTGGCACGAGATCTCGAACTTCCGCAGGTCCACGTGGTCGATCTGCGTCTCGCGGATGTAGACCAGGTCGACGTTCTGGAAAATCTCGCACTCGGTCAGCTTGGCGAGGTAGTCGGTCACTTCGGTGTTCACCGCTGTGACGCCGGTCAGCGTGAGCTTGTAATCGAACTTCGGCGGCGCGATCCGCTCCTTGACCGGCGCGGGCTCCTTCTTGGCATCGGCCTTCTTGGCGTCGCTCTTGCCCGACTTGGACGCCGGCGGCTTGCCCTTGGAGAGCGTCCCGACCTTCTGCGGGCCCTTCTTGGCCTTGTCGTCGGCCTTTGGCGGCTCGACACGCTTGCCCTCGAGGTTGACCTCGAGCATCGTCATCCCCGGCGGCATGCGGGACACCAGCTCGTACATCAGCACCGAGCGCGGCGTCTTCTCGACCAGCGCCGAGACGATCTCGGCCTTCTCCAGCATGTCGTCGCGGTCGCGCTCCAGCGCTTCGAGCTGCTCGATCCGCTGCTTCTGGTCCTCGTACTCGGCCTGCACCGCCCGGGCCTCGGCCCGGACCGCGCGCCAGCGCTGGTTGGTCACGAAGAACGCGCCCACCACCAGGGCCATCACCACGCCGAAGAGCATCAGCCCCAGGACGCCGGCTCGAAGCTCCGCCCGCCGGGCGACGTACTCGTCGGGCAGGAAGCTGCCCGAGTTCTCGGTTGGCTGCAGGAGACTGTTCATCGCTTGGTTCCTCCCTCGATCGACCTTCCTACAGCGCCACCGGGCACGAGCACAGCCCAACCGCCACCGACCACTCCGGGTGCGGCGTGCTCAGGTCAACGTTCAACGCGGGCACCGCGCTCGTCCGAGCCAACCGCGCCAGCGGGTCCATCACCTGCGCCTGGACGCGCAGCGTCCTGGCCACACGCCGGCACAGCGCACGGTCCGCCGCGCCGCCGCCCATGCACATCAGTCGGTCGATCTTCAACCCCGGCACCACAGACTCGGCGTACCGCACGCACATCTGCACTTCGTCGGCGAGGATCTCGACCTGCTCGGCAAGCTCCGGCAGCGGCGCGTCCTCGAGCATGCGTTCCTGCCGACCGCCCCCGCGCCGCCGGTCCTGCGGCATGAGCGCGAAGATCCCAAGGCCCGTCTGCTGCGCGGCCGTGGCCACCACGGGCTCGGGCACCGGCTGAACCGCCGGCTCCTCGCCGAGGGTGGCGGAGTGCTCGAGGCGCAGGGCCGCGGCCTCGGCGGCCGAGCACGACCTCTTGGCCATCACGATCTGGTCGAGCGCGCCGGTGCCGATCTCGACGAAGCGCACGAAGACCGGCCGCGTGCCCTGGGCGATGATGACCTTGGTCGAGCTCTCCCCGATATCCAGGTACAGCGACCCGATGGTCGCGTCCTCGGCCCGCTTGGTGATGCTGTCGAACCCGCGGATCGTCGCCAGGAACTCGCCGTGCACGCCCGCGATCTCGAGCTTGCAGTGCCGCATCGCGCCCATGATCAGGTTCACCAGCTCGCGGCTGACCGCCGTGCAGATGACCTCGTGCTTGGTGGCGTCGCTGGGCAGCGGGCCCACGTCGATCGGCTGGTACACCAGGGCGGAGGGGTCGCACCCGATCTGCTGCGCGGTGACGGCCTGGGCGATCGTGAGGATCGGAATGTCGCCGGCGCGCTCGATCTGCATGTGCTTGCAGAACGTCTGCGACGCGGGGATCGAGCACACGGCCTTGCGGTTGCGCAGGCCCAGCCTGGCCACCATCTTCCCCAGGTCCTCGAACTGCTGGGTGAACCGCTTGCGCACGTCGGCCCGCAGCTCCGGAGGCGTGGGGGCAAAGCCGATGGCGTCGAGCTTCGGCGGCTGGCCGGCTTCGACCGCCAGCAACTTGACGCCCGTAGCGCCGAAATCGACAGCGATGGGATCACCGTTGGACCCGAACAGGTTGTTCAGGAGGTTCTTGGGACTGAACTTTGGATTCACGCCCATGGGGTGCCCGCTCGGCTGTGGTGAGACTGCCCGGAAGCACCGGCGGAAAGGAACCGGTGCAGTCGTTGGATCGGATGCAGGTGGGGTTGGTCTCAGCCCGGGAGCGACGGACGCGCACGGCTCGACCGCGCGCCTCCCCCACAGCCGCCACAACCGTCACAACCCGCGCCCACCACCGCGCAGGGCGACCGTCCGAGAACGCCCGGCGGAACTCTGACGACTCGGGCCGCTAGAGACGGCCAACCAGTCCGCAAAGCGCCTCGAGCGCACGGGGAATGTCCCAGACCTGTCTGGAACGATCGCCGGTGGTGTTGCTGATCGCTCGCACCTCGGCGAATGGGATCCCGACCCCGGCCGCGGCCAGCCCCACCGCCGCGCCTTCCATGCCCTCGGCGATCGCCTCGCCCCGGGCGGCGTACGCACGAGCCAGTTCATCGGTGCCCGAGCAGGTGGAAACCGTGGTGATCGGGCCGCTTGCCGAGCACAGCGGCCCCAGCAGGTTGAGGAGTCGGGGGTCTGCAATTACCACATCCGTCGCGGATGACACCGGGAAACCCAGTTCCGCGCACCCGATGAAGCCTTGCGGGGTCGCGGCACCCTCGTCGACGAACACGCTGCGGGTGCCGAGCACGAGGCTCCCGATCGGGGCGAGGGCGGGGTCGTAGGCCCCTCCGATGCCGATCGAGAGGACGGCCGCGTGGGTGCCGGGCCGGGCTGCAATGGCGACGGCGGCGGCCGCGTTGGACTTTGAAACCCCCGTGCAGAGGACATCCATGCGCCCGATGGTGACGAACTGCCATCGCTCGGGCATCTTGGTGTCGGGGCGGCCAAGCCCCCGGGCAACGGCCCGGAACTCGGCGGGGGCGGCCACGGCGAGCAGCAGGCGGGTGCCGGGACTACCGAATGTATCCAGAACACCCATGAGCAGATCCGCCCGAATGAGGTGATGAAAAGGCTGAGTCGACGAACCTCGGCGATAGACTATTGGTAGGGAGTGCGTGTGCCGGCGCGGCGGGTGTTTGAAGTCTTTTCGGCTCGGCAGGATGCGGGCCCCGGGAGTGTTGTCATGACCACGGACGCAAATTACGGCGACCGCTCGGCGGGACGCGGGCCGAGCCGCCGCAAGCGCGGTTCGATCGTTCTGCGGGCTGCCGTTCTGGTGGCGCTGGCCGGCGGCGTGGCGGTGATCGGGTACGCCGCCCTGGGCGGCAAGGGAGGCGCGGCCTCCTCGGCGTCGGTGACCAGCGACCGGGCGGTCGTGAAGAAGACCAATTTCGAGATCATGACCAAGTGCAGCGGCGAACTCGAGGCCCGCAACCAGATCGAGATCCGCAGCCGCCTTGAATCGCAGTCGACGATCGCCGAGCTGGCGCCCGAGGGCACCTCGGTGAAGGCCGGCGACCTGCTCGTGCGCCTGAACTCGGACAAGATCGAGCAGGACATCCTCGAGCAGACGCTGCAGGTGGAATCGGCCAAGGCCGAGCTGGTCGCGGCGGAGAACGGGTACAACATCCAGGTCAACGAGAACGAGTCGCTGCTGCGGCAGGCCGAGTCGAAGGTCACGCTCGCCAAGCTCGCGCTGGACCAGTGGGAGAGCGGGGAGGTCGCCAAGAAGTTCCTCGAGCTCAACCTGGCGCTCGAACGAGCGGACCGGGATCTCAAGCGGCTGACGGAGAAGTACGACCGGTCGAAGATGCTCCACTCCCAGGGCTTCCTGAGCAAGAACGAGCTCGACCTCGACGAGATCGCCTGGATCGAGGCGACGGCCGCCATCGCGAAAGCCAAGAAGGAAGACGAGATCTACCGCCAGTACAAGCTCCCCCAGGAGCGGGAGACGTTCACCAGCGCCCTGACCGAGGCCAAGGCCGAGCTCGAGCGCGTGAAGATGAACAACGAGATCGAGCTGGCGAGCAAGGAAGCGGCCCGGACCAACCGCCGCAAGCAGCTCGCCGTCCGCGAGGAGAAGCTCAAGAACCTGGAGGAGCAGCTCGCGGCGGCCACGATGCGAGCCCCCCAGGACGGCCTGGTGGTGTACGCCACGAGCATGAGCAGCGGCCGCGGCTTCGGCGGCGACCGCGAGGGCCCGCTCCAGATCGGCCGGCAGGTGTTCCCCAACGAGCTGCTGATGATCCTGCCCGACACCAGCGACATGATCGCGTCGGTGCGGGTGCAGGAGAGCCTGGCGGGACGCATCCGCCCGGGCCAGCGGGCCACCGTTCAGGTCGATGCGGCCGGCGGCAAGATGTTCCAGGGGGTGGTCGAGAGCACCAGCGTGCTCGCTGAGACCGGCGGCTGGCGCGACCCGAACCTCCGCGAGTACACCGTCAAGGTCGCGCTCGACCAGCAGGAGCTCGCGGGCGCGGGCCTCAAGCCGAGCATGCGGGTGGATTCCTCCATCACCCTCGGTGAGGTCGCCGACGCCCCCGCCGTGCCGGTGCCGGCCGTGTTCAACGAACGCCCGGTCCGCTTCGTGTATGTCGAACAGACGGGCAAGTTCGCGAAAGTGCCGGTCAAGATGGGTCGCCGGTCCGACACGTTCGCCGAGATCACCGCGGGCGTCAGCGAGGGACAGGTCGTCCTGCTCCGCGAGCCCACCAGCGGCGAGGTGCTTGTCCGGCCCTGGGACAAGGCGTCACTCGAACTCGCCGGCTACGCCCTGGATGCCGACGGGAAGCCCGTGGTCGCCGGCGCCGCCGAACGCGGCCCGGGCGGTCCGCCCGACGGGAACCGCCAGCGAGCCGGCCGCAACCGCGGCGGCCGCGAGGGCGGCGGCACCTCGGATGCGACGGGCGCCGGCAATCCCCGGACCACCGCCGAAGGGTCGGCGCCGGCCGCCAAGGACGGCGAACGGAAGGACGCGGACAGCGCCAAGTCCTCCGAGATCGCCGACAAATCGCCCGCGGACAAACCCGCGGCCCCGGCCGGAGAAACCGGAGCCCAGGGACAGCCGTCTTCGACCGAGGCCGACAAGGCCGCGGAGAAGACGGCGGAATAATCCGTCGGCCGAGCGGGCTCTTGCTTGTAACCACGACGCACGATGGTGCAACCCCGGGGGCGGCCTGGAGGTATGCTCGGGCAGCCGAGCGGGCTTGTGCACCGCCGCACGCGAACAACGGGTTTCCAGGGGCTCGCCATGACCTCCATCGAAAGAACTCCCGGACGGGTCGCCCGCCGCCGCGGGCGGGCGCTGGTCGTGGTGGTCGGGCTCGCGAGCGTGGGCGGCCTCGGCGGCGCCGTCAGCCTGTGGGGTGGCCGTGAAACCGTCTCGCCCGACCGGGCCACGGACATCGCCGTGGTGAAACGGGCGGGCTTTGCCATCACGACCGCGTGCTCGGGCCGGCTGGAAGCCCGCCGCCAGGTCGAGATCCGCTCGAAGCTGGACACGCGCTCGAACATCATCGAGCTGGTGGAGGAGGGCAAGTTCGTCAAGGCGGGCGACATGCTCATGCGCCTGAACACCGACGAGATCCAGACGGCGGTCCGGGAGGAGCAGCTCGCGGTGGAAACGGCTCGTTCCGAGGCCGTCGCCGCGGAGAACGCGTGCGAGATCCAGGCCAACGAGAACCAGTCGAAGCTGCGGCAGGCCGAATCCAAGCTGAGGCTCGCGGAGCTCAGCCTCAAGCAGTGGAAAGAGGGCGAGGTCAAGAAGAAGTCGCAGGAGCTGGACCTGGCGATCGAGAAGACGGCCCGCGATCTTGCCCGGATGAAGGAGAAGGTCCAGACGTCGCAGGCGCTCAACAAGCAGGGCTTCCTGAGCAAGGACGAGCTACAGCGCGACGAGATCGCGTTCACGGAGGCGACGCTGGCGGCGCAGGCGGCGGTGCTCGACAAGGAGATCTACTGGCAGTTCAAGCACCCCGAGGAGCTCGAGACCAAGTCCAGCGCGCTGGACGAAGCCAGGAGCGAACTCGAGCGCGTGACCATGAACAACAAGATCGAGCTGGCGAGCAAGGAGTCGGCTCGGACCACGCGCAGGAAGCAGCTGGAGATCCACGAGGCTCGGCTCAAGGAGCTCCAGAAGCAGGTGGATGAAGCTTCGATCCGCGCGCCCGTGGACGGCCTGGTGGTGTACGCGTTCAGCATGGGGCTGGGCTGGCGTGAGACGCCGCTGCAGGTCGGCCAGCCGGTATACCGCAACGAGCTGGTCATGATCCTGCCGGACACCAGCGAGATGCTCGCGAGCGTGAGCATCCACGAGAGCCTGTCCGGCAAGGTCGCGCCGGGCCAAGCCGTGGACGTGCGCGTCGAAGCGGCCGGCAACCGGTCGTTCCGCGGCACCGTGGAATCGCTGGGAGTCCTCGCGGAGACCGGGGACATGCGCGACAGCGAAACCAGGGAATACAAGGTCAAGATTTCCCTGGACCCGGCGTCGCTCAAGGGCGCCGTGCTCAAGCCCTCGATGCGGGTGGATGCGACGATCACGCTGGGGACGGTCGAGAACGCCCTGACCATCCCCGTTCAGTCGATCTTCAGTGACGGGGCATTGCGGTACGTGTACGAGCGGCGCGGCGGTCGGGTGGTGCGCACGCCCGTCTCGATCGGCCAGATGTCCCACACCCAGGCGGAAGTCACCGGCGGCCTCCAGGAGGGCGCTCTGGTCCTCACGCGCGATGTCCGGCCCGACGAGATCACCCCCGAGCCCTGGGACCGGGCGGCGCTCGCGGCCGTGGGATTCACCCTCGGCGAAGACGGGCGGCCGGTGGCCATCACCCCGCCGAACCCGCCGGAGGGCACGGCGGGCGGGTCCGCGGTGGCGGCGACCGATCCGGCCACGCCCGACGCGGCTCCGGCGAGCCCGTAACCCGGGTTTCCCGCATGGCATCCCCCCACATCCGGCCCGGCGGCATGCTAGAGTGCCCCGGCATGACACCGCAGTGCACAACCGGTTCGCTGGCTGCTCGGCTGAGCGCTGAATTGCGTGGGAATCCCGACCTTCCGATCGACCGGTTGGAGGTCGTCGAACGGGCCGGCCCGGGGTCGCTCGCCTTCATCCGCGATGTTGCCTACGCGAACGTCTGGAAGGCATCCAAGGGCACCGCGGCGCTCATCTCCAGGCGTGTCGCGATCCCGGACTTTGATACTTCGACCCGGGCCCTGATCGTCGTCCCCGACGCGGACCTGGCGCTGAACGTCGTCCTCGACCTGTTTGCTCCGCCGGCGACGCCGATCGCCCCCGGCAGGCACCCGCTGGCATTCATCGACCCCGCCGCGACGGTGGCGGCGACCGCGTACGTCGGCCCGGGGTGCGTGATCGAAGCCGGCGCCAGGGTCGGCGATGGGACGTGCCTCAAGGCGAACGTCTATCTCGGCCGGGACGCGGTCGTCGGACGCGGGTGCATGATGCACGCGGGCGTGAGCATCCTGGACCGGTGCACGGTTGGCGACGGCTGCACGTTCTTCCCCGGAGTCGTGATCGGGGCCGACGGCTTCGGGTTCCGTCCGAGCCCCGACGGACGCGGCGTCGTGAAGATCCCCCACATCGGGAACGTCGAGGTCGGGCCCGGGGTCGAGATCGGGGCCAACTCCTGCGTGGACCGGGCCAAGTTCGGTTCGACGCTCGTCGGCGCCGGAACCAAGATCGACAACCTCGTCCAGGTCGGTCACGGGGTGCGCATCGGCCGGGCCTGCCTCATCGCCGCGGGGGTTGGCATCGGGGGGTCGTGCGAGTTCGGCGATGGCGTGATGGTGGGCGGCCAGGCAGGCTTCGCTGACGGACGGAAGATCGGCGCCGGCGCTCGGATCGGCGCTCAATCCGGCGTCATGGACAACGTCCCGCCGGGCGAGTCTTGGCTGGGCACGCCCGGCATGCTCGCCGTTGACACGCTCCGCGACTGGGCCAACGCCCGGCGCAACAGCAAGTCCAAGGCTTCTCGCCAGGCCGCGAACGAGCGGCCCGCATGAGCGCCGCGGCCGCTCCGATGCTGCTCGCGTGGCTGCACGATCTCTCGCCGTTCGTGGTGAGACTGTCGGGCGACTTCGGCATCCGCTGGTACGGCCTGGCGTACATGGGCGGGTTCGTCATCGCCTTCGTGCTGCTGCGCTGGCTGGGTCGGCGGGGCGCGGCGCTGATCCCGCCGTACCGGGCCGCGGACGCCATCATGATCCTGGTGATCGGCGTGATGCTCGGCGGGCGGCTGGGGTACATCCTGTTCTACGACCCGGGGCTGCTGGTGCATGTCACGTCGTCGCCGCCGTGGTGGGGCGCGCTGATGGTCAACCGCGGCGGGATGGCCAGCCACGGCGGGATGATCGGCGTGATACTGGCGGCGTGGTACGTCGCCCGCGGGCTGCGCAGGCCCGACGGGTCGCCGGGCAAACGCATCCCCGTGCTGCACGTGCTGGACATGACGGCGCTGCTCGCGCCGCCGGGGCTCATGCTCGGTCGGATCGCGAACTTCATCAACGGCGAGCTGCTCGGCAAGATCGTCGCGATGCCCGGCGAGCCGGCCCCGTGGTGGGCGGTGAAGTTCCCGCAGGAGTTCCCGTACGACCACGACTGCTCGAAGTACATGGCGCCCGAGGAGGCCCACCAGCGGCTGCGGGCGATCGAGGGAATCGTTCGCGGCGCGGGCTACGACGGCGACCTGGCCGCGGGGTATCGCGCGGTGGTCGAGAAGATCCAATCCGGGAACTCGGCGCTGGCGCAGCAGCTCGAGCCGTGGATCTCGGCTCGGCATCCGTCGCAGCTCTACCAGGCGGCGGCGGAAGGGCTGGTCGTCGGCGGGATCGTGTGGTGGATCGCTCGGCGGCCGCGCAGGCCCGGCGTGATCGGCTGCTGGTTCCTGATCTCCTACGGCGTCCTGAGAGTCCTGACCGAGCTCTACCGCCTTCCGGACGCGAATCTGCAGGTGCAGAGGATCGCCGGGCTGTCGCGGGGGCAGTGGCTGAGCGTCGCGATGGTTGCGGTCGGCGCGATCCTGCTGGCGATCGTGTCGCGCCGGAACGTCGACCGGATCGGCGGCTGGGGCACGCCGCGTACAGTGGACCGGGGCATCGACAGGGTGACGGCTTGACGGGCCAGGGATGAATCCAGGAGCGTGCGTCGTATGAACGTGCTCGTGACCGGCGGGGCCGGCTATATCGGATCACACGCGGTGCAGCGGCTGCTCCGCGACGGGCACACGGTGCTCGCGCTGGACAGCCTGCTGCGCGGGCATGAGAAGGCGATCGACCGGCTGCGGCCCGGGTCCGGCGGCAGGCTCATCTTCGCCAAGCTCGACGTGAACGAGCGGGCCGGTGTCGAGCGGCTGCTCCGCGAGCACTCCATCGACACGGTGATGCACTTTGCGGCGCTGGCGGCGGTCGGCGAGAGCGTCGACCAGCCGCTGTTCTACTACCGCAACAACACCTCCGGAATGGTGTCGCTGCTCGAGGCGTGCTCGGCGGTCGGCGTGGAGCGGCTGGTGTTCTCGTCGAGCTGCGCGACCTACGGCGTGCCGCCGGAGAACATGGTGCCGATCCCCGAGACGTGCCCGCAGTCGCCCATCTCGCCCTACGGCGAGACCAAGCTCCAGGGCGAGCGCCTGCTGCGCGACCTCGCCGAGGGCCAGCGCCGAGCCAAGAAGCCCTTCGCCTACGCGGCGCTGCGGTACTTCAACGTCGCGGGCGCGGACCGGACCGGCGTGCTCGGGGAGGATCACGACCCGGAGACGCACCTGATCCCGGTGGTGCTGCAGGCGGCGCTAGGGCGGCGCGACGGGGTCTCGGTGTTCGGCACCGACTACCCCACCCCCGACGGAACCTGCATCCGCGATTACCTGCATGTCGAGGACCTGGTGGACGCCCACGTACGCGTGATGGACGCGCTCAAGCCCGGCGATGAACGGGCGTACAACCTGGGCATCGGAAAGGGGTACTCCGTCCGCGAGATCATCAGCGCGGTGCGCGAGGTGACGAAGGCAGACTTTGCCGTGCGCGAGCAGGCGCGCCGCCCGGGCGACCCCCCAAGGCTGTTCGCCGACGCCTCGCGGATCCGGATGGAACTCGGCTGGTCCGCGCAGATCACCGACCTGCACGAGATCATCGAGTCGGCGTGGAAGTGGTTCCGCCAGAACCCCAAGGGATACGGCGCATAGCACGCGGGTCTTGAGTCAAAAGGAGCACGGCGTGCCGGGGACGAATGTGCGACTGTTTCGGCGACTGCTCGCTGGCGTCGTCGCCGGCGGACTGGCCTGCGTGGCGCTCGGCCAGGGCGCGGCGGCGCCGGCGGCACCCGCCGATGAGCCCGCGGCGAACGCGCCGGGCACAACCGCGCCCTTCCTGCCCGCGACCGATGCCCCGCTGCTCGCGTGCTCGGACCGCTGGCCGGTGCGAGCGTTCCGCACCGCGGGCGACATTCAGGGCGCGATCGTTCCGTGGGACGTGAAGGTCTCGTGGCTGTTGCCGCGCTTCACCAGGATGACCGATCCCGGGCCGACGGAACTCGATCTTGCCGATGCGCGTGCGCTCGACGCGGACGAGCAGTCGGAAGTCGTGCTCGAGGGCCCGCACTCGGTGGTGTTCCGCGAGGGCACGGCGGAAGAAGCACAGGACAAGGGCTTCGGATGGGGCCCGGGACGAGCCGCGGGGCCGGACGCATCGCTGGTGTTCCGCTTTGTGTCGGGGACCCAGCGGCACGCCGGGAACACCGGCGGCACGCCGCGGCTGCAGATCCAGCGCACGTGGTTTGCCTACTACGACCCCGTGGCGCCCCGGCGGCGGCGCAACCGCGAAAGCAACGACGCCCCCGCGGAAGCCCCCAAGGCCAGGGGGATCGTGCTCGTGATGCCCGGCCTGTACGGCACGCCCGAGCCGACGATCGACGCGCTGATCCGGCGCCTGCGGGAGAGCGAGATGGGCGTGCTGCGCATGCTCGCGCAGCCGTCCCGGTTCACCGAGCGGGTGTCGATCGAGATCGATCCCGAGAATCTCGAGGAGAGCGCCGCGAGGATTGCGGACATCCTCGGCGACCGAGCCGCGGAGTGCGGTCTGGCCGCGCAGGCCGCGTGGAAGTACCTGGAGGACCAGCGCCCGGACCTTGCGGCGCTCCCCAGGGCCATCATCGGAACGTCGGCGGGCGCGATGACGCTGCCGACGGTGGTCGCTCGCGAGCCGGAGAAGTACTCGGCGTGCGTGCTCGTGGGAGGCGCGGCGGACTTCTGGTTGATCGCCAGGCGAAGCTCGTACAAGCGCGACGCGAGCAGCATCGACATCCAGGTCAAGGGGTTCGACACGCCGCCCGGCGAGGACGACGGGGCGATCGACTGGCGGGCGTTCGACCAGATGTACCTCGATCAGGCCGTGTTCGATTCATTCCACACGGCGGGTTCGCTGCGGGGCGGGCGCGTGCTCGTGCTGCACGGCCAGATGGACACCGCGGTCCCCGCGCCGCTGGGGGAGGTGCTGTGGGAACGGCTCGGGCGTCCGGAACGCTGGGAGTACCCGACCGGTCACGAGGGGCTGATCGTCGAGATGCTGCCGCGGGACACGGGGAAGATCATCGAGTGGCTCCGCGAAAGCGGCCTCAGATGACACAGGTACCCCGGCTGTAAAGCCGCGGTCGCAGACGAGAACGCCAGGAGGCATACAGCGCGTCCTGCGGCCTCACAGCCCCGCCATCGTCCTGATCGCCTTGTCCAGCGCCGCCGGCACGGGCATCACGCTCAGGCGCGACTGCTTCACCAGCCCGAATTCCGCGAACCGCTTGTCAGCCTTGATCTGCGCGAGCGTGACGGGCGTCTTGACGGCCCTGATCGGCGCGAGGTCGACGACCGCGAACCTGGGCTGCCCGTTGTCATTGAGGCCCGGCTGTTCCGGATCCTCGTACGGCTTCTTCACGACTTTCGCCAGACCGACGATCCGCTTCTCGTCGCCGGTGTGGTACACGAAGACTTCGTCGTCAACCGCGGCCGCGCGGAGGTGCCCGAGCGCGGCGGCATTGGAGATCCCCGTCCACGCCGCGCGTCTGTCGCGGACAAGGTCGTCGAAGGAATACTCCGACGGCTCGGTCTTGAAGAGGAACGTCGCCATGGCGTGATCATTGGCGGGGGCCGCCGCCGATCATGAGCTGTGCCCGCCCATCTTGATCTTGCCGGTGAGCGTCGAGGCCTTCACCTCCACGCCCTTGATCGTGCTCAGGAGCGCCTCGCGGTTGGGGGCGTAATCCAGCGCGGTCGAGAGCGCAACCCATTCCTTCTTGACCAGCTCGGCGAGCGCCCACGTGAAGCTCTGCATGCCCTCTTCGTTCCTCCCCACGATCGCGGGCAGGTCGGAGTCCTCGCCCTTGCGGATCTTGTCGCGGACGGTCGGGTTGGCGAGCAGGACCTCGCACGCGGGCACGACCTTGGCCGTGAGGCCCTTGGTATCGGTCGTCGCGGGCAGCAGCCGCTGGGCGCACAGGGCCTTGAGCGTGTTCGCCAGCGCGTGGCGGAGAAAGCCGTGCTCGTGCGCGGGGAAGAACTCGATGATGCGGCTGAACGCCTGCATGGTGTCGGCGGTGTGCATGGTCGAGAAGACCAGGTGGCCGGTCTCGGCGGCCTGCACGGCCGACAGCACCGTGTCGTGGTCGCGGAGCTCGCCGATGAAGATGACGTCGGGGTCCTCGCGCACGATGTACTTGAGCGCGGTCGGGAAGCCGTCCACGTCGATGCCGATCTCGCGCTGCGAGATGATCGACTTCTTGGGCGTGAAGCGGTACTCCACCGGGTCCTCGATCGTGATGATGTTCTCCGACCGCATCTGGTTGATGTGCTCGATCATCGCCGCCAGCGTGCTGCTCTTGCCGCAGCCGGTGACGCCGACGATCAGGACGAGCCCCTCGGTGTAGGTCTCGATGATCTCGCCGTAGATCGGCGGGAGGTTGAGCTCGGTGTAGCTGGGGATCTCCGCCTTCACCCGACGGATGGCGGCGTGCGTGTGCCCGCCCGCGCGGTACATGTTGATGCGGAATCGGTCGCCGTCGGGAAGGTGCGTCGCGAAGTCCAGGTTGCCGGTGTTCTCGAACCTGGCCTTCTGCGTCTCGGGCACCAGCGGGTCGAGCAGGTGGTC
>JAJVHS010000006.1:0-133278 GCA_022072615.1 Phycisphaerales bacterium
CGAAGGCATCAACAACAGGATCAAGGTCATCAAACGCATGGCCTACGGCTACCGGGATGACGACTACTTCTTCCTCAAGATCCGAGACGCCTTCAAAGGATCACACCCCGCAAATACCGGATGAACCCAAAAAAAGCCCGGAGGATTCGCCTCGAGACGAATCCTCCGGGGGATGAGCACGACGCGTGATAGTCCGCGACTGTCCGCGTCCCCGCAGGGCGCGATCAGGCCCGGCGGCGACGGGCCGCGGCGACGCCGGCGAGGCCCACCAGGGCCAGGCTCGACGGTGCGGGCACGACGGTGATGGAGAACCAGGCCAACTCCTGACCGCCGACGTTCGCGGAGTGGTTGATGCCCGCGCCCGAGTCGATGGACAGGCCGAATTCCGACGCCGTGCGGCTGAGGTTCTCAGGCCGCGACACGAGCCCGGCGAAATCGAGGATGACCGTGCGGGCGCCGCTGCCGACGTTGCTGTCGTAGAACGGGTTGTTCACGTCGTTCGAGTAGCCGGGCGTGGTGTTGGTGCCGACGTGGGTCGAGGAGTTGCCCGACCCGATGGCGATGTAGAACGTCCCCGCGGTGGTGAAGTTGTACGTCATCTTGGCTCGGACGTCGCCGGCGACCTGGCTGTCGTTCTGGCCGATGAGGTTGAAGGCGCCGTCGTACAGGTAGATCTCGCTGTCGCCCACGAGCACGGAAGCGAAGGTGTGCACGCCCAGGCCCAGCGACCCGGCGGGCGTCGGCGTCACGGCGTTGACGGCGTGGGTCATGATGTAGCCGTTGGAGCCCGACCCGGACCGACCGGCTCGGAGGTAGATCTCGGCGGCATTGCCGAAGTCGTACCAGGTCAGGTACTCGCCGGAGATGCGGTCGGAGTTGAAGTTGACGTCGGAGGCGGAGCTGACGCCGGTGCCGCGGGTGCTGTAACGGCCGCCGGACCCGCCGGCGAGGTTGACACGGTGGCGGTAGATGCCGGCGGGAGCGCTGGCGGAGGAGACGCGGTAGTAATCAAGGTCGCTGGAGCTGCTGACGGTGCCGGAGATGGTCTCGCCGTTGGCCCACGCGGAGACGATGGCCGCGCTGCCCTTGGAGCCTCCGACGTCGGCGCCCTCGGTGTAGCTGCCCGCCATCGCCACCGAAGAAATGGCGAGGCCCGCAATGTACGCAAGCTTGTTCATCTGTCCTGTCCTCCTGGTGCGACGGCGGCTCGATCACTCCGGGCGGGGTCAACAGGACGGCCCGGGAGTCGAGCGTGTTGCACGTGCTGGGGTCGATCGGGACGGCACGCCCGCACCAACACGGCGCGGCGTCGTGAGGCAACGGCTTGTTGCATCACCCCCCGGTCAGGGGTTCGAACCGATCGACGGATCCTCCTCGCGCGGGCGGCTGAAAACGTGGAAACGCCCGCGTTCGCGCCGCGATGATATGTGGAAACGCCGGGGTCGCAAGACCTCTCGTGATCGCCGGACCGGCGGAATCGACAGATTGTCTGTGGCGCGTGACTGGACTTGATGTGGAGTTCATCTCAGTCATGACTGAGATGAATCCGGGGCAGCGCGTGGAGCGAAACACCCCTCGGCTTCCGCGGGGGGCCGGGCGGATTTGTGCGCGCTCGGAGCGGGTGACTCGTGTTGCACGAGCGGCGGGTACGGAGCGGCCTGGGAGAACCGGACTGGTTAATAGATGTGCACGGAGGGATAGGATCTGCGAGCATGGTTTCGATCGATGACATCAGGCGGGTCGCCGAGCTGCTGCGATCGGAATTTGGAAGGGTGATGGCGGTGCTACCGCCGGATGCCCGGGCGACCGCGGATGCCGCTCGATTCCTGAACCTCAATCAGCAGCTGTGTTATCGGGTTCACGCGGGCGTGCGGCACCGGGGGGATCCCGCGACGGTGGTGGGCGTGTTTCCGGGCGTCGAGGGGCTTCGCCATTTCATCGCCGCGGCGTCGGCGCGGGAGTTTGATCGCGAGCTGCTCGCGGGCGCGACGGCGGCAGTCGACCAGTTCGAGGCCCTCATCCGCAAGGGGGGCGGGAGCCAGCGGCGGCTGGTCGCGATCGTCGAGTCGCTGATCGAGCCGCCCACGTCGACTCCCGCGGCGATGCTGAAGGTGCGGCGGGCGATGTTCGAGTCGTACGCGGCGCTGCGCGGCTGCAGGGCCGACGCGTTCACAAGCGTGCAGATCCTCAACTGGGATCCGCAGGCGGCGGACCGCCTGGTGAAGATCGCGGCGATCGCGAAGATCGGCGTGGTGCGCGATGCGCACTCGATGCCGCTGGTGAGCAGGCACCGGCTGAATCCCGAGGAAGTCCGGACCGGCGCGGCGGTGACCGACGACGCGTGGTCGAACACGCGGATCTTCACGCGCTTCAGCAGCAACCCCGCGCCCCCCGTCGTCGCCAGGAGGAACGGCCAGTCGGTGCTCGTGATCTTCGATCCCGATCGGACGCGGCGCGAGCCGATCGACGTGGTAAGCGGGCCGTTCACGGCGGTCGGCATCGCGCACCCGCGAGCCAGCGAGACCGGCGTGCTCAATACCAGCTTCGCGGTATCGACGCCGTCGCGGTGGCTTGTCGCCGACTTCTTCGTGCACCGGTCGCTGGCGACGCTGATCCCCACCGCGGGCGTGTACTCGATCGGGACGGAGGGCATCATGGCGGGGCGGCTCGGCAGCCGCTGGTACGACCTGCTGCCGGGGACGGTCGACATCAAGCTGCTCGGTCGCGGGCTCGGGCAGGCCGAGTGCGAGCAGTACCCGCGGCAGAGCGAGCTGGCGGGCGCACTCTTCGAGGTCGGTGGATGGTCGCCTGATGAGTTCATCGGATACCGCTGCCAGGTCGAGTATCCGATCGGGCTTGCGCAGTACGTGGTGAGCTTCGAGGATTCGAGCGAGGATCCGTCGATGACCGGGTCGGGCGATCAGTAGCACCCGGTGTATCCCGAGCTCGGGTCGCTGCGAAGGAAAGCCGCGTGCCGTTCACGAAAAAGCACGGCGGCGCGAGCGAGGTCGCGCCCGGGCGTTCGGATCATCCACAAGCGTTGCGTGACGTCGCCGAACGGCCGGCGAGAGTCGGAGTCCATGTGTCCGCACGAGCCGCGCCTCTGACGCATCTGGATTGTCATCGTCCATCATCACGTGAGCCGCGTTCAGCGCTCACGCGGTGAAAAGCACGCCCAGGCCTCCTGCTCGGAGATCGCCTGCGTCGGCGCGATCGCCTCGGTGTCGTGTGACCCCGGTCGCCGGCGGTGGACGGCGGCTTGGATGCTGTCGGCGGGGTCGGCCCGGACGATGGGCACGTCCGACCCGAACCAGAGCAGCTCGCCGGGCGTGCATCCGGCGTCGATGAGTTCGCGCAGCGGGAGCACGCGGTCGAGCCGGTGCGGGAGGTAGCGGCGCAGGGCCTCGATGTCGGCGAGCAGGTGGCACGGCTGGACGGACGCGACGGCGCCGAGCCGTGCGAAGCGCGGGACGTCCTGGGCGTCGATGATCTCCGCGTGCTCGATGCGCAGCTGCGGGAACTCCGCCCGACGCGCGGGCAGCGCCCCGATGGTTCGGAGCTTCTCGAGCGCGTTGAGGCACGCTCGGACCGCGCCGTCGCCGATCGCGTGGGCGGCCAGCCCGACCCCGGCCTCGGAACAGGTCCGAAGCGCGGATTCGATCGCGGCCGGCGGGGTCACGATCTTGCCGCTTTCCAGGCCCGGCTGGGGATGCTCGAAGGGGTGGAGCATCCACGCGGTGCGGCTGTTGAGCGTGCCGTCGACGAAGATTTTTCCGCCCGCGAGCCTGATGGCGGGCCGCGACCAGTGTGCGGCGGCCTGCGCCATCTCCTTGAGGTGGTCGACCGCGGGGTACAGCCACACCGACACCGGCAGCTCGCCCGCGTCCGAGAGTTCCGACAGGAGCTGGCCGAGCCATGGCTGGCTGTGCATGTCGTGCACCTGTGCGTAGCCGAGCGACGCAAGGTCGCGCAGCGCGTGGCGCACGAGATCCCGCCGCTGATCGGGGGTCGGGTCCGGAGCGGCGTTCCACGCGACCCATGCGGCGGTCTCGAGGAGCATCCCTGTCGGGTTGCCGCCGTCGTCGCGGTCGATGACCCCGCCGGGCGGCGCCTGCTTGCCGCTGGCAAAGCCGGCGGCCCAGAGCGCGGCCGAGTTGGCCATCACCATGTGGTGGTCGAAGGACATCGCGATGCACGGGACCGGTCCGGTGGCCTCGTCGAGCTGCCGGAGCGTGGGCCACCCGCTGGGTCCGGCGCCGGGCGACGTCCAGCTTTCGAGCCGGGCGCCGACGAGCAGCGCCCACCCCGGATCGGCGCGGGCCCGCTCGCGTCTGGCGGCGTCGCGCGCGATCGCAAGGCAATCATCGGCGCCTTGGCAGGCCGCGAGGGACGGCATCGCGAGCGAGCGCCCGTGCGAGAAAAGGTGTGCGTGGGCTTCGCGCAGGTGATTGTTCATGGCGGGGTGGGGGTTGTCGGCGGTTGTGGATGATCGAGGAGCGCGTCGAGAATCTGCTCGGCGTCGGCTTGGTTGGTCGCGTGGCGATCGAAGTCGATGCGCAGGATGCCGAACCTAGTCCTGACATCCATGCCCGCGGGGTCGATGCCGACCATGACGGGCCGGTCTTCGGAGGGTCCGCCGCGGGCGCGGGAGAGCGCGGCGAGATGGTCCTTGCGGGCGTTGGCGCGCTTGCAGAGCGCCGGCTCGGCGCGGCGCAGAGGGTTGGGCGCGATCACGAGCGCGGGGTCGAAGACCTTGTTGTTGACGCGCGCGGATTCAACGCGGAGCAGGACCCAGCGCCGCTGGCGCGCCGGTCCGTGGTAGATGAGGTGGCGATCGGCGGCTTCGTGGGTGTGCGGATCGATGTCGGCGGCCGAGCAGAGCATCTGGAGGGATCCGTCGCCGTCATCGGGGATGCAGAGGACCAGCGACTGGGCTTCGTCATCCGACGGTGCTTCCGGACCGTCGGCCGCGAGCGGAACAACGGGGCATCCCGTGGCGGGGTCGAGGACGTAGGTGAGCCGCAGGGGGCGATCGCCGATGAGCAGGACACCCGCGTAGCTGGAGCGCAGGATGCGGGACGGAGCCTGGGGGTTGAGCGAGAAAGGGCCTAGACCGGCTTGCGGCATATGCCCGCATTGTTGTGCGGGGCGGGCCGGAAGGCATGGGTGGGCAAAAACGATCGCGGGGCCCGCCGGCCCCGCGATCATCCAGATTGTGATTTGGATTCCTCGCCCGTCTTTGGAGTTGTGACAGGCGCGAGGCCCGGGGAGCGTTGAAGCTCACCCGCCCGCTTTACTTGCGGGCCTTCTTCTTGCCGGCCTTCTTGGAAGCCTTCTTCGCCTTCTTGGACGCTTTCTTGGCCATTACGCGAACTCCTCGTAACGAGACATGCCCGGGTCGCGCCGTGCACTCCAACGTGCATGGCATCCGGGCGGGATTGATTATCGGTGTAACCTCCAGCAAGACTTGAGATACAAGCGCATCTTTTGCACAGGCGGTCGTGCGGAGGTCTTCAATCGATCGACCATGCGGCCAGCATACAGAGTGTCGGCGCGCTTTGCACGCAAGCGGGGTCGGCCGCGCAACCGACAGGTTGATGGAGAGCCTCGATGTCGTTGACCGAGGGTCGCGTCGATGGCACACTTGGAGGGCGCGCGGGCCCTACCACCGCGCCGACGATGGAGCTGTCGATGAGCGTGATGACCAGACGAGTGCTCGGGTGCGGGATGCCGCTGGTCATCGAGCACATCGAGGGCGTGCGGAGCGCGGCGGTGTGCTGGCTGGTGCCCGGAGGCAGCGCCATGGACCCCGAGGAACGCCTCGGGCGCTCGGCAATGTGGCAGGAACTGCTGATGCGAGGCGCGGGCGGTCGGGACAGCCGCCAGCAGGCCGACGCTGTGGACCGGCTCGGGATCGGTCGATCGGTAGAGGTCGGGACGTACTACATGCGGGTCGGGGCGACCATGCTGGGCGCGCGGGCCGCGGAGGGCCTGGTGCTGCTTGCCGACATGGTGCTCAAACCGGCGATGCTCGAGGCCGACGTCGGACCGGCGCGGGACCTAGCGCTCCAGGCGATCGCGTCGCTGAAGGATGACCCGCAGGAACGGGCCATGATCGCCGCTCGGCGCAGGCACCTGCCCGATCCGGTGAACCGGTCGGGGATGGGCACACCTGAAGGCCTGATGTCGCTCACGGCCGAGTCTCTTGCACGGGAATGGGGGCAGACCGCCCGTCCGGGGGGGTCGATCCTCGCGATGGCGGGGGCACTCGACGCCGACGAGATCGAATCCACGCTCAACAGGCTGCTGGCGGGGTGGTCGGGGTCCACAACCCTCCCGCCGAAGGGTCCGATGCCTCCGCGGGGGTACGAGCACGAGGAGGACGACACCAACCAGGTGCAGATCATCGTGTGCCACGACGCGCCGACAGAGCTGGCCGAGGACTCGATGCTCGAGAAGGTGGTGGTGAGCGTGCTGTCGGGGGGGATGTCGGGCCGGCTGTTCAGCGAGGTGCGTGAGAAGCGCGGGTTGTGCTACTCGGTGAGCGCCGGGTACCGGGGTGACCGGGACTACGGGTCGGTGACCGCGTACGTCGGGACGACACCGGAACGGGCACAGGAGTCGCTGCAGGTGCTGCTCGGAGAGCTGAACCGCATCAACTCGCCCGGCGCCGCGGACCGGGTGACGGACGCGGAGTTCCAGCGAGCGGTGGCGGGGATGAAGAGCAGGCTGGTGTTCAGCGGGGAGTCGACGGCGGCCCGGGCCAGCGCGCTGGCGGCGGACATGCACGTGTACGGCCGCCCCAGGTCGCTGGCGGAGATTGCGCAGAAGATCGACGCGGTGACGCTCGATCAGGTGAACGCGTACCTGGCGAGGCGGAAACTCGGGGTGCTGACCATACAGACCCTGGGGCCCAGGGCGCTGACGGTGCCCCCGGCGTAGGCGCGGCGCCCAACGCGGGACGACCGTCATCGCGGCGGGCTGATCGGTCATCGGGTATCGTGGACGGATGGGCGATGCAAGCGGGGGGCCAAGGCGTGTGCTCGGCGTGTTCGACGCGTCGTGCGTCGTGATCGGCGCGATCATCGGCGTGGGGATCTTCTTTACCCCCAGCAAGATCGTGACCCTGACGGGCAGCGGCGGCGTCGCGCTGCTCGCGTGGGCGGTCGCGGGCGTCATCGCGCTGTGCGGCGCGTTCGTCTTCGCCGAGCTCGGGTCGAGGTTCAACGCGGCGGGGGCCCAGTACGAGATTCTGCGTCGGACCTACGGGCCGATGGTCGCGTTCATGTTCGTCTTCTGCAACGCGACGGCGATCCAGGCCGGCGCGGCGGCGATCATCGCGGCCGTGTGCGTGATGAACGTGGCGGCGGCGATGGGCCTGGAGGCGCCCTCGGGCTGGCGTCTGGTGGCGCTCTCGTCGCTCCTGATCGCGGCGGTGACGGGCGCGAACGTGTGGGGAGTGAAGGCGGGGTCGCGGCTTCAGAACATCACGGTGGTGTCGAAGCTCATCACGCTGCTGGCCGTGGTCGGGTGCGCGGTGATGGCCACGCTGGGGTGGGAGACCGCGGGCGGTGACGTGCCCGAGGCGCCGCTCCAGACCACGCTCTCGCCGGTCATGGGCATCATGGCGTCGCTCTCCATCGCGTTCTTCGCCTACGGAGGGTGGCAGCACGCGTTGTGGATCTCCGGCGAGGTGAAGAATCCCGAGCGCACGCTGCCGAAGGCGATCCTCGGCGGCGTGGGCATCGTGATCGTCGTGTACCTGCTCGCGAACTGGGCGTACCTGCAGCTCCTGGGTGATTCGGGAGTCTCGACCAGCAAGACGCTGGCCGCGGATGCGGTGGGGGCCGTGTGGCCGTCGTACGGACGGCAAGTGATCGCGGGCGCGGTGGCATTCTCGGCGCTGGGTGTGCTCAACGCGCAGCTGCTCTCGGGCCCGCGCCTGGTCTACAGGATGGCGACCGAGGGCCAGTTCTTCCGCGTGTTCGACCGCGTGAGCAGATCGGGAACGCCCGTCGCGGCGATCGTCCTCATCGGGGTCATGGCGATCGCGCTGTTCGCGGCGGCGGGGTTCGATGCGGTGGACAAGCTCACGTCGGGCGTCGTGTTCATCGATGGGATTTTCTTCGCGCTGACGGCCACGTGCCTCCTGGTCGAGCGTCGGCGCGAGCGCCTTACCGGCGGCGGGCAGACCGGAGAAGTTCGGCGGATCTATCGGGCGCCGTTCCACCCGTTCGCCCCGGTGGTGTTCATTGCCGGGGAGCTGGCGCTGCTTACCGGGGCGTACTTCGATGCGGGATTGCGTGCGGCGGCGTGGATCGGTCTTGCGTGGGTGGCGGCGTCGGTCGTGCTCTACGCTGCGGTGTTTCGCAAAGCCGCGACAAGCTGATAGCTTGGGCAATTTGTACGAATTTTGATCGGGATTTTTCCTGATTTACCGTACAAACACTTGATCTGTCAAAGACCGTTTTTTACCCTAACGGCATGATCCCGTTGACGGTCGAGGCCTTAAGAGAAGCTTGCGGACCTGGGGGTGGCGGGCTGGTTCACGGCCTGAGGTGGAGAGGGACAGGGTTTGGCCGTGGCGAGGCCCATTCAGGGAGGGATCGGGGCAGGGATCTGGCCGGGGCGTACTCGAGGGTGTTTTCGACTGGTGTTCAGGAGATTGATGAGTCACTCCCGGGGGGTGGGCTTGCCCGGGGGGTGGTGCACGAGTGGATCGGGGTGGGTGAAGACGGTGGGGCTTTCGGCGGCCGGGTGGCTCGGCGGGGGTGGCGGGGTGAGAGGTGGACGCCGGCGATGGGGCTGGTGGTCGAGCTTGCCCGTCGAGCGGCGGTTGAAGGCCGCGCGACCGTCGGGGGTGCCCGGACTGGCTGGCTGATCTGGATCGGGCGTGAGGTATGGCCGTACGCGCCGGCGCTGTCGGCTCGGGGGGTATCGCCGAGGCGGTGTTTATTCGTGCGTGCTCGACGGGAGCAGGATCGGTTGTGGGCGGCCGACCTGGTGCTCCGCAGCGGCACCGTGAGTGCAAGCGGCGGCGTGCTCGTGGTGAACGGGTCGAGATTCGACATCGCGGCGACGCGGCGGTTGCAGCTCGCGGCGGAGGCCAGCGGCGGGGTGTGCATCGTGGCTCGGCCGCCGTGGGAGGCGAGCGAGCTGTCTGCGGCCGGGACGAGGTGGCTGGTGTCGTGCGCGGCGGGCGGCAGCGCCGGCGTCAAGCGGTGGAAGGTTGAACTGGTGAGGTGCAAGGCGGGAGGTGGGATGGCGGGGGATGGGCGCGCGTGGGTTGTGGAGCGTGACCATGCGACGGGTGGTATGCGTGTGGCTGGCGACGTTCGCGACGGACCTGGTGAAGCGACGGTTGAAGCGGGCTGGCGGGGTGTGGTCCGCCGGACCGGTTGAGCGTGCCGGGAGGCGCGGGCGCCGACGGGCGATCATCCTGACGGTCCGAGACGGCCAGCGAGAGCTTGTTGCGAGGCGGTGCGAGGTGGCTGCGTCGTGCGGGCTGCGCGAGGGGATGGACCTTGCGCACGCGCGGTCGCTCCTGTCGAGCCACGTCGAGGCGGTCGTGCTCGAGCACAAGCCCGAGGCGGACGCGTGGGCGCTGCGGGGGCTTGCGCGGTGGGCGCTGCGTTTTTCGCCGGTGTGCTCGTGGGAGGGCGATGACGGCCTGGTGATCGACACGACCGGGACCGAGCTTGTCCATGGCGGCGAGGGAAGGCTGCTGCGGCGGATTGCACGGAGCGTGCGCGGGCTGGGGTTCGAGACGGCTCGGGTGGCGGCGGCTTCGACGGTCGGGTGCGCGTGGGCGGTTTCGAGGTACGGTCGGCATGCGTTGTCGCGCGTGCCCGCCGGGCGTGAGAGAGAGGCGATCGAAGGGCTGGGGATCGATTCGCTGCGAGCGGCCCCGGGCGTCGTGCGGGGGTTTGCGGAGATCGGGGTCACGACCGTGGGCGAGCTTCTGCGGTTGCCGCGGTCGTCGATCGCGGCTCGGTTCGATGGAGGCGATGGCGAACGACCCGGCGTGCTGCGGAGGCTTCAGCAGGCACTCGGCGAAGTTGACGAGTACATCGACCCGGTACGGCCGGTGACGCCGATCGAGCACTCGATCGTGTTCGACGGGCCGACGGATCGGTGGGAATCGGTGGAGGCGGCGTGCCGCGAGGCGGTTGATGGACTGGCGAAGGAGCTTGCCCGTCGCGAGCGGGGGGTGCGCGTGCTTTCGGTCGAGCTTGCCCGGACGTACGCGGCGCGGTGCGTGCACGAGATCACGCTGAGCCGCCCGTCGAGATCAGGGAGGCACCTGTGGTCGATGGTGAGGTCCCGTCTTGAAGGCGTCGACCTCGCGGGCCTCGGCGGCGACGGGACGGGGAACGTGAGCGGGGGCGTCGAGGCGATCACGGTGCGAGCCGTCCGGAGCGAACGGCTGCGGCACGAGCAGGCGTGCCACGAGGGAATGGGCGGCGAGAGCCACGAGCATCGTGAAGAGGAATCGTGGGGTGAGCTGACCGATGCGCTGGTCGGGAGGCTCGGGGCGGACAACGTGGTGCTGATGCAGACCGTCGAGTCTCACGTGCCCGAGCGGGCGTTCTGCTCGCGCTCGGTGATGGAGGCGGTGCAGCGCGGCCGGCCCGGCGAGGTGATGGCGGCGTGGAGGTGGAGGCCGCCGGTGCTGTTTGAGCGGCCCGAAGCCGCAACCGCGATGGCGCTCACGCCCGACGGGCCGGTGATGAGCATCGGGTGGCGGGGCCGGCGGTGGTCGGTGGAGTGGTGCTCGATGGCGGAGCGCGTGGGAGGAGAATGGTGGGCGAAGACAGAGGCCGAGGTGTCGAGGTGCCGAGGTGCCGAGGAGAAAAGCACAAGGGCGGCGCAAGAGCATCGAGGCTTGGAGGGGCCCGGCCCCACTGAAAGAAGCGGCGGCACGGAGGGCAGCGGCGAGCGGGATTACTTCGTGGTCAAAACCGTGGAGCAGGGTCGGGTGCTGTGGGTGTATCGATCGGCGGCGAGCGGGCGGTGGTTCGTGCACGGGGAGTGGAGCTGATCCATGCCCGCCGAGGAACTGCCCAAGGCCCGTCCGCATCCGTTCCGGCAGGCGCAGCGGCGCGCGCACGCGTTGACCTGCGGGTCATGCGGGTCGGGTTTCGAGGCGGATGCCCGGCAGGTCGAGCGTGCTCGGGACGCGGTGCGGGCATCAACCACGACCGGGATCGGGTACGCGGAGCTGAGCGTCACGAGCAACTACACCTTTCTGACGGGCGCGAGCCATCCCGAGGAGTTCGTGTACCGAGCCGCCGAACTCGGGCATCGAGCTGTCGCCGTAACGGATACCAACACGGTCGCGGGAATCGTGCGCGCCCACGTGGCGGCGAAGGAGGTCGGGATCCAGCTTGTGATCGGGTCGCGGCTGCGGTTCACGGACGCGCCGGGGTGGTCGGTGCTCGTGTACCCGACCGACCTGGCGTCGTACGGGCGGCTGTGCCGGCTGCTCACGATCGGGAAGCGGCGTGCGGAGAAAGGGTCATGCAAGCTCGGGCTGGAGGATCTTGCGGCGCACTCGACGGGGCTCCTGGGCATTGCGGCGGCTGGGAGCGAGGTTCAGGAAGACTTTGAGCGCACGGTGCAGGCGCTGCGGGGCGTCTTTGGCGGCGATGCGTTCTGGATCGCGGTGAACCGGGAATATGCGCCGTGGGACGAGGAACGGCTGCGGAGGATCGAGGGAGTTTCGCTGCGCACGGGCGTGCCGCTGGTCGCGACCAACGACGTGCATTACCACACGGCGGACAGACGGGCGCTCCAGGACGTGCTGACGTGCATCCGGCATGGGTGCACGGTCGCGGAGGCGGGTGCCAGGCTCGCGGCCAACGCCGAGCGGCACCTGAAATCGCCCGACGAGATGGCCAGGCTGCTGGGAGCGATCGAGGGTGCCGTGGAGCGGTCCGTGGAGATCGCCGACCGGGCGCGGGGTTTCTCCCTCGACCAGCTCCGGTATCAGTATCCCGAGGAAGTCGTTCCCAAGGGCAAGACCGCGCAGGAGCATCTCGCCGAGCTGGCGTGGCAGGGGGCCGAGCGGATCTACGGCTCGCACGTCCCCGCGAAGGTGGTGAAACAGCTCGAGCACGAACTGAAGCTGATTGAGGAGCTGGCGTACGCGCCCTACTTCCTGACGGTTCACGATCTGGTGCGGTATGCGCGGACGGGGGCAGAAGGCATCTGCGAGGGCCCGAAGGAGGGGTGGGAGCCCATCCTGTGCCAGGGTCGGGGCGCGGCGGCGAACTCGGCGGTGTGCTTCTGCCTGGGCGTGACGTCGGTGGACCCGGCGAGGATCGACGTGCTGTTCGAGCGTTTCGTGAGCAAGGAGCGCAACGAGCCGCCGGACATCGACATCGACTTCGAGCACGAGCGCCGGGAGGAGGTCATCCAGTACCTGTACCGCAAGTACGGTCGGGAGCGGGCGGCGCTGACCGCGGAGGTGATCACGTACCGGCGGCGCAGCGCCGTTCGCGACGTGGGCAAGGCGCTGGGCCTGTCGCTGGACCTGGTGGACAGGCTCGCCAAGGACGTGGAGTGGTTCGACGACGGCGTGCTGAACGAGCAGCGCCTGAAGGAGCACGGGGTGAACGGCCGGGATGCGACGGTGGTGCTGCTGGGCCGGCTCGTCGGCCAGATCGTGGGTTTCCCGCGGCACCTGTCGCAGCACGTGGGCGGGTTCGTGATCACGCGGGGCCCCTTGTGCGAGCTTGTGCCCGTGGAGAACGCGGCGATGGCCGATCGGACGGTGATCGAGTGGGACAAGGACGACATCGACGCGGTGGGGATGCTGAAGGTGGACGTGCTCGGGCTTGGGATGCTGACGGTGATTGGAAAGTGCCTGGAGTTGGTGAATCGAAGGCACAGAGGCACGAAGGCACCAAGGCACAAAGGGGAGTTGAGCAATGGCAACGATACGGACATTCAAGGATCTGCTCGTCTGGCAGAAGGGGATGAAGCTCGCGAAGAGCGTCTACAGAATAACGGCGAAGATGCCGGAATCAGAGCGCTTCGGCCTCACTGCTCAGATGAGGCGTGCGGCGATCTCGATTCCTTCGAACATCGCGGAGGGTTACGGCCGTCAAACGACTGCGGATTACCTGCGATTTCTTCATATCGCACGTGGATCGCTGGGAGAGCTGACCACGCAGTACGAGCTGGCTTACGAGATGGAAATGATCTCGCCCGATGCAGAGATCGTCTCGATACAGATGGAAATCGACCGGATGCTTCAATCGCTGATCATGAAGATCGAAGCAAAGAGAAAGCAAGCATAGAAGCTGGCTTGTACACTTCGTGCCTTTGTGCCTCGGTGCCTCTGTGCCTTCGCACGATTCCTCCCGAGGATCCCGACGTCTACGAGATGATCTGCCGCGCGGACACGGTGGGCGTGTTCCAGATCGAGAGCCGGGCACAGATGTCGATGCTGCCGCGGCTGAGGCCGCGGGAGTTCTACGACCTGGTCATCGAGGTGGCGATCGTTCGGCCGGGGCCGATCCAGGGCGGGATGGTGCACCCCTACCTGCGCCGGCGAGCGGGGGAGGAGCCGGTGCCGCCTGCGCCGCACCCGGCGTTCGAGGAGGTGCTGGGCAAGACGCTCGGCGTGCCGCTGTTCCAGGAGCAGTGCATGGCGCTGGCGGTCAAGGCGGCGGGATTCACGGCGGGCGAGGCCGACCAGCTCCGGCGTGCCATGGCGGCGTGGAAGCGCAAGAGCGGGCAGATTGCCAGGTTCGGCATGAAGCTGGTGGAGGGGATGAAGCGCAACGGGATTCCCGAGGAGTTTGCCCGGCGGTGCTTCGAGCAGATCAAGGGGTTCAGCGAGTACGGGTTTCCGGAGAGTCACGCGGCGTCGTTTGCGCTGCTGGTGTACGCGTCGGCGTGGCTCAAGAAGCACTACCCGGCGGAGTTCTGCTGCTCGCTGCTCAACAGCCAGCCGATGGGGTTTTATGCGCCCGCGCAACTCGTGCGAGATGCCCGGGAGCACGGTGTCGAGGTGCGAGGGGTCGATGTGAATTTCAGCGGGTGGGATTGTGGCATGGAAGAAGGTGTCGAGGTGTCAAGGTGTCAAGGTGTCGAGGGGGGAAATGAAGAAGGCATGGAGGCACCAGGGCACGGAGCCACGCGGTGGGCGGTGCGGCTCGGGTTGCGGATGGTGAGCGGGATGAGCAAGGCCGACGGCGAACGGATCGCAGGGACCGTCGCGCAGGATGGCGCGGCAAGATCGATCGTGTCGTTGTGGCGGCGGTCTGGTGTCAGCGCCTCGGTGATGAGGCGGCTGGCGGCGGCGGATGCGTTCGGTTCGATGGGCCTGAGCCGGCAGCAGGCGCTGTGGCAGGTTCGGCTGCTGCGGGATGTGGAGATGCCGCTGTTCGACGGGCTGGAGGAGCGGACGGCCGGTGACGGGTACGACGCGTTACCGGCGGTGAACGGGCAGCGGCAGGTCGTTATCGACTATGACACGACGGGCCTTTCCTTGCGGGCGCACCCGGTGAGCTTTGCCCGCGACAGGCTCGGTCGGCTTGGCGCCCGCCCGTGCTCGGCGATGCGGGACGAGACGCGGACGCGAGACGGGGACGTGGTAACGGTGGCGGGGCTTGTGCTCGTCCGGCAGCGGCCGGGGACGGCCAATGACGTGACGTTCATGACAATCGAGGACGAGACGGGCATCGCCAACCTGATCGTGTGGAAGCGGGTGTACCAGCGGTACCGCCGAGCCGCGTGCTCGACTCTCGTGGTGGCAACCGGCCGCGTGCAGCGCCAGGGGGAGGTGGTGCACGTGGTGGTGACGCGGATGCGCGGGTTCGATGAGGCGGTGGAAGGGCTCAGCTCGGGGTCGCGAGATTTCAGGTAACCGCCGAGAGATCCCTCTGCTCTCAGAGCGGTTCCGACTGGGGGAGTGGACGCATATGCGACAGTCAGGTATGTTGGAGCAGGAGCCGTTCGCGAGGGTTTTCACGGCATCTCAGGGAGCATGACATGCGTGCAGGGCGGGGCTGGAATCGGTGTGCGGCGTACGTCCTTGTCGCCGCGGGCGCGTCACAAAGTGCGATGGCGCAGGCTGATCCGCAGACGAAAGTCGACCCTGCGCCGGCGACGAACGGCCAGACCGTTCCGAGCGGCGAGCACGCGATGGAAGAATCGCTCAACGCCGCGACGGAGTCGAAGGAGTTCCAGCTCACCTTTGCGCCGTACATCTGGCTCTGCGGGGTTGATGGGACGACCGGAACCGGGGGCGTGACCCTGGATGTTGATGCCGACTTCTGGGACATCTGGAATGAATCCGACAGCCTCTTTGGGATCATGGGGGCGCTGGACATCGAGTACAAGCGCTTCGTGCTCCAGTTGACCGGGTCGTACACGCAGGTGGAAGCGTCGGACGGCAGGGGGCGCGCCCGGAGCGGTGCGCTGGGGGGCGGCATCACGGCGGGCGTGAGCGCGGATGTGGAAATCCAGACCGGTTTCTACGAGGCGATGGGCGGGTACCGCTTCGTGGAGAGTGCGTGGGGCAAGTCCGACGAGAACTCATTCTCGCTCGACGGGTTTGTCGGCGGAAGGTTCACGGACATGCAGCTGCAGCAGGACGTGACGGCGGATGTGACGATCACGCTGCCCGATGGCCGGGTGCTCGAGGCCGGTCGAACCAGGAGCATGGACGACAACCAGGGCTGGTTCGAGCCGTTCGTCGGCATGCGCTCGGAGATCGGGTTCGGGAAGCACTGGGCGATGGTGTTCCGCGGCGACGTCGGCGGGTTCGACGTGGATGGGGATCAGTTTGCGTGGCAGGCCCTGGGCGCGGTTGGTTATCGCCTGCCGCAGGAGGGCGGGGGATCCATCGACTTGTTCGCGGGCTACCGCGTGCTCAGCCAGGACTACACCAACGCGGACTACGTGTGGAGCGCGATGACGCTCGGGCCGATCCTGGGGGCGCAGTTCGTGTGGAGGTTCTGATTGCCGACAAAAAACCCACGGCCCGGCGGGTCGTGGGTCTTGGCATGGAAGCGGAGAGGGGGAGATTCGAACTCCCGATGCGGCAAGCCGCATACTGGTTTTCGAAACCAGCCCATTCAACCGCTCTGGCACCTCTCCGTCAGCGGATGGGAAGGTGATTCTTGGGAGGCGGGCGGGAAGGGTCAAACGGCGGGGGGGAAGAGAGCCTCGGCGGCGGCGGATGTGCACAAAAAGCGCCACGCACCGCGGCCGGGACGCACCAGTGTGCGGTTTTGGCGCTCGCTCCGCCAAGGACATATGAAGATTGCCATGACTGGTGTGCTGATATTGCGGCAACGCACGATCTATTGAGCCGTTCGGACGGCACGCGGGAACAATCCGGGCGATTGCGCCGCAGAAAATGCGAGGCCTGCATGCGGCTGGATGAGAGTGGCTGTACCGGGCCATCCGTGCCCGGGCGGGTTTGAGCAAGCCGGGGCGACGCTCGATGCGGGTGCTGCTGTTCACCGATACCTACGCGGACGTGAACGGGCCGAGCCGGTTTATCGGCAATATCGCCGACCAGGCCGTCGAGACCGGTCGCGACCTGCGGGTGTTCACGTCCACGCGGCTGCCGCACAAGACGCGGCGGAACGTGACAAACTTCGAGCCGCTGTTCGCGATGAAGATGCCCCGCTACGACACGCTCGACCTGGCGATCCCGCCGCTGACTCGGATGCTTCGGGAGGTCGACCGCGTCCGGCCCGACGTGATCCATATCTCGACGCCCGGGCCGGTGGGAGTGGTTGGGCTGATCGCGTCCCGGATGATGCGGTGCCCGGTCGTCGGCGTGTACCACACGGATTTCCCCGCGTACATCGACCGGCTGTTCGACGACCATGTGCTCACGCAGACCTGCTCGCACGCCATGCGGATGTTCTACAGGACGTTCCGCGCGATCTTCACGCGGAGCGAGGATTACGCCGCGAGCCTGGAACGGATGGGCATCGAGCGCGGGCGGCTGACGCGGCTCCTGCCGGGAATCGACCTCACAGACTTCAACCCCGGCTACCGCGATCCGAGCATCTGGGATCGCCTTCCGGCCGCCGCCGGCCCCGGAGGTAGTCATCGTGAGGCGCGACGGGGCGACCCGGTCCGTGTGCTCTATTGCGGACGCGTCAGCGTCGAGAAGAACCTCCCCATGCTGACGAGGGTCTGGAAGGGTGTGCAGGAGCGTCTGGGTGCGACCGGGTCGCGAGCAGAACTGGTGATCGTCGGCGACGGCCCGTACCGACCGGAGATGGAAAAGGAGCTGTCGGGTTGGAACACCCGGTTTGTCGGGTTCCGCCACGGCCACGAGCTTTCGACGATCTATGCGTCCAGTGACATGTTCGTCTTTCCGTCGGTGACGGACACGCTGGGCCAGGTGGTGATGGAGTCGCAGGCCTCGGGCTTGCCGGTGCTCGTCACCGACCAGGGCGGTCCGAAGGAAGTCGTGACACACCGCCAGACGGGTCTTGTGCTCGGGGCGGGCGAGATCGGGCCGTGGATCGACGCGATCTGCGGGCTTGTCGCGGACGGCGAGCGTCGTCGGTCGATGGGATCAGCGGCGGTGGAGATCATGGCGAGGCGGTCCATCGCGGCCTCGTTCGATCACTTCTGGTCCGTCCACGAGAAGGTGTACGCGGCGACATGAATGGCGGGGGCTGACGGGCAGGCACGCGAGCTATATTGGACGGTGGATACACCAAGATTGAAAGTGAAGCGGCTCGACCCCGGTGCGACGATCCCCGCCTACCAGAGCGCGGGCGCCGCGGGGCTTGATCTCTCCGCGTGCCTGCCGGGCGGACCCGTCGTGATCGAACCCGGACGCATCGCGGCGATCCCCTGCGGCATCGCCGTCGCGATCGCCGAAGGGTTCGAGGGCCAGGTCCGGCCGCGATCGGGCCTCGCGACAAGGCATGGGATCTCGATGCCCAACACGCCGGGGACCATCGACAGCGATTACCGCGGTCCGGTGATCGTGCCGCTGATCAACCATGGCAAGGAGCCGTTCTCGGTGACGCACGGGATGCGCATCGCGCAGATGGTGATCGCGCCCGTGGCGAGAGCGACCGTGGTGGAAGTGGATTCGCTCGACGCGACCGAACGAGGTGCGGGTGGATTCGGGTCGACAGGGACCCATTGACGCCGGCGGCGTGCCCGATGGCCAGTACCGCAAGCCGGAGAACCGGCGGACCGCGGCTATCTCATCCGGCCGCGAACGCCGCGGAGCAGGTCATCCCAGCGGAGGGCGGGCCCGGGATCGACCTTGTTGGCCTGCACGTGGCAGTGGCCGAGGATGCCCTGGAATTCGCGCCACTGCTCCTCGGTGAGCGCGTCGGCCGCGACCGACCCGTCCGCGTTGCGCGGGCACTCCGGCGCGATGCGCGGGAAGAGCGTGCACAGCGCGGCGGTGAGCCTGGTCAGCGACTCGTACTGCTGCGGCGTGAAGTCGTACATCACGAGGCGGGAGCCGTTTATGGTGCCCGTGACCAGGCCCTCCGTCGCCGGGCAGCCAATAAAGCCTGGTGTCCTGATTCCACCGTTGCCCAGGCGATCGGGAAGCACGATGCGGGTGCGCCCCGATTCATCGGGCTGGTACCACTCCGAAAGAGGCGAGTTGGTCGCGTCCGGCGGATAGGCGCCGATGCTGGCGATCTCGACGCCGATCGACCGGTCGTTGCTGATGGTGGCGTGCCAGGCACGTTCTTTGACGTCGAGCGTCTGGTAGATGGTGCCGTCGAGGTCGAGCATGAAATGCACGGACAGGCCGCGCATGTCGTGGAGAACGCGGAAGCAGGTTCTGGAGGTGCCCGCCGCGTCGTAGTGGAGCACGAACTGGTCGACGTGCTGCTGGAGCGACGGCAGATCCCAGCCTCCGCCGCGGACGCGTTCAAGCTGATCGGGCGAATAGGTCTCCAGAGCGGTGCGCTGGGAGCGCAGGTTGTAGCGGTTGGGCTCCTTGAGGCCCGCCGCCTGGGCCTTTTCCCACGGGGAGTCCTCCCACGGGACGAAGCGTCGTTCGACGCGGTAGGCGTCGTAGCCGCCGGGGTCGGTCCACAGCACGACCGGGGCTCCGATGTCGTAGAGCTGGCCGCAGACCATGATCTCGGTGCCGCGGCGGTCGAGGCGGCGGGCGGGCGAGGAGCAGCCCGTGAGAAGGAGCCCCACGAGCGCGAGCATGGTCGTCAAGAACGCGGCGGCTGATCGCGGCATCGGCTGAGCGTACGCGCGAACCGGGTATTGAGGTATGCTCGGACCGTGCGGCCCGCCGGCCGGCGCGGCAGAACGACGTTGCCGGAACAGTGCACCGGACCGGCGAGCGTGATCGGCCGGCTCTTTGTATGACGACCGCAAGCCTTGATCCTTTTGAACCGGTGTCGCCGGGAAAGACCGATCGCGCTGGACCGAACCATGAGCAAAGAACTCGAGCACTCGGATACGCACGCGGGCCCGGCGTGGGTGAAATGGGCGGGCCTGGTGCTCGGTCCGGTGCTCGGGGTCCTGGTGCACGCGTCGCTGCCGCACGCGGTGCTGGACGACTCGGGCAAGGTGGTCAGCGGGCTCACGTGGGAGGGGCGTGCCGCGGCGGCGGTGGGCGTCTGGATGATCACGTGGTGGCTGACCGAGGCGCTGCCGCTGGAGGCCACGGCGCTGCTCCCGATCGCGGTGTTCCCGGTGCTCGGCGTCACGCCGATCAAGCAGGCGGCGGCGCCGTACGCGGACGACGTGATCTTCCTGTTCATGGGCGGCATGTTCCTGGGCTGCGCGATGGAGAAGTGGGGGCTTCACCGCCGGATCGCGCTGCGGGTGGTCGGGGTGGTGGGGACGCGTCCCGTCCGGGTGGTCGGCGGGTTCCTGATGGCGTGCGCGCTGGTGAGCATGTGGGTCTCGAACACGGCGACGGCGGTGATGATGCTGCCGGTGGCGGTAAGCGTGCTCACCATGTCCAGGCAGGCGCTCGAAGCGTCGGGGGACCACGAGGAGCATCGCCGGCATTTCGAGCAGTTCGCGGCGGCGCTGCTCCTGGCGATCGCGTACGGGTCGACGATCGGCGGCATCGGGACGCTGATCGGGACGCCGCCGAACATCGTGCTCGCGAACTTTGTCAGCCAGAGGTACGGCCAGGACGTGTCGTTCGTGCGCTGGATGGCGATCGGCGTGCCCTTGCTCATCGTGTTCGTGCCGGTGGCGTGGATCGTGCTGACGAGGGTCGCGTTCCGCGTGACGAGCCGCGAGATCCCCGGCGTGCGCGAGGAGATCGAGCGCAACGTTCGCAGCCTGCGCCCGGTGACGCGGGGTGAAAAGGCGGTGCTGTGGGTCTTCGGGTCGGCGGCGGTGGCGTGGATCCTGCGGGAGCCCCTGGGAGAGTCGGTGGGCGTCATCAAGCGGCTGGCGGACGGCCGCAAGATCGAGTACCTGACCGACGCGGGGATCGCCGTGATCGCGTCGATCCTGCTGTTCATCGTGCCCGTGGACGCGAGGAAGCGGGAGTTCGTGCTGGATTGGAAATCGGCGGCGCGCATCCCGTGGGGCATCCTGCTGATGTTCGGCGGGGGACTGAGCCTGACCGCCGCCATGACGCAGCACGGCGTCGACGCCTACATCGGGACGCTGCTCTCGGGGCTGGGGGGGATGCACCCCATCGTGGTGATCGGGCTCTTCAGCGCCGCGGTGGTGTTCGCCAGTGAGTTTGCGGGCAACACGGCGCTGGCCACCGCGGTGATGCCGATCGCCCACGCGGTGGCGGGGCCGCTGGGCGTGCACCCGTTCCTGCTGGTGTTCCCGGCGGCGATGGCGGCCAGTTACGCGTTCATGATGCCGATGGGGACGCCGCCCAACGCGATCGTGTTCGGCCCGGGATACCTGCGGGTTTCCCACATGGCCAGGGCCGGGGTGCTGCTGAACATCGCGGCGATTCTGCTGATCACGGCGGTGGGATACTGGCTGGTGCCGGTGCTGTTTGCGCCGCCGCCGTGACGGCGAGAGCCGATGGCACCGGTCCGGCCCGTGCCTACCTGCCTTCACCCGCTGGAGCCTGCGGGCCGCATCGATCAAGGATGAGCGGCAGCAGCTCGCCCGACTTTCCGCGGGCGGCGAAGTCAACCAGCGGCGTGATCGGCGTTGACTCCGGGTTGATCTCGCCGGTGGCCGCGCCGGCGGACTTTGCGATGTGGATGAAGCTCGCGGCCGGATGGACCACCGAGCTGGTCCCGATCGAGAGGAACAGGTCGCAGTCCTGGAGCGCCTCGAATGCGGCGGCGAGGGCGGACTCGGGGAGCATCTCGCCGAACCAGACGACGTTCGGACGGAGCAGGCCGCCCGCGGGTGAGCGGGGCGGGAATTCGGTCATCGGTTCAGCGGGCGGGGTGAATTCCCGGCCGGTCCTGGTGCAGCGCCACACCATGATGGTGCCGTGCAGTTCGACGACATTGATCGATCCGGCACGGTGGTGGAGCCGGTCGACATTCTGGGTCAGGAGCGTGAAACGACCGCCGCGAGCGGTGAGTTGTTCTTCGAGGCGGGCAAGGGCGAGATGCCCGGGGTTCGGCGCGCATGCCATGCAGCCGATGCGGCGCTGGTCGTACCAGCGGGTGACGAGCTCGGGGTTCTTCTCGAAGGCCTCGGGCGTCGCCAGTTCCTGTGGATTGAAGCTTGCCCACAGCCCCGTCATGGCATCGCGGAACGTCGGCGTGCCGCTCTCGGCGGAGACGCCCGCCCCGGTGAGCACGACGACATGCCGTGCGGAACGCACGGCCTTGGCGATCGCGGAGATGGGGTCGGCGTCGGGCATCGGCGTCAGGCGAACCGGGAAGCGTAGATGACCAGGCGGGGAGTCGAGATGTCCGACGAGCGGGATGCCGGCGTCGTCGGGGGCGGCGAGCCCGGCGCGGGCCTCGACGAGCCCGCGACAACGCGGCGTCGGCGCAGTTACACTGCAGCGATGGAGTCACGGAGGGTTCTCGTCATCGGGGACGGTGATATCGGCGCCATCGTCGCGAGCGCGGCGGCGGCGGACGGCGCGCTGATGGCCGAGCCGGACGCCGCCAAGCGACGCGCGGTCCGCCCGGTGCTGTGGACGCCGGTCTTCAGGGGCGAGACGGCCAAGGCCCGTCGCTGGGCGAGCCGGCGCCAGGCGGAACTGTTCGAGATGGAACTCGTCGAGCCGGCCGCGGACGAGACGTCGAGCGCTCCCGAGGGTGAATGGCCCCGGGATACAGGCGAGCTGGTCCAGGCGTCGATCGCGGCTGTGAAGCTGGGGTGCTCGACCGTGGTGTGGCCGACGCACTCGGTGCATGCCGAGAGCCCGGATCTGGACGACGTGTCGCGGGCGATCGACAGGGCCTTGCTGGTGGCACGGCTCATTTCGCTCGATGCCGATCACCACGGCTGCCCATCGTTCAGGATCGAGACGCCGCTGGTCGACCTCTCAGACCGCATGCTCGCGGACCTGGTGCTCGACATGGACCTGCCGGTTCGGCTGTGCTGGTGGTGGCACGCGGAGATGTCTTCGGGCGGGTCGGGCGAGTTCCTGCGGCAGCACGACCGCTGGACGGGTGTGCTCGAAGCGGTGGGCTGGAGGATGGAAGCCCGGCACGCCGCCCCGGACGCTCGGTAACAGGACCGAGATCCACGCCGCTCGACGCCCCGGGGGCACGAAATCCTGCAGGGCGCGACGATCGGGTTTGGGAGGCCGCGGCGGCGCGGTAGACTCGGCGGATGATCATTGAGTGGCTCGCGTTTCGACTGATCATCGGGGCTGTCAGCGCCGGTCAAGTGGGCGGCGTGGGCGCTGCGCCCCCCGGGCAGCCGGTGCAGCACGCGGACGCCGCTCCCGTCGCGGTGGGGGTGGCGTCGCCCGGGTACTTGTGGCCCGAGAACTTTCAGGTAGAGAACGACCAGGCCCGTGTGTTCTGGCGATCAGGAACCGCGGAGGCCCCGTGGCCCGGCGCCCGGATCACGCACGCATTCGTGCGCGGGCTCGGGACGCAGGAGAACATGGACTCGGTCCAAAGCCCAGGGGGCCGGTCGGCCGGGTTCACACTGGAAGGCTCGGGCGCGTTTGTCATCGGCGTCACCCTCGGGAAGGGTGAGGCCGTGGTTCGACCGGCCGACGTGGCCCGGGTCGGCGAGGACGGCGCACGCGGGATCAACGCCGACGAGCGAGCGAGGGTGGTGCAGTGCGCCAAGGCCGTGCTGCGGCGTGACGATGCGACGAACCCCGGCCGCCGCAGCCCGGTGGTCACGAGCAAGTGCGGCCAGCCGGCCGAGCTTCGCCCGCTGATGGACCCCACCGTCGGTCCGATCCCGCGGGACATCCCGGTGCGGGTGTTCGCCGGCGGATCTGCACGGGCCGGGGCGAGCGTTTCGTTTCGCGTGATGAACGCGGCCGGAGAAGTGACCCACGAGGGTGTCGCCCCAACAAGCGCGGAGGGCGTGATGACCTTGACGATCGATCGACCGGGCGTGTGGGTGCTCGCGAGCGAGTGGGTCGTGCCTGGCGACGGCGAAGGAGGGGCCGTGTGGTATCAGTCGACGCTGAGCTTCGAGGTGGCGCCATGAGCGGGTCGACTCAATGCCGAGCCTGGGGCGTGGCCCTCGCGTGCGCCGCGGTGTGTTGGACGGGAGCCGGCGCCCGAGCGCAGCTGTGGGAATCGATGGGCCCTGCTCCGATCACCAGCAACCAGTACACGGGGCGGATCAGCGCGATCGCGGCGAGCAGGACGAACGCATCGCTGTACTACGTGGCCGGGGCGGACGCGGGCGTGTGGAAGTCCGTCGATGCGGGCGTGTCGTGGACGCCGCTGACGGACACCATGCCGACGGCCGCGATCGGGGCGCTCGCGGTTGACCCGACGAACGACCAGGTGCTGTACGCCGGCACCGGCGAGGGCAACCACGCGAACCACAGTCGATACGGCCTGGGCGTCTACAAGACGATCGACGGCGGAGCAACGTGGTCTCACCTGGCGGAGGCGACCTTCGCCGGACGGTGCTTTACGAAGCTCGTCATCGATCCCGCGAACACGCAGCGGCTGTTTGCGGCGATTACACGGGCGGGCGGATTCCCGACGCTCGGCGCGGCCAAGGGCCATCCCCGGCGGGCCGACCCGACGGGGGTGGACCGGTCGACGGACGGCGGCGTCACGTGGACGCTGCTCGGCGGCGGGTTGCCGTCGGTCGATGCGACCGACGTGGCGCTGGACCCGTCGAACCCGCAGACGGTGTACGCGGCCATCGGCCACATCTTCGGCAGCACGTCGAACGGGATCTACAAATCGACCAACGGCGGCGGCACCTGGACGAAGCTGGCGGGCGGGCTGCCGACGGGGATGCTCGGCCGGATCAGCATCGCGGTAGCGCCCTCCGACCCGCAAACGCTGTACGCGATGTTCACTAATACGGCGAGCGCAACGGGCGGCGGCGCATCGGTGCTGGGCGTCTACCGGTCGACCAACGGCGGGTCGACGTGGTCGTCCATCTCGAGCGGCGCGGACCAGGCGACCTACGGGTGGTTTCTCTCGTGCGTCACGGTGCGGCCGACGGTGCCGACCACGGCATTTTTCGGAGGGCTGACCCTCGCGAGGTGGACGAACGGGTCGTCCTCCACGGTGACGCCGCCGCACGTGGACCTGCACGCGCTCGAATGGGACGCGGCCGGGCGCCTGCTCGCGGGCGACGACGGGGGTGTGCACCGCACGAGCAACCTGGGGTCGAGCTGGACCTCGCTGAACGCGGGCCTTGGGGCGATCCAGTTCTACGCGGGGCTGTCGACCAGCCCGGTCAACGCGGAGGTGGTGCTCGGCGGGATGCAGGACAACGGCACAGCGCTGCGCGACGGGAGCGGCTGGGACCACGTCGTCGGGGGCGACGGCGGGTGGACGCAGATCGACCAGAGCCAGCCGCAGCGGATGTTCGCGGAATACCAGGGCACGGGCGCGCTGTTCCGGTCGACCGACGGCGGTGCGAGCTTCAGCGGCGTCGGCGGCGGTTTGAGCGGTCGCAACTGTTTCCTGCCGCCGTACCTGATCGACCCCACGAATCCGCAGCGCATGCTCTACGGCACCGAGCGGGTGTGGGTCTCGACCAACGGCGGGTCGAGTTTCTCACCGCTCAGCCCGGATCTTTCCAACGGCCAAGGAGCGATCCGAGCACTGGCGATCGCGCCGAGCAACCCGCAGGTGGTGTGGGCGGTGACCAACGACGGCAATGTGCAGCGCTCGGTGAACGGCGGGGCGGCATTCACGCTCGTCAAGTCGAACCACGCGGGCTGGTTCCGGGTGACGCGCGAGGTGACGATCCACCCGACTTTGCCGACCACGGTCTATCTGGCCGGTGCCGTGTTCGGAACAGACCAGGTCCAGCGGACGATCGACGGCGGTGTTTCCTGGCAGGCCCTCGACGGCGATCTGCCGGACCTTCCCGTCAATGTGATCGCCGTGGATGCGAGGTCGACGCCCGAGGTGATATTCGCGGGAACCGACGCGGGTGTGTACAGGTCGATCGATGACGGCGCGACGTGGCGGAAGTTCGGCGGCGGGCTGCCGAACGCGTGCGTGATCGATCTCCAGGTCGATACCGGCCGCGATCGGCTGATCGCGGGGACGCAAGGGCGCGGGGCGTGGAGGGTGTCGCTCGCGTGCGGAGCCGACTTCGACGGGTCGGGTTTCGTGGACCTCGAGGATTACGACGCGTTCGTGGCGGCGTTTCTGGCGGGGGCCGGTTGGGCGGACTTCGACCGGTCGGGTTTCGTCGACACGGACGACTTCGATCGATTCGTAGTGGCGTTCGAAGAAGGATGCTGAAAGAAGAGTGCTCCGCCCGGCGCCAAGGAACCGAGGCGACGTTGGTGGTAAGCACGGGCAGTGTTAAGACGGGCAGGTTGGATGGAAAGGGCTTGTTCGATCCTGAATTTCGGGTAGGCTGGTGTTCATTCTCATCGCGAAGCTTGCGGATGGATGTTCGTCGGGTGTCGGCGCGCCCGGTGCAGCATGGCGCTCCGGCGGACGAGGTCGAGACAGGGTCGCGGCGGGTACTGGGAGATTGACTCATGATGCGCAACGCGGGCCAGATGCGGGTCGTCAAGGCGGCGGTGTTGGTGGGTGTGTGCGGGCTGGCGGCGACGGCTGCCGGCGGCCCGGTGTGCATCGGGTCGGCGCCGACCGAACTGGTGTCGCTGCGAGCGAGCACGTTCCAGGTGTCGAGCCAGGAGCAGGCGGTGGTGACGGCGGTGGGCAGCGGTGACCAGCAGCAGCTGGTCGCGGCGTGGTCCAGCAGGCGCCAGCAGGCCGGCCGTTCGGGCGTGTTCTTCCAGCGGTTGACCGCCGACGGGATTGCCATCGGCGGCGAGACCCGGCTGGGGGTGTGGTCCGAGTCGCACCAGCGCTCGCCGGTGCTTGCGAGGACCGCCGACGGCATGATCGCGGCGTGGCAGTCGTGGGAGCAGGATGGCGACGCCGGGGCGATCGTGGCTCGGCGGTTTGTGTTCGATCCAACCGCGCCCGAGGGCGAGCAGTTCACCGGCAAGGACGAGGTTCTCGTGAACGCAACCGCCGACGGAGACCAGACCCGTCCGCTCATCGCGGTGGATACCGCGACCGGCCACGTGATGCTGGCGTGGACCTCGGCCCTGGCGGATGGCACGACCACCGTGAAGTACCGGGTGTTCGATTCGTCGCTGGTGCCCGTCAGTGATGAGATCGATGTGCTCGACGGCGAATCGGGGCTCTCGGCGGCATCTGCGTCGGTGACCGCGCAGGATGGATCCTTCGCGGTCGCGTTCGCGGTCACCGGGCAGAACGGTTCGCTCGAGGGCGCGCGGGTGAAGGTTGTGGAGGCGTCGGGCGCGGCCGGCTCGGAGGCGCGGCTGCTGGGCTGCGGCGGCCATCTGAACCAGATCGAGCCCGTGATTGCCGCGACGCCCGACGGACTGGTGGCGGCCTGGGCCGAGCCGGTGGAGAGCGACTCGGGTCCCGGCGGCTACCGGGTAATGGTGCAGCGGCTCGACGAGACCGGCGCTGCGGTGAACGAGCCCTCGACCGTCGCGGCCGCGACCGGAGCCGTGCAGAACGCACCCGCGATCGAGGTGATGGCCGACGGATCCTTCATGGTGGCGTTCAACCAGGATGACGGAGACGGGTGCGGCGTGATGGCTCGGCGGTTCGACGCCGCGGGGAATGCCGACGGCGACGCTTTCCTTCTGCACGTCGACGTTTCCGGTGAGCAGCAGCTCGATCTCGCGGGCACGGCGCGCAGCGTCCGGCTGGATGACGGTCGCGTGGCGATCGCGTGGTCCGGAAACGCCGGGAAGGGCGATTCGAGCTCGGCCAACCTGACCATCGCCGGTGTTCCGATGGGACACCACGGGCTGCGCCCCGCGGCGATCGCCCTCGGCGTGCGGCCCGATATGACGCCCGCGGCGTTCTCGGATCAGGCAATCCGCGAAGAGACCTCGCGGATGCACGCCGAGCCGCACGTCCCGCCGACGTTCGACCGGACCGCGATCGATCGCAGCCCCAGAACCGTGGTGCAGCAGGGGCGGTCGATCGGCTTCGACGCCGTGATCAACACGGGATGGACGCCGCCCGATCCGCACATGGCCATCGGCCCGTCCCACGTGGGCGTGATGACCAACGGCAGGATCGCCTTCTTCCTCAAGGCGACCGGGGCGATGACGTTCCAGGACGAGATCGAAGACGCCTTCGGGTTCTGGGGGTCGGTCGGCGCGACCGGATTTGTGTTCGACCCAGAGATCGTGTACGACGAAACCTCCGGGCGCTGGTTCGCGATGGCGGCCGAGGCGTACGCGCCCCCGGGCCAGACCAAGTCCTACGTGCTCGTCGCCGTATCGGACGACTCGGACCCCAACGGGACGTGGTACAAGTACCGATTCGACACCACCACGCTTGCGGGCAACCTGTTCGACTCGCCGAACATCGGCGTCTCGTCGGACACGGTGCTGATCACCGGTGACGGCTTCGGCGCGGGGACGAACTACCCGGTGTACACGCTGCGCAAGTCGGACCTGCTGGCGGGTGTCCCGACCTCGTTCGTCCGGTCGACCACGCTGGCGACGACCACGCAATCGGCGGGGTACCCGCCGGTGAGCTTCGACAACCCGCCGGCGATTTACCTCCTCGAGCACCAGGAGGGCGCGAACAGGACTCAGGTCAGGCTGATCGCGGTGCAGAACCCCTTCACGGGCCCGTCGTTCACGACCTTCAACCTCACGGTTCCCTCGTACAGTGCGCCCGGCGACCCGGTCCAGCAGGGAACGACGTCGCGTCCGGAATCGTTCGATGCTCGGTTCTGGTCGGTCGCGTACCGCAACGGGAGCCTGTGGGGCACGCACCACGTGAACACGACGGTGCAGGCTCGGTGGTACGAGATCGCGATGAACGGGTGGCCCACGTCGGGCAACAACCCCTCGCTTGTGCAGTCCGGCACGATCGCGCCGGGGGCGTCGGTCAACACCACGTTCTCGTCGATCACGGTCTCGGACTCGGGCGACGCGGCGGTGTGCTACGCGTACTCGTCGGCGACGAACTTCCTGTCGATGGCGACCTCGTACCGGATCTCGTGCGACCCGCTGAACACCATGCGTCCGTCGGTGATCCACAAGGCGAGCAATTCGGGCTACACCGCCGGTCGCTGGGGGGACTACTCGGCCGTGCAGGTCGATCCGGTTGACGGCCGGACGTTCTGGGCGATTCACGAGTACCAGCTCGGCGGGTCGTGGCGGACGTGGGTCCAGAGCTTCCTGCCGGACTCCTGCCCGTGCCCGGCGGACTTCGACGGCAGCGGCTTTGTCGACACGGACGACTACGACGCGTTCGTGCTCGCGTTCGAGGCGGGCACGGACAACGCGGACTTCGACGGGTCGGGCTTCGTCGATACGGACGACTTCGACGCCTTCGTTCTGGCGTTCGAAGCGGGCTGCTGACCTTCGCAAGCGTTGATCAAAGCACAAAGGGCCCGGCGCCGAGCCGGGCCCTTTTTCTTCGGCGGAGAAACGCCGGTCAGGATCGCGGCTTGGGCATGTAGGGAGCGAGCTCGGCCGGGATGTTCTGGATGCCGCGGCGCAACGCCTTGCGCACGGCGTATTCGAGCGAACGGCGCATGCGACGTTCGACCGCGGGAGTGATGTTGAGGCCGCAGGCCCGCATCTGCTCGATGGCGAACGCCCACGCGTGGTATTCCTCGAGGCAGCGTGGCTTGCAGAAGCCCACGCCCAGGGCGTGGTGACCGATTTCATGAAGGAAGATCGCCGCCGACATGGGTCCCTTGGGTCGGGGCGATTCGATCAGCCTGGAAACCGAACCATCCTGGTACGTGACGGTCCAGGCGACGCCCGACATCGACGTGCGCCACCGCCGCACCCGCACTCCGTAGCGGGCGAGCATCTCGGACACGACCGCGTCGTAGCGGGCCTGCATTGAATCGGGCGCGGGGCGGCGGGAAGCCCCGGGTCGGCGCGTGCGCGAGGTCCGCATCGTCTCAGGCGGCTTGTGCCGGGAAGGGTGGGGCTTGACGGCGGGCCTTGCCGGCCGAGGCTGCTTGTCGGCGGCCGGTTGAGGTCGAAGCGACTTGGGCAGAAGGTCCCAGAGGGTCAGCATGACCGCCCTCCGACGGGTTCGCTGGGCGGCGGAACGCTGGACCGGATGTCGAGGATCGGCGTCAATCGGTGACCCCGGGCAAACTGTTCCCACGTCATCGGACGCTTCCCCGGCGGTTGCAGTTCAACCACCCGCAGCCACGTGTCACCACCGCAGGCGATCAGGCCCTGGTCGGGTGCGGTCAACAGTTGCCCGCACGACACTCGAGGTTGTTCGGGCGGTGCGCCCGCGGGTTCCACACGCAGCACCTTGAACTCGGCCATCGGCAGTCGGTCGCTTGAAGACGAGCAGACGACGCCGATCCCGGGCCACGGCGTGAGCCCGTGGATTCTCCGGAGGCACTCGCGAGCCGGACGGTGGAAATCGACCCAGGAGTCCGCTCGAGAAAGCTTGGCGGCCTGGGTCACCATGGATTCATCCTGGTGCATGGCCGAGAGCGTGCCGGTCTGGTGGCGGCGGAGCACCTCTTCGACCAGGTCGGGCCCGTCCGCGGCCAGCAGGTCGTGAAGCTCGCCGGCGGTGAGGTCGTCGGTCAGCGAACGGGTGGTCTGGCCGAGCACCAGCCCGGCGTCCATGCGATCCGCGAGGGTGATGACGCTGTTCCCGGTGAGGCTGTCACCGGCCAGCATCGCCGCGTTGATCGGGGCCGCGCCGCGCCACCGCGGGAGGAGCGACGCGTGAAGGTTGATCGCAAACACGCCGTCGAGCAGCTTCCTGCTCAGCTTCTGGCCGAAGGCGATGACGACCCAGGCGTCGGCGTGCAGCGATCGGACCTGGTCGATCACGGCGGGATCGTTGACTTTTTCGGGCTTGATCAGCGTCAGTTGAGGAGCATGGTCATGGCACCACTGGGCGATGGGCGTCGGAGTCAGTTTCCCGCCGCGGCCCGCCGGGCGGTCCGGTTGCGTGACCACCGCACGGACGGCGTGATGGGCGGCCAGCCGCTGGAGTGTCGGAAGGCCAAAGGCGCCGGAGCCGAAGTAGACGAGATTCATGATGGGGGCGGTCGCCAGTGGTGTGAGAACGAGCCTGACGGTCACGGTCAGAGGCGGGCGCTGCGTTCAAGGTCCCGGATTGCCGAGCGGTTGCGAAGACGTGACATCTGGGTCATGCGGTCGAGGATGAGGACGCCGTCGAGGTGATCGACCTCGTGCTGCCAGCAACGGGCGAGCAATCCGGTGGCCTGAGTCGTGAACTGGCGGCCCTGGAGGTCGTACGCCGTGATGGTGACGGTGGGGGGTCGCAGGACGTCGCCGCGGATGTCGGGCAGGCTGAGGCAGCCTTCTTCGTACGGCTCGGGGGCGCCCTGGTGGCCGGAGAGGACGGGATTCAGGTAGACCACGGGCCCGGTGGTCGCCGACGGGGGCGGGCCCTGGTCGGTGCGGCCGGACTCCGGGGGAACGTCCGCGACGAAAAGGCGGATGGAAAGTCCGACCTGCGGCGCGGCGAGCCCGATGCCCTCGGCCGATCGCATGAGCCGGATCATCTGGTCGGCGATCGCGGACAGGTCGGCCGACCCGATCTCCACGGGCTTGGCCTTGCGCCGGAGCACATCGGCCGGATAGTGGACAATGGCGAGGTTGGACGGATCGACAGGCACGGGATCGATGATACCTGCCGATTGCGAACAAGGCCCGGACCCGGCCCCGGCGGGGCCGCCTCAAACACCGCCGGCGAGGGCGTAGGATTATGGTGGATGGTCTCCTGTGCCGGCCCGGCAGACGTTTCGGTCGGTGACCGGTCGGAAGGGAATCACTACAATCGCGGCCCCGTTGATCTGATCGGGAGAGCGGTCGGCCGCATCGTGCAGTCTTCACTTTGAAACGAGGCGTTTACCTTGGGCATTTTTGGCTGGAAGAAACCCGACGACAAGAAGAGCGAAGCGGCCGGCGCGGCCCCGTCGGGCGGCGGCTCACGCGGTGGCAGCGCGCCGGCGGCGTCCGGGACGAGCGGCGGCGGTGATACTCCGTTCTCTCCGGAAAAGGCCCAGCGATTCTTCCACCACGCCCAGACCGTTCACGACACGACCAACTACGAATACGCGATGCAGCTGTGGCTCAGCGGGCTGCGCCTTGACCCGACGAGCGTGTCGGGGCTCCAGAAATTCTTCGTGTCGGCGGCGGCGTTCCTCACGAAGGAGGGCGAGAAGGCCCGGCCGAGCAAGGACGTCACCAAGGCGATCGCCTCCGGCAGCCCGGTGGACAAGTACCTGATGTCGATCCTGGAGTGGGGCATGAGGCCATCGGAGGCCACGGCGGCGGTGCGGAGCGCCGAACAGGCTGCGGCGCTGGGCCTCAGGGAGGCGGTCGAGTGGATCGGGGTCCGCGCGTTCAACTCCGTGGTCAAGGACAAAAAACCGCGCAAGGACCTGCTCATCAAGCTCAAGGACGCGGCGAACAAGGCGGGCGCCTACACGCTCGCCGTGCAGTCCGCGGAGGCGGCGCTGCGGATCGATCCGACCGACGGCGAGCTGGCGGCCGAGATCCGCAACCTGTCCGCGCAGGAGACGATGAACAAGGGCGGCTTTGAGAAGGCCGGCGAGGTCGGCGGCTTCCGGTCCAACATCAAGGACGCGGAGAAGCAGCGGCTGCTCGAGGCGCAGGACGCGATCGTCAAGTCCGCCGACACGATGGACACGCTGATCAAGGCGGCCGAGGAAGATCACGCCAGCCGGCCGACCGACGTGGCCGCGGCGCAGGTGCTCATCAAGCGCCTCAGGGAGCGCGGCCGCGCGGAGGATATCTCCCGCGCCATCAAGCTCAACGAGGAGATGTACGCCCTCACGAAGCAGTTCGTGTTCCGCGAGCAGGCCGGCGATCTGCGCCTGGCGGTCGCTCGCCAGCGCAAGCGGGCGCTCGAGGAGCTCGCGCAGAGCCGGCCCAACGACGCGGCCGCCGCGGCGAATCTGGACAAGGCCCAGCGTGATTACCTGGAATTCGAGCTCGAGGAGTTCAAGCTCCGGGTCGAGGCGTACCCCACCGACCTGGGCCGCAAGTACGCCCTGGGCGAAAAGTACTTCAACCTCGGTCTGATGGACGAATCGATCGCGCTGTTCCAGGAGTCGCAGAACGACCCCCGGCTTCGCGCACAGTCGCTCAAGTACCTCGGCCGGTCGTTCCTCAAGATCGGTTGGATCGGCGAGGCGATCGAGACGTTCCGGCGGGCTCTGGATGCCCGGGATGTGCTGCCCGATCTTGCGATCGAGCTCAAGTACGACCTCATGCTGTCGCTTCTCGCCAAGGCCAGGCAGGACCGGGACATCGGGGCCGCCGAGGAGGCGGACAAGATCGCCTCTTCCATCGCAATCCAGCAGATCACGTACCGGGATATCCGGGCCAAGCGCGAGGAACTGAAAAAGCTCATCGGCGACCTGCGGACCGGCGGTTCGACTCCGCCTCCGCCGATCGAGACTCAGGCATAAAGACAAAGCCCACGTTCACGCCGGACGCGGCGCGGAAGCGCCGACCCTTTTCGGGACGAGATGAGCGAAGACTGGATCGCAACACCGGCCGGCGAGTCAAGCGACACGGGCGGCCCGGTGGCGATCATCCCCGCGCGCCTCGGTTCGACGCGGTTTCCCGAGAAGGTGCTCGCCGCCAGGACGGGCAAGCCGCTCATCCAGCACGTCTACGAGTCGGCCAGCCGGTCCCGCCTCGCACGCCGGGTGGTCGTGGCCTGCGATCACGAGCGCGTCCTCGAGGCGGTGAAGGCGTTCGGCGGCGACGCCGTCCTGACGGACCCCGGGCATCCCAACGGGACGTCGCGGCTGGCCGAAGCCGCCGCGATTCTCGGACTGGCGGATGACACCATCGTGGTGAACGTCCAGGGAGACGAGCCGGAGATCGAGGGCGGGCTGATCGATGCCGTCGTCGACTCGCTCGAGCGCTCCGGAGCGGAAGTCTCGACCGCCGCCGCGCCGCTGGTGGGCGGAGAGGATGCCCGCAATCCCAACGTCGTGAAGGTGGTCCTCCGGGCCGACGGCACGGCCCTGTACTTCTCGCGGTCGCTGGTGCCCTACCCCCGGGCGGAATCGCCCACGGCGCTGCCGCTGCGTCACGTGGGCATCTACGGCTACCGGGTGAAGTTCCTGGGTGAGTACGCTCGCCTGGCGCCGACGCCCCTGGAGACGACGGAGATGCTCGAGCAGCTCCGCGTGCTCGAGCACGGGTACCGGATCAGCGTGGCGATCTACCCGGCGCGGGCGGTGGGGATCGATACCCCGGAGCAGTACGAGTCGTTCGTCGAGCGATGGAGGACAGGGCTCGGGTGAAATACCGGACACCTCTTTCCCAAGCGAGTAAGTGCCGGTCGCGGTGAACGATCTGCGGGGGCGAGAGGTCGCAACGGAACGTGTCGGTTTTTCTTTTTCCCGTCGTGCACAAGGCCACGGGTCTGCGGGGAGCACATTGACCAGCGCGGCAATCGATCTTTCGCATGTCTCCAAGACGTACGGCCGCAAGGTGCGGGCGCTGCGCGACATTGCCATGCACGTCGCCAGGGGTGAGATCTTCGGCCTGCTTGGCCCCAACGGCGCAGGCAAGAGCACGCTCGTCAAGATCCTCATGACCGTCATCCGGCCGTCACGGGCCGACGGGACCATGCTCGGCGGCCGGATCGGGGACAAGTCGGTGCTCCGCCGGGTCGGCTATCTCCCCGAGCACCACCGCTTCCCGGAGTACCTCACCGGGCGGCAGGTGATCGAGTTCTACGGCGCGATGGCGGAGGTACCCAGGCGTGAGCGGCGGCGCCGATCGGTCGAGTTGCTCGAGCTGGTCGGCATGAAGGAGTGGGGCGACACCAAGGTCAAGGGGTATTCCAAGGGGATGCGCCAGCGCGTCGGCATCGCCCAGGCGCTGGTGAACGATCCAGAGCTCGTGGTGCTCGACGAGCCCACCGACGGCGTGGACCCGGTCGGCCGCCGCGACATCCGGGCGATCCTCTCGCGCCTCAGGGAACAGGGCCGGACGGTGTTCCTGAACTCGCACCTGCTCAGCGAGCTCGAAATGGTCTGCGACCGGGTCGCCATCCTGGTGCAGGGCGTCGTGTCATCGCAGGGGACCATCGACGAACTCACCCGCGAGCAGCAGAAGTACGTGATCGAGGTCGAAGGTGCCGATCCCGCGATCGTCGACCGCGCGATGCAGAGGGTCGGCGGGGCGCCGCCGGCGAGACGCGAGGGAGACACGATCACGGTCTCCACCACGCGACCTGAGGATGTTCAGCCGTACATCGACGCGTTGCGCGAAGCCGGATCGGTGATCCGGGCGGTCCGCCCGGTGAGGCCGTCGCTCGAGGACCTGTTCATGCAGGCGGTGACCGATCCGACCACGGGCAGGACGCTGGCGCCCGGCGCGGCAAAGGGTGACGTGAGCGAGGTGGTGCGCGGGGGGGCCGCGGGATGATGACGCAGACCATCGCCCTCCTGGTGGACGCGTACCGCGAGCTGAACGCCAAGCGGCTGTTCTGGGTCGTACTCGTCCTTTCGGGCATCCTCGTGGCGTCGATGGCGTGCGTCGGGGTGAACGAGAAGGGCGTGACGGTACTGTGGTGGACGCTCGAGATCCCGCTGTTGAACTCGACGGTCATCACCAAGCCGGTGTTCTACAAGTCGTTCCTGTTCATCCCGCTGGGCGTCACCATCTGGCTCTCGTGGGCCGCGACGATCCTGGCGCTGATCTCGACGGCCTCGATCATCCCGGATTTCATCAGCTCGGGGTCGATCGAGCTGTCCCTGTCGCGGCCGATCGGCCGTCTGCGGCTCTTTCTCACCAAGTACCTCACCGGCCTGCTGTTCGTCGCGCTCCAGGTCACCGTGTTCAGCCTCGGGGCGTTCCTGGTGATCGGGATCAGGGGCGAATCGTGGGAGCCCAAACTGTTCATCGCGGTCCCGCTGGTCGTCGCGTTCTTCAGCTACCTGTACTCGTTCTGCGCGTTGATGGGCCTGATCACGCGGTCGACGATCGCCTCGCTGCTGCTGACCGTGCTGCTGTGGGTCGTCATATTCCTCGTGCACCTGGGTGAAACCGGGATCGTGCTCCGGCTGAAAGAAACCCAGCTGATGCGGATCGAACTCGCTCAGCGAGCGATCGACGTCGATATCCCCAAGCGGATCGCCGACCAGGAAGAAAAAGCCAAGGAGCCCGCCGCTCCCGCCGTGACCGGCGACGCGGAGAAGGACCGCAAGGCACAGGACGAGTTCGAACGGGCCAATCGCCTGGCGGCGCGAGCAAAGGAACGGGCCGACAAGGCCAGGCAGGACCTCGAGTCGATGCGGACCCGGCTCGAGAAGTTCAAGGAGGACCTGCCGACCTACGAGCAGATCCACTTCTGGTTCTTCACCGCCAAGACGGTGCTCCCCAAGACCTCCGAAACCATCGGCCTCCTCGAGCGCGAGATGGTGTCGATCTCCGATCTTCAAGGCATGCGGGATGCCCAGGCCGCGAGGATCGAGGTAAGCGAGGAGGACGAGGCCCTCAACATCAACGATGTGACGGTGGCCGAGCGGATGGACAAGGTCCTACGGGCGCGATCGGTGTGGTGGGTGATCGGAACGTCGCTCGTCTTCGAAGGGATCGTCCTGGGCGCGGCGGCGTGGATCTTCTGCCGAAGAGATTTCTAGCGCCGCGATGCGGCCCGCATCGGGGCGCGTCGCGCGGGGGAGGCGGCTCCTCCCTGACAGTCCGCGGACCGTGGGATTGCGTGCCCGCGGTTACAGGCGCGAGAGTTCGCGGCCACGGTCGCGAGCGGCGGTGATCGCCGCGTTCAGCGCTTCAATCACGCCGCGATCGGTGAGGACCGAGATCGCCGCCGCCGTCGTGCCGCCCTTGCTGGTGACCGCGGCTCGGAGCGACTCGGGCCGGTCCGTAGACCGCGCGAGCAGTTCCGCGGCGCCCTGGAGCGTCTGCCGCGTGATCGCCAGCGACGTCGCGGCGTCAAAGCCGACTTCGACTCCGGCCCGCGTCATCGCCTCGGCGAGCAGAAAGAGGTATGCCGGCCCCGACCCGGCCAGCGCCGTGAACGCGTCCATGAGCGACTCGTCGACCGGCACGACAAGCGGCCCGACGGCCGTGAAGAGGTCGTGCGCGAGACGGACGTCCTGCTCGGTGGCGCCGGCGCCGGGCGCAAGCGCGGTGGCCCCCAGGCCGATACTCGCGGGGAGGTTCGGCATCGCCCGGATGAGCCGTGGGCAACCGGGGAATGCGGCGGCCAGCCGCTCAAGCGTGGTTCCGGCGAGGATCGAGATCACCAGCGGGCGGTGTTGAACCAGCGGCGCCGCCTCGCGGGCGACATCACCGAGCATCTGGGGCTTCACCGCGAGCAGAACGGCCATGGATCCCGTGCCATCGCATGACAGGTCTTCGATCGCCGGCGCCGCCGAAGGGAACACGCGAAGGCCAAGCCGGGCCAGCGCGACGTGCTTGGCGCCGTCCGGCTCGACGACGCGTGCGCCGTCGAACAGCGCAAGTCCTGCCCGGGCCGCGCCGGACACGATCGCGGTCGCCATGTTGCCGCCGCCGAAGATGAGAAACGAGGTACTCATGGCTCCAGTACGCCCGCCAGGACGAGCACCAGCCGCCTCAGCTTGACTGCATCTGCTTGATGAAGGCGTCGGCCTCGTCGATGGCGGCCTGCATTTCGGCGATGAGCGCCGAAACGTCGGACTCGACCTGCGTCGCCGTGCCCTGCAGAGAGGAAATGGCCCGGGCGTTCAGGTTGTGCTTCAGGAAGAGCACCTGGTCCTTGAACTTGGCCAGCACCGGGTCCATCTTGGCGGAAGCGGCCTTCATGGCGCCGAGCAGCTTCTCGTACTGGTCGCGGGTGTCCTTGAGCTGCTTCTCGCTGACGGCCCGGATCGACTGGTCGCTGTACTGGCCCAGCTCCGCGTTCCATTCCTTGAAGAGCGCTTCGGCGACGTTCTCGACGTCGGCGATGCGGTCGCGGACCTGCTGGGCCTGGGTTTCGCTGTCCTCGTAGGAGTCCTTGAGCTTGGCGTAGCGGTCCTCGAGCTCCTTGGTCGACGGGCTGCCGCCGACGCCCGTGACCGCAAGAAACTCCGCCAGCGCGGATTCGAACTGCTTCTTGGCCTCGACCTGCTCGTCCCTGGCGTCGCCGACCCTGTCGACGAGCTGCTCGCGCTTGGCGTAGCCGAAGGCCTCCCGCACGGCGATGCCCGTCGAGGCACAGCCGGACAGCGTGGCCGGGCACAGCGAGGCCGCGAGCACGAGAGCGACGGTCAGACGAGCGGTTGTCATGGGTCTTCACCTCGGGAGCGCAGTGTACGACGCGGTCCTGAGCGACGCGGGAGCACCCTGCGAAACCGGCCGAATCGATCTACGATGAATCGGTGGGAGCCACGGGGCTGCAGCGAGCTGGCGGGACGCGCTCCCGCCCGGAGGTAGAACGATGGGGATTTTCGATGCACTTCGCGGCGAGCTGATCGACATCATCGAGTGGCTCGATTCGACCAACGACACGCTGGTGTGGCGGTACCCGCGGCACGACAACGAGATCAAGAACGGCGCCAAGCTGATCGTGCGCGAGGGGCAGGCGGCGGTGTTCGTGAACGAGGGCCAGGTTGGCGACGTCTTCGAGTTCCCGGGGACCTTCACCCTCACCACCCAGAACCTGCCCATCCTGGCAAAGCTCAAGGGCTGGAAGTACGGGTTCGAGAGCCCCTTCAAGGCCGAGGTGTACTTCGTCAGCACACGCCGGTTCACGGACCTCAAGTGGGGGACGAAGAACCCGGTGATGCTCCGCGACCCCGAGTTCGGGCCGGTCCGCCTGCGGGCCTTCGGAACCTACGTGCTCAAGGTGGCCAAGCCCGTCGACCTGATCCGGGCCGCGGTGGGGACCGACGCGCGGTTCTCCACTGATGAGATCGCCGACCAGCTCCGCAACATGATCGTGTCGCAGTTCGCCGAGTCAATCGGCGAGAGCAAGGTCGCCGCGCTGGACCTTGCGGCGAACTACGGGACGATCGCCGGGCACCTGCTCGGCAAGATCAAGCCCGAAGTCGAGCACTACGGCCTCGATATCCCATCCCTGCTCATCGAGAACATCTCGCTGCCGCCGGAAGTCGAGCAGGTGCTCGACAAGCGGACAAGCATGGGCGTGGTGGGGGACATGAACCGCTTCACGCAGTTCCAGGCGGCCAACGCCATCGGTGACGCGGCCCGCAACCCCGGCGGCGCGGCCGGTGCGGGCGTCGGCGTCGGCGCCGGCATGGCGATGGGCCAGGCGATGGTGGGCGCCATGAGCAACGCGATGAACGCCCCGCCCCCGATGCCGCAGGCGCCCGCGGCCTACTTCATCGGTGTCGGAGGTCAGCAGCAGGGGCCTTTCGACCTCAACGCGCTCCAGGCCAAGGCTCGCAGCGGAGAGCTGACGGCGGCCACGCTGGTGTGGACGCAGGGGATGGCCGCGTGGACGCCCGCCGGGCAGGTGCCCGCGGTCGCGGGTCTCTTCGGCGGATCAGAGCCCCCGCCCTTACCGCGATGATCCGCGGGCAGGCGGCGGTGTGCGCTCGAAGAAACGGGACACGGGCGCCGGTTCGCGCGGTCGCACCGGTGCGGCGGCACAGGGTGACCAGGGGGACGGGCTTCGATGAGCGAGGGTGAAGAAGCAAGTCTGGAAACGATGGAGGGGACGCGGTTCCCGTGCGCCAAGTGCGGCGCGAAGCTGGAATTCAAGCCCGGCTCCGAGTCGATGGCGTGCCCCTTCTGCGGCCACGAGAACGCCATCGCGGGATCGACCGAGATCGTGGAGGAACTCGATTTCGAGTCGGCGCTGTCGGACCTGGAATCGTCGGCGGATCTCGCCGAGCACGAGGTCGTCAAGTGCGACGCGTGCGCCGCGGAGATCGACCGCCCGGCCAACGTCACCTCGATGTCGTGCCCGTATTGCAGCAGCAACATCGTGCTGCAGTCGCGGACAAGGCGGCTGATCAAGCCGCGTTCCCTGCTGCCGTTCGTGATCGAGCGCCGCGCCGCGGCCGATCGCGTCCGGGGGTGGATCAAGTCGCTGTGGTTTGCCCCAACCGCCATCCGGCGATTCGCGGACATCGAGGGCGTCATCAAGGGCATCTATTACCCGGCGTGGACGTACGACTGCCGGACCGTGACCGACTACACGGGGTTCCGCGGCGACGCGTACTACGTGACGGTGCCCTACACGACGGTCGTCAACGGCAAGACTGTCCACCGGACTCGGCAGGAGCGGCGGATCCGATGGCGGCCGGCGTGGGGGACGGTCAAGAACCGGTTCGATGACGTGCTCGTTCTCGCGAGCAGGTCGCTGCCGGATGACTTTGCACGCAGCCTCGAGCCGTGGGACTTGAAGGCGCTGGCCCCATACCAGGACCAGTACCTGTCGGGGTTCCTGGCCGAGAGCTACCAGGTAGACCTGTCGCAGGGGTTTGACCTGGCCAAGGGGCTGATGGCCCCGGTGATCGATTCCACCATCCGAGCCGATATCGGCGGCGATGAGCAGCGGATCACCTCCCGCCGCGTCAAGTACTTCGACATCACCTTCAAGCACATCCTGCTCCCGATCTGGATCGGCGCCTACCGCTTCCGCGAACGCGTGTTCCGCGTGCTCATCAACGCGCGCACCGGCGAGGTGCAGGGTGAACGCCCGTGGAGCTGGATCAAGATCACGCTCGCGGTGCTGGCGGCGCTGGCCCTGATCGGCGTGGTGATACTGGTGGCAAAGAACAAGTGACGAGCGAACGGCGGCGGGAGGCGCATTCAGGAAGTCCGCGAGCGTGTCAATTCCTTCCCGGGGTTCCTAACATCCGCACCGTGTCGTCGCTCGAACGAAAATCCGGCACGGGAGCAGCCTCCATCCGAGATGTCGCCGCGGCGGCGGACGTGTCGATCGCGACCGTCAGCCGCGTCGTGAACAACCTTCCGGGTGTGGCCCCTGAAACCGCAGCGAGGGTCCGGCGAGCCGTTGAAAGGCTCGGATACGCCCCGAATCCGCTCGCGCGGGTGCTCGGTTCGGGAGAAACTCGGGTCATCGGCCTGGCCCTGCCCCGCTTCCACGGTGAGTTCATGTCGTGGCTGCTGCACGGCGCGGACGAAGAAGCCACGCGGCTGGGGTACCACCTGCTGGTGACCACCGTGACGCGCGACGCGACCGGCGATCACCGCCGGCAGGTGGTGGGCTCCAAGCTGATTGACGCCATGCTCGTGGTCATCACGGAAGCCACCGACCCGCTGATCGAATTGGTGGCCCAGACGTCGCTCCCGACGGTGGTGCTCGATACCGATCTGAGCGCCCGCGGCCTCGACAGCGTGGTCCTCGACAACAACAAGGGCACCCGCGAGGCGGTCGAGCACCTGCTCCGCTGGGTCGATCCCGCGAACCTGTGGTTCGTCGGCGGGCCCAGAGGCAACAGCGACACGCTGGCCCGGGCCGACGCGTTCACCGCGGCGCTGGCCGAGCGGGGCCACACGATCGATCCCGAGCAGATCTCGATGGGCGAATACTCGGTCGACTGGGGAAAGGAATGGGCCGCCCGGATGTCCGCACGCGGCATGCTCGGCGGCGGGGTGATCGCCGCCAACGACAAGATCGCCTGCGGCATCATGCGGGTGGCCGAAGAAAAGCGCGTGTGGGTGCCCGACCAGCTCCGCGTGGTCGGTTTCAACGACTCCGAGCTGTCGCGGGTCATCCGCCCGCGGCTGTCCACGGTGGCGCTGCCGATGCAGGAGATGGGCGCGACCGCGGTCCGGATGCTCGTCCAGCGGATCGACAACAAGGAAGGCCCCGGGCGGTGCGTCGAGCTTCCCACGCGGCTGGTGATCCGCGAGAGCAGCACGGCGATGAACTTCTGAAGGCGGGACCGGCGAACAGAAGCCTGCGGCAAGCCCCCGCCCGGTCCGGATCGGGCGCGGGCCACGGGCGGCACGGGGCAGGCGGGGGTGGTATTCTCTGGTCCCCATGATGCACGGTGCGAAGAACAAGGCCGATGGGACCGGACCGGTGCGACACGGGCGCCGACCGGGACTTGTGGCGCTCGCCGCGAGCCTTGCGTTCCTGGGCGTGGCGGCCCTGCCCGCGTCCGGCCAGCAGAAGACGTACAAGGTCGATGAAGACGGGCAGTGGACCGTTTCCAAGGCGCCAGAGGCCGGCAGCGACGCCGAGATCATCGGACGTGCCCGCGAGATGATGGCCCAGGGCCGCTATTCGGCCGCTGAAGCGCTCATGGACGGGTGGATCGAGCGCAACGAGCGCACGAGCAACCCGTGGCTGGCCGAGGCGTACCTGGCCCGCGGCGACGCCCGGCTGATGCGCGACCGCGAAGTGCCCGCGCTCGAGGACTACGAGGAGATCGTCAAGAACTTCCCCGGGTCGGAGGCCTACGTCCTCGCGCTGACGCGCGAGCTCGAGGTCGGGCTCCTGTATCTCAACGGCAAGAAGAAGAAAGTCTTCGGCATCCGCATCGAGCCGGCCGAGCGGATCGGCGAGGAGATCGTCCTCCGGGTCTCCGAGCGGCTCCCCCGCAGCCGGCTCGCCGAACGCGCGCTGATGGAGCTCGCCGATTACTACTACCGCGTCCGCGACATGGACATGGCCGCGGAGACCTACGAGGTCTTCCTGCGCCTGTTCCCCACGAGCGAGCAGCGCCAGCGAGCGATGCAGCGCCGCGTGTACGCGAACATCGCCAAGTTCAAGGGGCCCGAGTACGACGCGTCGGGCCTGCGCGAGGCCCGCTTCCTGATCGAGGACTACAAGGCCCGCTACCCGCAGGACGCCGAGCGGATCGGGATGGACGACGCCCTGATCGCCCGGCTCGACGAGTCGGCGGCGGCGCAGCTCCTCGAGACCGCCAAGTGGTTCCTGCGTCGCAAGGACGAGGTGTCCGCCCGTCTCACGGTGTCCCGTCTGTTGCGGCGCCACCCGGGTACGGTCGCCGCTGTGCGCGCGCAGGAGATGATCGACGAGCGCGGCTGGAAGATGCCCGAGCCCAAGCGAGCGGTGCTGGATGAGCCCCCGGCCGACGCCGCCGCGCCGGCGGATGACGCGAAGACCCCGGCAGCTCCCGACGCCGCCGCGCCGACCGAAGCCGAGAAGCAGCCCGAATCCGGTGCGGGGGTGGACCGATGAAGCGCGAGCACCCCATCAAGGCCGCGTTCGCCATCGCGCTGTCGGCCGCGGTCTCGATGTTCATCGCCGTCCCCGGGTGCGCTTCGGACCCGCGCGAGGGGTACGCGTTCTCCAGCGGCCACGATGACCAGGTCAAGACGATCGCGATCGAGGTCTTCGATAACCAGACCTTCAGTACCGGCGTCGAGGCCCAGCTCACCGAGGCCATCGCTCGCGAAGTCATGCGGTCGACCAAGTGGCGCGTGTCGAGCATCCGCGTGGCGGAGACTGTGCTGACCGGCAAGATCGTGAGCTCCGAATTGCGGCCGTTGTCCTCCGACCAGCAGACCGGCCTGGTGCAGGAGCTGGGTGTCCGTCTGACAGTGGACTTTGATTGGGTCGACAACCGGACCGGCAAGACGCTCGTCGCGCGGCGGTCGTTCACCGCGATGGACACGTTCGTGCCCGCGATCCGCACCGGCGAGCGGCTGGAGACCGGCCAGTACTCGACTATCGATGGCCTGGCCAAGGACATCGTGGCCGAGCTTCGATCGAGCTGGTGACCCGGCGGCGCACGAGAGCGGCTCCCGGCTCGGTCTCTGTCCGGGGCATATTCCCCCTGAAACCTGCCGATAGAACGGATACGGCTTACGGTGCGTATCAGGTCTGAGCCGGCGCGGGGTTCTCGGACACGCCCCTACTCGAACCCTATCATCCGTCGGTGTGGGTGCCGGCCGCCGGCGGCGATTGCCTCCGGACGGCGGCGGTGGCCGTGAATGCGGCCGGATGAGGGCGTCAAAGTGACAGGGGTGCATCCGGCGGTCGTACGAGCCGAAAGTTGAGGTACGGTGAGCGACACTGGTTCCAGGAATAACTCGACTGCCGACGCGGCCCTCGTGCTGCGCGACGGCGATCCCAAGCCCGAGCGTTCCGACGGCGGCCGCCAGGGCGGCAACGGCGACGGCGATCCTCGCCGGCGGCCGGGCGGCCCGAACATGCAGCCCAGCCGGGGCATCTTCGGCATCGTCACGATCGTGGTGGTGGTGACGGTGCTGTTCATGACGCTGAACAGCCAGCAGCAGGGCGAGGTCGTTTCGCTCAGCGAGTTCAAGAAGCGTTACGACAACGGGTCGCTGGTCGACGGCAGCGTGGTCATCCGCGACGACTCGGTCACGGCGGTCCAGCTCGATCCCGCGACGCGGAAGGAGACCACGGTCCGCATCCCGATGAACGCGGCCTCCCGCGACGCGGTGGTGCGCGAGGTCATCCGCTTCACCGACGGCAACGCCGTCACCAAGCCGCAGTCGTACTGGGTGCCGTTCCTCTACTTCTTCGCGCCGTTCCTCCTGTTCATCGCCATGTTGTGGTACTTCATCTCGCGCGGGCTGCGCTCGGCGGGCGCGGCGGGCGGGATGCTCGGCAACTTCGGCAAGTCGCGCCACCGCACCCTGACCAAGGAGATGACCGGCGTCACCTTCGCGGACGTCGCCGGCATCGACGAGGCCAAGGACGAGGTGACCGAGATCATCGAGTTCCTCAAGAACCCCAAGAAGTTCACCAAGCTCGGCGGCCGGATCCCCCGGGGCGTGCTGCTCATCGGCGAGCCGGGCTGCGGCAAGACGCTGCTGGCCAAGGCGATCGCGGGCGAGGCGGACGTCCCGTTCTTCTCGATCTCGGGTTCGGACTTTGTCGAGATGTTCGTGGGCGTGGGCGCCAGCCGCGTCCGCGACCTGTTCAAGCAGGCCAAGGACTCGGCCCCCTGCATCATCTTCCTCGACGAGATCGACGCCGTCGGCCGGCGCCGCGGCGGCGGGTTCACGACCGGCGGCCACGACGAGCGCGAGCAGACGCTCAACGCGATCCTGGTCGAGATGGACGGCTTCAACTCGACCGACGGCGTCATCGTGATTGCCGCGACCAACCGGTCCGACGTGCTCGACCCCGCGCTCACCCGCCCGGGCCGCTTCGACCGCCAGATCGTGGTGCCGCTGCCCGACGTCAAGGGCCGCGTCGAGATCCTGAAGGTGCACGCCAAGAAGGTCAAGCTCGGCCAGGACGTCGACCTCGAGAAGATCGCCCGGGGAACGCCCATGTTCTCGGGGGCCGATCTCGCGGCGATCATCAACGAGGCGGCGATCGCGGCGACCATGCAGAACAAGGAGTTCATCGAGCACGAGGACCTCGAGGAGGCGCGTGACAAGGTGAAGTTCGGCCGCGCCCGCAAGAGCCGCAAGCCCGACGCGATCGAGAACCGTGCGACGGCCTTCCACGAGGCCGGCCACGCGGTGCTCCAGGCGATGCTCTCCGACGCGGACCCCCTGCACAAGGTGACGATCATTCCGCGCGGGCAGGCGCTGGGCGCGACGTTCAGCCTCCCCGAGAAGGACCGCTGGGGCTACGGGGCCAAGTGGCTCAAGGCGACGATGCGGGTGCTGTGCGGCGGCCGGATCGCCGAGGAGCGAGCGACCGGCGACATCGGGTCGGGCGCGGCGATGGACATCGCGCAGGCCACGAACCTGGCGCGGAAGATGGTGCTCGAGTGGGGCATGAGCGAGAAGCTCGGGTTCGTGCGCTACGAGGGCGCGGACACGCGCGAGATGTTCATGCCCGAGAAGGACTTCTCGGAGGACACGGCCAGGCTGGTCGACCTCGAGGTGCGCCGGCTGATCGACGAGGCGTACGCGGAAGCCAAGCGGATCCTGGACGAGAACTGGTCGAAGGTCGAAGCAGTGGCCGAGGCGCTGGTGAAGTACGAGACGCTGACCTCCGACGACGTCTCGAAGATCATGCGAAACGGCCTGCTTGACAAGCCGACGGTGGGCGACCTGCTCCGGGCCGAGGCTCGCAAGAAGGCGGCCGAGGCACAGGCGGGCGCGGCTTCCTCGAAGCCCGACCCCAAGCCGGATACGGAGCCGCCGCCGAACGTGCTGCCCACGCCGGCGTGAGATGGCCGGCACGCGTGAGACGGTGAACATCAACCCGGGCGCAGGCCCGGGTTTTTCATTCTGGGAGGCGGTCCCGCTTCCTTCAATCAACCCGGAAACGGAGTTGCAGACGTTCGATTGGGTGTGATCCCGGGCGCGATTCCCCGGTGAAACCCGGCCGTCTATCCTGCCAACAAGGGGATATCGCGTTCCTTCGGGGAGGCAGTCATGGCATCGATGCTCGGCGGTATCTGGTCTGGTCGGGTGTGCTCGGCCCTCGCGTTGTCGGCGGCGGCGACGCTGCTGGGCGGGTGCGTGGGGCTGGGCTGGGAGCCGGCGAACTTCAAGGCGACGCGGACGTTGAACGTCGCGCATGTCGCGGGGAAGGCGGTCGACGTCGAGACGGGCAACGGCGCGATCTCGGTGGTGCGCGGGAGCACCAGCGAGGTCACGATCGTGGCCAACCTCAAGGCGACGACGCAGGAGCGGCTCGACGCGACGGTCGTGAGCGCGGACCGCGATCCCGACGGCACGCTCGTGGTGCGCGTGCTCTGGCCGGAGCAGCGCAAGGGCAGCGAGGGCTGCTCGTTCGAGATCACCGTGCCCGACGCGGTGGGCGTGCGGGTGGATACGTCCAACGGCGGGGTCACGCTGGCGGGGCTCGCGGGCGAGGCGGTCCTTGAGACGAGCAACGGGGCCATTAAGGTCCGGGATCACAACGGGTCGGTGCACGCCGACACGAGCAACGGCGCAATCGAGCTGGTCGAGGTCGGCGGCCCGGTGTTCGCGGATACCTCCAACGGGGCGGTCACCGTCGTGCTCAGGATGGATGCGGCCGGGCCGGTCAACGTGTCGTCCTCCAACGGCGCGATCGACGTCACGCTCTCACCGGAGTTCGGCGGGACCCTCGACGCGGACACGAGCAACGGGAGCGTGTCATTCTCAAGCCTTCCGGGGTCGGCCCGGGCCTCGACCAGCAAGGGCCGCGCGCGGATCGAGTTTGCGCGATCGGCCGCGGCGTCGACGACGGATGTCGAGAACGGCAGCGCCCAGGGCGGCAATTCCAGGCTCGATACCAGCAACGGGTCGATCACCATCAAGACGCGGTCGGGCGTCTGAGCTCGCGGCGTGTCAATGGGCGATCGCGGCGGTGACCGCGAGGGCGATCGCGCCCAGCAGCGCGTTGGCCGCCAGCGCGGCGGCGACGATGCCGAGCGCCCGAAGCAGGCGGTGATGGTCCCACGGGCACGCACGGAACTCGTCCGCGGCGGTGGAGCACGGCTCGGCGATCGAGAAGACGGCGCCCGTCAGCAGGAAGGGGACCGCGATCCCGGCGCCGACGAGCGGGATCGCCGCGCCGATGAGCGCCGACGAGAAGCAGATCCCCGGCCAGAGCACCGACGCGAAGACCAGCCGCGCAACCGGCGTGCGGCGGCGGAACGGCACCGGGTCGGCCGTCGAGGCGCATTCCGGGCACGGGCGTCCGACCGGCGTGCCGGTCCGGTCGTAGCCGCAGCTCGTGCAGATCCAGCGGGATGGGTGGTCGACGCTCGTCACCGCAGCATGGCCCTCGTAGCGGCGACGCCGATCCCGAACAGGAGATTCAGCCCCCAGCCCGTGACCGTGATGAGGAATGCGCGGCCCCGCCGCCGCGGGTCCCAGGGCCGGTTGGTGTGGTCGTCCCGAGCGGTGTCGAGCGGCATGATGATCCCAAGCGCCACGCCCATGAGCATCGACGCGAAGGCCGGCACGATGACCGGCAGCGGCGCGGCCGTCGACCGGCGGGTGGCCGCCGGCTGGACCGCATCGCCGAGCAGCAGCAGCAGCACCGACACCAGCAGGAACGCCCAGCACAGCCAGCAGGACCTGAACGCCAGGAACCACACCGAATGCCGCCGCCGGTACGCGATTGGGTAGCCGCTGTACCCGCACTCCGGGCACTGGAGAGGGCCGAAGGAGGCCGCCGGCCCGGAGAGGTCGTAACCGCACTTGCGACAGACGTGCGTGGGGTCCACGAGGAAGCGTAGCGGCGGTTGGTTGCGGTTCGGATGAAGCCTTCGCGGCTCGGCCTCGGGGCGATGGGATGTTCCCGTTCTGCCAAATCGGCAGCATGCGGGTGAGGGTGCAGGCTCCGGCGCCGCCGTGCGGGCCCGCCGCTCCGCCGTAATTGCGGGAATGAGGGGCTTTTCAGGCGGTGGTGACAGGGTTGGTTGGCACGGGTGTTGCCAATAGAGCTTTGCTCGGTCGGGTCACTCCCCGCGGGCGGAAGGATGCCGAATATGTCGAAGATCATCGGAATTGACCTGGGGACGACCAACTCGTGCGTAGCCGTGATGGAAGGCGGTCAGCCGAAGGTACTCATCAACAGTTCGGGCAGCCGCATCACGCCGTCGGTGGTGGCGTTCACGGACAAGGGCGAGCGGCTCGTCGGCCAGCCGGCCAAGCACCAGCAGATCACCAACCCCAAGAACACCATCTACTCGATCAAGCGGTTCATGGGCCGCCGGCGCGTGGAAGTGTCGGGAACTGGCGAGACCGGGTACGGCAAGTCCGGCAACGAAGAGAGCAAGGTGCCGTACACGATCACGGGCGGTCCGGACGAGTTCGTCAAGGTCCGCGTCAACCAGGGCGAGTTCACGCCCCAGCAGATCTCGGCATTCATCCTGCAGGACCTCAAGAAGACCGCCGAGGACTACCTGGGCGAAAAGGTCGACCGCGCGGTGATCACCGTTCCCGCGTACTTCAACGACGCCCAGCGCCAGGCGACCAAGGACGCCGGCGAGATCGCCGGGCTGAAGGTCGAGCGCATCATCAACGAGCCGACCGCGGCCGCGCTGGCGTACGGCCTTGACCGCAAGAAGAACGAGAAGATCGCGGTCTTCGACCTGGGCGGCGGCACCTTCGACGTGTCGATCCTCGATATCGGCGACGGCGTCTTCGAGGTGCTCTCGACCAACGGCGATACGCACCTGGGCGGCGACGACTGGGACCAGCGGGTGATCGACTTCCTCGCGGAGGAGTTCCGCAAGAAGGAAGGCATCGACATCCGCAAGGACCCGATGGCGCTCCAGCGGCTCAAGGAGGCCGCCGAGAAGGCCAAGATCGAGCTCTCGACGATGCAGGAGACCACGGTCAACCTGCCGTTCATCACGGCCGACCAGAACGGCCCCAAGCACCTGCAGGTCTCGCTGACGCGCTCCAAGTTCGAGTCGCTGTGCAACGACCTGTTCGAGCGGCTCAAGGCTCCCTGCCAGAACGCCCTGCGCGATGCCAAGCTCGAGGCGAGCAAGATCGACGAGGTCATCCTGGTGGGCGGATCGACCCGCATGCCGCGGGCCCAGCAGATCTGCAAGGAGATCTTCGGCAAGGAGCCGAACAAGGGCGTGAACCCCGACGAGGTCGTCGCCGTCGGCGCCGCGATCCAGGGCGGCGTGCTCATGGGCCAGGTGAAGGACGTGCTGCTGCTCGACGTCACCCCGCTCTCGCTGGGCGTCGAGACCCTCGGCGGGGTCATGACCAAGCTCATCGAGCGCAACACCACGATCCCGACCAGCAAGAAGGAGACGTTCTCGACGGCGGCCGACAGCCAGACGAGCGTCCAGATCCACGTGCTGCAGGGCGAGCGCGAGTTCGCCCGGGACAACCGGACGCTCGGCCAGTTCGAGCTGACGGGCATTGCCCCGGCGCCGCGCGGGATGCCGCAGATCGAGGTCGAGTTCGCGCTGGACGCCAACGGCATCCTGACCGTCACCGCCGTGGACAAGGGCACCGGCAAGAAGGCCGACATCAAGATCAGCAACTCGGGCGGGCTCTCCAAGGACGAGATCGACCGCATGAAGCGCGACGCCGAAGCGCACGCGGCCGAGGACAAGGCCCGCCGTGAGGTCGTCGACCTCAAGAACCGCGCCGACCAGATGGTGATCCAGACGCGCAAGGCACTCGAGGAGCACGGCGGGAAGGTGTCGCAGGAATCGCGCGGCAGGATCGAGTCGGCGCTGTCGAACCTCGAGAGCCAGATCAAGACCGACGACAAGTCGGCGATCGAGGCCGCGATGAAGGAGCTCGAGAACGCGAGCATGGAGCTCGGCAAGGTCGTCTACGAGGCGAGCAAGGGCGCGGCCGCCGGCCCCACCCCGGGCGCGGCGCCCGCCGGCGAGCCGTCGGGGTCGTCCAAGAAGGACGACGTCATCGACGCCGAGTTCAAGGTGAAGGACGAGTAAAAGCCGGACACCACGCGAAGCAGTCAGTCAAAGGCCCCGGAGCGATCCGGGGCCTTTTTCGTAGTCGACAAGCCGTATCTCTCCGGAGATGTGGGCATGGCTGTCCTTCAGTATGATGACCCCGGGCAAGGCAATAGGGGACGCATCCCGTGGGGCCAGACGAAAGCACGCGGTCGATTGGCGGAGCACCGAACACAGCATCGGGCCGAGATACTTCCTTGCCCGCGGTCTCCGCGACCATTCCGGAGCGCATCGGAGAAATCGAACTCGTTCGCGAGCTGGGTCGCGGCGGCATGGGCGTCGTCTGGCTCGGGCGCGACACCCTGCTCGGTAGGCAGGTCGCCGTCAAGTTCCTGTTGCATGCCGATGCGAGCCCGGAGGGCCCGGGCTTTTCAGCCTTTGTTGAGGGCGCCAAACTGGCGGCATCAATTCGCTCGAAGCGGTTGATCGAGATCTATCGGGCCGGAGTTCAGGGCCAGCAGGCCTACCTGGTCATGGAGTATTCGCCGGGCAGGCCGCTGAGCGAGCTCATCGCTCGCAAGGACCGATGGACGCGGTCGGCGGCCATCGCGACGATGGGCGAGGTGTGTTCGGCGATCGCCGAGCTGCATGAACAGGGCATTGTGCACGGTGATATCAAGCCGTCGAACATTCTGATCGAATCCGATGGCCGGGTGGTCGTTACGGACTTCGGCTTGACCCTGAGCCTTCCGCGTGAGTGGGTTGGCGCCGCTCGGGCGCTGGGCGGCACACCCCGCTACATGGCGCCCGAGGTCTTCAGCGGCATGGCGTCGTATCAGTCGGACGTGTATGCGCTGGGCATCATGTTCTTTGAAGCCCTCTGCGGGAGCCCGCCGTTCGACGGCGACGTGACGGAATTGGAAAGTCAGCACCGCTCCGAAGCGCTGCCGTGGGAACGAATGATCCCCCCGGTGGATGGTGCGCTCCGCGAGATCATCGAGCGAGCAACACACCGCGAGGTTCGCCTGCGGTCCAAGTCGGCTCGGCACATGCTCGATGCCCTGCGCCGGGCACAGCCCGATGCCGCGGCGTGGGCCAACGGACATCGGCAGGTGATCGAGGCTGCTCATCGCGGCGGCGCGACGGATGATTCAAAGCCGCACGTCAGCTCCCGGTACGGAAGCTCGTATTACGAGGCGATCGAGGGTCTGGCGCGGCAGCGCGTAGTTCTGGCGGGAGCGCCCCCCGCCGCTTCCGAGGGCGAAGCGGTCTCGCAAGTGGGCCCGTTGCCAGGCCTGCGGGGCGATGATGTGCTGGATGTGAGCCTGCCGTGCGTGGCGTGCGACTACGACCTGCGCGGACTGCCGGTCGGCGCCTCGTGCCCAGAGTGCACGACACCCATCCCTGTCTCCGCGGACCTGTCGCGGCTGTGCCTGGCCAATCCCGCGTGGATGAAACGACTTCTGATCGGGATGAACGGGGTCGTCGCGCTCCCGACGATCCTGCTCGTTCCCGGGCTGATCACCATTTTGCCTCTGCCGATGGACCCTAGAGTGGCGCGATTGCTAGTGCCGATCGCCCTGGCTGCGATGGGACTGTTTTCGGCTTCGGCAGTGTTCCGAGCAACCACTCGCGATCCGGCAACCTTGCGGGATTCATCCGCCGCGAACAAGGATCCCAAGACACGGTGGCTTGCGCGCCTGTGTTTGGTCAGCGCGACGCTCCTGATGGTGCTGGGGAACATGTTTTCAGGCAGCCGGCTCGCCGGTCCCGTGCTGCTGAATCTGGGAATCGTGATCGCCGCGACCGGTGCAGTGTGCTGGCTGCTGTGGACGCAGGATCTCCGCCGGCGCGGCTGGAGCGCTTCCGACGGCGATGCAATCGCCACGGCCGAACCCCGGCGTCGGCGGGTCATGCGAAACCGGCTGTGGCGGCAACCGATCATCACGCTCGTGCTCTTTGTCGTGCCGGTCGCGCTGGTCATGCTCTTGGCCACGACCGGCAAGCAATCCATGTACAGTTGGGATTTCGTTCAAGAATTGCTGCTGGCATTGCTCGCGGCCGCAGGATTGTCGCTGCTGGTCGCCGGTTACCTGCAGGCGCTAATACTCATTCGCATTCTCAAGCGAGAGAGGCGTCCCGACGCCGCGGAAGTTGCCGCACAGATCACTCGGGCGCTCGCCGCGTCCGCATCGCATCCCACACCGTCCGATACCGGCTCGCCATCGCCTCGAGCGCCGACGGGATGACCCGGATCTGGCCGACCGTGGTCATGAAGTTCACGTCGCCGCCCCAGCGCGGAACCAGGTGCACGTGCAGGTGCTGGGGGATGCCGGCGCCGGCTGCCCGGCCCTGGTTGATGCCGATGTTGATTCCCTGCGGCTCGAGCGTGCGCTGCATGAGGTCCGCCGCGAGCTCCGTCAGCCGCCAGAGCTGCGCCCGCTGCGGCGGGTCGTAGTCAAGAAGCGTCGGGCGCGCCTCGCCCAGCGCGACCAGGAGGTGGCCGTTGGCGTAGGGGAACGCGTTGAGCAGGATCAGACCGTGCGGGTCGCGCACGATCACGTGGTTTTTCTGGTCGTTCGCGGGGTCGCGCCAGTAGTCGAGCAGGAAAGACCCCGACCCGGTCGTGGGCGTCCCGGAAACCTTCTCTTTGCTGTCCATGGCCTCAAGGTACTGCAGCCGCCACGGCGCCTGGAGCGCGGGCGGACCCATCGCGGGATCGGAAGGCGACTTCGGACCGTCTGCCTGGGGCATGCCGTCGAGTGTACGCCACAGGCAACTCCGCCGATACGACGATGCGGCCGCCGTGGAAGCGCACGACCATCGGGCCGCCTTACACACCGGGGACCAGCCCGATGCCGTCGGGCGCCTTGCCCGCACGCAGGTGGCTGGTCACGGTCCATGAGGAAAGGTCGATGTACGCAACCGTGCCCGTCGCGGTGCAGGCCGTGTAGGCTCGGCCGCCATCGGGCGTGATGGCGATGCCGATGGGAACCGGGCTGTCCTTGAAGGGCCCCTCGGGCGGGAGCGGGTCGTGGTCGGCGCCCTCCTGCGGTAGGGTGGCGATCCGCCGGAGTTCCTTGCGCGTCGCCGCGTCGTAGACGATGATGTCGCCCGATGCGCTGGCCGCCGCGAGCACGTGCTTGCCGTCGGGCGTGAAGGCGACTCTCAGCGGGTACTTCTCGCACGCCATCGTGGCCGTCACCGCTTTGGCCTTGGTGTCGAGAATCGAGATCGAGTCCGACTTGTTGTTGGCGACCCACAGTTCGCCCCCATCGGGCGATAGCGCCAGTCCCTCGGCCCCCGGCGCCGTCGTGATGGTCGTGGCGGCATCCGGCCCGGAGGCGGCAAGGTCGATGATCGTGACCGACCCCGAGCCGACGTTGGTCACGTACGCGGTCTTTTCATCGGGCGAGAGCACCACCATGTGGCTGCCGTGCTGACCGGTTTCCCACGCCTTCACAACCTCTCCCGTGTCCACGTTGACCTGGATCAGGGACTGGTTGACTTCCGCGGTGACCAGCACGTGCCGGCCGTCCTTGAAGAATGCCAGGCCGTGCGGGCGGCGGTAGTCGCCCAGCGAGATCGTCTTGACGGGGTGGAACGACTTGAGGTCGATGACCGTCAGCGTGCTGCCGGGTTTGGGACCGCCGTAGTTGCTCACGACCGCCCGTCCGCCGCTGATCGCCACCTCGTGAGGCCCGTCACCGACGGCGACGGTCGCCGAGGCGGCCGCATCTCCCGGCCGGAAGAGCATCCCGTTGGCCTGGGCCTTGTTGAACACCACCACCGACCCGGCCTCGGGCGGCTTGATGGAGACCTGGGGGGCGGGTTGGGGCGCACTTGGCTGGAGTGCAAGGGCCGCGCCGAGCAGCAGGGCATGGAGCATGTCGGTTCCCGGTGGATGGCCGCTCTCCCACCGCGGCGCCGAGAGAGTTGTACGCTCGGGACCCGCATTGGTGCCGCCAGCAGTCCCCGGATTTCGCCTCCGCCCGCCGACCGGCCGCTAGACTGCAGACCCTGCCCGTGGGAAAGGGCAGTGTCATCACGCGGGGGAACGGAGTGGACCATGTTTGAATCGATTTCGGTCGGTGTGCGCGGGAAGTGCGAAGTGCTGGTGCTCGGCGTGTTCCAGGGGGCCGGTCAGAAGGACAAACCCCTGCTGGACCGTCGCCTGGCCGAGATGGACGGGAGCGCCACGGCGTCCGACGCCCTGAAGCGTGCCGAAGCGACCTGCGAGGCCGGGTCGGTGATCGAGGCCTATGTCGGCAAGCCGCTCAAGTCCGGGCACACCCGGGTGTGGCTGCTGGGGATGGGGAGGAAGGACTGCTTCAAGACCGACGTCCTGCGGACCGCGGCCGCGAACCTCGGCCGCAAGCTCGCGGCCTCGAAGTGTTCGTCAGCCCAGATCGAGGTCATGCCCCTGTGCACGGCGTCGAAGATCGATGCCACCAGCGCGGGCATCGCGGTGGGCGAGGGCCTCGGGCTCATCGGCTGGGTGTGCGACCAGTTCAAGGGGACCGGCGGCAAGAAGACCGAGCGCCACCGGCTCGGCGTGATCGGCGGCGGCGAGCGGTTCGAGGCCGGGATCGAGCGCGGACTGGCGCTGGCGACGAGCACCAACTACACGCGCACGCTGAGCCAGACGCCGCCCAACATCGCCACCACGGGATACATGGCCGACCAGGCTCGGAAACTGGCGAAGGAGTGCGGGCTGGCGTTCCGCGAGTTCGAGGGTGATGTGCTCGAACGCGAGCGGCTCGAGGGCCTGATCAACGTCGGCAAGGCGAGCGAGAACAAGCCTCGGATGGTGCGGCTGGAATACCGGCCCCGCGGGCGGGGTGGTCGGGCTTCGCAGAAGCCGATCGTGCTCGTGGGCAAGACGATGACCTACGACACCGGCGGCCTGTCGCTGAAGATCAACAACGGCATGGTGGGGATGAAGCGTGACAAGGACGGCGGGTGCGCGGTGCTGGGCGCGATGCACGCGATCGCGACCGTCATCAAGCCCAACCGGCCAGTCGTGGCGCTGCTGTCGATCGCAGAGAACTCGATCTCAGACGAGGCGTACCGGCCCGACGACGTGATCACGTACCGCAACGGCGTCACGGTGGAGGTCACCAACACCGACGCCGAAGGACGGCTGGTGCTCGCCGACGCGCTGTGCTGGGCGTGCGAGAAGGAAGACCCGGCCGCGATCATCGACCTGGCGACGCTGACGGGCGGCGTGGTCGTCGCGCTGGGGTCGACCTACTGCGGCATGTTCTGCGAGGACGACGGCCTGCGCGGCAAGGTGGAACGAGCGGCGTCGGTCGCGGGCGAGCGCGTGTGGCGGCTCCCGATGCACGAGGAGTACCGCGAGCTCATGAAGAGCCCGGTCGCGGACATCCTCAACAGCAATCCCAACCGCAAGGCGCACCCGATCCAGGGCGCGGCGTTCCTGAGCTACTTCGTCAAGGACAACATCCCCTGGTGCCACCTGGACATCGCCGGCGTACACGTGGCCGACGGCAACAAGGGCTGCTACATCGAGGGCCCGACGGGGTGGGGCGTGCGGACGCTGGCGAACCTGGTCGAGCAGTGGTGACCACCACGCGGTGAACGTCCGAGACCCGAAAGCGATCCCGATGCAGAATGACAAAGGCCGCCGTGAGCTTGGCTCGCGGCGGCCTTGTTCCTGGGCTCGGATATCTCGCGCGGCGGATCAGTTGCCGGCAATGTGCTGGTCGAGGAACCGCACCATGCGGTCGTAGTAGAGCAGCCGGTTGTCGAGCTTGGCGAAGCCGTGCCCCTCATCGGGGAAGACCATGAGCTGGGGCATGAGCGCGGGGTTGTCCTTGGCCTGGGCCCGAAGCGCCATGGCGAGCTGCACGGCCTCGTCGATGGGCACGCGCGGGTCATTGAAGCCGTGCGCGATGAACATCGGGACCTTGATCTTCTCGACCTGCCTGAGGGGGGAAATGGACGTCAGGAACTCCGGGTCGGTCAGCGGCCCGTACTCGACCTCGCGCAGCTTGCGGCGGTAGCCGGCGGTGCGCTCCAGGAACGTCTGGAAGTTCACGATGCCGACGATGTCGATGCCCGCGCCGAACACGGGCTTGCCCGAGTTCTGGTCTTCCACCAGGCACGCGACCGACATGAACCCGCCGTACGACCCGCCGTAGGTCGCGATCTTGCCCGGGGCCGCGTAGCCCTCGCCGATCAGCCACCGAGCCGCCTCGACGCCGTCCTTCACGGAGTTCCAGCGGTTCTTGTAATCATCGAGCATCTGGAACGACCGCCCGTACCCGGTCGACCCGCGCACGTTGGGCATCATCACGCCGTAGCCCTCCGCGACCAGGTACTGGATCACGGCGCTGAACGACGGGCGGTGCTGGCCTTCGGGCCCGCCGTGGTAGTTCACGACGAACGGGACCGGGGTGCCCTTCGCAGCGCCCTTGGGCAGGAACACGAACGCGGGGATCTCGAGCCCGTCGAACGACTTGTAGCGCACGAGCTCGGGGAGCTGGAACGTCTTGAGATCGATCCCCTGCGTGTCGGTGAAGGTGCGCTGCGTCGCCTGAACGCGGGCCCGCTCGCCGACCTGCGTCGGCACCGTGTAGGAATACGCGACGTTCGCGGACCGGGCGTTGCTCAGGGTCCACGTGATCGTCCGGTTCCGCAGGTCCGAGAGCGAGACCACGCCCTTCTCGATCGGCGGGAGGACGATCGCCGAGAATTCGGGCACCTTGAACAGGTGCAGCACGCCGTAGCCGTCCTCGTTGGTCACGACCGCCAGCAGGTCCTTCTCGTGGCTGATCGACGCCGAGTCAACCTCGAAGTTGCCCAGGCGGCTGATGGGCTGGGTGACCGCGCCCGAGGCAAGATCCTTCACGTAGAGCTGCCGCCGGCCGTCGGCGATGTCCGACAGCATCAGCACCTGCTTCTCGCCGGGCAGGAAACCCACGGCGTCGTTGGCCCGGGTGCCCGGCTGCGCGCCCGGGATCTCGATCGGGAGTTCCTTCAGCTCGCCGCTGGCGGCGTCGAGCAGGTACACGGTCGTGTCGGACGCGCTCTTGTACTGCTGAACCAGCAGCATGGACCCGTCCTCGGTCGCGTCCTGAACGGACCAGGACCCTTCCTTCGCGAGGATGCGCGTGGTCTTGCCGGTCTGGCCGGGGGCGGCGAAGTCGTAGCGGTACAGGTAGAAGTCGTTGGGACTGGTGTCGTTGGCCGAGTAGTAGAAACCCGATGAATCGTGCACCCAGCTCGTCACGGCGTGCTGCACCTTCGGGTTGTCGGTGATCGCGATGGTTTCGCCGGCGGGGCCGACCATGTAGATCTGCGTGTTCTCGTTCCCGCCGACCGCGGCCGTCATGAGCACGCGCGACCCGTTGGGCGCGACGCTGTAGCCCGAGATCCCGTCGCGGAAATCGCTGACCCGCTCGAGCCCGCCCGCCGACGCGTCGGCCGTGCCGGTCCTGGACCTGTAGAGCTGGTTGACGCCGTCGGGCCAATCGACCACGTACAGCGACCCATCAGGGAGCACGGTGGGCCTGGTCGGTGTTCTGATCTTGAGGAACCTCTCGATGCTCGGCGTGGTCGCGGACTGCGCGGCCGGCGTCGGCGACGGTGCCGGCTGCGCCCACGTTCCGGGAGCGGCCAGGAGCACCGCGAGAGACGAGAGGACAAGCGTTCGAGCAGGACTCATCGATGATACTCCTCCTTCCGTGACGACCGGCCCGTTCCCCGCGAGCCGGCGTCCGGTCGGTTCAGCCGGCGATCAGGTATACGACAAACCCTGCCACGAGCGTGACAGCGGTCACCAGGACCCACCTTGGCACCTTGTGGTCGGCCTGCGAGAAAACATGGCCGCACTTATGGCACCATTCGACCTCGTCGTAGACGTCGGCTCCGCACGACGGGCAGGGCCGTGTCTCTCCGCCGAAGCGTTCGAGATCGGCGTCCTGCGGTCCCTCGTCGACCTCCGAGAACGAGCGCTGGCTCGGCATGGACGGACCTCCGCAGCAGGATCCCTTGCAGGACATGACCCAATCGTAGTGGGCCGGCGGGGGCCGCGGAAGGTCGCGGGCGAGCGCGCGTGCGGAAACCCCTGCCCGCCTTGCGGCTGGGACAGGGGTGGAGGGAAATGAGGTTGGCCGACCGGCACCGGAGGCCGGGAAGCCACCTGCGGGTGCGCTTATACACCGATCCGTGAAAGGAACTTCGCGACCGGGCCTTTTTTCTTTGCAGGGAAATGAGGTGACGGGCGGAGCGCAGGCTCGGCCGAACGACGCGCACGAAAGTGTCACCTCCGTGCAGTGCTTGCGCCGATGAAATCGGCGCTGGAAGCGCCGGCGGCTGCGATCCGCAGTCGTCGGAGTGTCCTGGAAGGGAGACGCCGGCATGGAAGCCGAGTCTGCGCGCCGCGCAAAGGTCGATCAATTGCTCGACCTTGCGGGCACATACAAGGGTCTGTCAAGGCGCCAGCTCGCCGACGCGCTGGGCCGAGACCAGACCAAACTCACACCCGCCTCGGGCAATCCCAAACTCGACTACCTCGTGCGCCTGGCCGAGATCCTCGACTGGCACGTCGGCGATGTCGCCGAGGCGATCTGGGATGAAGGCGAGACGCTCGCCGACGGTCCCGGCGAAGCCCGCGACTTCGCCGCGCTCAACGACCAGGCCCGGGCCGCCCACCGGGCCGGCGATTTCCGCGGCATGATCCGGTCCGCTCGCCACATGTGGATGGTCGCACGGACGCCGCAGGAGCGGGCGCTCTCGATGCTCCGCGAGTCGGGCGGCTGGGACGGCCTGGGACGCTACGCCCAGGAGCTGGAGGTGCTCCGCCGCGGCCTGGCCGAGCCCGCCATCGAGGACGACACCCGTCTCCTTCTCACCGCGAACCTCGCGAACACCTACTTCACGCTCGGACACCTGGTCGAAGGCCGAGCCGTCGCCCGTGACCTGGTCGACCGGCTGGAGGCCCAGTGCCCGGTGGCCCGTGCTCCTCGGGCGGCGCTGGCGTTCTCGCACTACGTGCTGGGGAACGCGGCCCGCACGCTCGCGGGTCACGAACCATCGAAGGTCGAGTCGCACGCGCGTGAGGCGATACGGTCGTACAAGGCCTCGTCGCAGCTTTACCTGTCGCTCGCCGACGAGTTCGGCAACAGCGCGTGGCGCGGCATCGCCAACACCTGCCAGGGGGGCATCATCGTGTGCGAGGTCGATCTCGCGGCCCGCACCGCCGCGTCGGCCGTGGAGGATCTCATCGAGGGGCTGGGCGCGGTGATCGACGCGTCCGACGGGCTCGTGGGCGACCGGCTGGAGAGCTACGGCTGGTGGTGCGTGTTCGGCTGCGAGACCGCCCTGCGGCACATGGACGGTCCGGACCAGGGACGAGCCGTCGCGATCTTCACCAACAAGGGGTACGAGATCGCCGACCGCTTGAACAACTGGGCGATGCGCGAGCGGCTGTTCACGCTCGAGTACGTCCAGCGCCACCGCGCTGCCGAAGCCGGCGACCCCGTCGCCGACTGGGCGATCGATCAGGAGGAGATCAAGGTGATCGTGGGGACCATGGGCCGTTTCCCGATGTTCCGCTCGACCGGCTGGAAGATTCTCCAGTCGGCGACGGTGGTTGACGAGCGGTAACGAGGGGAGAAGCGATGCGCAGGATCAAAGAGAAAGTTTCAATCGATCGCACTTCCCTCCGCGTTCTCGCGGCGGTGCTCGTACCGGGCCTGTCCGCGGCATCGGCATTGGGACAGCAGTCGAGCATGACCGGGCCGACCAAGTCCGGCAGCGGCGGTGCGCTCATCAAGGGCCACAACGAGCAGGGCAAGAACACCGTGCCCGGCGGCGGAACGGGTGCCACCGGCTCCGAAGGGGGCTCGGCGGGCAACCCCAACTTCGGCGGCGACATGCGCATGACCTCCGGCGACGGCGGCGGCGGTGACGGCGGCAAGCTCATCGACGGTGTCGATGAGTTCATCCGCCGCACATCGACCGGATCGTCCGCCGGCGGCGACATGGTCATCCCGCCGCCCGCCTCCGACCGCAATCTTCTCGATCCGCACGTGCTTCCGAGCACGTCGGCCGGGGGGACAGTTACCGGCACGCACGTGTTCCCGGTCGGGACCGTGCCGGCGCCGGGTTCGCTTGGGCTGGTCGGCGTGGGCCTGGTGCTGGCGGTTCGGCGTCGAAGGGTCTGAATCGGATCAGGCGACAGGGTTATCCGACCAGGAACCTCGGACCCGGGGGCCGGCGTACAGTCATTCAGGTGGGAAGGCCTTCCGGAGTCCGAACCCGGCTGGAAGGCCTGCCGATAGCCACACGTGGAGAACGGGTCGTCACACATGCCCGACCACGCGCCACTGGATCCCAGGACGCTGCCGGCTTCGATCGCGCCCGCGCCTCATGCGGGTGGCGACGTCGCTCCGGTTCTGAACGGCCTCGAGCGGCTGCGGACCGCGGCATGGACGCTGCTCGTGCTCGGTGCGGCCGCCGGAATCGTCGGCGTGGCGGCGGCGGTGCTGACCACTGCGGCCGTTGCCGACTTCTACCTGCGAACGTCCGCAAGCCTGCGGATGGTCCTGCTCGTCCTCGGGCTGGCGGGGCTCTGGACGCTGCTCCGCAGGCGACTGGGGCCGGCGGTCCGATTCAGGCCCTCACTGACGGAAATCGCGCTTCGGGTCGAAAGAACCGAGGCCGCACAAGCCGCCGGGCTCACCGGACGCCTCGCCTCGAGCCTCGAGCTCGCTTCCGGCGGCCATGGCGCGGTCGATCGGGAGCGTTCCGCCCGGCTGGTCCACGAAGCGCTCGACCGGTTCCGTCGATCACCGGATGCGGCTCGGATTCTCAAGTCGGGGCGCACGTGGCGGGCACTGGGTGTCATGCTCCTGCTGCTGCTGCCCGGGTTCGTACTGGCGGTGTGGCAGCCTGCCCTCGCGGGGATCGCGGCGCGACGCCTGCTGACGCCGTGGTCCGACGCCGCCTGGCCCAAGCGCACGCAGCTCGCGGACCTCACCGGCGTCACGGTGCACTCGTCACGCGCGTCGCTGCCCGTCCGGGCCGTTGTGCAGCACCGCCTGTCGCAGACCCCCGATGTCTGGGTGAAGTACCGCACGATCGTCGACGGCACCCCGGGGCCGTGGCGGGAAGACCTCCTCACTCCTCAGGGCCGGCGTGTTCGCTCGTCGCAGTCGGGGATTGAAGGCGACCTGTTCGAGCGTCTCATCGAGCCCGGCGCCTCCATGCCCGAAGAAGCGGCGGTCTCGAAGGGCGACGTTGAACTCGAGTACAGCTTCGAGAGCGTCGATGACCGCACCGACCCGGTCCGGTTGCGGCTGGTTGATCCGCCGGTGATCCTGACAGCGCAGGTGGAGGTGACGCCGCCCGCGTATGTCGAGGCCGGCGGGCCGGTCGCTTCCGCGGCGTTCGTCCGCGGCGTGCAGCGCATTGATGACGGCTCGGCGGTGTCGCAGGTGGGGCCGGTGCTCGCGGGTTCCTCGGTCGCGGTGCGAGCCACGCTGAACAAGCCGGTCGATTCCCCGGAGAATCCTCGGTCGGTGTTCGCGGGCGACATGCCCGCGGATGCCCGAGTCCGAGCAATCGATTCTGACTGGTTGATCACGTTCACCACTGAGTCGTCCGCTCGGCTGGTGCTGCTCCCGCAGGATCAGTACGGGATTGTGAGCCCGACCGAAACCGTCCTTGCGATCTCGGTCCAGGCGGACCAGCCGCCGGCGGCCTCGGTGCTCGTGCCCGCGCAGGACGAGGGTGTTCTGCCGACGGCTGTCGTCCCGATCGAAGGCGAGGGACGCGACGACGTCGCGCTGCGGTACGCGGCGATCGAGTACCAGGTGGTGGGTGCGGCCGCCGGTTCGCAAGGCGCAACCACGCCGCCCGGGCCCGCGGTGGAACTGGCCAGGATTGCGGCGCAGCCCGCGGCCGCGGACGCCGTTCAGGTCCGTGTAACGGGCGAGCTCAGGCTCGCCGAACTGGGCGTGAAGCCGGGTGACGAGGTCGTCGTGTCGGCGCTGGCAAAGGACATCTACCGGCGCGGGGACGTCGAGCACGACGTCGCCCGTTCCGCCGGACGCAAGCTGCTGGTCATCTCCGAAGCGCAGCTCATCGACCAGGTCCGCAGCGAGCTCGCCGCCGTGCGTGATGCCGCGATGCGGCTGGATCGCGACCAGGAAGAACTGGTGCGCAAGCATTCCCAGCAGACGGCCGGGCAGCAGGCGGCGGCGCAGCGTTCGGTGACCCAGCGCCTCACCCCGCCCGCCGAACTCATTGAACGGCTCGCCCAGCGCATCGAACGCAACGGGCTCGCCGACGACGCCATGAAGGGGATGCTCAGCGACGCCGCGGCGACGCTGCGGTCGGCGGCGGAGCACTCCGATCGGGCCGCCACCGCGCTGGATCGAGCCGAGCGAGCCGCCGACGCCGGTCAGGATGCGGATCAGGAGAACCAGGCCGCTCGCGACGCCCAGGATCAGGTGCGAGAGGAACTCGCCTCGCTGGTCGGCATGCTCGACCGCGGCCAGGACGGCTGGACGGTGCGGCGCGAAGTGCAGAACCTGCTCGACCAGCAGCGGGAACTGATCGACCAGACCCGCCAGGTCACGCGGGACAGCGCGGGCAAGACGGCCGATTCGCTGACCGCGTCGGAACGCGACCGGCTCGCGGAGCTCGCGCAGCGTCAGCAGGAACTCTCGACCCGCGCCGAGAACGCCATCTCCGAACTGCAGCGCCGGGCAGAGTCGCTCCAGCAGAACGACCCCGGCCAGGCCCAGGCCATGAAGGACGCGGCCAAGGAAGGACGCGATCAGAAGCTCGCGGCCACGCAGCGCCAGGCCGCCAAGGCGATCCAGGAGAACCGGTCGCAGTCGGCCAACGAGCTCCAGCAGAAGGCGGCGGAGGCGATGGAGCAGATGCTCCAGCGCTTCGACAACTCGCAGCAGCAGCGCGACGAGGCGCTGCGGCGCGTCCTGGCCGACCTTCGCCAGCAGCTTGAAGCGCTGGTCCGCCAGCAGAAGACGGAAATCGAAGACCTTTCGCAGGCCGGTGAAGACGTCGCCAGGGCCGGGCTCGACCGCGACATGATCGCGCTGCACGCGGCCACGCTCGGCCTGTTCGACAGCGTCTCGGCCGGGCCGGCGGCGGCGCGTCCGGTCGCCAAGCCGATCGAGACCGCCGCGCAGCACCAGTCCTCGGCGATCACCGAACTCCGAGCCGAACAGCCGCGAGTTCTGGTCGTCCGCGAGAGCGAGACCGCGAGCCTCACGTCCTTGAACGAGGCCGTTGAGCTCGCGCAGAAGATGGAGCAGCAGGCCGAGCAGCGCGACCAGGATCGCCAGCGCGCCGAGATTCTGGAGGCCTACCGGTCGGCGCTCGAAGAGCAATCCGCGATCATGGACCAGACCGCCCCGCTGATCGCAAAGACGCTCGATCGCCGGCAACGCTCCACCGCTCGGGCGCTGGGCGAACGCGAGGAGGCCCTGAAGACCGTGCTTGCCGAGCTTCGCACCAAGAACGCCGAGATCGAGAACACCGTCGTCTTCAGCTTCGCGCACGACCAGCTCGACGTGGTGCTCACGCGAGCGGCCGCGGCTCTCAAGGGCGGTACGGCGTCCCGGTCGGTCGAGCGGGACCAGCAGTCAGCCGCCCTGCTGCTCAAATCGCTCGTGCAGGCCCTCTCCTCGGGCCAGCAGAATGACCCGTTCCGCGAAGGCGCCGACGAAGGGGGGTCCGGCGAAGGCGGCGCGGGCGGACAGCCCGGCGCCAACCAGCCCCGGCTCATTCCGGAGATCGCCGAGCTCCAGGGGCTCAAGGGTCTGCAGGAAATCGCCAACATGCGCACCCGGGCCGCGTCCGAGGCAGGAGCGGATGCCTCCGAAGACGAAGTCAAAGAGATCCAGCGGTTCCAGCGGGATATCGCCGACCGCGCCAAGACGCTCCTCGAAAAGCTGAACAATCCGGAAACCGAGGACGGCTCCGAGACATCCGACGAGCCCGGCGATGCGGACCAGCCCGGATCCCAGCCGCAGGAAGGCGGTGGCGCATGATGCCGAGTTCCCGACTTTGGTGGTGTGCGGTCGTGATCGCCAGTGTCACCGGGGCGTTCACCCGCCCCGACGAGCCGCCGCCCCCGGGCCCGAGCCCGACCCCGCCGCCGGCCGATCCGGCGCCACCCGACGACCCGGACGAATTGCCCTCGCTCGACGACCTGCTCGGCCTCGACGATGAAAAGCCCAAGTCAGGCGACGACTCGCAGCAGAGCACACTCGACCGGGAACTGCGGGACGAGCAGGCCGGCGACGACTTCAGCCAGGCGGTGAACCTGCTCGACCAGGTCGCTCAGCGGTTGGAAAAGAACAGCGACACCGGCCTCGCCACGCAGCGGATGCAGGAAGAGGCGGTAAAGCGGCTCGACAAGCTGATCAGCGAGGCGCGCAAGCAGCGTCAGAACCGCCAGCAGCAGAAGAAAAAGCAGCAGCAACAGCAGCAGCAGGATCAGCCGCAGAAGTCACAGCAGCAGCAGAGTCAGACACAGTCAACGTCGAACCAGAACGCCCAGAACCAGGGAGCCGCCCCGGATCAGGGTCGCCAGGACGGCGCGGTCCGCCAGGTCACGCCGGGCGGGACCGCCGCGTGGGGCAACCTGCCCGACCACGTTCGATCTTCCCTGATGCAGGGCTTCAGCGATCGGTTCAGTTCCATGTACCAGGCGATGACGGAGGCTTACTACCGGCGGCTCGCGGAGGATCGATCCAAGCCTGCCGGGTCGGCGTCCCCGGAGGGCGGACGTTGAACGCTCGACACGCAAACCTCGCGGGCCGCGCCGCGGCGGTCGCCATCACCGCCGCATCCCTCACCGGCTTCGCGCAGCCCGTTCCACCGACATCGGAAAGACCCACACCCACCACGCCGATCCCTTCGTCGACCCAGCCGGCTCCGCCGCCACCGCCTGAGAACGAGTCCCGGCTTCCCAACTCGGCGCAGAACAACGCCGCGGCCGACGAGATCACCCCCGAGCTGACCGCGGCGGTTCAGAAAGGCCTCGCGGCGCTGGCGACCAAGCAGCAGGATGACGGATCGTTCGGCGGCGACCGCTTCGGCCGCAGCGTTGCCATCACGGCGCTGTCGTGCCTGGCCTACATGGCCGACGGGAACCTCCCCGGTCGCGGGCCCTACGGCGACCAGGTCGCCAAGGGCCTCGAGCACATCCTCCAGAACTGCGCCGAGAGCGGGCTGATCGCGACCGATGCCACCACGGGTCCGATGTACGGGCACGGCTTCGCCGCCCTGTTCCTGGGCGAGGTGTACGGCATGACCGCCGGCGGCGGCGATACCGCGCTCAACGCCCGCGTGCACAGCGCGCTGGTCAAGGCCGTTCGCCTCATCCAGGCAACGCAGAACTCCCAGGGCGGATGGCGGTACAACCCCATCCCCTACGACGCCGACGTCTCGGTCACCATCTGCCAGGTCATGGCTCTGCGATCGGCTCGCAACGCCGGGCTCGAGGTCCCCAAGGAAACGATCGACAACGCCGTCGAGTACATCCGCCGCTGCCAGAACGACGACGGCGGTTTCCGCTACCAGATGGACCAGGGCGACAGCCTGTGGCCACGCTCCGCCGCCGGTGTCGCCTCCCTCTTCTACGCGGGCATCTACAGCGACGCCGCGATCGACAAGGGCCTGCGGTACGTCACGGCGTCGGCGTTCCCGGGGCGCAACGACAGCAGCAGGGCGCACTATTTCTACGGCCACTATTACGCCGTCCAGACCATGTACCTCGCCGGCGGGCAGCACTGGGCCGAGTGGTGGCCGGCGATCCGGAAGGAACTCCTCGATAACCAGCAGCCGGACGGCACCTGGAACGATCCGAGCATCGGGGACACCTACGGAACCGCGATGTCGCTCATTATCCTCCAAATGCCCAAGCGCTACTTGCCGATCTTCCAGAAATGAGACCCCGTCGCCGCCAGGCCCGTGATGTGCTCGCGATGCTGGCCGCAATCATGCCGGCGGCTTCGGCGTGGGCCCAACCGGCGACCACGGTCGCCGCGCGGTCCGCGCCCGTCGCTCCGCTGCGGACGCTGGTCACGACATCCCTCCAGAAGCGGGATGTGCGCCTCGTCGAGTGGTCGAAGGCCGGTATCCGCGTGGCCGACGCGTCGGTCCCGGAGGAGTTCGCGGCCGAAGCCGCTCGGGACGTCGTTGCGAGCACGGACGTGCTCGCGGTCTTCGCGCTGCCGGGCCTGCCCCTGGTTGATTCCACCGCCCCCGAGGCGTTCGAGGAGTACGAGCTTGAAACGCCCGCCGTCCGCGCGGGCCTGGTCCGAGTGACGCTTGTCGACGGCCAGCGCCTCGTCGGAACTATCGCGCCCGCCGCGGAGGACGCCGACCCGGCGTCGGAGGCCGCGGACACGCTGGTCGTGCAGGCCGGCGAACTCGGCGACGTCCGGCTCAGTCTTGATGACATCGCGGAAGTGTGGATGCTCGGGCGGCCGGATTCCGCCGAGGATGATCGCCAGACCAGAAGCACGGCCGAAACGCCCGCCGCCGACACGGTGCTGCTGGCAAACGGCGACCGGCTGACGGGTTTCGTCGAGTCCATCGGCTCGCAGATCGTGATCAGCGCCGACTCGACCGACAGCAAGGAAGGCGAAACCACCGCCATCCCGCTGAACCGCTGCCGGCGCGTGGTCCTCTCCAACCCGCGCACGCCGCTCGACGGCATGGTCGCCTGGATTTCCGCCGACGGCGGCGAGATCCACGTCGTGAAGGCAAGCTCGCTGGCGGCGACGGGCGCGGGCGAGACCTCGCTCGAGATCATGCTCGAACGGGCCGACAGGTCCGCGGTGGTCGTCCCGACGCCGAGGGTGGTTGGTGTGGTCCCGGATGCATCCCGGGTCGTCAGCCTGTCGTCGCTTGGCGTCCCGCGCCACGAAGCCGACTCGACGCGCCGCTGGACGCGAGCGCCCCAGGTCACGCGCGGAGCCGGTGCCCCGCTGGGGCTGGGAGACGTGCTGTTCCCCGGGGCGATGAAAGCCCAGTGGACCCTTCCGCCCGGCATCACCGCGCTCATCGGAACGATCCGGCTCGCCCCGGAAGCCCGCATGTGGGGCGAGTGCGCGGTGGTCCTCGAGGTTTCCGGACCGGACGGTACCCAGCAGGTGTGGCGTGGCGATTTCGACCCCGATCGTGCAGCCACCGAGGTGTCCATCGACCTCGCCGGGGCGTCCGAGCGTGTCGGCGGAGCGGCGCGCCTGGGCGTTTCCATCGATCCCGGCAAGCTGGGCGGAATCCAGGATCGAATCCTCTTCGAGCACGTGATGCTCATCCGCAGGCCCGACGCGGGCCCCGCCAAACTCCCCCGGGAATGAACGCTCGGCCGGGTCGCGTCGGTACAATACAAGCGGATGGGAATGTCGCTCCACCCCAAATCCGGGGGCAAGTTGTCGCGCGACGAAGCGGTATGCGTCGTCTGGCATCCGCGTGGATCCGCGCCCCAGCGCGTGCTGCTCGACACGCTCGCACACAAGGGGTTCCGGATCATCGCGTGCGACAGCGCGGTCGAAGCGACGGCGTGGGTGTGCGCCAGCGCCGGCCCCGGAGTGAGCCAGCGAGCCGAGAGCATGCCTGTCGTGCTGCTGATCGATCGGCCCGGGTTGGTGCCCGTGGCAGACGAAGTGCTCAAGACGATCGAGCGCTACGCCCCGCGAGCGGCCCGCTGGACGTATGACCCGCAAGCCACTCCCAGGCTGCGACGGGCGCTGCCGCCAGCCGACGCGAAGGACGAGGAACCCGCGTCGCCGCCGCTTCGGCTGACGGCGGAAGAAAAGCTGGAGGAAGTGAAGCCGATTTCAACCCCCAACCCCGTGGAGGAGGTACCGGCCGTCACGACCGGCGGGTCGCTGCGCAATCTGTTAACGGACCAGGAACTTGCGATGCTCCTAGGTGATGCAGGGCTCGCCCCTGAACAGCACCCGCATCAGCAACGAGTTCCTCGGTCCTGACGACCGATATTCGCAACCCATGTCGTATTTGCTTGCTTCGGTCGCATTCACCGAGAACAGTGATGGTACGTGCGCGCTCCGACCCGCTCCTCAGGAGGGAATGGATGGCCCGGGCCGACGCGGTGGTAAGAGTGATCTTGGTCGGTGCCACCGGCCTCGATACTCTTTTGCGCCGTCAGCCCGGGGTTGAACTGCTCCGCGCCCGCGGAGCGCTGGACGCCATCGGGGAACTGGCGGAGGCAAACGGGACGGCCGAGTCCCGGAACACGGTGGTGATTGTGGGCTCGGACGCGGACAAAACGGCTCAGCAGCACCTGGGTGCGACCGCCGACGAGGTGGTGGACGGCCTGCGCCTCGTGGACCCCCACGTCCGCGTGCTGCTGATGCTCTCGGATCCCAAGACCATGCCAAGCCCGGCGGAGGTCGCCGCGTACGACGGGTTTGTCGCCCCTTCGTCGCCCGTCGAGGAACTGATGCGTGTCATCCGCGGCACCTCGGCGGCGACCAGCGAGTCCAAGGGCGCGGGCCCCGGCGACACCGAGGTTGTGCTCGCCCTGCTCAAGGGTGTCGATATCACCCCGACCGCCCTGTCGATCATCGAGCAGCGGACCGGGTGGCCGGTGCAGTTTGTTCCCGCCAAGGACCCGGCTCCCCAGGGTTCCGTCACGGTGTGGGTCCCGGGTTCCGAAACGTTCGGCTCACTGGTCGGCCCGAAGATCGACCGGCCCACGCTCGAAGCCCACGCGGTGTGGCTCGCGGGCTGGCTCCGCCTCCAGCAGCAGCAGACGCACCTGCGCCGAGCCGCCTTTACCGACTCGCTGACCGGGGCCTGGAACCGGCGGTACTTCGAGAGGTTCCTCGCGTCGGCGATCGATCAGGCGAAGTCAAACCGCCTCTCGCTGACGCTCATGCTGTTCGACATCGACGACTTCAAGCTGTTCAACGACAAGTACGGCCATTCCGCCGCCGACGAGATTCTGGTCGAAGTCGTCCGCATGATGCAGAGCGTCATCCGTCCCACCGACCGCGTGTGCCGGATCGGAGGGGACGAATTCGCCGTGATCTTCTACGAGCCGGGCGGGCCTCGCTCGCCCGGCAGCAAGCCGCCAACGTCCGCCGCCGCGATGGCCGAGCGCTTCCAGCGCCAGATCGAGGAGCAGCGTTTCCCCAAGCTCGGCATCGACGCGCCCGGCCGGCTCACGATCTCGGCCGGCCTGGCAACCTTCCCGTGGGACGGTGCCACGCCGCAGGAGCTCATCGCCCGAGCCGACGAGCTCGCCCGCCAGAGCAAGCGCGAGGGCAAGAACACCCTGCGAATGGGGCCGTTCGCCGAGGAAGAGCAGTAAGCCGGTCCGAGCCGGCCGCCGCGACGTCATACGCTTGAGCATGGGCGCTCCGCGCTACGAACTTGTCGCCATCGACCTCGACGGCACGCTGCTCGATTCGTCATCGCGCGTCAGCGAGGCGTGCGCCGCCGCGGTTCGCCGGGCCCGGCACGCCGGCATGCGGATCGCCGTGTGCACCGGCCGGGGCCTGGTCGAGTGCAGGCAGTACCTGGCGGCGATCGAGCAGGCCGACCCCGTCGTGGTTGCGGGCGGGTCGATCATCGCCTGCCCGGTGACCTCGCGCACCATCCACAAGTTCAAGCTCGATGACGCCCTCGTCCGGCAGGCGGTCGACCGCATCCACGCCCACGGCTACCCGGCGCTGGTGCTCAAGGACCCCGTCGAGGCGGGCTACGACTACCTCGTCGTGACCGGCGAGCACGACCATCCCCTCGACCCGGTTACGCGCTGGTGGTTCGAATCGATGAACGTCAAGGTTCGCTACACGCGGGCGTTGACCGACGACCCGCACCCCGAGCACACCGTCCGGCTGGGCGCCTGCGGCATGTCGGGTGCCATGGCGAAGGTCGAGCGCGACCTGATCGCCGAGTTCGAGGGCAAGCTGCACCTCTATCACTTCCCGGCGGTCGTCGCTCCCGACCACGCGAGCCGGACCGAGGACGGCCAGGTCCTGCACGTGCTGGAAGTCTTCGACAAGGGCGCCAACAAGTGGTCGGCCATCGAGGTGCTCGCGTCCATGATGGGCGTCCGGAAGGACCGGATCGCCGCGATCGGCGACCAGGTGAACGACCTTCCCATGCTCCGCGAGGCGGCGCTGGGAGTGGCGATGGGCAACGCCGTGCCGGCGGCCAGGGAGGTTGCCGATCGGCACACGCTCAGCAACGACGAGCACGGCGTGGCCTACGCGCTCGACCGCATGATCTCCGGTGAGTGGTAGACGATGCAATCGCTGGCCCAGATCAAGCGGCACCTCGATGAACGCGGCCTGGCGCCCCGCCACAGGCTGGGCCAGAACTTCCTGATCGACCACAACCTGATCCGCAAGCTCGTTGACGCCGCCGGGGTCGGGCCCGGATCGCTGGTGCTCGAGGTCGGCCCGGGCACGGGAACGATGACCGAGGAACTGCTCGAGCGCGGCTGCCGGGTGGTGGCGTGCGAACTCGACGCCGGGCTCGCGGCCTTGCTGCGGGACGTGATCGGCCACGGCCCGCACGCGGACCGGTTCACGCTGGTCGAGGGTGACTGCCTCGAAACCAAGCGCCGGGTCTCCGGCGCGGTACTGAGGGAGCTCGTGGGCCGGCCGTTCAAGCTGGTCTCGAATCTTCCCTATGCGGCCGCAACGCCCCTGATCACAACGCTCCTGGCGTCGCACGCCGAATGCCCGCTGCTTGCCGTCACCATCCAGCGCGAAGTCGGGGACCGGCTCGCGGCCGGACCGGGGTCCAAGGACTACGGCCCGCTGTCGGTGATTGCGCAGAGCATGGCGACGATCGAGCCGGTCGCCACGTTGCCTCCCGAATGCTTCTGGCCCCGGCCCGATGTCACGAGCGCCATGGTGCTCCTGCGCCGGCGTGAACGGCCCCTGACCGACGACGTGGCCGGACTCGCCCAGACGTGCCAGCGGCTGTTCGCGCAGCGGCGCAAGCAAATCCGCTGGTTCCTGGGAAAGAACGCGGCCTGGCCGGCGGGCATCGAGCCGCACATGCGAGCCGAAGAGCTCACGCCAGAACAGCTCATCGTGCTGTCAAAGCTGGCCAAGCCGGCTCCGGATGAGGCCGACTAGAAGTCCGCCTCGTCGTCATCGAGGCCCTGCGGATCCGCGGTCTCGGCGAGCGTTCCGTCGATCAGCCCCGGCATCCACAGGTCGGCGGCGTCCTGGCCGTCGTTGTGCTCGCGCAGCAGCAGGTACGCGATGGTCGAGGTCGCGGCGTAACCGCTGAAGACCAGGCCGGCCACGGCGATCGACGGGAGATCGCTGCACAATGAAACCACCGCTGCGGCGAAACGCTCGCTCCAACCCGGCTCCTGCCCCGGGTCGGCGTGCTGCACCCAGTGGTACGACGCCGCGAATGCGGCCCGGGTCGTCCACACGCCGATGAACCACACGACCGCCGCGGCGATGACGGTCTGCAGAGCGCCCAGCGCGGCGTACAGCAGCGATCGGCCGGGCGAACCGACCAGGTACGCCAGTCCGCGCTGAAACGCATCCAGCGCGTCCGCGCTCTCGCACGCGATCGCCGGGCAGAACAGGTGGTGAGCGAGCAGCGACGCCGCGACCAGCAGCACCGCGGCCAGCGACGCGAGCACCGCGAGCGGGTACAGCAGTGAACCAAAAGCCTCGACCACCGGCCACTGCAGCAGCACCCACCCCGCGGCCGCGAGGCCCAGGCAGATGAACAGACCGGTCAGGGGCGCCAGCAGCACGGCGCCGACTCCCGAAACCCACCGCCGGACGGCAAATCCCAGGGCCTGCGTCCAGGGCACCAGCGCGCCCTGCCCGAACTCCACCGCCGTCATCCGAGCAAGGGCGATGCTCGACACCGACCAGATGATGATCAGCGGCATGACGATCGCGATCGTGGTGGTGGGCCTGGCGATGAGCAGGTCCACCGTGAGGGTCCTGAACGCCCTCCCGATCGCCACCGCGACGCCGGTGAGGTCGCCGCGACCCCACGCAAGGCCGATCTCATCGAATCCGCGGCTCGCGCTCGTCGCGACCCATGCATGCCATTGACCGCCCGACACCGTCTGCCGGCTGCCCTCGATCACCAGGGCGGCAAGCACCACGGCGATCGCCGCCAGCACCCAGCGCTGCGGCCGCATCGCGTGAGATGCCACGCGGAACATCCGCGGCCACAGGAGGTCGCGCGTCAGGTCCGACAGCAGGACCGGCCGGAGGGCACCCCGAGCGGTTGGTTTGCTTCGGGATTGTGCTCGGTGCGGGGTTGCCTGCGGGCTGTCCATCGGACCCGATGCTAAAGGCCCTGGCCGCGCTTTGCCAGTCGCCGACAGGCGACCAGGTCCGCCCCCCGCACTTGCTCCGGCGCAGGAAGCGGCCCATGATCCCTGCCAATGAGCCGCGAAATGCTGAGAAACCTCACGTTGGTGGTCCAGCTCTTTGCCATCGGTCCGCTGGTGGCGGGGGCGATCACCCTTCTGCGCGCGGCCGACGGCGGGAACGCCGTGACCCCGTTGCTGTGCGAATCACCGCTCATGGGCGCGCTTGCCGGACTTCTGGTGGTCGCCGGCGCGTGCGTCATCGGCCTTGTCGATGCGCGGTTCTTCGGCGCCAGGTCGGGCCTGGCCGGCGCCGGGGTGGTGCTCGGGTGGGCGGCGCTCTATTCGGGCCGGACCGAAGACTTGCTGCGGCTGTATCCGGCGGGATGGGTCTCCGCCGCGATGATGATCGAAGGCCTGGTCGCCAGCGCCGCGGTGATCTGGTCCGTCCAAAGAATGGCCCGAGCCGCCTCGGCCGGGACGGCCTCCGGGACTGATCGCACCGCGTGGCGCACGCTCGTCTCCCAGACATCGATCCTGGCGGTGGTCGCGGGCGTGGTTGCTGGCGGTGTCGTGGCTTATTTCGTTGCTTTCTACGGGTCCAAGGGGCAGACGCTGTTCGCCGGGTCGATGGCCGGAATCGCCGCGGGCGCGGCCGCCGCGGTCGTCTCGGCGGGCTCTGACGGCTCCAAGCCGGTGGCCGACCCGGTCTTCTCGGCGGCGGTCGCCATGGCGTTACTCGCGGTTATCGGCCCCGCGACGATCGTTGGACTGCATTCCGATCCTCTTGGCAGCGCGTTGGCGGGGACGCTCCGGCCGCTGGGTCACCTCAACGCGTTCGACTGGACGGGCGGGGCCTTGATGGGCATCCCGATCGGTCTGGGCTGGGCCGGAGCCCACGCCCAGGCGCACACCGTGACCACGCCGACCGCGACCGCGGCGTCCTGACCAATTCCGATCAGCGTCGGAACCCGCGAAACCGCCGAGCGTCCAACTGGTACCATTCGCAGTCGAGCGCCCCGCCGAGCGGGTTGGCGAATGTTAGGGACGTAATGAACTTCATCGCGGTCCCGCGACGTGGCACAGGGCAAGGAGTCGGTCATGAAGACGTGCGGTCGGTTTCATGCGCTTGCCGGGATTCTGGTGGCCGCGGCCTGTGCAAGCGGCGCCATGGCGCAGCAGGTGCCCACGCAGTCGGTGACGCGGATCGGCACGTCGGTTTCGGCGCCCGCGGGCACCGAGACCACCGTCGTCGTGACCTCGACGCGGCCGGAGCGCGACACGCTCATGAAGTTCATGCGGCCGCTGACGGTGGAGTTCAAGGAATCGCGTCTCGAGGACGTGGTGAACTTCATGGCGGAAGTCACCGGCGCCGACCTCGAACCGATGTGGATCGATGATCGGGACTCGACCGGCCTCAACAAGGACCTGCTCATCACCTTCAACGCCAAGAACCTCAACGCCCTGAAGGTCATGGAGAAGATCCTTCAGAAGTCCAGCGAGCGGGGCGACTTCGGCGAGAACACCTGGCAGATGTCCGAGAGCGGCGCCATGCAGATCGGCCCGAAGGAACGCCTCAACGCCTTCAAGCGTCTCGAGACGTACGACATCAACGACCTGCTGCTGGTCCTTCCCCGCTACGACAACGCGCCGGAGTTTGATCTCCAGTCCGTGCTCCAGAGCAGCGGCCAGGGCGGCGGCGGCAGCAGCCAGAGCCCCTTCCGCGACACCCAGCAGGACCGCGAGGCTCAGAATTCGCCCACCCGTGAGGAACGAGCCACGAGCGTCGTCGACATCGTCACGCAGCTCGTCGAGCCCGAGCAGTGGACCGACAACGGCGGCACCGGCGGCACGATCCGCTACTACCAGGGCACGCTGATGGTGAACGCGCCCGATTACATGCACCGTCAGATCAACGGCTACCCGTACTGGTCCGCGGGCCAGTCCGTCAGCGTCGTGAAGGGCCGGCGGTGGGTGTCTCTGAACCTTGATACCGCGGCGTCTCAGCTCGAGGGCCTCGCCAACCAGCCCGTGACGGCGGTGGTGCCCGGCGGCGGACGCTGAGTACTCCAGCTGAACTGCTTGAACGGCGACCGAGCGGCTCACCGGGCCGCTCGGCTGCTTTTTGACCAGGACGGACTCACACCGCTGCCGCTTCCTGCAGCGATGTCCGTCCCGTGCCGGTAGAGTGGGGCATGGAGCCACACAAGCGGTCGTTCGCGAGCCGCCACCCGGTGCTTGTCGCGATGGCGGTGATCGTGCTGGTCGTCCTGGGCTGGCTGGGGTTCGAGGTCGTGCGTGCGCTGACGGCCAAACCGGGGACGGCCGGGCAGTTCGCGGCCCAGCTCGAGCAGGGCATCATCAAGGCGCAAGAGAACCTTCCCGGGCCCGATGCGTGGAGGGAGTTCGCCCAGGCGGTTGAGCAGATCAAGTCGATCGAGGCATCGGTTCGAAGCCAGGTCGGGCGGCGGGTCTCCGGGAACGCGGTGCCAGAGGCGCCGGAGGGTTGGCCCGAGGAACAGGCATGGCCGCCGGATGGCGGCGTCGTCGGCACGGATGCATCGCACCCGCTCATCGACGCGTACTTCCGGCAAGTGGCCGAGCGAATGAACGCCGACGGGGTGACGAAGCAGCTCGAAGCGCTGGTGACGCCTCGGCGCGCCGTGCGTCCCATCCCCTCCACGCGGATGATCGACATCCTCCTGCCCGAGCTCGGCGCGTCCCGAGCCGCGGCTCGTGTCAATCACGCCAGGATGATGCTCGCACTCCAGGACGATCGGCTGGGCGACATGGTGGCGGCGTTCGAGCAGTCGCTCGCACTGGCAAGGATCACCGGGTCTCAGGCGACGCTTATCGATTCCCTCGTCGGCGTGGCGATCGCGTCGCTGGCTCTGCAGGACGTCAAGTACCTGATCGCGGACGGGTTCGACGATCGCGAAGCTCTTGAAGGGTTCCGAGCGGCGATCGACCGGCAGCTCCCGCTCCGTAGCCTTCACGTGACGCTCGAGAGCGAACGGCTGTTTGCCTCCGACACGCTGGCGTGGACGCACTCGCAGGACGGGCGTGTGATGCCCGGTGCGATCAACTCGATCACGCAGACGGGAGGTAGCGGCCGTATCCCGACGCTCGGCGGGCTTGAGAACGTCCTGTCGGTGTTCATGCCGTCGCGGGAACAGTCGCAGGCCGTGGTGGACGCGTACTTCTCGTTGCTCCAGGAGGACGCCGCGCTGCCGGCGTACAAGCGCCGCAGCCCGTCGGCCGCGGAGAGCTACGCCGAGTCGCTCTCTCCGCGGTACATGGTGGTGAGGCTGCTGTTCCCGGCCATCTCCAAGGCCCTGCTCGTCAAGTCGGCGCATCTGTCGGATGTGGAAGCGGTCAAGACCATGATCGCCCTGGAGCTTTTCAAGCTCGATCGCGGAGCGTACCCGGCGAGCCTTGACGAGCTGGTGGCGGCGTACATTCCGCGGCGACCGGTCGATGAGTTCGATCCGGCCGGGCTGCGGTACGTGGTGAAGAACGCCCAGGCCTCTTCCGCGGCCGACGCGTACCTGCTGTACTCGTCGGGGATGGACTTGGTCGACAACAGCGGGACGCCGACCCACGCGGGGATCACCGGCGAGGCCGGGAAGGACGTCGTTTACAACCAGCGGCGTCCGCCGTCGAAGAAACCGGGGACGTAGCCCGGGCGGGCGCGGTCAGCGCTGCGGCGCATCCACGGCGTCGGGAACCGCGGCCGGCGCGGGAGCTTCAGGTGGCCGCGGGGCCTCTGCGGCGCGGTCCGCGATCCGCCGGAAAATCCGGCGGACGAGATCGCTGTGCCGCTGGGGGATCGCCTGCTGCTCAAGGGCTCGCTCCACGCCCTTGGCGGCGGTTTGCGCCGCCTGCGGCGATACGCCGACGGGCGCCGACTTGAGGGGCGCATAGCCCAGGAGCTGCGGGACCCGACCGACGGGCCGGCTCGCCGGCTGATCGGTCGCGGGCCGGCGTGCATCGAGCTTGGCCTGCGGGTCCTCCTCAAATGCCTCGGGCGTATTGGGTGATGAACCCTCGCGCGGACCTCGCGGATCGTCGCCGAATCCCGCTTCGCCATCCCGGCCTGTTCCGGGGCTGTCGCTGTCCTTGGGCGAACCCGCGCCCGGTGGCGGCTGGTTCTGCCCGCCCTCGTTTTGTGGCATCGAATCGGCCATGTCACGAGCCATTTTTTCGAGCTGGCGCCGCTGCTCGGGTGATGCGCTGCGGAGCAACTCTTCCGCCTTCTTTCGAAGGTCCTCGCTCAATCGCTGCTGGCTTTGCGCATCGCGTTCGCGCTGCTGGAGCTTCTGGAACTCCTTCGCGAGCCGTTCGAGGCCCTTGGCATCCGGGAGCGAATCGGGCAACTGCGGCTTTGCACCGTCCTGCCGGGCCGGCTGTTGCTCCGCGTCGGATTGTTTGTTCGAGCCGGGTTCCTCGCGAACGTCGCTCGCCTCGGGCTGGGTCGGACGCGGCTGGTTTGCGTCCGGCTGGGAGCCGGGCTCGTCCTGAGCCTGTTCCGGATCCTTCTGCTGTTGACGCTGCTGCTGCGGGGCCGCTTGCGGCTGGGCCTGCTGCTCCTGCTTGCCCTGCTCCTGGTTCCCCTGCTCGGGGGCCTGCGGGCGCTGGTCGGGCTGAGGGGACGGCTGAGGCGCAGATTGCGGCGCCTGTGATTCACCGCCACGCGCCTCGCGCTGATCGGTGCGCGGCGGCTGCGTCCTGTCGCGTCTCAGATCCCGGGCCGCCTCGCGCATCGCGTCGGAAAGCGATTGCTGGCCGGTCGCGTCCCTCTGATCGCCAGCGTTCTGGTCGCCGGGCTTCTGCTCTTGCGTTGTGGATTCTCGCTCGGCGGGAGTGCGGGTCTTGGGATCAGCGTTCGCATCACCGGCTCGCGGGCGTTCCTGCTTGTTCGAGGGCTGGCCGTCGGGAGATGGCTTCTCCGTCTGCTCGGGTTGACGCTTGCCGTCATCACGTTGCTCGCGCTGGGACGCGGGCTGATTCTGTCCGCCGTCGGGCCCGCGTTCCGTCGTGCCCGGTGGTTGTCCCTTCGGCTCGTTCTTGGTGCCCTGTTGATCCTGCGATGACTCGTTCTTGTCTCGCGGCTCGTTGCCGGTGTCGGAAGGCTTGCGTTCGCTCGGATTCGGCGGCTGGCGCTCCGTGGCGGGCTCGGTGCCGGGCTTCTGTCCCGAGCCTTGCGGCGGTACCTTCGACTCGGTGTCGGTGGGCTTTTGCTCCGCGTCGGGTTCCTCGGACCGATCCGCCGCGTTACCGGCCGGATCGTCCTGCTTTCGCGCGGCGTCGCGAGGTTCCTCGGGTTCGTTGCGGGCCGCTGGGTCACTCGCGCGCGGCTGCTGGGCCTCAGTCTTGCCGGCGTCGGCGTCCTCGGCCTGTTCCCCCGGAGCGGTGTTGTCCGCCTGCGTCTCCCGCCCGGGCGGCGTCGAATCGGTTGGCGAGGGCGACGGCTTTTCCAGATCCTGCGCGATGCGTTCGAGCTCCCGAGCCAGGCTCTCGCGCTGCTCGGGTGAAAGGGATTCCACCTGTTCGGCAAGCTGCTGCGCTGCCTGACGAGCCGCCTCGACGTCGCCTTCGCGCATGGCTCGGCGGAACTCATCCGCCGCGCTGGTCGTCCCTTGCGCCGCGGGACGGGTCTGCGCACGAGCCGCTTCCGCGAGCCGCCGGCGAGCTTCGCGCACCTGGTCGGCATCCTGCGTCGACCGAGCGGCGATCTCGTCGGCGGTCGTCTCGATCGCACGCGCCGATTCGGCGATCGCTTCCTCGGGCGGACGAGCGGGCGACCCCTCCGCCAGTTCCCGCGTGATCTCGTCGAGCTGGTCGAGGCTGCGCTTGGCGGCCGCCGCTCGGGCTTCATCGAGCGGAGTCTTGTCAACCGCGTCGCGGATCGTCGCGGCGGCACTGGCGACGGCGTGCCCGGCTTCGTCGGCCGCGATCGCGGGCGGACGTTTCGGGGCGCTGCCGCGGATATTCTGCGGAATGAACCACGCCGCGCCGCAGAGCACGACGGCCGCGAGCGGGGCGATCCACCGGCGCCCGATCCGAGCAGGGAGCGCCCGCGACAGATGGACTTCTCCCGCGGCGTGCTCGGCCTCATCGATCACGAGCTGGATGAAGGGCCCGTTGCGGTTCCGGTCTCCCAGCGCCAGCGCCGACGACAGGCGGTCCTTCAATCCCAGACGCTGATCGAGCTCCAATGCCGCGGTCGGGACGGACCACCGCGCCAGCCACGCCGCAACCAGCGCCGCCACCACGCTCGCGATCGGAACTGCGACCAGCAGGCCGACCCAGGTGCCGCTTTGAAGCCGCACGAGCGCGAGCCGAGACGCGATGATCAGGAACAGGTCGATCACCCCCGCCACGGCCAGCGAGATCATCAGATACCGGAGGGCAGTGATGGCGAAGGCTCGGCGGCGAGCCGCGGACGCTGCCCGGAGTGTCTTGACCGGAAGAGGGGCCACCAAAGAAGGGTACGGGCGGGAAAGTCCGAAGTTCGAACGGCACGAACGAAACAGGACCCTCAGGGCCGCAGGGGAGAACCCGACCGTCCCGCGCGGATGCAGCACCTGCACCCCGAGCATCTGTCGATGCTGCCGCAACGGCGCCTCGCCAGCGCGTGCGGCTCGGTCGGGCAAAATGAAGTACCCTTCCGGGCATGGAAGTTGCAGGGGTGCTGAATTATCTGCTGCATGGCCAGACGCTGGGCGAAGCGGAGGCGGAGGCCGTGTTTTGTGAGCTGCTCGAAGGGCGCATGAACGACCCGCAGATCGCGGCGGTGCTCACGCTGATCGCCTGTCGCGGGCCGACGGTGGATGAACTCGTGGGCGGCGCCCGGGCCATGCGGCGATTCGTGACCCCTGTGCCCGCGGCGGCCGAGCAGCCCGGCATGCTCGGGCCGATTATCGACACCTGCGGGACTGGCGGGGCGCCCAAGACGTTCAACATCTCGACGGCGGCGGCGATCGTGACGGCCGCGGCGGCGGGCCCGTCGCGGGTGCGCGTCGCCAAGCACGGGAACCGGTCGCGGTCGGGTCGCGGATCGGCGGAGGTGCTCGCCGCGCTTGGGGTGAATGTTGATGCGTCTCCGGCGGTGCAGGCCAGATGCCTGGACGAAGTGGGGGTGTGCTTCTGCTTCGCCATCCATGCGCACCCGGCGATGAAGCACGCCGCGACCGTGCGGCGGGCGCTTGGGTTTCCCACCATCTTCAACCTGCTCGGCCCTTTGACCAACCCGGCGAGGGCGACGCGGCAGGTGATCGGCGTGTACGGTCGGGAAGAGGCCGAGAAGGTCGCGCACGCGCTGGCTCGGCTCGGCGCGGACCGAGCCATGGTCGTGCACGGCTTCGATGGCATGGACGAGATCACCACGCGGGACCGGACGCACGTCTTTGCAGTGCAGGACGGACGGGTCTACATGTCGGCGTTCGACGCCCAGGACGCGGGCGTGGCACGGGCGCCCGCGGGGGCGCTCGAGGCGGCGGACCTGGACCACAGCGTGTCGATGGTGCGGGGCGTGATCGAAGGGGATGACGACGAGTCGCTCGAGCACCCGCGCCGGATCGTGACGCTGAACGCGGGTGCGGCGCTGATGGTGGCGGGTGTGGTTGCGGGCATCGTTGATGGCATGCAGATGGCCGGCGAGGCGATCGACAGCGGGGGAGCTGCTCGGAAGCTCCAGCAGTTGGTTGATGCATCCATGCGGTAGGGACGGATGACGACCCCGATGCAACAGCAAGGGCGGGGGCGCGGCTCGCCGCGATGCGAGCTACCTGCCAAGCAGCCGCAGCACGCCCGGCCCGCGTTCGTAGCGCGGCACGGTCGGGTCCGCGGCGAGCGACCACAGCTCGATCCCGCCCGCGACCGAGACGACGTCGGGGTGACCCAGTGCTCGCAGCGCCAGCGCCGCCTTCATGGACCGCACGCCGTGGTGGCAGATGATCGCGACCTGCTGACCAGGGTCGGGCTCGACTTCATCGTGCCGAGCTTCGATCTCATCGAGCGGGATATGCACCGACCCTTCGACGTGCACCAGGTCCCACTCGGGCTTGGTGCGGCAATCGATCAGCAGCAGCCTGCCCGGTTCGGCCAGACGAGCCTTGGCCTCGCGCGGCGTGATCTCGAAGCCTTCCTTCAGCGGCGCGCCCTCGGGCATGCCCCGGGCATCGAGCCTCGGACCGGTGTTCGACGCGCCGCCTGCGGGGCCGGTTGCATTGCTCATCGCGGGTACTCCTCGGGTCCGGGCTGGTCGGGCATCGCCTCGTCCAGCGTCGCCGCGTCCTCGGCCTCGCGGGCCTTGCGGGCTTCTTCCGCCGCGACGGCCGACGGGCTGCCGGGCGGGCCCATGAACTCCCCGCTCGGATTCATCGCGGCGGGGACCGGGACCGGGCTCACGTCCGTGGGCTCGTATGTGCGGAGCCAAGTGAGTTCGCTGCCGCCGGGCCAGCGGTCGTAGTCGCCCTTGGGGCTGTACTTGACGAGCCACTGCGGCTCGGTGAACAGGCGGATGGGCACCGCCAGCGCGGTCCCGAAGATGACCAGCGGCGTCGTCAGCGTCTCTGTGATCTGCTCATCGGTGAACCCCGCGTCGAGCTCCAGGGCGCTCAGGGCGTTGGGAAACTCGCCGCGCTGCCGGGCGGTGTCGTTCTTGAGCACGATCGCGTGGGCATAGGTCGGACGGTGCCCGGTGCCGTCCACCGGGACCATGAACACCTGGCGAGACCAGGCCGAGCGATCGATCGGCACCGGGGTTGATCCCGGCACGATCGCGGGATCGTTGGGACCGGGCTGGGGCGGGTTCTCGCTGAGAATGCCCTGCCGCTCGGGCGAGAAGGCCTCGAGCGCCACGTCGTGGCCGAGCGTGATGCGCTTGTTGTCATCGACGCACGCCGGAAGGCACGCGGCGAGACTTGCAAGGCCAACGGCAGTTGCGGCGGCCACGGGTCGCTGGGTGGGACAGGCCATGCGGCAAGCGTATCGGGGCCGGGCGGATCATGCTCGGAGGTGCGGCCGGGTTCCGGGTCAGTCGTCCATTCCCTCCAGCAGCGCCCGCAGTTCGTACTCGGCGTGGTCATCCCCGGCCTTCTTGGCCACCTTGATCCCCGCGTTGATGGTCTTGCGGGCATCATCGACCTTGCCCATGGATTGCTGGCTGCGGGCCTTGTGGTAATAGGCGTAGCAGTAACCGGCGTCGGCGGCGATGCAGCGGTCGTAATAGCCGACCGCCGTGTCGTGCTGCGACAGTTTCGCGTACTCGTGCGCCAGCCCGTAGAGCACGAACGCATCCGCGGGGTCCTGTTCCAGGAGCTTTTGCAACGCCTCGATCGACGGCATGAGGAAAAGCCTAGGCAACAGGGCCATGGGAGGCCCGGCTGCGGATCGATGGGTCGATTGCGGCGGGAGCGGTCCGCTCGCGGTCCCCGGCGTGCCCGGATGGATCACAGGATGGATCACCGGTTCGCGCAGCGCGAGCTTCCACCCGGCGGGCCGCTCGCACGCCCGGCCGGGCCGTGCGCGGTATCATGCGGTCCGCCAGCGTTGCCGGGCGGAGATGGGAGCTGTCATGCTGAACGTCAAGACGATCGGGGTCATCGGCGCGGGGCAGATGGGCGGCGGGATCGCGCTGGTCGCGGCCTCGAACAAGTTCAACGTCGTGCTGTGCGAGAAGTCGGCCGACCAGCTCCACAAGTGCGAGGCGGATCACAAGAAGCGCCTGGGCCGCGAGGTCGAGAAGCAGCGCATGCAGCAGGCCGACGCCGACGCCGCGCTCAAGCGCATCAAGTACGTCCAGGCGATGGACCTGATCCGCGACTGCGACTTTGTCGTCGAGGCGGTGGTCGAGAGCTCCCAGGTCAAGCGGGACATCTTCGCCGGCCTGGCCCGGATGATGCGGGAGGAGGTCATCCTCGCGACCAACACGAGCTCGATCTCGATCACCGAGATCGCCGCGGCCGCCGAGGTCGCCCACAAGGGGGCGGGCCAGCGCGTCATCGGGATGCACTTCTTCAACCCCGTTCCGGTGATGAAGCTGGTCGAGGTGATCAAGGGACTCCAGACATCCGAGGCGACGACCAGCGGGACGATCGAACTCGCCAAGCTGCTCGGCAAGACGCCCGTCCCGGCCAACGACCGCGCCGGCTTTGTTTCCAACCGCGTGCTCATGCCGCTCATCAACGAGGCTTTCTACGCCTGGATGGAAGGCGTCGCCGAGCCGGCGCACATCGACGAGATCATGAAGCTCGGCTGCAACTTCCCGATGGGCCCGCTGCGCCTGGCCGATTTCATCGGCCTGGACACCTGCGAGCACATCATGAATGTCCTCGCCGACGGCCTGAACAATGACCGCTACCGGGCATGCCCGCTGCTGAGGCAGCTCGTCGCGGCGGGCCGCCTGGGCGACAAGAGCGGCCGCGGCGTGTTCGATTACACCCAGCCGGCCAAGTAACCGCGGACACGCGATTCGGGCGGAGGGCCCCGCGTCTTCCCGCGCGCAGTCTGAAGGATTCATCATGCCACGGGCTCACGCCGGGGGATGGGTCTTGTGCGCATCGGGATTTCGGGCTGGACGTACGAGCCGTGGCGCGGCAACTTCTACCCGGACGGGCTTCCGCATTGGCTGGAGCTGGCCTACGCGACAAGGCGCTTCAGCACGCTCGAGATCAACGGGACGTTCTACTCGCTCCAGCGGCCCTCGAGCTTCCGGGACTGGTACGTCCAGACGCCGGCGGGCTTTGTCTTCTCGATCAAGGGCAGCCGGTACATCACGCACCTGCGCCGGCTGAAGGATGTGCGGACGCCGCTGGCGAACTTCCTTGCTTCCGGCCTGCTGGAGCTCCGGGAGAATCTCGGGCCCATCCTGTGGCAGTTCCCGCCGACGATGAAGCTCGATCTGCGCCGGTTCCGAGCGTTTCTCGAGATGCTGCCGCGGGATTCACGGGAGCTCGCCCGGCTCGGCGCCGAGTACGACAGCCGCCTGAAGGAGCCGCCGGCGCTCGAGTTCGACGCCAACCGGCCTGTCCGCCACGCCATCGAGTTCCGGCACGAGAGCTTCCTGACGCCAGCGTTCGGCGAGCTGCTGCGGGAGTTCAACGTGTCGATCGTCGTCGCGGACGCGGCGAGCAAGTTCCCGGCCTCGGAGGAGGTGACCGCGGACTTCGTCTACATCCGCCTGCACGGGTCGCGGAAGCTGTACGTGAGCGGCTACACGCCCCGCGAGCTCGACGGCTGGGCCGGGAAGATCCGGGGGTGGAGCAAGCGCGGCGACGTCTACGTCTACTTCGACAACACCGACATCAAGCTGCGGGCACCGGTGGATGCCCGGAGCCTCGCCAGGAGGCTGGACGTGCTCGTCCCCGGCACGCCGGCGCAGCTCGTGCGCGCCCTCACGAAGGATGTGCCCGCCGGCCGTGATGCGCCGCGACACTCGGGACGCACGGTGCCCGAGTCGCCGGCGGTTGAAGTGTCGCCGCCCTTTATCAGCACCCCGCTTCGAACGCGAGCACGAAGGCGGTGAAGTCGTCGGTGTCCACGAACCCCGTGCCGTCAAAGTCGGCGTCGTCGGTGCCCGCTTCGAACGCGAGCACGAACGCCGTGAAGTCGTCGGTGTCAACGAACCCGGTGCCGTCGAAATCGGCCGGGCATGACCCCGGGAAGTCGAAGTTGTCGATCCTCGTGTCGTCGGGCCCGGTGCGCCATTCGGTCAGCACGAATACGGCTCGCAGGTCCGCCAGCACCGCCTGCATGTCGGCGGCGGTGGCCGCGGCGCCGCTCGAGTAGCTGTTGACCCGCCATCCGGCCTCGGTCAGCGGGATTTCCATGCGAGTCCACACGCCGATCGGCGGGGAGGGCGCGTTGTAGAGCAGCGTCTTGGTGGCCCCCGCAAGCATCAACGCGGGGTAGGGCACGCCGTCGGAAGTGGTGAGGTAGAGGTCGAAGGTCACGGTTCCGCCGTATGCGCTGCTGCGGTCGCCCTCGTAGTTGAACGGAGCCCGAACCCACGTCCATGCGAACAGATCAAACACCCGCAGCGACCCGTCTTCCCAGTCTGCCAGGCCACCGGTCGTGGCATCGGGGTCGGCGAAGTACGAGGAGGGGTCGGGCCCGGCGATCCGCCAGCCTTCGGGCCCGGAGTCAAAGGTCGAAAGCTGGCCGAGCGCCGCCGTCGAGGCGATCGCGCAGGAGGCGAGCATGTATGCGACTTTCATGGGAACTCTCCTTCATCCCCAGGGACAGTGAACGGTCTCGAATGTTCGCTCGAAGGTCTCTTCGCAGCAAGAGATGCGCCGGATCGGCCGAACGAAAAAGACGGCGTGCAGGTCCGAGAAACGCCGGGCCCGGGCGTATACTCGCGCCCCCGCTCGGACGGTCCCGGTGGCCGGGCTGGAAAGGCGGGCCCAGGAGATGCATCCATGGCCGAGCGCCATTTCGATCTGATCGTTATCGGTGGTGGACCGGGCGGGTACGTCGGCGCGATCCGGGCGGCACAGCTTGGCTTGAAGGTCGCCTGCATCGAGCGCGACAAGCTCGGCGGCGTCTGCCTCAACTGGGGCTGCATCCCGACCAAGGCGCTGCTCGCCAACGCCGAGCTTTACGAGAAGCTCCACACGCAGGCGGCCGATTGGGGCCTCAAGGTCCAGGGGTCGATCGAAGTCGATTGGAGCAAGACCATCGGCCGGTCGCGCGACGTGGCGAGCAAGCTCAACAAGGGCATCGAGTTCCTCTTCAAGAAGAACAAGATCGAGTCGATCAAGGGCAACGCCAAGATCGTCTCCGCCAGGAAGGGCAACGCCCCCTGCCGCGTCGAGGTCTACGACTGCAAGGTCCAGGACACGCTGACGTCGGCCCCGTGCGAGAACACCTCGCCCACGCCGCGCGAAGTCGTCACCGCGGACAACGTCCTGGTCGCGACCGGGTCGGTCGCGCGCGAGCTGCCGTTCGCCAAGTTCGACGGCGACCGGATCATCGGCGCCCGCGAGGCGATGAACACCAAGGCCATGCCCAAGAGCATGGTGGTCGTCGGCGCCGGCGCGATCGGCGTGGAGTTCGCCTACTTCTACCACACCTTCGGCACCAAGGTCACCGTCATCGAGATGCTGCCGCGCATCCTGCCGGTCGAGGACGATGAGATCTCGACCGCGCTCGAGCGCATGTACAAGAAGCACGGCATGGAGATCCGCACCTCGACGACCACGCTGAACGTCGAGAAGGGCGGCGCCGGCGTGAAGGTGACGGTCGCGCCGGTGGTCAAGGGGGCCGACGGCCGACTCACCGGCGACGAATCCAAGAAGGAAGTCATCGAGGCGGAGAAGGTGCTCTTGGCCGTCGGCGTCAAGGGTCGCTACGACGGGCTCTTCGACGCGTCACTGGGCCTCGTGACCGAGAAGGACCACATCAAGACGGACTTCGTGCCCGGCAAGACGCGCGACGAGGCGATCGACTACAAGACCAACCTCGCGGGGATCTACGCGATCGGCGATGTCATCGGGCCGCCGTGGCTCGCGCACGTCGCCAGCGAGGAAGCGATCATCTGCGTCGAACGCATCGCCCACCGAGCCGGCAAGCTCCACCACGAGCCGATCCCGATCGCCGCCGCCACCGTCCCCGGCTGCACGTACTTCCACCCCCAGGTGGCCAGCGTCGGCTTCACCGAGCGGGACCTCGTCGCCCAGGGCAAGACCAAGGGCAAGGACTACTCGGCCGGCGTGTATCAGCTTCAGTCCCACGGCAAGGCCATCGCCGCCAACCAGAACGTCGGCATGGTGAAGATCCTCCGCGGTCTGCCCCGCGGCGAAATCCTGGGCGCTCACATCCTCGGCGACCAGGCCACCGAGCTGATCGGCGAGATGGGCCTGGCCCGTCGCCTGGAGGCGACCACCGAAGAACTCATCGTCACGATGCACGCGCACCCGACCATGCACGAGGCGCTGCACGAGGCGGCGCTGGCGAGCGAGGGACGCGTCATCCACGCCTGATGATGGACCTCCGGGCCGCGCCTGCCCGGCGAGAATCGGATTCTGACGCAGTCCGCGCGTCGGGCGTCGGGCAACGGCCGCGCATTGCGGAGCCGGTCATCCATATCCCCTTTGCTCGTGTCTCGGTGACCCGGGTGCCCTGAAACGTATATTTGGGATGGCGACCGGTGGTTGGCGGCGATCCGGTCGCGATCGCCGCTTTCGATGACCGGCACTGCCGTGCTTTGCGCTTGTCGATGGGGGTCGGGCATCGGCTCGACTGCGCGGGGGCGGGACGGGCTTGCCGGCGCGGCCCGGACAACCAAGGAGAGGTCTGTATGAAGAGGACTGGCATCATTGCGGCGGTCGTCGCCGCAGGGCTCGCGGCACCGATGGTTCGCGGGCAGTGCAACCTGACCTGGTTCGAAGGTTTCGGTGTCCCCGGTGTGGCGAGCGGCTACACCACCAACGTGTACGCCCAGATTCCGTGGGACCCTGACGGCGACGGGCCCGACCCCGAAGTGCTCGTGGTCGCCGGGTACATGGAATCCGCCAACGGCGTGCCCGCCAAATGGGTGGCGACGTGGGACGGGGTGAAGTTCAAGCAGCTCGGCGACGGCTTTGACGGGTGGGTCTTTGACCTGGCGATCTACAACGGCGAGCTTTACGCGGGCGGGCAGTTCCATCATTCCGGCTCGACGCCCTGCGCCAAGATCGCGCGGTGGAGCGGCACCGGGTGGCAGGCGGTCGCGGGGAGCATCACCGCGGGCGGTTTCGAGGGCGTGAACGCGCTGCAGGTGCACGACGGGTCGCTCTACGCCGCCGGCGTTTTCCAGAAGGCCGGCAGCGTCACCGTGAACAACATCGCTCGTTTCGACGGGACGACATGGCACTCCTGCGGCTGGAGTTCCGCCGGTCCCGGCGTCGGCTTCAATTCGCTCGCGTCGTACGGCGGCCAGCTCTACGCCGGCGGGACGTTCAACCAGGCGTCCTCGGGCTTCGACTACATTGCCCGGTACAACGGCTCGACCTGGAGCGGCGTGGGCGGCGGGGTGCAGGGCCAGGTGAAGGCGCTCCACGTGATCGACGGCAAGCTCGTGGCGGCCGGCGGCTTCACTCAGCCCGGGAGATTCATCTCGACCTGGAACGGGACGACTTGGCTCGCGACGTGGGCCGATGACGCGGGCATGGATGCGTCGGTCGAATCCCTGGGAACCTTCAACGGCAAGCTCGTGGTCGGGGGGAACTTCAGCCATGCGGGCGGCGCGCCGATGCGCGCGCTTGCCATGTGGAACGGCACCGTCGGCGGGTCGGGGTCCTGGCAGGCGGTCGGCACAGTCGCCGGCGACGCGCCGGTGTTCAGCTTCTCGACGTACAACGGACAGCTTTACGCCGGGTTCTACCTCGGGTCGTTCGGGGGTCGGCCGCTCCACGGCATCGGGCGTTTCGACGGAACGCAGTGGCAGCCCCTGGGACTGGGTTTCAACGGCGCCATCCACGTATGGTGCTGGCACGACGGCGAGCTGTACGCCGCGGGGGCGTTCACCGAAGCGGGCGGAACATACACGACCAGGATCGCGCGCAAGACGCCGGCGGGGTGGGAGCCGCTGGGAGGAGGGCTCACGGGTCCCGTGAACGCGCTCGCGTCGTACCAGGGAACGCTCGTCGCGGGCGGCGCATTCTCCGGCGGAACGCTCGGCGCCAACAACCTCGCGTGGTGGGATGGATCCTGGCACACGTTCGGCGCGGGATCGACCAACGGCGTGAACAGCGCCGTCAACGCCCTCGCCGTGCGCGGTGCCGACCTGATCATCGGCGGCACGTTCACGACCGCGGGCGGGTCAGCCGCCAACCGGATCGTGAAGTGGAACGGGAGCGGTTTTGCCCCGATGGGCGAGGGCTTCAGCTCGGGCTCCGTGCTCGCGCTGCTCTCCGACGGCGAGCTGTACGCGGGCGGCAGCTTCAACGCCTCGGGCACGACGACGCTCAACGGCGTTGCGCGGTGGAACGGGAGCGCCTGGGTGCCGGTCGGCGGCGGCCTGGGCATGTACCGGTCGGTGTACGCGCTGGGTCGGTACAACGGTGAACTGGTGGCCGGCGGCTACGAACTGAACCCGGGCCTGTGCGCGGCGAGGTTCGACGGGTCATCGTGGAGCGCTCTGGGCCCGACGTCCGTGTGGGGCGCCTGTTTCCCGGCGGTCTCGACGTTCCACGAGCACGAGGGTGAGCTGTACGCCGGGGGCACGTTCTCCTGCGGTTCGCTCGGTCGCAACGTGCTGCGATGGAACGGGTCGGCGTGGGGAGCTCTTCAGGGCGGCGTCGACGGGTCGGTCCGGGCGCTCACGACGGATGACGACGGCGCGCTGGTGGTCGGCGGCCTCTTCGCGACGGTCAACCAGACCATCGCGTCGACGTGCATCGCCAAGTGGGGATGTGATCCCAACGGGTGCCCGGCGGACTTCGACGGATCGGGGTTCGTCGACACCGACGACTTCACGGCGTTCGTGATCGCGTTCGAGGCGGGCGATCAGAGCGCCGACTTCGACGGCACGGGGTTTGTCGATACCGACGATTTCACCGCCTTTGTGCTCGCGTTCGAGGCGGGTTGCTGAGAGCCGCGAGGATCAACCAGGTTCGTTGCGAAGCCCTCCGCCAAGGAGGGCTTTTCTTGTGTCCTTATTAAGGATGGCAAGATCGTTTTTTATCAACATATAGGGCCTCCGTCGAAGCGGACGCATGTCGAGGCAAAGGCTCCAAGTTTGGGCTGGAAGTCTGCTTGGTGGTCACATCCTGGCGTGGTAGGCTGGTGCTCTTTCGGAGAGCGAGGTCATGCGTTCATCCTTGTCCCTGTTCGACCGCGCGCGGCTGCGGGCATTGGTCATCTCGGCGCTTGCATCGGCGTCGTTGCATGTTGCCGCGGCGCCCCCCGTTGACATCGACTGCGTGCGGCGCGAACCGGTGGCGCTCGATCAAGCGGCGTTGGGCGCGGTGCAGCCGGGAGACAGGATCGACCTTCCCCTCTTTGACGGCATCGAGCTGACCGCCGAGGTTTCGAGCGTCGTCCGCCGCCCGACCGGCATGTGCTGGCACGGACGCATCATCGGCGAGGCGCTGGGGACGTGCACGATCACCATCGAGAACGGCGTGGTGACCGGTGGGGTGTGGTCGGAGCGCGGGAGCTTCGGCATCGTGCCCGTGAGCGACGCGGGCGACGGCGCGAGCTACGTTGCCGAGCTGCGCTCGCCCGATTCCACCCGGCGCTGCCTCATGCACGAGGGAGCGCCCGCGACCTGGCCTGCGCCGGGAATGGGTGCCGACCGGCGCGTCATGCTGCCCGATCCCGCCGCCCGGGCCGGCGCCGGCGGTGATGAAGCGCCGCGTCAGTTCCCGTCTGGTAGCCCGGGCGCGACTCGCGGCGGGCGGTCGTGCGATTGCCCGGATGACCAGGACACGGTGGACGTGCTGTGCGTCTACACGACGCTCGCCAGGAACGCGGCGGGCGGGTTGCCTCAGCTTCAGGCTCGCGTTCAGAATGCGGTTGACGCCACCAACGGGGCGTACATCAACAGCCAGATCCACACGTCGGGCGTCAATCGGCTGCAGATCCGGATCGCCGGGTACTCGGAGATCGCCTACGACGAAGTCTCGCCGGCGTGGCTTGATCACCTGGTGCGCGTGACGGATCCCGACGACGGCTTCATGGACAGCGTGCACGCGCTTCGCGACCAGTTCCACGCGGACACGGTGCTGCTGGTGGTTGATGATGCTCGGTTCACGGGCGGCTCGGCGTGGTGGGCGATCTGGGACGAGGCGCAGGCGTTCTCGTGCTGCAACTGGCGCGGGCTTGGGGGCGGTTCGCTGCTCCTGGCGCACGAGCTCGGGCACAACTTCGGCTGCGCGCACGATTACGAGAACGACGCGTCGGCGCCCACGTCGTACGCCCGCGGACACTACTTCACGTCGGGCCCCACGACCTACCGCACCATCATGGCCTATCCGGGGACGGTCGACGTGCAGTACTTCTCGAACCCGTACCTCACGCACGCCCCCACGGGCCAGCCGCTGGGCGTGCACGTCGGCCAGCCCCGAGCCGCGTACGACGCTCTCATGCACCAGCAGACGCGCTGGACGCTCGCCAACTTCCGCGATGCGCCGGGCATCATCGACTGCAACGGCAACACCGTGGACGACGCGACGGACATCGCCGGCGGCGTCAGCCTCGACGAGAACGGCAACTGCCGCCCGGATGAGTGCGAGGAACGCCGCTACGCCGATGCCCAGACACCCGGGCCCGGCGAGGGGCGATCGTGGACGAACGCGGGCGGCGATCTGCGCGAGATCATGGGCGTTGCCGGGCTGGGATGCTCGAATATCAAGGAGGTGTGGGTCGCCGACGGGACTTACACGCCCGCGGCCGACGCGGCCGATCGCTGGGGGAGCTTCTCGATCTCGCCGAGCCTCAAGCTCCGCGGCGGCTTCCAGGGCAAGAGCCGGCCGGGCGGTGGCGAAACCGCGATCGACCAGCGCGTCGCCGGTCAGTTCCACTCCATTCTCTCGGGCGAGATCGCAAGCCCGTCCGCCGCCGACAATTCGTACTCGGTGATCACCGCGTACGACGCGGACACGCAGTCCCTCGTCGATCGCTTCACCATCGAGCGAGGCTTCTCCGAGTGGTGGGGAGGAGGCGCCTACCTCGAGGCAAGCTCGACCCGCTTCACGGAGTGCATGTTCCGGGGGAATGTCGCCGGGGCGGGCGGCGGAGTCGCGGTGTGGAACCTTGGTTCGCCGGTGTTCGCGGCCTGCACGTTCGAGGCCAACCAGGCGTCCAGCGGCGGAGGCGGCGCCGCCTCGGTGAACGGCGGTGCAGCAGCCGTTTTCGACCGTTGCTCGTTCACGTCCAACGCGTCGTACTGGGGAGGCGCCATCGCCGCCGCCGACTCGACGGTTGATGTCCGCAGCTCGCTGGTCTCGCACAACCTCGCCGATTATTACAACGGTGGCGGGATCGATCTGTACAACGCCCAGGCCTCGATCGTCAGCACGCTGGTGCACTCCAACCACGCCATCGGTGACGCCGGCGGGATCTGGGTTTCATCCGGCAGCGAGGCCTCGGTCGTCAACTGCACGATCGCCGGCAACACCACCGACACGTACACCGGCGGGCTGGTTGTGTACTTCGCCGACGCCGACATCATCAACTCGATTGTGTGGGGCCATAACGGCTCATACGCGGATGTGCAGAGCCGCAACCTGCTCTTCTACGCCGCGACCGGAACCGTGAACTACTCGCGCGTGCAGGGCTGGACCGGTGTGCTGGGCGGGACTGCCAACAGCGGCGACGACCCGTACTTCCTTGATCCCGGTGCGGGGGACTACGGCCTGTCCTTCGGATCGACGTGCATCGACGCGGGGCTCACCAGCGCGGTCCCCGCCGAGGTCTCCACCGATGCGGCGGGGAACCCGCGGTTCGCCGACGATCCAGCGACGGCCGACACCGGGCCCGGGCCGGCGCCAGTGGTCGACATCGGCGCGATCGAACGCCCGCCCTGCAAGGCGGACTTTGACGCCTCGGGCTTCGTCGATCTCGATGATTACGTGGCGTTCGTGCTCGCGTTCGAAGAGGGCGATGAATCGGCCGACTTCGACGGGACGGGCTTTGTGGACACGGATGACTTCGACGCGTTCGTGTTCGCCTTCGAAGCCGGTTGCTGACGCGCGTCGCAGATCCCTCGATCGAACCCCATCCCAGGACCCTTCCATCCGGTATCATGATCGCAGGAGAACTGTCATGATGCCGATGACCCGCCGCGATTTTCTTGCTTCCACGGCCGCCTCTGCCGCGGTCCCCGCCGCGCTCGCGTCGCTCGCGACCGGCCAGCCCACCCCGCCGGCGAGGTCGTCCGACACCCTGCCGGTGAAGAATTCGACCGGCAAGCGCACACTGCGCAAGGCCGTCATGATCGGCATGGTCGGCGACGGCGGCACCCTGATCGAGAAGTTTCAGATCCTCCGCGACTGTGGATTCGAAGGCGTCGAGATGGACTGCCCGTCCCCGACACCTGTCGCCGACGTGATCGCCGCGCGGGAGAAGACCGGCCTGAAGGTCCACGGCTTCGTGGACTCGGTCCACTGGAAGTGGCATCTCAACAGCCCGGCCGCCGAGGTCCGTCAGAAAGGCCGTGAAGCGCTCGAGCAGTGCCTGCGCGACGGCCAGGCTCCCGGTATTTCCAGCGTGCTGCTCGTCCCCGCGGTCGTCCACAAGGACCAGCCCCACCACCAGGCCTGGTCGCTGACGGTCGAGGAGATCCGCAGGACGCTCCCGCTCGCCCATCAGACGGGCGTCCAGATCGCGATCGAGAACGTGTGGAACAACTTCCTCCTGAGCCCGCTGGAGGCCGCGCGGTACGTGGACGAGTTCAAGGACCCGATGGTCAAGTTCCACTTCGACATCGGCAACGTGATCAACTTCGGCTACCCCGACCAGTGGATCCGCATCCTCGGTCCGCGCATCGCGAAGCTCCACATCAAGGATTTCTCCCGCAAGAAGCGCGACGACGAGGGACTCTGGAAGGGCTTCGGCGTCGAGCTCGGCGACGGCGACGCGAACTGGGCCGCTGTGATGAAGGCCCTCGACGACATCGGCTATTCGACCGCGCCCGCCGGCAACTGGGCGACCGCCGAAGTCGGCGGCGGCGATACCGCGAGGCTCAAGCAGATCTCCCAGCAGATGGACACGCTCTTTGCCATGTGACGCCGGGCGCCGGCCGCGGTGGGGCGTACCCTCCGTGTCATGACCGGGCCGGGCGCCGCTCAACCGCGGATACTTCTTGAAATCGCCGTCGATTCGCTCGACGACGCCGTGGCCGCGGCCGCGCACGGGGCCGATCGCCTCGAACTCGTTGCCGACCTCGCTCGGCACGGCATCACGCCCCCCGCCGAACTGGCGCGCGACGTCAAGGCCGCCGTCTCCATCCCCGTCGTCGCCATGCTGCGTCCCGACCCGGGCGCTCCCGTGGCCGACCATCGGGTCGTCGCACGCATGCTCAACCAGGCCGAGCGGCTTCTGGAGGCCGGCGTCGATGGCCTGGTCTTTGGCGTCCTGACACCTTCCGGCCATGTCGATCGCCAGGCGACCGCCATGCTCGTCCAGCTCGCCGGGCCGCGCCAGACCGTCTTTCACCGAGCCTTCGACATGACCCAGGATCCGATTGCCTCGGTCGGAACGCTGATCGACCGCGGGGTCACGCGCATCCTCACGGCGGGGCTCGATGCCCGGTCCACCGCCGCGGCGATGGGCCTGGTCGATGAACCCGCTCCGCCCGTCCCGCCGGGGCTCGTGCTCCGCCTCCGCCGGATCCGGGCGTTCATCGAGGCCGCCCAGGGCCGGATCGAGCTTCTCCCGTGCGGCGGCGTCCGAGCCGGGAACGCCGGGCAGTTCATCAGCGAGACCGGCGCGACCCAGCTCCACAGCGCGGCCCGTGCCCCCGGCCGGTCGAGGCTCGACACGGCCGCCCTCCGCGACCTCCGCGCCGCCCTCGCGTAACTTCCCCGCCGCCGCGTCATGCGGGCACTTGTCCAAGCCGCTGCTCCGCCCGTTTTCCGGGTCGGCTCACCATGGCGTCGCGATCACCCATGCGGTACAGTGGCGCTCCCGTCGCCGATCGACGCAGAGGAGTTCAGCCCCGATGAACCGTCGCGATTTCATCGCCTCGTCCGCCGCACTCGCCGGCACCGCATACTCGGCACACGCCATGCTCAAGCCCGCCAACCAACCCGCCAATCAAACGGCCAACCAGCCCGCCCCCGCCGCGCCATCACAGGCCGCAACGCCGAAAACCGGCCGCCTGAAGCACTCCGTCTGCCAGTGGTGCTTCGGGAGCATGCCGCTCGACGAGCTCGCCAAGAACGCCGCCGCGATGGGCATCCAGTCCGTCGAACTGCTCATGCCCGAGCAGTGGGGCACCCTCAAGCCCTACGGCCTCACCTGCGCCGTGGCCGGCTTTGTCCACAACAACCGCATCCACTCCGGATGGAACCGCGTCGAGAACCACGACGCCATCATCAAGGACATGGAGTACCGCCTGCCGCAGTGCAAGGCGGCGGGCATCCCCAACCAGATCGTCTTCTCCGGCAACCGCGACGGCATGAACGACCTGGAAGGCCTCAAGAACTGCGCCAAGGGCCTCAAGCGGCTCACGCCCCTCGCCGAGCAGCTCGGCGTCACGCTCGTGATGGAGCTGCTCAACAGCAAGCGGGACCACAAGGACTACATGTGCGACCGCACGCCCTGGGGCGTCAACCTCGTCAAGGAGGTCGGGTCGCCGCGCTTCAAGCTGCTCTACGACATCTACCACATGCAGATCATGGAGGGCGATGTCATCGCCACCATCCTCGAGAACTACGACTACATCGCCCACTACCACACCGCCGGAGTGCCCGGCCGGCGCGAGATCGACGAGAAGCAGGAACTGAACTACCGAGCCATCTGCACGGCGCTGGCGGACAAGGGCTTCCAGGGCTACTTCGCGCAGGAGTTCATGCCTGTGCGCGACCCGATGGCATCGCTGAAGCAGTCCATCGAGATCTGCACCGTCTGACCCCAGGCCTGGAGGGTGGCCGATGACGCACATCACACGCCGCGATTTCTCCGTCACCGCGACCCTCGCCGCCGCGGGCTGGCTGGTCTCGGGGTCGCGTCCCCCCCGCGCGGTCGCCGGGCCGTTCGGGCCCGAAGACCTCGCCGACTTCCCGGTGCCCGCCGACAAGAAGCTCGACCCGCAGTGGCTCGCGTCGCTCAGCGCGCGCGGCGCTCCCATTGAGTACCGGTCGTCGCGCGACGAACTGAGCTACATCGGCATGCCCATCGGCGGCATCTGCACGGGGCTGCTGTACCTGGGCGGCGACGGCAAGCTGTGGCTGTGGGACATCTTCAACCAGCCGGCCGCGCCGACGTGGGGTGATTCCTCAGGCCCGCACTACGCAAAGCCGGTGCAGCAGACATCGCCTCTCGTGCAGAACTTCGGGCTCCGCGTCACCGCCGGGGGCCAGACGACCCACCGCAACTTCGACATCACCGGCTGGGCCGACATCGCGTTCCGCGGCGAGTACCCGATCGGCAAGGTCGAGTACAGGCAGCCAGGGCTGCCGGTCGAGGCCTCGCTCGAGGCCTTCTCGCCCTTCTGCCCCCTCGAGCCCGATGACTCCGGCCTGCCCGCGACGGTGATGAACTTCACCGTCCGCAACACCTCGGCCGAGCCGGTCGAGATCGCCGTCGCCGGCTGGATGCAGAACGCCGTGTGTCTCGCGAGCGAGCCGGATTTCGACCTCGTCCGGCACGTCCGCGTGAAGCGCCAGAACGGGCTCATCCGAGTCGATCTCTCCGCCGCCATCGACCCACGTGCCGAGGAACGCCGCAAGCAGGAACGTCCCCCCGTCGTCTTCGACAGGTTCGAATCCGACCGCTACGAGAACTGGGAAACGACCGGCGAGGCGTTCGGCGACGGGCCGCGGCTCATCAGCTCTCTCCCGGGCTACATGGGCCAGGTCAACGGCGAGGGCCAGCGCGTCGTCAACTCGCACCACACCCAGAACGGCGAAGATGTCGGCAAGGCCGACACGTACGTCGGCACGCTGCTCAGCCGCGAGTTCACCATTGAGCGCAGGTTCATCAGCTTCAGGTTCGGCGGCGGCAATCACCCGGGGCAGACGGCGTTCAACCTGCTCGTGGACGGCGCGCCCGTGCGCACGACCACCGGGCGGAACTCCAACTTCATGCAGCTCCACAACTGGGACGTGACGGAGTTCGAAGGCCGCAAGGCGCGGCTCCAGGCCGTCGACGCCTGGACCGGCGGCTGGGGCCAGATCGGCCTCGACGACGTCGTGTTCTGCGACTCGCCCAGGCGCGAGTCGGGCCGCCTCGAGGACCGGGGCGACTACGGAACGCTCTCGCTGGGCATGATCGTTCCTCCCGGGACGGTCGTCCCCGGCCTGTTCTCGTTCGACTCGGTCAACGCGCAGTCGCTGCCCGCCGCGGCCTTCACCGGCGACGCGGACAGCACCGCGGCTCGCCCCATCGCCTCCATCGGCCGGTCGGTGACCCTTAAACCCGGCGAAAGCCAGACTTTCAAATTCATCGTCGGCTGGCACTTCGACGGGCTGTGGCGTGATTACGTCGCCGGCCTGCAGGGCGGTGACAAGCTGCGCCGGCACTACGGCACGCGTTTCAGGAGCGCCGCGGACGTCGTGGACTATGTCGCCGGGTCGTACGACCTGCTCGCGACGCGCACACGCACGTGGCACTCGTGCTGGTACGACTCGACGCTTCCCTGGTGGCTGCTGCACCGGACGATGGCGCCGGCCTCGACGCTCGCGACCACGACCTGCTTCCGCTTCGACAACAACCGGTTCTACGCGTGGGAGGGCACCCACTGCTGCGCGGGCACGTGCACGCACGTCTGGTCCTACGCGCACTCGGTCGGCCGCCTGTTCCCGCAGCTCGAGCGATCGGCGCGCGAGATGGCCGATTACGGCGTCGCGTTCCACGAGGACACCGGCGCGATGGATTACCGAGCCGAGTACCACAAGGTCGTCGCGCACGACGGCCAGTGCGGCACGATCCTGCGCACCTACCGCGAGCACCAGATGTCGCCCGACGACGCGTTCCTCAGGCGGGTCTGGCCGCGCGTCAGGAAAGCCGTCGAGCACATGATCCGGGAGGACAGGAACCAGGACGGCCTGCTCGAGGGCGCCCAGTACAACACCCTCGACACGACCTGGTACGGCGAGATGGCCTGGCTGAGCTCGTACTACATGGCCGCGCTGCGGGCAGGGGCCGCCATGGCTCGGGAAATGGGGGACGACGCGTTCGCCGCGCAGTGCGACGCCATCGTCGCCTCGGGCTCGAGGCTCATCGTCGATCGCCTCTTCAACGGCGAGTACTTCTATCACCGGACCGATCCCGCGCATCCCGAATCCAACAACACCAACAACGGCTGCCACGGCGACCAGCTCATGGGCCAGGCATGGGCGTGGCAGGTCGGGCTCGACCGGGTCGTGCCCGCCGAGCAGACGGTCACCGCGCTCAAGAGCCTCTGGCGGTACAACTTCACCCCCGATGTCGGCCCGTACCGCAAGGCTCTCAAGGACACCATCAAGGGCGGACGCTGGTACGCCATGCCCGGCGAGGGCGGGCTGATCGTCTGCACCTTCCCCAAGGGCGGCGCCACGGAATCGATCGGAAAGGGCAACGACGCCTGGGCCACCGCGTACTTCAACGAATGCTGGACCGGATTCGAGCACCAGGTCGCCGGGCACATGCTGTACGAGGGACTCGTGCAGGAAGGACTGGCGATCTGCCGGATGGCCGAGGATCGGCACCACGCGTCGCGCCGCAACCCGTGGAACGAGGTGGAGTGCTCGTCGCACTACGCCCGCGGCATGGCCAGCCACGGCGTGTTCCTCGCCGCGTGCGGCTTTGAGTACCACGGGCCCAAATGCCACATCGGCTTTGCGCCGCGGCTGTCGCCGAACAACTTCAAGGCGGCTTTCACCGCCGCGCAGGGGTGGGGGACCTTCGCGCAGTCCATCCAGGTCAGGACGCAGCGCTGCGAGCTGAACGTCGCGTACGGACAGGTGCAGATCCGTACGTTCGCGCTCGCGGTTTCCGGCAAGACGCCCGGGGTGACCGCCACGGTCGCGGCCGCGAACCAGCCCATGAAGGTGACGGTGACGCGGTCGGGAGACCGGCTGGTGCTCGACTTCGGTACGCCGCTGCTGGTCCGTCCGGGCGAGCCGCTCGTCATCACCCTGACGCTCGAGTAGATCGACCACCCTGCACCCCGCCTCACGGCGGCAGTTCTCTATACCGCCGCGCCCGAATCGAGTTCGTACCCCATCTGCCACAGACGGTCGATCGGTTTCGGAGGGTGATCAAAAGACCCACGGGTTCTCCGCGGCGCCGCGCCGGCGCTCGCTCGTCGGCGCCGGCTCGATCATCGCGGCGCGGCAGGAATCCGCGAGCCGCTGGTGCAGCTTCTCGTGCAGAGGCCACGCGCCCACGAGCTCGAACAGGTCTTCAACCTGGTGCGCGGCCGGGTCTTCCGGTTTCATTCGGGCGATGGCCGCGTCACCCAGGGCCTCGCACGCGCCAAGGAACCACTGCACCGGCACCTTCTGCGTGAGCACGTCGCGAGTCGCGCCGTTGTCGGTCGGTGTCACCCCCGGCGGCGGGTCGGTATAGGCCCGGATGGTCAGGTCGCGCCCGCCCCATGCCGCCCCGAACGAGGGTCCCACCGCCGCGATCGGCCACTTGCCCGTTCGCGCACCCGACCGCGACATCGGCTCGCGAGCCAGCACGATCACCGGCACGCCGGCGTGGTCGGCGTTGATGCGAAGCGCCCGAGCATCGGCGGCTGTCATGGGCGGCTGCACCAGGTACATGCCGGCCGATCGCAGCCCGGTTTTCAGCGCCGCAGCCTCAAGGACCGTCACCGCCCCGGCGTCCTGGGCGAGCTGCATCTTTTGGCGACGCGCCTCCTGGAGGGGCAGGCATATGCGGGACATCCGCTCGTAGTCGCGGGCTTCCAGCGCCCGTTGCAGCGCCCGGTGGGCGAGGACCTCGGCCTCGAAGTACGAAGCCATCTCCAGCGCGCCGACCGCCTGTTCCATCAGGTCATCGATCAGAACCGCCGCGTTGGCCGGTTGGGGAGTGCTCACGATGACGCACTCCCGCTGGAATCCAGCACCGCTCGGCGCAGCCGCATCAGCAGGTCACGCCACTGCTCCGCGAGGTTCGAGAGATCAACACCGAGCAGGTCCGCCAGTTCGACGAAGCGCCCCGCGCCCAGTTCCGTCCGGATCTGTTCGAGGAGGCGGGCCAGCAGCGCCGACAGATCGGTGCCCGTCTTCCCCGACTCGATGCTGATCTCGCCCAGCCCCAGCCCCGTCGCTTGGAGGCACTGGTTCAGAGCTTCCTGCACCAGCCGCCAGCGCTCAAGGACGTCCTTAAGCGAATCCACCGCCTCGCCTGTCCCGCCCGCCCACAGCTTCTCGCACGCGAGCTTCTGGTCCGAGATGAGCCCCGAGAGCTCCGCCGCGGCGTCACCGAGCGTGTCCGCGACGACCTGCGCGGGATCGGCCGACCTGCAGCGGAACTCCGAGCCCGCGGCGTCGATCCTGCCCGCCAGAACATCCGCCCCCGCCGGACGCCCGTTCAGGAGCACTTCAACCACGATCCGCCCACGTTGCTGCGCGGCAACCCCGACCGCCTCCAACGCGGCCGAGACTGAGTCCCCGGAAACGGGAACGGGAACATCGTCGAGATACACGAGCATCCCTGCTCCCAATGTTGCTCCGCTTTCACCCTTCTGCAACAGAATTCTGAACTTCCTCGGCTCGAATCGCCCCCGTCGGCCTCTCCGCGCTCGGGGCCTCGTCGGCAGTGCGGCGCTGGCGACGCCGCTGCTTATAAATGAGGCGCAGGTTCCGCGCGTACACGACCAACCCTGTGCACTGGCCCAGGACCCCCACAGGGTCCTGCCGCCAGATGAAATAGCTGAACAGCATCACCGACCCGATGAGGCTCCACAGCCAGAACGCGGTGGGCACGTGGCTCTGGCGCCGTTTCTCGCTGACCCACCACTGGATCACCATCCGGGTCGAGAACGCGAACTGCCCAGCAAATCCGACCGCAAGCCAAACAAATCCGACCCACGACGTGATGTTCAGCTTCCGGAACACCACGTTCGGGCGGTCGGAAACGACCTGCGCCATGGCCTTGGGGCCGATCAGCACCGCCAGCTCTGCCTCGGAAAGCTCGGGCGAGACATGCCCGTCGCGCAGCAGCAGGCGATACGTCCGCTCGCCCGACGCCGGGTCGACCCATGATTCCAGGTTGCCCCTTGTATCAGCGATCCGCAGCGGGTACGTCACGGCGCCCTCGCGGATCGGCACTTCACGGAAGGTGTCCGGGCCGATCGCAAGCCACACTCCCACGAGCAGGACCAGCAGGAAGAGCGCCCCGGGCTCCCACTTGATGCGCTTTCCCTGAATCCTCATGCGGAGGTACTCAGCACGTCATCGCTCGGCAAGCGATCCTTCGGACCAGTCTTCGAATCCACCTCCGGAGACGCCCCCGCCACGCCCACGTCCACGCCCACTTCGTGCGAAGAGACGGGCCGGCGGCGCTTGGACATCCACCGGACCGCGAAACAGTCGATCAGGCCCGGCAACGCCCGCTTGGTGATCCCGAAGCCGTACTTGGTCGTGCCGGCCGTCCGCGGGCGGTGCCGGACCGGCATCTCGACGACCGTGTACCCCATTTTCCGAGCCGAAACCGGGATGAACCGGTGCATGCCCGCGAACTCCAGCGGCAGCCGCAGCGCGATCTCCCGCTTCATCACCCGCAACGAACAGCCCGTATCGCGGATGCTGTCCGCCAGGATCATCCGCCGGAACCACCGTCCAACAGCCGATCCCACGCGCCGTATGGCGTTGTCCTTGCGGGCGTGCGATCGGTCGCCCTGCACCATGTCCGCGTGACGTGTCCGCAGCAGCTCGATCATCTGCGGGATCTCCGCCGGGTCATTCTGGAGATCCGCGTCAAGAACCGCGATCAGGCCGCCGCGAGCGGCCCGGAACCCCGCGTGGAACGCCGCGGACTGTCCGTTGCCGCGACCCGGCGGCGTCTGCGTCATGCGCACGCACCGCAGCCACGGGCGGGTGACCATGAGCGATCGCAGGCGGGCACCCGTCGAGTCGGTCGATCCATCGTCCACGACCAGGAATTCCCAGCCGCGCGGGAGGTTGGCGGCAGCGCAGGCCCGGCGGACCTCCTCCACCAGCGTCTCGATGTTCTCTTCCTCGTTGTGCGCGGGAGCCACGACCGAGAGATCGAGCTCATGGTCGCTTTCCGGGGAGCGGGCGGGCGGTGCCGGCGACCGCTCGGGAACTGCATTGGGCAAGCGAGACATCAAGACGACAAGGATAGGACTCTCCCTGCCTCCGTCCGGCGGCGTTCGCTCGGCATGGGCCCCGACTCTATGATCAGCCGGAGGAGCAAGACGCTCGACTCCGGGAGTCTGTGATGTCCGTGAAGCGATCTGAAAACGTCAAGGGTCCGCCCACTGTCCCCGTGACATTCGTGCTCGAGGACCCCCGTTCACTCACCGGCGGCGACCAGCGCGAGCACCGGCTCACGGGGTCGGTGGGGGCGCACCTGCTCGAAGTCGCGATGGATGCGGGGATCAACATCGAGCACGCCTGCGGCGGGGTGTGCGCCTGCTCGACCTGCCACGTCTACATCGAAGAAGGCATGAAGCACCTCTCCGAGGCGACCGAAGCCGAAGAGGACCGTGTCGAGGAAGCCCCCGGGCTTCAGCGCAACAGCCGCTTGAGCTGCCAGTGCAACATCGAAGGCCCTGGGCCGATCGTCGTCCGGGTCCCGTCGTGGAACCGCAACGCGATCAAGGAAGACCCGCACTAGACGGGCAGCCCTGTGCCGCGAGCAGGGGGTTTGGCGTATGAACGACAGCTTCGGATGGCTCGACGTGGACGAGATCGGTGAGCGGCTCTTCCTGGCCTTTCCCGACCGCGATCCCTTTTCCGTCCGCTTCACCGAACTGCGCCGGCTGGTGGAAAGCCTTCCCGGATTCGAGCCCGATCCGGACCACCCCGTGAACGAGAAGATCCTGGAGACGATCCAGGCTCGCTGGCACGAGGCCAGGGAAGACCTCGCCGACCCGGATGAAGATTGATCGCCGGCCTCGATGGCGGCGGCACACCCTCCATGGCCCAACCCCGCAAGCTGCACGATAAGTACTTCAAGCAGGCCAAGGCCGAAGGGTACCTTGCGCGCTCGGCGTACAAGCTCATGGAGATCAACGAGCGCCGACCCGTCATCAAGGCCGGTGACGCGGTGCTCGACCTGGGATGTGCGCCCGGTTCCTGGGTGCAGGTCGCGTCGGACCTGGTCGGCCCGCGCGGCCTGGTCGTGGGGATCGATCTGCTCGAGTGCTCGCCGCTGCTGGCCGAATCCGTCGGGTCCAACGTGCACTGCATGGTGGCCGACGTCTTCAAGGTCGATGCCCGGACGCTGCTCGAAGCGGCGGGGTCGCTGCACGCCGGATCCAGCGGCTTTGACGCGGTCATCAGCGACATGGCTCCCAACACCACCGGCCACGGTGATGACCTCCTGTCCGCGCGGCTCTGCCGCCGGGTGCTCGAAGTTCTGCCTAGGCTGCTCCGCCCGGGCGGGAATCTTGTCATGAAGATCTTCGAGGGTTCGGAGTACCAGGCGGTCGTCCTGGAGACTCGGGAAGTGTTCCGCGAGGCAAAGGGCTTCAAGCCCAAGGCGTGCCGCGAGGTCTCGCGCGAAACGTACATCGTCGCGTACGGCTATCGCCCGCCCGCTGACGCTCCGTCCGACCGCCCGCGGCCTTCCCGAGCGGCTCCCGCCCCGCCGGCGCCTCCCCCCGGCTGGAACCGGTAGGACCGGCACGGTGACGATCAGCCGGCGAACTACAGTCGACCGATGACGCTCCTGGAGCCAGCCGCCGCCCTGATCGCCGGCGCCATCGCGCTGCCGGCGCTGGCGGTGCTGTACCTGCTGAAGCTGAGGCGCCGTCCCGTCCGGGTGAGTTCGACGCTGCTCTGGCAACAGGCCTACGAGGACCTGGAGGCCAACGTTCCCTGGCGCTGGGTTCGCCCGTCATGGCTGGTGCTGCTGCACCTGCTGCTGGTGGCGCTCCTCGTGCTCGCGATCGGGCGCCCGGCGATCGGTGACGGCGGCGCCGCGCCCTCCAAGATCATCATCGTGCTGGATCGCTCCGCATCGATGAACGCGGCCGACGGCGTCGGCGGCGGGACCCGCTTCGATGAAGCCCGGACGCGGGCCCTCCGCGTGATCGACGACGCCATGAGGCTTGGGCGCCGGGTCGAGGCCGCGGTCATCGCCGCCGCGGCCGACCCCGTGGCGCTGACACAGCTCACGACCGACCGGCGCCTCCTCCGAGCCGCCGTCGAGTCGGCTTCGACGACCGATCAGCCCCTCGACCTGAACGCCGCGCTCGAGCTCGCGAGCGGGATGGTCGGCGCCGGCGAGCAGGTCACCTCGGAGAGCGCCGCGCCCGGCCCCGAGCCGATGATCCTCGTGTTTTCCGATGGTTCGGTCGCGGGTTCCGACGCGGCGGCTCCGCCAGGTGTCCAGGTGCGGCTCGAGCGCGTGGGACCGTCGCCGGCCGGTCTGGCCTCCGCGACGGGCGCGCCGGCCATCGATGTCGACAACCTGGGGATCACGAGGCTCAGCGCTCGGCGCGACGCCGAGAACCCCGCGGTGGTCCGCGTGTTCGTCGAAGTGATCAACGCGAGCCGGCGGCCCCGCGACGTCGCGTGTCTCATTTCACTGGACCGCACCGAGCAGGCCCGCCGCCCGATGTCGATCCCGGCGGCCACCGACACCGGCCCCGGCACCGCCTCGATCACCTTCGAGCTTTCCTCCCGCGGCGGAGGGGTTGTCGAGGTGGAACTGGTCGCGCAGGACCTGCTGGCCGCGGACAACCGCGCATGGCTGGTCCTCGCTCCGCCGCGCTCGCCCGCAATCCTTGTCGTCGTTCCCGCGGACTCGGACCCTGCGGGCGACGCCGGGCAGGTGACCCCGACCTGGGTGCTCGAGAACGTGCTCGCCGAGCTGCGCTCCGCGCTGCTGCGAACCGTCACCCAAGCACAGGCGCCCGCCGCGCTCGCCGGCGCCGCGAGCACGTACGACCTGGTCGTATTCGATAGGGTCGAGCCCGCCGGGCTGCCGCCGGTTTCCTCGATCGTCCTGGGATCGGGGATGGCCGCCGCCGGCGTCACCCTGGAACCTCCGCAAGCCCCCGGCGAACGGGATTTCGTCCTCACCTGGGAGCGGTCGCACCCGCTCCTGCGGGACGTGTCGCTCGACAGCGTCTATACGGTTGGCGGGTCGTTCATCGCCGCGCCCACGCCGGGCCTGAGGCCCACCGACCTCGCGACGGGCGTGTCGGGCCCGCTCGTCCTGTTGGTCGAATCGGGGAGCACCAAATACCTGTTCGCGCCGGACCTCGAGCGTTCGAACTGGGGTTTGCAGGTCGGTTTCGCGATCTTCCTCGCCAACGCCGTCGATTACCTGACGCTCGGCCCGGAGACGCAGTCCGGCGTCGCCCGGCGCATCGCCGACCCGATCGAGGCCGCGGTCCCCCGGGGCATGACGTCGGTGACGATGACCGGCGCCGCCACCAGGACCATCGAGCTCCCGCCTCCACCATCCGCAGACGCGGCCCAGGTACGTACGGTGTCGCTCGGCCGGGTTGAACGCACCGGTCGGTACGACCTCCCCGCCGGCGTGTCGCCCGCGGTGGTGGGGATCAACCTGCTGGACGAGACAGAGACCGCGCTGGCCACCGCGGACCAGCTGCCCGTCCGCGTCCGCGGCAGCACGGCGGCATCGGCGGAGCCTCCGGTTCCCCGGGAGATCAGCCGGGATCTCCTCCTCGCGGCGCTGGTCGTCCTGGTCATCGAGTGGATCGTCTACGCCCGGACTGCTCGGAGCTGATCCGGGTCGGGCTCGGTGACGGCGAATACCATCGTCTCCAATGCCGCTGCGACTGTACAACACGCTCACCAAGGAGATCGAGGACTTCCGCCCGGCCGACCCCGACCTGGTGACGTTCTACACCTGCGGCCCGACGGTGTACGACGACGCGCACATCGGCAAATTCCGGTCGTTCCTGGCGGCGGACGTTCTTCGTCGGTGGATCGAATCGCCGCTGTGCGAGGTCGTTGCTCCGACCGGAGACCGGCACCGAGGCCCGCGTCGCGTCGTGCACGTGATGAACATCACCGACGTCGGCCACATGACCGACGACGCCGAAGGCGGCGAGAGCGGCGAAGATCGGATGTCGGTCGCCGGGAGGCGGCTCGCCGAAGCAAAGAAGTCCGGGTCGCTGCCGGCGGGCGTCTCGGTGGACCCGACCAACCCGTACCAGATCGCCGAGTTCTACGCCGCGAGATTCGTGGACGATGCCCGCAGGCTGGGACTGAAAGTCGCGGTCGAAGCCAAGGCCGATCCGACGCTGATGCCCCGCGCGACGCAGAAAGTCGCCGGGATGATCCAGGTGATCCGGCGGCTCATCGAGCGCGGGCACGCGTACGCCGTCGGCGACCCCGGCCAGCAGACGGTGTATTTCCACGTGCCCAGCTTTGCTCCCTACGGAAGGCTGAGCGGCAACACCGTCGACCAGCTCGCCGAGGGGCGCGGCGGTCGCATCAGCTCCGCGAACCAGGCGCAGAAGAAACACCCCGCGGACTTCCTGCTGTGGAAGAGCGATGCCTCGCACGTCATGAAGTGGGACTCGCCCTGGGGCACCGGGTACCCCGGATGGCACATCGAGTGCACGGTGATGGCGGCCGAGCGTCTGCTGCGCCCCGCGGCGTCGACCGATCTCAAGCAGGCGGCCGGCGGTGTGGGCCCGGCGCTGCTCGACGCGCTCGTGCACCCGACCACGCGGCCGGCGATCATCGACGTGCATTCCGGCGGCGAGGACAACATCTTCCCGCACCACGAGTGCGAGATCGCCCAGTCGTGCTCGGCGTTCGGCGTTGATCCCTCGCGCGGGACGTTCGCCCGGATGTGGTTCCACCCGCGTTTCCTGCTGGTGGACGGCGAGAAGATGTCCAAGAGCAAGGGCAACTTCCACACGCCGCGCCAGCTCTTCGAGCGCGGGATCGAGCCCGCCGCCCTCCGGCTCGAGCTCATCAAGACGCACTACCGCAGCAACGCGAACTTCACCGAACAGGGGCTCAAGGACAGCCAGCGCACGGTCGAGCGGTGGCGTGGCTTCCTGGAGCGTGCCGACGCCGGCGCCCGCGATTCTTCGATCGATCCCGAGGTGAGCCGCTGGTTCGCCGCCGCGATGAGCAACGACCTGAACGTGGCGGAGGCGATCGCCGAGGTGAACAAGTGGATCTCGCGCACGCCCGAACCGTCGCGCAACGACGCGATGATGATGCGCGCGTTCGATGCGGTGCTCGGCGTGCTCGAGCTCGGCGCCGCGGCCAGCGCCCAGACCGAGATCGGGATCTTCCGCGACGGCCTGGCGCCCGACCCGGCGGTGCTCGCGAAGCTGTACGAGCGCGCCGCGGCCCGCGCCGCCAAGGACTTCCGCAAGTCCGATCAGATCCGCGACGAACTGGCCCGGATGGGCTACGCGATCAAGGACGTCGCCGGTGGGAAGGTCGAAGTGCGCCGGGCGTGAACCGCCGGCGTGCCCGGCCGATCAGTGCAAAAAGAAGAACAGCAACTTCCACTCTCTCTCCCGGGGGCGGAAGCTGCTGTCTTCACTGGAGCACAAGGACTCTCTCAATCCCTCGCGCTCGATTGTCCGTCAGGCCTGTGTTGAAAGCTTGTCCAAGTATCCCGTGAACCGGGACTCGACTGGATGTCCCTTCTCCTCGCCGCGGGCCAGAAACCCCCGAGCGAAGCCTCAAACAGAACCAGACGTGCGGGCGGAAACTGGCCTCAAGGTAATCGCCGCGAACGACTGATTCAAGAACGTCCGCAAGAAGTTTCTGCAAAGGAGTTGCGGTCTCAATGATCTTGATCCCGTTCGGCGGTGAGCCAGGGACTGAACGGCGAGATCAATGTGAAAATAGGTAAACTGAAGGCGATTCTCGGACGTCAGGCCGATGTTCTCGGGCGTTACGGCGAGCCACCCTCAAGCGGTTGTCCGGCGACCGCCTGGTCCGCGAGGACTCGCATGACCCGGAAGGAGAACCGGTACACCGACCCATTTCCGACCTCCTGCAAGGTCCACGGCAGGGGACCCCGAGCAAGCGCTTCCAGCTCGCCCGTCAGCGCGTCGTCACGAAGGACGAGATAGTCGCCGTGGGTCAGTTCGAACGGGCCTTTGGCCAGCGGCAGCCAGACAACCCGGCGTTCGCCCGCGGATCCGTGAGCCGACGCGTACCACAGGACATCAGGCCTGGCCTCGACGAGGTGGTCGGAGATGATGCGGGCGCCCTCGGGGACGCACGCGGCGATCTCGGCGCCCGCGGCTTCCCCGCTGACGCGCTCGCGCCGGGCTTCGCTCATCGGCAGCGCGACCGCCGCGGCCACGGCCAACCCGATCACGAGGACGGCGGGGTGACCGAGCATCATCACCCGGGCAATCCCGGGGCGCTTGAGGATGAACGCTCCGTGCATGCCCAGGCCGAAATAGCCGGCGATCGGAGCGATCAGGATCTGGGCGGGCATGGTGTACCGCGGGTTGCTCACGCCCGCGACCGTCAGCACGCCGAGCGCCAGCAGCACCGCAAGGGTGAGGCTCCGCGCCGCCGGCAGCGCGAGCGGATGGCGGACCGCGATCGACTGCCGGTCTTCGGCGATCGCATCCGGGCCCCATGGATAGAGCATCGCCAGCGACGCCGGCAGGGCCATCAGCAGGCTTGTGGGCCCCAGCAGCAGCACCCGCCACCACTGATCCGTGGCCCACAGGAACTCATCCACCGTCTGCGTGACGGTGTGAGCCCCGAGCTCCTGCCCGCGCTGCACGATCTGCCAGAACACGATCGTGAGTGCGGCGCCGCCGCACAGGATGCCACCGATGATGGCGGGCTTGAGCAACGGGCGTACCGAGCGCGCCATGAGAAGCGGCGTCACCAGGCATGCCCCAAGGGCCGCGGCGCCCGATGGTCCCTTGGTGATGCCCGCGGCGAACAGGCCGCCGGCGATGGCGAGCGCACCGACGATCGAACTTGCGGGGCGCGCGGGGCTTCGATCGATGGCCCGGTCCACCAGCACGAGCCCGGCGATCTGCACGGCCAGGTTGTGCAGGCTCTCGATGTCGGCGGTCCTCGAGGTCAGCCAGAACACGGGCATCAGCAGCTGCCCCATGCCCGCGTAGAGCCCGCCCCAGGGACCGAACCAGCGGCGCCCGAACCACAGCGACACCATCACCGACAGCGTGGCCGCGAGCGCCGACACGGAACGAGCCGCGAACTCCGTCCGGCCGAGCAGTTCCGACGCCCCCGCGATCGCCCACGGCATGCCCGGCGGCTTGCGCAGGTACGGCCGGCCGAAGAGGTGCGGCACCAGCCACTCACCCTCGTCGAGCATGTGATACGCGGGGATCGCGCGGTGCCCCTCGGTGCCGCTGAAGCCCGCCGAGCCGATCCCCACCCAGTACAGCAGCACGCTGCCCGTCAGCGCGATCACCACCTGCCACACCGGGTTCCGCAGCACCGCGGAAAGGGACGTGGCGGACGAACTAGGCGTGCTCGCCGCGGGCTTCATCGCTGGGGAACGGGCTTGGGAATCGGGTCAACGCCCGGGATCGGGTTGCCGCTCTGGTACGACTCCGCGATCTCGTCGCTCCACTCGGCGAGCATGAGCAGCAGGTGCGGGTTGTCGCCCGCGTCATGGCGGTGGGTGATCGCCTCGCCGAATACCTCCCCGTACGGCTTGCCCTCGACGATGTGACGCTGGAGCATCACCACGCAGCCGGTTCGCTGAGCGCCCGCCGAGCAGTGAACGAGCACCGGCTGATTCCCGGGATCGTTCATAAGGCGAAGGGCATGGACGTAGTTGTTCGGATTCCCCGTGGCATCGCCCTCGAGCCGCAGCACGTAACGCGTGAGCCCGAGCGCGGCCGCGGCGCGCTGATCGCGTGCCTCTTCGCCAGACCCCGGCTCGTGCGCGCCCAGGTCGATGATGGTCCGGATGTGGTAGCGTTCGACGACGTTCTTCAGGGCCGCCGGGGTGAGCTCTCCCGACCGGTAGATCCGGCCTTCCTCCACCACCCCGAAATTCTTCGGCTGGCCGCGCGACCACGCCGCGACGCCCAGCGCAATGACGACCGCCCCGAGCACGATCGCCGCGGGCCAGAACGCCCGGCGACCCCGCCCGAGCCGCGTCGCGGCCGGATCGGTTCCCGGTGCATCGACGGCAAAGGCGGCGGAGTGGACGGTTGACATCCCGGGATGATAGATCCCTTTCCTACCATACCGGCAGATGCCAGATGACGCTTCCAATCCAGGTGCAGGGACCAACAGCCCCGGTCCGACCGGTGCTGCCCGGCCCGGTCAGAAGCCTGCTCGACGCAGCTCGTACCCAGCGGTGGTCGATCGGCTGATGGAGGAGTTCGCCAACCTTCCCGGCGTCGGCCGCCGGTCGGCCGAGCGTCTTGCCTTCCACATCCTCAAGAGCCCGCCCCAGGCGGCGCTGGCACTCTCCCGAGCCATCGCGGACGTGAAGGAGAAGGTCCGTCATTGCTCGGTCTGCTGGAACCTGACGGATCGCGCGGCCGACGCCGGCGGCGCGGCCCGGTGCGAGATCTGCAACGATCCGCAGCGAGACCGGGGGACGATGCTGGTGGTCGAACAGCCCAAGGATCTGATCGCCCTTGAACAGACGGGCATGTACAAGGGCTTGTACCACGTGTTGATGGGCCGGATTTCGCCGCTCGACGGCATCGGTCCCGAGGAACTGACCGTTTCGGGACTGCTCGGCCGTCTCGACCACCCGGACCTGAACCCCGGTGGAACCCCTGTTGTGGAGCTCATCCTGGGACTCAACCCCACGCTCGAAGGCGACGGCACGTCGCTGTACCTGATGCAGGAAGCATCGCGGCGCCCGGGGATCCGGGTCACCCGCCTTGCGAGAGGATTGCCCACCGGGTCGCAGCTCGAATTCGCCAACAAGGCCGTGCTCGCTGACGCGATCCAGTGCCGGCAGGAAGTGCACTAACCCACCCCATGCGGTTCGACTACTCCCAACAGATGAAGCTCGGCCAGCACATGAAGCTGGCGCCGCGGATGATCCAGTCGATGGAGATCCTCCAGATGCCCCTGGCGGACCTCCAGGAACGCATCCAGCAGGAGCTCGAGAACAACGCCGCACTCGAGATCCAGGAGAACGAGGCCGACGGCCCCAGCCGGGCCGACCGGTTGCTCGATCGGGCCACCAGCCACGACCAGCCGCTCGAAGTCGATCAGTCGGGCACGGCGGATTTCAGCCGCCTCGAGGAGTTCCAGGAGACCAACCCCGACGCCGCCGAGAACGAGTTCTCCTCCTCCAGCTTCGATGACATGCCGCCCGCCACGACGGTCGAGCGGACCATCATCCGCGAGGACGACGTCGGGACATACTCCCCCAGCCGGATGGACGGCGAGCGCGACGCCAAGCTCGACGCCATGGCGTCGGCCCCCGCGCCGACGGCATCGCTCACCGAGCAGCTCCAGGACCAGTGGGCGCTGTGCGACATCGAACCGCGCGTCCGCGAGCTGGGCGAGATGATCATCCCGTACATCGAGGAGGATGGTTACGTCCGCACGCCGCTGGCGACCATCGCCGACAGGGTCCCCGCGTCCGCCACGGCCAAACCCTCTCCCGAGGAACTCGAGCACGGCCTCAAGGCCCTCCAGCTCTTCCTCGAGCCCGCGGGCATCGCCGCTCGGGACGTGCGCGAGTGCCTCCTGCTCCAGCTCGACGCGATGGAGGACACGCTGGTCGAAGAGATCGAGCAGGATCCCGATGCCCGCCGCACGCTGGCGGCCGCGCGGCGCATCATCGAGGGGTACCTCGACGACCTGACCCAAAACCGGCTTCCCCGGATCGCCGAGAGGACCGGTCTCTCGATGAACGAGATCAAGTCGGCGCTGGTCGCGATGCGCAAGCTGAGCCTGGCACCGGCCCGGCGGCTGGTCGAAGAGGCCTCGCGCCCCATCGTGCCCGACGCCATCGTCGAATACGACGCGGATGCCGACCGCTACGTGGCATTCCTCAACGACACGCGACTGCCCAATCTCCGCGTCAACCAGCACTACGCGCACATGGCCAAGGACCGCAGCGTCGACCGCAAGAGCCGCGAGTTTCTCAAGACCAGCCTGGGCAACGCCAACTGGCTGATCGACGCGGTCAACCAGCGCAAACGCACCCTGCTGCGCGTCGTAAAGGCGGTGGTCGAGGCCCAGCGCGAGTACTTCGACTACGGCCCGCAGGCCCCCAAGCCCCTGCCCATGACCCAGGTCGCCGACCAGCTTGGCATCCACGTCGCGACGGTCTCCCGAGCCGTCAGCGAGAAATACCTCCAGACGCCGCGCGGAATCGTCCCGCTCCGCAAGTTCTTCACCGGCGGCACCCAGAGCGACACCGGCGAGGAAGTGAGCTGGGACGCCATCAAGGCCGCCCTTAAGGACGTCATCGACGCCGAGGACAAGTCAAAGCCGCTGGCCGACGAGGCGCTGGCCGACGAGCTCAAGAAGCGCGGGCTCGAGATCGCCCGCCGCACCGTCGCCAAGTACCGCGAACAGATGGGGATCCCGACCGCACGCCTCCGCAAGACCTTCTAGACCGGACCCCGGGCTTCACGTCGCAGGGATCGGGACTGGCACCTCGCGGTAGCGGCAATCCAGCGCAAGCCCCAGGCGGATGTGCTGCCAGAAAAAGGGATTCTCGTCCACCACCGCCGGCCGCAGCTGCTGGCCGGGCCGCGGCCGCTGCACCAGCGAGAAGCAGTCCACCGGCTCGAGCGATCCCCACGGAACCAGCTCCTGGTACACGCACTGGAGCCCGAACTCGGCGCAGTCGTTGCGGAACTTCTCCGCGGTCATGTCCACGCCGCGCCAGTGATCGTTGGGCACCGCGGGCCGGTCGTCGCGCGGCGCGGCGAACTCCCCGTAGTTGGTGTGGTGGATCAGGCCCATCCCGCCGGGCTTGAGCACCCGGCAGATCTCCTTGACGTAGCTGCGCATCACCTCGTGCTCGGCGTGCACGAGGCTGTGCCAGGAGAACGCAAAGTCGATGGTCGAATCGGCGACCCCGGCGAGCGTGCGGCCGTCGTTGACGACGTAGCTCATGTTCTCCTCGCCGAACTTGCTCCGGCAGAACTCGATGCAGCGGGGCGTGAGGTCCACCAGGGTCACCCGCCTGGCGAGCGGGCGAAGGTACTCGGTCCAGACGCCGTGGCCGGGCGCCAGCTCGAGCAGGTGGTCGCAGGGCACGAAGCGCTGGATCCGCGGCAGGATCGCGAACTGCCACGCGGCCCTGGTGCCGCCGTAGCCGACATTCCACTCGTTTCCTTCGAGCTTCCAGTCGTATACCGACCAGAACTGCAGGTTCTCGGTGACCGTGGGCATGTGCTGACTCCGCGTGGGCCCCGCCTCAGCGGCACGGGGACAGGCTCAATGTAGGCCCGCGCACGAAAAAGGGGCGCCCCGGCGGGCGCCCCTTCAAGATCAATCCGTCCCTGCTTCTCAGCAGCCGGCTTCAAAGGCGAGCACGAAGGAGGTGAAGTCCTCGATGTCGACGAAGCCCGACCCGTCGAAGTCCGCGCTGTCTTCGCCGGCCTCGAACGCGATCACGAAGGCGGTGTAGTCCTCAATGTCGACGAAGCCCGAGCCGTCGAAGTCGGCCGGGCAGGGGGCCAGGTGGAACAGCGCCGACGCCGGGATGACCGTCTTGCTGATGGTGCTGCTGGCGTAGCTCAGCGTCAGGCCCAGCCACCCGGTGTTCTCGAAGTACTCAACCCGGATCGCGTGCTTGCCGGCCTTGAGCGCGATCTCGGCCGACTTCTCGGTGTAGGTGTGCGACCCGTCGTGGTTGATGAGCTGCGTGTTGCCGACGTACATGTTGGCGCCGTCGTCGCACGACAGGTAGAACGTGTACAGGTCGGTCGCCGGCACCTCAACGTACCCGGTGAACCGCGCCGCCACGCGGTCGCTCCGCGTGGAGTTCAGGAGCTGGCCCAGCGTCTGGCCCTGGTTGAGCCGCGGCGTCGTCGTGACCAGGTAGGGGGTCAGGGACGTAAAGTCCGGCACCGCAGAGAGGTTGGTCGTGGTCGCATAGAACTCGGACGCCAGTTCCGGCGCCGTATTGCTGGGGTTCTCCGGATCGCGCGCCACGAGCACCGTGGCCAGGACCGACGCGTTGTCGGTGGCGTTGGCCGTGTCCTTGATGGTGTAATTGAACGTGTCCGATCCCGTGTAGCTCGTCGGCGGCGTGTAGATCAGCTCGTCGCGTCCGCCCGGGCCGGTCCCGACCGAACGCACGACCGTTCCGCCGTGCTGGGACGTGGCGTCGAAGGTGTGGATGACGATCGGCAGCGAGGAGCTGTGGCCGTCGTTGGCGAGCACGTCCACCGTGACGGCCTCGCCGACGAACACGTTGCCCAGCAGGTCATCGGTCGCGTAGGGCCCCGTGCCGGTAGTGATGGTGAACTTGTCAATCCACGTTCCCCAGCTATTGGTCGCGGCCGAGGTTTCCCCGACGACCCAGAAGGTCGTGTCGTCGCTGGGATCCATGGCGATGTCCTGGTAGTCGCCCCAGCGGCCGGTGTTGTTCGCGGGCGACAGGTACAGCTGCGTGAGCGGGCCCATGGTGCCCGTCGGGTCGGTCGTCCGTCGACCGACGACGTTGATGCTGACGCGCTCGGTGGAGGAGCTCGCGCCCACCACCAGGCCGACGTCGTGGAACTTGTTGGAGTAGATCGCCGGGAAGAACACGGCCTTGCCGCCGCCCGGCGCCACATTGCCGGACTGCACCAGCGAAACCGACCCGCTCGTCGGCCAGTTGTTGGTGTTGAGGTGGTACCAGCGAGCGGCATTGAGCCCGCCGACGCTGACGTCGTGGGTCGCGTACAGGTTGCCGTTGCGCCAGTGGACGTTGAGGATGCGGCCGTCGATCATGGAGATCGATCCGCCCGGCGCCGGGGCGCTCCCCGGGCCGCTGAAGGACGGCACCGACACGGTGGTCGACACCAGCGCCGGAGCGGTCAGCGGGTTGGTGATGGCCTGGACCCGCAGCGAGCTGCTGGTGGCCACGGCCACGAAGAACGGCGCGGCGGGGGACCCGAAGCACTGCGCGACCTGCACCGAGAAGATGCTGCCGTCGCGGAGGGTCGAGAACTGCGCGGGCTGGCCCGAGAGCAGCGGCGTCTTGTTGAAGATCCGGTACGCCGTCCCGGCGGTGCCGCCGGTGTTCAGACCGAACAGGTTGCCGGTGATGTAATAGCCCTGCTGGTCATAGCCGAAGCCCGGATAGTCGAGCCAGTAGGTGCTGTTGCCCACCGTCACGACCATGTTGGTGCGGTACTTGTACCAGGTGCCGTTGGGGTCGCTGTCGTCGGAGACGGCGATGCACAGCCAGGCTTCCGTTGACCCGTAGACCTCCGGAGCGATGATGACGAAGCGGCCCGCGTAATGGTCGTAGAAGCACTTGGGATCGAACGTGAAGTTCCCGCAGCCCACGCTCTCGAAGAAGCCCGGGTTGCCGGTGTTGTCCAGGTTCGACGAGAACTGGAGCGTGCCGGTCTTCGTCCACCACGCCACGGCCATGTTGACGGTGGCCAGCACGTGGTTGGGGCCGACCGCCAGCGTCGGGTCCGGCGGCGTCCACGGAGTCTGGCCGATGCCCGGGAACATCGCGCCGCCCGTGGGCCGGATGCCGTCGGGGTTGATGCCGCCCACGGGCAGGTTGTTCGCCGGTCCCTGCGGCACGCGGCGGCGCTCGTGGTCCTCGTCCTCGAGGACCTCCTCGATGTCCGTGACCGGGCCGCGCCAGGCCTCGGTGATCTGCCTCTGCATGGGGAGGACGCCGGTGTTCTCGATCGTGGGCTGGGCGGTCTGCCACACCACGGCGCCGGGCTGGGTGAGGTCGATGATGTCGCCCGGCTGGCGCGGAGCACCCGGCTTGAGGTCGCCCCGGTTGGCCGGCTGCATGACCATCGGGCCTGCGACCGTGTCGTCATGGGACGAGGCCTTCGGCGCCGAGCAGGCCGCCAGAAGGGCCGAACCGGCTGCCAGCGTGACTGCTGCGACGGCGATGCCGGTCCTGGCACGACCGGACGGGGTGCGGACTGATGATCTCATGGACTTCTCCCTTACCCACGGGTTGATGGGGTCAGACGGCCCGCCCGGGCGAACCTGGACCGGGGATGGGGGCCGAAAGTGAACAACGCGCCGCTGCTTCAGCGGAGACCATTCAATGTACATGCTCGCCGGGAACCGAAGGAATCCTTTTCTGGATCAATACGGGACTTTTTTGCGGTCACGGGCACTGGCACCCGTTCTCGAACGCGCACACGAAGTAGTCAAAGTCGTCGGTGTCGACGAATCCCGACTGGTCGACGTCCGCGGCCTCGTCGCCGAGCTCGAACGCGAGAACGAAGGCCGTGAAGTCGTCGGTGTCGGGGAACCCCGAACCATCGAAGTCGGCGACGCAGTCGGCCGGACGGAGGTACCACGTGTCGGGCAGGAACTCGTCACTCAGGGGTCCGCCCGTGGCCCGGAGCATCAGGCCGTGCGGCCCGCTTGCGTGGAAGAAGTTCACCGTGAACATGTGGGTGCCCTTCTTGAGGCCGATGGTGCCGCAGATGGTCCCCTCGCTGGGCGTATGCACGCCCGTGTCCTGGATGAGCACGTCCTCGCCGAACAGCAGCGAGGCGCCGCTCCCGCGCCGGAAGCAGAACTCGTACACGGCGGTCTGTGGGATGTCCATGTACCCCGTGAAGACCGCGACCGTGCCCTCCGACCGGCCCGAGTTGGCGAACGGAACGCCCTCGGATTCGGGGAAGATGAAGTTAGGCACGGTGGTGGTCAGGTAGGGCGCGGGAAGAGTCGTCGGGAAATCCTCGGCGGCGGTGCTGCCCTCGTAGTACGTCACGTCGATGCCGTTCTCGGTGAGGCCGCCGATGACGTCGGGTTCGCGGAAGTCGCTCGAGGTCACCATGACGGCCACGTTGGCCGTATCGGTCGTGTCGGCGGTGTTGCGGATCGTGTAGGTAAAGGTGTCCTCGCCCTGGTACGTGCCCGGGGACGTGTAGCGAACCTCGTTGCGGCCGCCCGGTCCGGTGCCGACCGAGAGCTCGATGAACCCGCCGTTGGCGGAGATGCCGTCGAAGCCGTCGATGTCGAAGTTCAGGCCCTGGGAGTCGTAATCGTTCGCCAGCACGTCGATCTCGATCGCGGTGTCCTGCGGCACCTCGATCGCGACGTCGACGCCGTCATCGACCGCAAAGAGCGACGGGACGCTCTCGACGTCGAAGCTGAAGATCCACGATGACCAGCCGTCGTTCTCGCCGGGCAGGTCGAGGAACTGCTTGTTCCACTGGCCGATCCCCCAGAACGTCTCGTCGTCGATCGGATCGACGGCGATCCCGTAGTAGTCGCCCCAGCGGAACTCGTCCTGGTCCTGGCCGTCGCTCGCCTTGACCGCGACGGGCGCGGACATGGCCCCCGCCGGGTCGGCGACCAGGCGGCCCGCGTACGCGACCTGGGCACACTCGCCGTCAACGGCCATCCCCAGCACGACGCCGACATTGCCGCTGCCGGCGACGTGGATCGCGGGGAAGAACGTATGGATCGGCCGCCCGTCGGGGGCGCTCCCGCCGGGGATGTCGCCGCCCTGGACGAACAGCGGCGACTGGCTGGTATCAAGAGGCCAGTTGTTGGTCGCCACCTGGTACCACCGAGCGGTCACGATGCCGTTGAGGTCGGTGAAGTGGTGCGCCGTATACAGGTTGCCGTCACGCCAGACCGCGTTGAACACGCGGTCGTCCACCGTGTTGATGAAACCCGCCCCGCAGCCCGGGTCGGTCGCGTCCTCGCAGCACGCCAGGATGTAATCCGGGCCGTCGTACCCGTACGGAACCTGGGCCACTTTCATGAAGCGCGTCGGATTGGCGATCGGGTCCTTGATCGAGTGGACCTGGAGCAGCGTGTTTTCGTTGATCGCGGCGACCGAGACGAAGTACGGCGTCGCGGTCTGGCTCATGTGCTGCGACGCCTGCACCGACGCGAACGAACGCGTGTAGTCGTCCACGTCCTTGAAGTTCTCGATCGCCTGGCCGTTGAAGAGCTTGGCCTTGTTGAAGCACCGGAATTTCACGCCGCGGAAGGCCGCAAAATCACCGAACGTGAACAGGTTTCCCGTGACGTAGTAGCAGTTCGCGTCGTAGCCGAAGCCGGGGTAGTCGAACCACGTGTCGCCGACGCCGGTGATCGGCTGCTTGGAGTCGGTCCGGAAGGTCGTGTAGTTCTGCGCGTCGCCCGGGTCCGAGACCGCGATCAGGATCGACGACAGCCGCGGCGACTGGTAGTACTCGAGCGCCACGATCACGAATCGATCCTCGAGCGCGTCGTAGAGGCACTTGGGATCGAACACGAAGCCGCCCGCGCCCTGGTCGCCGAAGAGCCCGGAAGATCCGAAGAGCATGATCTCCTGGACCGGCGTCCCGTCCTTGTCGTAGATCGACAGCAGCGAGTTGGCCGTCATGATGACGTTCGACGGGCCCACGGCCACCGTCAGGTCCGGCGGCTGGAACGGCGAGGACCCGGTGTCGGAACCGGGGAACATCGCGCCCGGCGTTCCGCGCGGGCCGTTCTGCGGCCCGCCGGGTACGGCGACCTTCTCGCGCCCCATCCGTCGGCCTTCCTTGACCTTCTCGATCTTCTCCGCTTCGCCCTCGAGGATGTGCTTGATCGAGATCTTGGGCCCGGGGAACGGTCGCGGCGGCGGGGGGAGCAGGCGGGTGTCCACGCGCCGGGGCGCGGTCGAGCTCCCGGTGATGACCCGGGGGTTCTCGAGCGAATTGGCGGGCAGCGGCGGCATCACCGGCAGCGGGACCGGCGCTGCGATCGGCAGGCTGGGCGGCGCCGCGGGGGAAGGATCCCCTTGGGCGGCCGCATCCTGAGCTCGACTCAGCGAACAGAAACCGATCAATACGGCGGCAGCGGTGGCATAGACGGTCCACCTTCCGGGGTTCGCTACGGTCATCATCGAGCTCCTGACAGTCACGCCGTGCCAGCCGTGCCGTGCTGCATCAGTCGGTTCGTGCCCTTCTGCATCGGGTTGCGGTCGCTCGGCTCCGAAAACGTGGATTGTCAACGTTACCGGACCAGCACATTCCGAGGTTGGGGGCAACCCACGGGTCGCCGTTTCCGGCGGCCCGTGAGAGGTATGTTCGGTTCAGCAGCCGTTCTCGAAGGCCACGACAAAGGCGTCAAAGTCGTCGGTATCGACAAAGCCCGTGCCGTCAACATCGGTCGATTCGTCGCCCGCCTCGAAGGCCAGGACGAAGGCATCGTAATCGTCGGTGTCGACGAAGCCTGAATTGTCGAAATCGGCGGGGCAGCCGGCCAGTTCGCAAGTGTTGGGGATGCCGTTCTTGTTGGTGTCCAGGGGCGTCACGCGGGGCACGATCTTGTAGATCTCGCCGTTGGACGCCGTGCTGCCCTGGTCGCAGATGTAGATCTCGCCGTAGTAGTCCTCGCCGAACGACGTGATGTCGCCGATCACCAGCCCGCTGCCGGGCGCGAGCTCGCTGGTGCGGTCGGTGTATTCGGTCACGGTCCCCTCGTAGCGGAAGCTCCAGATCTTGTCCGTGCAGTAGTCCGCGAAGAAGTAGGTCCCGCGCAGCTCCGGGATCGCGCACCCGCGGTACGCGTATCCGCCCGAGATCGAGCAGCCGGCCGAGTGGCTGTACACCCATACGGGGGGCTGGAAGGTCTTGCCGCTGCACGCCGAGTCGAAGTTGAAGGTGACGTTGCCCTCGTAGCACCGCCAGCCGAAATTCAGGCCGGCGCTGCCGGCGGCGGCGACGTTCACCTCTTCCCACTGGCCCTGGCCGACGTCGGCGATGTACATCTGGCCGGTGGCGCGGTCGAAGGAGCAGCGCCACGGGTTCCTGAGCCCGTAGTGGAGAATCTCGTCGTCGCCGGTCACGCCCACGAAGGGGTTCGACGGCGGGATGCGGTAGTCCTTGGAGTCGTCGGCGGGGAAATCGTCGCCGTTGACGTCGATCCGAAGGATCTTGCCGAGCAGGTTGGCCTCGATGTCCTGCGCGTTGCCGCCCGGCTCGGTGTGCCCGCTCCCCTGGTCGTTGGCGTTGCCGCCGTCACCCGAGGAGATGTGGAGGTACCCGTCGGGTCCGAAGCCGAGCCAGCCGCCGTTGTGGTTCGCCTGCGGCTGATCGAAGGTCATAATGATGTTGCCGGTCGTGTTGGCGATGTCGGGGTTGGCGGAAACCGTGTACTCGGCGACCACCGTGTCACCCGACCCGGCCACGGCGGTGTAGTTCACGTAGAACTTCCCGTTTGTCTGGTAGTTGGGGTGGAAGGCCAGCCCGAGCAGCCCCTGCTCGCTGCTGGTGCTCGTTCCGCCGGTGACGATGGCGTCGATGTCGAGGAAGGGCGTCGCGAGCAGGGCGCCGTCCTTGATGATCCGGATTCGGCCCTGCTTCTCGATGACGAACAGCCTGGAGGGGTCGCCCGGGGCGTGGGTGAGGAAGATCGGCCGGGACATGCCGGACGCCACGCGGACGGTGGTCAGCGTCTGGGCGGCGGCGTGCCCCGAGAGGCTGCTGCCGACAAGAGCGGCCACGGTGAGGGCGGTCAGGTGACGCATCGCAATCTCCTTTCGCGGTCCTGTGATCTGGAACGGGCGGACGTGGGGATCCGGAAGTGTCCGCGCGCTCCGTGTCACCGGCCCGTGCGGTCGAAGTGCGACCACCCCCGACGCCGGTGAGCGCCGCAGTGTACCGGATGGCCGTTCCGCGCCGAGCGCATTTGTGCCAAAACCGGCCGTTTGGCGGGCGGGGTTCGGCCCGTGTGCGGAATCGGCCCCCGACCCCGGCTTATCATGTGTCCATGCCCATGTACGAGTACGAGATTCTTGACGCGAAGGGGAATCCGACCGGCAAGACGTTCGAGGTGTTCCAGTCGATGAAGGACGCCGCCTTCAAGAAGCACCCGCAGACCGGCGAGCCCGTCCGCCGAGCCATTCAGCTCCCCAACATCGCCGGCAAGTGGTCCGACATGAAAGGCAAGAGCGCGCTCTCCAACAAGAACCTCGAGCGGCTGGGCTTCACCAAGTACGAGCGCCGCGGCGAGGGCTACATGGAGCGCGTTGCCGGCAACGAAGGCCCCAAGTCCATCTCCGCCGACGACTGATCCCCGTCGAACGCCCGGCACCGGGCGGCGGTACATTCTGCAGGACGCATGGCCGAAACACCTTCACCCCCCGCGCACGGCGACGGCTCAGCCGCGGCGGTTGAGTATCGCGACGTCACGTTCGCGTACCCGTCCGCGGCGGGCAACGGCCAACCGGTCCCGGCGGTGCAGGGCGTGACCTTCGACGTCCGGCGCGGCGAGTGCCTTGGGATCCTGGGTCCCAACGGCGGCGGCAAGAGCACGTTGGTCAAACTCACCCTCGGCCTCCTGCGCGGCGCCCGCGGGTCCATCCGCGTCTTCGGTCAGCCGCCGGACACTGCTCGTCGCGACGGGCTGGTCGGCTACGTCCCGCAGCGCATGGGAGCGGAACTGGCGTTCCCCGTCAGCGTCCGACAGGTTGTGTCGATGGCGGCGGCGGGCGGGCTCCCGCCCTGGAAGACCCTGCCCGCGGCCAGGATCGACCTCGTCAATCGCATGCTCGGCCTGGTCGGGATGTCGGAGTTTGCCGACCGGCCGATCGGGAAGCTCTCGGGCGGCCAGATCCAGCGGGTCATGATCGCTCGCGCGCTTGCCGCTTCTCCCCGCCTGCTGATGCTCGACGAACCCACCGTCGGGATCGACGTGGCGGGGCTCCAGCGCTTCTCCGAGCTTCTGCTCCGCGTGCGGCGGGAGCTGGGCGTGACGGTCATGATCGTGAGCCACGACATCCGGGCCATCGCCGGGTCGTGCGACCGCGTCGCGTGCCTGAGCCGGACGCTCCACTTCCACGACGCCCCGCAGGGCCTGACGCCCGCGGTGCTGGCCGAAGTCTTCCGGCACGACGTGTCGGGCATCTTCGGCGACGTGCACGTGGAGGCCCACACGGCGGCGGGGTGCACCGACCCCTCGCATCATCACGGTCCGCTTGACGGACCGGTGTCGATGACGGTCTCGGCGCCGCCACGGCCGCCGCAGGGAGTCCCCGGGCCGTGAAGACGATCGAGTATCTCTCCAACCCGGTGATGTTCAACCTGCTGATGCCCGGCATCGTGACCGGCCTGTTCATGGCGGTGATGTGCGCGGCGTTGAGCGTGCTGGTCGTGCTCAAGAAGCTGAGCTTCATCGGCCAGGGGATCAGCCACGCGGCGTTCGGCGGCATGGGGATCGCCGCGGTGCTCGGGCTCACCGGCATGGGCGCGGCGGCGCTTGGGCAGTTCGGCGTGGTCGTGGCGTTCTGCCTTGCATCCGCGCTCATCATCGCGTGGCTCTCGGGGCGTGGATCGACCTCGGCGGATACGGCGATCGGGATCGTGCTCGTGGCCTCGATGTGCCTGGGCGGCATCCTGCTGCACATCTCCATGAGCCGCGCGACCGGTTCTCCCGGCACCGCGTGGGAGTCGGTCCTGTTCGGATCGATCCTCGAACGGTCCGCGACCGAGGCCTGGCTTGCGTTGCTGGCGGCGGCGGTGGTGCTCGGGGCCGCGTGGTGGTGCCGCCGTCCGCTGCTGTTCTGGGCCTTTGATGAAGCGGCCGCGCCCGCGTTCGGGGTGTCGGGCCCGCGGATGCGCAACCTGCTGCTGGTCCTGCTGTGCCTGGCGATCGTGACGGCGATGAAGGTGTCCGGCGTCGTGCTGCCGACGGCCATGCTGGTGCTGCCGGCGGCATCGGCGCTGAGCGTGTCGGACCGCCTGTGGCCGGTCTTTGCGATCTCCCAGGCCGCGGCGCTCACCGGCGTCGTCGTCGGCATCGTGGCGAGCCTCGAACTGGGCTGGCCGCCCGGCCCGTGCGTGGTCGCGACGCTGACGCTGCTGTTTGTCATCTGCCGGGGCTACGAGGCCGTCACGCGGCGGGCCCGCGCTCCCGTCGTCGTTGCCGCAAGGTGAGGAGTCCGATCATGAAAGCCGAAACACTGCTCGCCGAGCTCAACCGGCTCCGCAAGGACTTGGACGACGATCCGACGGATCTCGAGTGGCTCACGCTGCACCACGCCTTCTGCTTCATCTCGTACAAGATGACCGAGTTTCAGAAGTACGTCGACGAGCAGTCCCGCCAGGGAGCGTTCGATCAGTTCGAGGGGTGATCGTCGCCGACGCTCACGCGTTGGCGAGCGGCGTGATCGTGCACGCAAGCCACCGGCGCAGCGGGAGCGCGTCCAGCAGGGCGCCCACGGCCGGCCGGTCGGCGGCGCGCACGATCAGCCAGCCGCTGCACTGGTCTGCGGCGATCCAGCGTTCGAGAAGCACGCCGTCGCGCCGCCACTCTTCGAGCATCGCCCGCTCGCGCGGGATGAGCGCGTCGATCTCCGGGGTATCCGGGCCGTTCCAGGTCCACGCGACCATGAAGCGCGGGGCTCGGTCTTGGTACCGGTCGTCGCAGTCGTCGACGCCGGGGTAACGCAAGGGCGGTGTCGTGAAGAGCGAATGCAGACGGGCTTCGTACTCGGCGAGCATCCGGGCGCGGTCCTCGGCGGTCGCCCGGGACACCTGCCACGCGATGAACGGCGGCAACGGCTGGAAACCGGTGAACCAGAAGACGCCGTGCTGGATGGGCCTCAGGATCGATTCGAGCGACGGATTCAGGCCCCATCCGTCGAACATGGATGCGGGGCCGCCGGTCGTCATTGCGACCATCGCCCGCTTGCCCTTGAACGCGCCGCGCTCGTACCACTTCCCGTTCCCATAGACACGCCCGGCCGCCATCACGCGGTCGATCCAGCCCTTGAGGATCGCGGGGACGCCGAACCACCACATGGGGAACTGGAAAATCAGAGCGTCGCAGCGCTCGAGCTTGGCCATCTCGGCGGCGATATCGGATGAGAAGCCGTCGTGCTCGGACGCGTGTGCTTCCTCTCGCTGCTGCTTGAGGAATGCCGGATCCTTGACCGTCGTGAAGTTGCGCCGGTCCGAGACCGGATCGAAGCCCATCGCGTAGAGGTCGGAAACGATGACCTCGTGGCCGTCACCTGCCAGCACCCGCCGCGCACGCTGGGTCATCGCGGCGTTGAAACTCGCCGGCTCATGATGGGCGTGAACGATGAAAACGGTGGCCACGCGCCCGTTCTCCGAGCACTCAGCGGACGGGGGCGTCGGCCAGAACGTCGACGTTCGAGTACTGGTCGAGGTTGACGGTGACCAGCTCGCCGTCGTCCTTGCGGAGTTCGAGGCGGTCGAGCCACAAGCGGTCGTCCTTGGAGTGCGCGTACCACGAACCGGTCTTCGCCTGTCCGGCTCGGATGACGACGCCCTCGACGGAGATCGCCGACGATCCGCTCTGCCGAGCGATCTGCTGCGTGACGCGGACGCGGTCGCCGGGTTTGTATGAAGAGGAAATCATGGGATTGAACTCCGGGAAACCTCGTGTCAACCACAGGTAGTCGAATCCATCAATTGTAGTTGCAGTCAGCAGATCTGGGAGTTACCCTGACCGATAAGTGATGGGGTTCACCACTCTGGAGGTGCCACATGGCTTGCAGATCAGCGTATGCGTTGGCGGTCGTCGGGGCGATCGTGTCAGCGTTTGGTGCGATGGCCTCCTCGCCCGAAGCGTCACCGCCGCGGTACAAGCCGATCCCTGATGTACCGAAAGTCATGGCCGAGCTTGCTCCGGGAACATTGACATGGTCCGACCTCGGTGAGCTTGCGGCGTCGCTCGGCGCTGTCGAGTACGGTGCCTTGATGGACCGCGGAGAGGTTCACGTGGTGGCTGGAACGCTCGTCGGCGTCTGTGATCTCGAGGGACGTGTGTTCAATGCCGGCGACGTGTTGCCAGACGGCCCGGTGTGGAATCCCGTCGATGACACGGTCGTCCTTTCCACCAAGCGAGCCGACGAGCCCTGGACGTTCGAAGCAACGGTGCCCGCGAACGGACTCATGCACATCGGCCTCCTGGCTCGTTCAAACAGGCGAGTTGGCGACGATGGCACCCGTGACGGGCCCGGATGCCCCAGCACGGCGCAAGTGACATGCGTCTCAGGGTATTGGGCGTGCTGCTATATCCAAGAAAACGGTTGTCCTCGAGCGGTGTGCTACAGGTCGTCCGATCCGCCGCCAACCGCATGCACGTCCGGGGGCGAGGGCTCATCGAGTTGCTCGATCTCCATTCCGTAAACGACTTTGGATGCCCGGTCCGAGGCTCTTACGGCGGTTATGTGCGACTGATGATGTCCCTGGCTTGCGAGAGCACGGCGTCGGCCTCGTCGGCGGTGGGGGCCTCGGCGATCAGCCGCATGATGGGCTCGGTGTTGCTCGCTCGGATGTGCAGCCACGCCTTGCCCGCCAGGGGACCGGTGGTGAAATCCACCCAGGCGCCGTCCTGGAGGTCCACGCGGTTCTCCTTGTAGGCGGCGGCGATGCGCTCGATCGCCGGACGGGCATCCTCGCGCCTGGCAAGGTCGGTCTTCTGCTTGCGGATCGCGTACGTCGGGATGCCGGATATCACTTCGCTGAGCTTACGTTTGCGGCCGTTGCCCGCGCCCGCGGGCGAGAGCAGCCAAAGCACCAGGCCCATCGCCGCCAGCGAGTCGCGAACGTACGTCACACGCGGCCAGATCGAGCCCCCGTTGCCCTCGCCGCCCAGCAGAGCGCCGCGGGCTTTCATCGTCTCGACCACGTTGGCTTCGCCCACCGCGGTGCGGAGCACTGAAGCCCCATACCGACCCGCCACGTCGTCGAGCATCCGGCTGGTGGAAAGGTTCGTCACCAGCACGTGGCCCTTGGTCGGCTGCCCGGACCGGCTCATCGCTTCCAGCAGCGCCAGCGCCGAGAGCGCGAGCGTGTACTCCTCGCCGATGTACCTGCCCCGCTCGTCCACGATCGCAAGTCGGTCGGCGTCGGGGTCCTGGGCAAAGCCGACGTCGCTCTCGTTCTCGCGGACCGCGTCGCACAGCCCGCCCGGCGTGCTCAGGTTCTCCAGGGTTGGTTCGGGCGGGTGCGGGAAGATCCCCGTGTCCTCCGCGCCCAGGTGCAGGATCTCCTCGACGCCGAGCGCTTCGAGAAAGAGGTGCGACCCGGTCGCGCCCGAGGCATTGACCGAATCGACGGCGATGTTCAGCCCGGCGCCCAGCAGCGACGCGTCCGAGCACAGGCCCGCGGCCTCGAGCGCTGCGGTCACGCGATCAACGTGGGCCTCGGCGGCGGAGTCGTCGTCGGTGATCTCGCCGACGTCGTGCCACTCCGCCCCGCGGACCGCGTTGGATTCAAAGCGTTCGATGATCTGCGCCGCGAACGCGGCGGGCGGGGCGCACGCGGCACTCCCGTGGTCCCCGGATTCGGCGAGCAGGCACTTCAGGCCGTTCCACTGCTGCGGGTTGTGGCTGGCCGTGAGGACCATCCCCGCGACGAAGGTGTCGGGCGATTCGGCTCGGTAGGCGTCGGTCAGGACGGCGGTGGTGGGGGTCATGGCGACGCCCAGGTCGACGACATCGCAGCCGGCGCCGCAGAGGCCCGCGAGCGCCGCTCGGTGGATGACCTGGCCGCCGGCGCGGCCGTCGCGGCCGAGGACCACGGTGACCGGCTTGCCGCCCGCGCGTTCGATGAGCCAGGAGGCGTAGGCGGCGGCGAACCTCGCGGCGACCTCGGCGGTGAGGCTCTGTCCGACGATTCCGCGGCAGCCCGAGACCGACAGCATGAGGGGAGCGTTCATGGGAGGGGGTCAGTGTACCGCTTGCCGGCGTCCACCCCTTGCCCGGGGAAGCCCGGCTACGCTCGGTGCATGTTCGAGATCTCGGTACAGGCGACGTTCAGCGCGGCGCACGCGTTGTCGATCGCGGGGGCTCGGGAGCCGGTGCACGGCCACGACTGGAAGGTGACCGTGGTGGTGTCCGGGACGACCCTCGACGCCGACGGTCTGCTGTGTGATTTTCACACGGTCGAGGAAACGCTCCAAACCATTACCAAACAATACAACAACAATAACCTGAACCAGATCGAGACGTTTACAAGAATCAATCCATCGGCCGAGAACGTGGCGCGTGTGATTGGCGAAATACTGGTAGCCCAGTTGGGTGGGGCCTTAGCGCCGCACGCCCGGATCGACCGAGTCACTGTGACAGAGGCTCCGGGGTGCGCGGCGACGTACATCCTCCCGCGGTGAGCAGGCGAGCCTGCCTGGCCGTCTCCTATGACTTCCAAAGCAACAGAAGAAGCAAGCCGTCCGCAGCCCGAGACGGAAGGTTCGGTTGTCCGTGCGGCATTCCAGGACGCCGGGGCCGAATCGGCGGCCGCGGAGGCCATCCCGGCCGAGGCACGGACCTTCAATCGCGACCTTTCGTGGCTGGAGTTCAACCGGCGCGTGCTCGCGCTGGCGGCCGATGACCGCACGCCGGTGCTCGAGCGGGTGAAGTTCCTGGCGATCTTCACCAGCAACCTCGACGAGTTTTTCATGAAGCGCGTGGGGCTGATCAAGCGCCACGTCCGAGCGGGGATCGAAACGCCCTGGTCGGCCGGGTACACGCCGCGGCAGCTGCTGGCCGCGATCCGCGAGTTCGTGGTCGACCTTCAGGGTGAACAGCAGACCGTGACGCGCGAGCGCGTGATCCCCGAGCTTGCGCGGCACGATATCCAGCTCCTCACGTACAAGGAGCTCACGACCCGCGAGCAGCGGTGGGCCGACCAGTACTTCGAGGTGCACGTGTTCCCGGCGCTGACGCCGCTGGCCGTCGACCCCGGGCACCGCTTCCCGTTCATCTCGAACCTGTCGAACAACTTCGCGGTGCTGGTCCGTCCGCCCGGCGGCGTGCACCTCGCCCAGTCCGGCGAAGAGGAAGAGGACGCCCCCGCGTTCGCGCGGCTGAAGATCCCGGCGTCGTTGCGGCGGATGGTGCCGGTCCCCGGGCGGGCCGAGAAGGGTCCCTCGCGCTTCGTGCCGCTGCCGGAGATCATCCGGCACAACCTGGCCAGGCTCTTCCCCGGCGTGCAGGTCCTCGAGCAGGTGCACTTCAGGGTCACCCGGTCGGCGGGGGTGCAGCGCGACGAGCTCGAGGCCGCGACGCTGATCGAATCCGTCGAGCAGGACCTCAAGCAGCGCCGGTTCGCCCGCGCTGTCCGGCTCGAGATCGAACAGGACGCGTCCCCGGGGCTCCAGCGGACGTTGATGGACAAGCTGAACCTCGACTCGCAGGACGTCTACGAGACGATCGGGTCGATGGACTACCTGGCGCTCGCGGAGATCGCGGACCTGGACCGGCCGGACCTCAAGGAGCGCAAGTGGCGAGCGGTGACGCCCGAGAAGCTGCGCCTGGCGCCCTCGGCCAAGCCGGCGGCGTTCTTCGCGGCGATCCGCAAGCAGGACGTCCTGGTCCACCACCCCTACGAGAGCTTCACCGAGTCGGTGGAGCGGTTCATCGCGATGGCGGCGATCGACCCCGACGTGGTGACGATCAAGCAGACGCTCTACCGGACGAGCCCGGATTCGCCGTTCATCGAGTCGATGATCCGCGCGGCCGAGGCGGGCAAGCAGGTCGCGTGCCTGGTGGAGCTGCGGGCGCGGTTCGACGAGGACCGCAACGTGACCTTCGCCCGCAAGCTCGAGAAGGCGGGCGTGCACGTCGCCTACGGCGTGCTGGGGTACAAGACCCACTGCAAGACGGCCCTGGTCGTCCGCAAGGAGCGCCAGGGGCTGCGCTGCTACGCGCACATCGGGACGGGGAACTACCACCCGCGGACCGCCAACCTGTACACCGACGTCGGCCTGTTCACCTGCGACCCCATCATCACCGCGGACCTGGTGAACCTGTTCAACTACCTCACCGGCATTTCCGGGACGCAGTCGTACTCGCAGCTGCTGGTCGCGCCGGTCAACATGCGGCGGCGCTTCGTCGAGCTGATCGACCGCGAAACCGCCTTCGCCAAACGCGGGCTGCCCGCCAGGATCTTCGCCAAGCTCAACAGCCTCGAGGACGCGGAGATCGTCGAGAAGCTCTACGCCGCGTCGCGGGCCGGCGTGAAGGTCGTCCTGATCGTGCGCGGTTTCTGCTGCCTGCGGCCCGGGGTGCTGGGGCTCTCGGAGAACATCTCGGTCATCAGCGTGATCGGCCGCTTCCTCGAGCACTCGCGGATCTTCCACTTCGCGGCCGGGCAGGAAGACCCGCTCGACGGCGACTGGTACCTCGGCAGCGCCGACTGGATGTACCGCAACCTCAACACGCGGGTCGAGTGCGCGACGCCGGTGAAGAGCGCTGATGCCAGGCGCAAGCTGCTGCGGATCCTGGAAGTCTCGATGGAGGACTACCGCAACGCGTGGGACCTGCGGCCCGACGGGTCGTACGCGCCGCGCCGGCCAGACCCCGCCGCCGACCCTGCGTCGCCGCACGCACTGGGCACGTTCGTCACGCTGATGAACGAGACCGTCGAATCGTGATCCGCCGCTCGCTCAGGCCGTCTCCCACGCCTCGAGTTCGACCGGCAGGAGGTTCGCGAGCTCCGCGCAGCGCCTGATCAGCCCGACCACCGAATCGGCGGCAAGCGCTCCGCGCCGGGCGACCGTGATGGCTCCGGGCCCGATGCGGATCATGGTGCTCTGGTCGAGGTTCATCGACCACGCCTGCACCTGCGGCGTCAGGACCAGGAGGGCGAAGTCTTCGTTGGTCGTCTTCACCTTCCAGCGCTTGTTGAAATTCTCGTCCTCGACCGTGAAATCCTTCGAGCCGAAGACCGCCCCCAGCTTGTCGAAAAGACCCTCACGCGTCAGTCTCACGTCCGGCCACGCCGGCGGCGCCGGGGTGGCCGCCACCACGTGGACGTGCGTCTGCCTGCTCTTGCCGGATCCCGTGGTGTACTGGTGCTCGACCAGCACCACCGGTCTGCCGTCGACCTCGCCGCGAGCCGTCCATTTCACGCCCTTGCCGGCGGTGCGCAGGTCCGCCCACGACGGCCCGAGCAGCGCGAACGCCGAGTCCTTCTCGAGATCGTCGGGCTTGGTGTGCTGCTCGAATCCGAGCGCGGCGAGCGCCTCGGCAATCTTCTTCCGCCGGGCGCGGTCGGCGAGCACCACCACCGTGACAAGGACGGCGATGCCGCCGAACACGGCGACCATGATCATCCAGTCTTTCATCGCCTGGCTTCCAAAGCGGAGCGTATTGCCGCGGCCTGCCTGATGACCTGCTCGGCGGCGTCGAGGGTGAGCATCGTGCTCGAATCACTGAGCGCCGTCCGCGGGCTCGGGTGCGTCTCGATGAACAGGGCGTGCACGCCCGCGGCGACGGCCGCTCGCGCCAGCAGCGGCGCCCGGTCGGGCCGTCCGCCGGTCTGCTCGCCCGCGCCGGGGAGCTGGGTCGAGTGCGTGCAATCGAAGCACACCGGCGGCGGGCCGCCCTCCGCGGCCAGTTCCATCAGGTCGCCCAGGCCCAGGAAGTCGTTGACCAGCCGCCCGTAACCGAAGAACGTTCCCCGCTCGGTCAGCATGGTGTTCGAGCAGCCGGCCTCGGCGAGCTTGCGGACGGCGCCGCCCATCTCGCCGGGGGACATGAACTGGCCCTTCTTGACGTTCACGCCGCGCCCGTGCGTTCGCGCGCTCGTCCCCGCCGCCACGAGCAGATCGGTCTGCCGGCACAAGAACGCCGGGATCTGGATCAGGTCGACCACCCGCGCCGCCGGCTCGGCCTGGTCGGCCTCGTGGATGTCCGTGGTCGCGGGGACGCCCAGCTCGTCGCGGATCGACGCGATCCAACCCAAGCCGCGCTCAAGACCCGGGCCGCGAGCCGACCGGATGCTCGAGCGGTTGGCCTTGTCGAAGCTCGCCTTGAACACGTACGACAGGCCCGCCGCCGCGCACGCGTCCCGCATCCGCATGCCGATCTCGATCCCCAGTTCCCGTGATTCGAGGACGCACGGCCCGGCGATGACCGCGAGCGGCCGCCCGGTCCCGATTTCCACCTTTCCGGCGGTGCACAATCGAGTCATGGCGTTGAGCGTAGCGGCCGGAATGCGGCGTTGCGGAGGGGCGTGTAGTCTGGTGCGATGGACCCATCCGCGACCCGGGCACGTCACGTGAAGCGGAGGCGCCGGCGCGTGATGACCCGGGTCGTCCTCTGGCCGCTGCTGCTCCTGCTGGGGGTGCTGATCATGCGATGGACGTCCTGGGCGGAATCCCGCGTTTTCTACATTCCCGATCGGGCGCCGTTCGCGACCCCGCCCGAGTATGTCGACGTCTCGATCCCGACGCCCGATGGCCTGTCGCTGCACGGTTGGCTGATGCCGCCCGCGGGCAACGTTCCAAAGCCATGGCCCGCCGTGCTGCACTGTCATGGAAACGCAGGGAACGTCTCCCTCCATGCCGACTTCTCGTCGTTCCTGACCGACCACGGGATTGCGGTCCTCATCTTCGACTACCGCGGCTACGGGCGGTCGTCTGCCGCGTCTGGCCTGGTCCGCGACAAGCTCCTGACGGACTCGCGCGCCGCACTCGAGTTCCTGCTCACGCAACCGGACATCGACCCGGCGCGGGTCGGGGCCTTGGGCGTCAGTCTCGGCGGCGTGTTCGCGTCGGCGCTCGCGGGGGAGCGATCGGAGATTCGAGCGGTGTGCCTGGTCAACGCGTTCTCGAGCTGGCGCGGCGTCGCAACGGACCACGCGCCTGTGCTCGGCAGGTTGTTCATCGCCGACGGGCTTGACCCGGTCTCGAACCTTCGGTCCGGCGCCGGGCGGCCCGTGCTGATCGTCCATTCCGAGCGCGACGAAATCATCCATCCGCGCCACGCGGGCCTGCTCGCCGACGGCGCACGGGCCGGCGGCTGGGAGGCCACCACTTTCATCGCGCCGGGCGTCGATCACAACAGCGTGCTGAGCGAAGGCTCGGACGAGCAGCGAGCGGTGGCGGAGTTCTTCGTTCGGACGCTCGCGCCGCAGTGAAGGAAGAGATCGCGGCGGCGGATGGCCCTGTTTCTCGCCGGGCCTTTGTGGCGCGGAAGACGTGCTCACGCGTTCGGAAGAGCGGCGATCACCTTGATCTCAAAGTGGATCGGCGTGCGGCCGCCGGTGGGCAGGGCGGAGACTTCGACGGTGGTCCGCGTCGGCTGCGTCGGCCCGGGGGGGAAGAACTCCGCGTAGACGCGGTTGTACTCCGGCCAGTCGCGCTTCATGTCGGTCAGGAAGCACTGGCAATCGACGATGTGCTCCCACGCGAAGCCGGCGTCGGTGAGGACGGCCCGGATGTTCTCGAAGCACGAGCGCATCTCGGCCTCGATCGAGTAGTCGGCGAGGTTGCCCGCGGGATCAAGGACCGCGCCGGGGATGTCCTTGCTCCCCTTCTTCCGCGGGCCGATGCCCGAGAGGAACAAGAGGTTGCCGACGCGGCGGGCGTGCGGGTACGGGCCGACGGGCTCGGCGGCGGTCGTGGAGCGGATGGTCTCGTTCATGGTCGTTTCCAATCCAGGATCTCACCACAGAGTACACAGAGCTCACAGGGTCAGAACTGAGCAGCAGTCACAGGACCATCCGGACCAGTCCGTGCTTCAGCAGTCTGACGTTGAAGTTGATGAGCAGACCTACCCGCTTGGCCGCGAGCTTCAAATACGTGAGCATCTGCGCTTCATGCACCGCGTTGAGCTCGTCCACGGCTTTGAGCTCCAGGATCACGCTGTCCTCCACGAGCAGGTCGATTCTGAAGCCACAATCGATCCGAGTCCCCTTGTACATCACCGGGAGCTCGACCTGTCGAGCGATCGCCAGGCCACGGGCGGTCAGTTCGTGCGCCAGGCAGGATTCATACGTTGACTCGAGCAGTCCCGGGCCGAGCTCGCGGTGCACCTCGATCGCCGCCCCGATGATCACACGCGTCAGCGGGTCCTGTGCGCCGAGGTGCTCCGGAGAGATACGTCGGTCAACCACGTGGCCGGATCGGCCATCAACTGTCCCGTGCTCCATGATCGCCCTCCCGGATCGGCCTCAGTGTACTCGGTGTGCTCTGTGGTTACATCCGACTCCTTGCGACGCACACGTTCTTCGCCTCCGTGAAGAACCTGATCGCGTCCAGCCCGCCCTCGCGTCCCACGCCGCTCTGCTTCACGCCGCCGAAGGGCGAGCGCAGATCGCGCACCATCCAGCAGTTGATCCACGCGATCCCAGAGTCGAGTTCGGCGGCGAAGCGGTGGGCACGGGCAAGATCCCGCGTGAAGACGGTGCTCGCCAGGCCGTAGCACGTCCCGTTGGCGAGCCGGAGCGCCTCGTCATCGGTCGCGAACTTCTGCACGGTGACCACGGGACCGAAGATCTCTTCCTGCTCGGCGCGGCACGAAGGATCCAGCCCTTCGATGACGGTGGGTTCGTAGAAAAAGCCCCCGCGGCAGCGAACGGCAAGCTGATCCGCCGGAACGCGGCGCCCGCCGCAGAGGATTCGACCGCCCGCGGCTCGTGCCTCTTCCACCATCGACTCGATCTTGGCGAGCTGCGCGCTGCTCGTGATCGCGCCGTGCTCGGTGGCGGGTTCTGACGGGTCGCCGATGCGGCGCGATCGCGCGAGCTCGACAACGCCATTCAGCACGCGGTCGTACACGGCCTCGTGCACGAGCAGGCGCGACCCGCACAGGCAGATCTGGCCCTGGTTGCTGAACGCCGCCCGGGCCGCAGTCTGGATCGCGCCGCCAGTGCCGTCCAGGTCCGCATCGTCGAAGATCAGAAAAGGGTTCTTGCCGCCCAGTTCGAGGCTGACGCGTTTGAGCATCCGCCCGCACGTTTCGCCGATCCATCGTCCGACGGCGGTGGATCCCGTGAACGTAATCGTGGGAACGTCGGGGTGGCTCACGATGGCCGCGCCGGCCCGTGGGCCCGTCCCGTGCACGATGTTGAGCACGCCCGCGGGCAGGCCCGCCTCGATGGCGAGTTCGCCGAGCATGTGGGCGGTCACGGGCGTGATCTCGCTCGGCTTGGCGACGACGGTGTTGCCCGTCGCGAGCGCCGGCGCCATCTTCCACGTCAGCAGGTAGAGCGGCAGGTTCCACGGTGAGATGCACCCCGCGACGCCGCGCGGGTGGCGAAGGGTGTAGTTGAGCGCGGGCACCCCCCCCGGCACGCCCCCGCCGTCAAACTCATGCGCCTCGGTCAAGGTATGCAGAATCGCGGTCGCGAAGAAGCGGAAGTTCGTGGCCGAGCGCGGGATGTCGATGGCACGGGCCGCCGAGACGGGCTTGCCCGCGTCCCTCGATTCAGCGGCGGCGAGCTTGTCCAGGTCCGCGTCGATCAGGTCGGCGAGTTTAAGGAGCAGTCGCGAGCGTTCGGCGGCCGGAGT
>JAJVHS010000006.1:133288-137360 GCA_022072615.1 Phycisphaerales bacterium
CAACCGCGGCATGGACGTCGTGCTCGTCTGAATCGGGCACGCGCGCCCACGCAGTGCCCGTGGCCGGTTCAATGGAGTCGAGCATTCGGCCGCCGGCGGCATCGATGAACCGGCCGCCGATCAGGTTGCGGAGCGTGAGCATCCCGAAGTGTACAGGCGCGTCACAGCGTCCCCAGCCGGCCCCCATCCACCGGCAGGTTGATCCCGTTGATGTACGCCGCGGCGGGCGTGGCCAGGAACGCGATGGCGCTCCCGACTTCCTCGGCCCGGCCGAGCCGGCCGGCGGGAATCGTCGCGACGACGTCGCTGAGAACCTGGTCGAGCGATTTGCCGCTCTTGGCGGCTCGTCCGCTGAAGAGCTGCGTGAGCCGCTCCGTGTCGGTGTAGCCCGGCAGCACGTTGTTGACGGTGATGCCGAAGGGAGCCAGTTCGAGCGAGAGCGTCTTGGCCCAGTTCGCAACCCCGGCCCGGACGGCGTTGGAGAGGCCCAGGTTGGGAATTGGAGCCTTCACGCTGGTGCTCGCGACATTGATGATGCGGCCGTATTTCTCTCGCTTCATGCCCGGCACGACGGCCCGGGTGAGCGTGTGAGCGGCGACCAGCAGGGATTGGAACGCCGCGGCAAGCTGTTCCTCGGTCGCATCGAGCATCGTGCCGCCGGGCGGCCCGCCGGTGTTGTTGACGAGGATGTGGATCGGCCTCTGGTCAGCGGAAATCTGCGCCGCGGCCGCCGAAACCGACGCTGGATCGGTCGTGTCGAGCACGAGCGCCGCGTGAACCTGCGAACCCGTGCTGGGCAGCTGCGCCGCCGTCTGCGTTGATTTCTGGGCATCCCGAGCGGCGACGATCACGTCCGCGCCGAGCCGGGCCAGTTCGATCGCCGCGGCCTTGCCGATCCCCGCCGTTGATCCGCACACCAGCGCCCGCTTGCCAACCAGGGAGAGTTCCATCAGCAACTCTACGATCGACCGGAGGCGAGCGGTGCGACCGAACGCGGACTTTGAGCTGGACCATGTCTTTGTGCTCGCGGATCGCGGCGGCGATGCCGCGGCGGCCGCTCTGCGCCGCGCGGGGCTGATCGAAGGGACGCCCAACACGCATCCCGGCCAGGGCACCGCGTGCCGGCGTTTTTTCGTGGGCGGCCGGTACATCGAACTGCTATGGATTGAGGACGAGAACGAGGCCCGCGGCCCGCTGGCGAGTCCGACCAGGCTCTGGGATCGGTGGAACGCCCGGGCGTCGGGTGCGTGCCCGTTCGGACTGGTCTTCCGGTCACGAGCGGACCCGCCCGCGCCGCCACCGTTCCCGTCGTTCGAGTACCGCCCGCCGTATCTGCCCGCGGGCCTCGTGCTGCATGTCGCGACCAGCGCCGACCGCGTTGACGAGCCGTTGCTCATCTACCTACCGGTGAACCGCAACCCCGCCGCCGCGGCAACGGCCCGGCCCGCCGGCCCCGGCGCCATGACCTCGCTGGAACTGGCCGGGCCGTGGTCCAAGCACCCCACCGAACCGCTCCGGAACGTCAGCGCCCTCCCCGGATTGACGGTGCGACCCGCCTCGACATTTGGCCTCGTGGTCGGGTTCGACGGCCGGGCGGCCAAACGCCGAGCTGACCTGCGCCCGGCCGTGCCCGTGATCCTGGCCTTCTGAGTCGTGAACGCGCCCTCGCGGCGGCGCGTACCGTTTGACCGCGAACCGCCCATGGCGAAAAAGGACACGTCCAACGAGGAACGCACGATCGAGAACCGCAAGGCGCGGTACAGCTATCACATTCTCGACACCCTCGAGTGCGGCATCGCGCTGCGGGGCAGCGAGGTCAAGAGCGTCCGCGAGGGCAAGATCTCGATCGGGGAAGGCTTCTGCCGCGTCGAGGGCGACCCGCCTCAGCTCGTCATGTTCCAGACCACCATCGAGCCGTACGGGCCCGCCGGGGCGCTCCAGCACTCGCGCGGACGCGGAAGGCAGCTCCTGGCTCATCGCCGCGAGATCCGCAAGCTGCAGAAGGCCATCGAGCAGAAGGGCATGACGCTCGTCCCGCTCAAGCTGTATTTCAAGAACGGCTTCGCGAAGGTGCTCATCGGCGTCGCCAAGGGCAAAGCCGAGCACGACAAACGCCAGTCCATCGCCAAGCGCGAGTCGGACCGCGATATCGCCCGGGCGATGAGCCGGAAGAGAATCTGAACGTGTCGAGGTGTCGAGGGCGGCGTGCGCTCGATGCCCGCCGTTCCCTTCCTCGCTCACTCGCGGTTCCCGCACCCGCTACGGCTTGGACTGTTCCGACGCGAGCGTCGCCTTGGCCTTCTTCCGCGACTGGAACATCAGCCCGCACGCCGAGAGCACCAGCCACGACCCCAGCCAGCCCAGGGCGCTCACGCCCGCGATCCACGGGCCCGCGGAGGTGTAGTGATCCGCCAGGTTCACGCTCCCGGCGATCAGCATCGCCGACCCCGTCAGGGCGCTCACCGTCGCCGCGGCCTTGGTCGGCAGCAGCAGCCCGAGCATAAACCCCGCGATCGCGCCGGCCATCCACGCCCCGGCGATGATCAGCCTCGACCGCTGTGGCAGCATCTGCCAGCGCCCCGCGATGTGATCGGACACCGCCTGCGCCGTGCGCTTGGCCGCGTCGATCCGCTCCTGGTCCGCGGCCTGCTGCTCGGCGTCGCCGGCGTCCGGGTCATCCTTCGAAGCCCCGCCCGCGAGCGTCTGGGCGTCCTTGTACTTCTGGGCCGCGTCCTTCAGGCGGCCGGACCAGTCGCGCACCTGCTCCTCGACCTGCTGGCGGATCGTCACATCCGTGCCGTCGGCGGTGATGACCGTGCGGTCGCCCTGCTGCTCGACCGCGTCGGCGCTGGGCAGCGCGCCGGGCATGTACGAGAGCCCGACGATGCTGGTGAGCACCGCCGCCGACCCCACGATCCCCGCCGCCAGGCTCGCCATGGCGAAGCGGTAGACGATCACCGCGGCGATCATGCCGAGCATCAGCCCGCCCATCATCCCCGGGTACGCCGCGGGGATCCCCGCGACCGTCGGCGTGAGCGCAGGCAGGTACACCGCGCCGAAGGCCGACCCGATGATGCCGCCCACGAGCACAAAGCCCGGCTTGATGATCCTGCCGCCGATGAGCCACAGGATGACGCCGACGAGCACCGCGCCGATCGCGACGATCACGGCCGCGGGGGGCATCCACGCGGGGAGCTGGTCGAGCAGCCCGCCCGCCGCCTGCTGCTGGAGCGCGGCCGCGTCAAGCCCGGACGTTTCCAGCCCGGCCTGGCGTGCCTGCTCGAGGAGTTGTGACACATCCTGCTGCATCCCTTGCCCGACCCTGATTCCACCACGACCGATCGACCGTCACGAACCGGAGGGCGCACAGCGCGTCCCACCCACTGCGTGGTTGGGATTTGGTCTTATCGGCTTTTGAGCCGTGATCCCGCCCGAAGTCGGCGATGTTCGCTCGATGTTCGCATAGGTCTGATGTGAAGGCGTGGACCGTGCCGCTCCCCAGGATGATCCTCGTCGGCCACGGCAGCTGGCGGGCCAAGCTCAACCGCAACGAGCCGCGGCCGCCCGTCGTCCGCCCATCACGGCCCCGGTGGCTCGACCGCGACGCCAAGCGGATGTGGAACAAGGTGGTCGAGCACATCGTCGCGTGCGAGCTTGCGGCCAACATCGACGCCCCCTTGGTGGCGAGGTACTGCCAGGCGTGGTCGAGCTGGAAGCGGGCCGAGGAGTTCCTGCACGCCCACGGCGAGACGTACACCGTCAGGTCGCTGATCTCCGGCCAGCCCGTGATGATGCAGTGGCCGCAGGCGGCCCACGCGCTGCGGTTGGCCTCCGAGCTGTCCCGCCTGGAGCGGGTGCTGGGCATCGGCCCGTTCATGCGCCGCAGGGTGCCGGTGAACGCCAGGCCCGGCACGCCGCACGCTCACCCCACCGCGTTCGAGCGGAAATACTGTCGCGGCGGGGTAGATGCTACCAGGAAGCGATTCGAGCGGCGGGCCCGGCGTGAGCGGTTGAAGCAGATGAAACTCGCCGAGGCGGCGGCAGCATGGCGCAAAGGCACTTGAGTTACCTG
>JAJVHS010000051.1:0-94887 GCA_022072615.1 Phycisphaerales bacterium
AGCCGATCGTGGGACCGAGCGCGAACGTGTCGGGGCGGGTGTCTCCGACGCGGGCCGAGCACGTGCGCGAGTCGTTTGATGAGGAGACGGTGTTCGTGCTCGATGGCGGCGCGTGCACGGGCGGGATCGAATCGACAGTGGTGGATCTTTCCGGGTCTTTGCCGCGCGTGCTGCGGCCGGGGCTGGTGACGGGGGAGATGATCGCGGGGGTGATCGGGCGGCCGGTGGGGACGGCCGATCGTGACGGGCCCGGCGAGGGCGGCGTGCTCGCGAGCCCGGGGCTGCTGGACGTGCACTATGCGCCGAAGACCCGGGCGGTGCTGGTGAGCGAGGAAGAAGCGGAGCGGCTGCTCGCGGTGCGTGGCGGCGCGGTGGTCGTGATCGCGTGGGGCGAGGGAGCGCGGGCGGGCGACATCGTGCTGCCGCGTGATGCTCGGGGGTACGCGGCGGGGCTGTACGCGGCGCTTCGAGAGGCGGATGGCCGCGGGGCGGAGCTGATCGCTGTTATCAGGCCTCAAGCCACGGGCGAGCACGAGTTATGGGCCGCGGTGATGGATCGTCTGCGGCGTGCGACCTCGCGCTGAGCGCGGGGGTGGAGGGGCGTGCGGTCAGAATCCTCGTGCGCCGCGTGGGGGGATCACCCGTCGAGCTACGCCGTTTCGACTGGTTGCTTCGGCGAGGCGCGGGGCTGAATCCTCAAGCGCTGTCCTGGGAGCGAGCGCGAGCGGTGGTGCTCATCGCGGGCCGTCGATGAAAGTGACGCACTGGCCGGGAGGAGGCACAGGATGAACCTGATGACCGAGCACATCACGGTTGAAGCGGCTCGCGAGCCGAGCGTCGGCTACGAGCGGATCCAAGAGGCGTTCGGCCTGGTGGATTTCTGCGAGCGGGTGCGGGGCTGCTTCATGCGTGACGCGGAGGACGAGTTTGCACGCGCGGGGTATGAGCAGACCAGCCGCGTGGTGGTGGGCGACGTCATCCGGTACACCTTCGAGCGGCGTCAGCCGTAGGCGGGGGTGAGCTCGGGCATGACGGGGGCAGGTGCGGGTGCGGGGTGCGGGGGCCTGATTCCAATCGAGAGCGGTCGACGACGGCGGCGGCGACGCGGGGACGGGGCGGGCCGGCGTGCGGGGCTGCTGGCGCTATGCTTGGGGCCCTTTTCTGAAGGAGCGCTGCGGCATGGCCCGTGTGAAAATCGCCCTGGCTTCGGGCGACGGTATTGGTCCTGAGATCATGGAAGCGACGCTGGGCCTGTTCAAGGCGGCGGGCGTGATGGACCACGTGGCGTTCGAGCCGGTGGAGATGGGGGCGTCGGTGTTCGCCCAGGGCAACTCGCGGGGGATGTCGGACCGCGCGGTGAAGACGGTGGAGGAGTGCGGCATCCTGTTCAAGGGGCCGATGGAGACTCCCAAGGGCGGGGGCGGCAAGTCGATCAACGTGACGGCTCGGAAGCTGTGGAACGCCTACGCGAACCTGCGGGTGTTCAAGACGCTTCCGGGGGTGGAGACGGTGTACTCGCGCGCGGGGATGACGATCGACATGGCGATCGTGCGCGAGAACATCGAGGACACGTACGGCGGGGTGGAGCACCGGCTGTCGAACGACACGATCCAGTGCAAGCGGCTGATCACGGCGCCGGGGTGCGACCAGGTGCACCGCTTCGCGCTGCAGACGGCGAGGAAGCTGGGCCTGAAGCGGGTGCACTGCGGGCACAAGGCCAACATCATGAAGATGACCGACGGCCTGTTCCTGGAGCGATTCCGCCAGGCGGCGAAGGACTTCCCGGAGATCGAGCCGGCGGACGTGATCGTCGACGCGCTGTGCATGAACCTGGTGATCAAGCCGCAGCAGTACCAGATGATCGTGCTGCCGAACCTGCAGGGCGACATCGTGAGCGACCTGTGCGCGGGGCTGGTGGGCGGGCTGGGGTTTGCGCCGTCGGCGAACATCGGGACGCACGTGTCGATCTTCGAGGCGGTGCACGGGACGGCGCCGGACATCGCGGGCAAGGGGGTCGCCAACCCGACGTCGCTGATCCTGTCGGGCATCATGATGCTGCGGCACGTGGGGCTGGGGCACGAGGCGGCGACCATCGAGAACGCGCTGCTGGCGACGCTGGAATCGGGCGTTCACACGGGCGACTTCGGCGACCGGAACACGCCGGCGGTGGGGACGCAGGCGTTCGCGCAGGCGATCATCGAGCGGCTCGGGAGCGAGCCCAAGACGGTGCCGGGGGTGACGGTGCCCGCCAAGGGCGGGACGACGTTCGTGCACTCGCCCAAGCCGGCGAGCCCGCCGGTAATCCGGACGTTCAAGAACATCGTGACGCACGTGGTGGGGTGCGACATCTACCTGGATTCGCCGCTGTCGCCGGTGGCGCTGGCGGAGGAGATGCAGCGGGCGTGCTCGGACGGGCCGTTCAAGCTTTCGCTGATCTCCAACCGCGGGACGCAGGTGTGGCCGACGGGGAGCGTGTACACGGAGTGCGTGGACTACTACCGGGTGCGGTTCGAGCTTCGGGACGGGGTGTCGGCGGGGAGTTTCGGGCAGTCGCGGTGCGTGGCGCTGCTGGACCGGGTGGCGGAGAGCTTCACGGTGTGCTCGTACGAGCTCCTGAGGACGTTTGACGGGGTGAAGGGGTACAGCCTGGCGCAGGGGCAGTAGGGGGCTGCTTTTGCACACCTTGTCCACGGCTCCGGGCAACGGCCCGATGTGAACGGCATGTGGATGGCGGCGTTTGTGCGCAAAGTCGCGGTCATGCGCCGCGAATTCGTTGTGCGGGGTGCCCGCGCGCGGTAGGCTGGCGGGCACTCGTTGGTTCGTGGGCGCGTCATACGTACAACTGAACGGTCAGGGCCTCGAGCCGACGACCATCCCGCGCGATGCGGGCGGCGTGGGCGGCGATGCCATGCCGCGGTTCGGACGGGGGCGTTGCGCGGGGCGAGTGAATCGGCTCGGTCGATCACGGGTGCGCCGGCGGTTGAAGCCGCGGGCGGCCGGTGAGTGATTCAGGGATTCATGGGAGAACGGTCATGGCCAAGACGGCACTGTGCATCGGGATCAACGACTACCCGGGGACGAACGCGGACCTTTCGGGGTGCGTGAACGACGTGAACGACTGGAAGGCGGTGCTCGGTCAGAAGGGGTTCAACGTCACGACGCTGCTGGACCGCGACGCGACGAAGAACAACATGGCGGAGGCGATCACCAAGCTGTTCCGCGACGCGGGGAGCGGGGACACGGTGGTGCTGCAGTATTCGGGGCACGGGTCGTTCGTGGCGGACCTGGACGGCGACGAGCCGGACGGTCGCGACGAGGTGCTGTGCCCGAGCGACATCGGGTCCAACTCGTACATCACCGATGACGAGCTGTACGAGATGTTCGCGCTGGCCAAGGCGGGCGCGAAGATCATCTTCCTGTCGGACTCGTGCCACTCGGGATCGGTGTCGAAGCTGCGGCCGGTGGACGGCGCGGCGGCGGGCGACCGCGTGACCAAGTCCCGCTTCCTGCCGCCGGGCATGTTCCTGCGGGACTTCGAGATCCCCGACGTCGCGGTGGCGGCGACGAGCCGGCGCCGGAAACGGCGGAGCAAGGCGAACAAGGCGCTGCTGATCTCGGGGTGCATGGACTCGCAGACCAGCGCGGACGCGTGGTTCGGGGGGCGGCCCAACGGGGCGTTCTCGTACTACGCGCTGCGGGCGTTCAAGGAGATGCCGGAGGGCGCGAACTACGGGCAGTGGCACGCCAAGATCCGTGATTACCTGCCGAACGTGTACTACGGGCAGGCGCCCAACCTGATGGCGAGCAACATGCAGATGAAGTGGAAGATCTTCGAATAGTCACCATCGCGAGCAGGGAAAGGAGCGCCCGGCTCGCCCGAAAGGGCCGGCCGGGTGTTGGGAGGAAGGCACAGAGGCACGAAGGCACAAAGGCACAAAGGCACAAAGGCACGAAGGCACAAAGGCACAAAGGCACAAAGGCACAAAGGCACAGAGGCACAGAGGCACAGAGGCACAAAGGCACGGAGGGGATCAGAGGGGCGGGGTCTGGGCGGCGAAATCGGTTTCGCGCTCGAACATGCGGGCGACGCGGAGGAGCGTCGCCTCGGACCACGCCGGGCCGACGAGCTGCAGGCCGATGGGGAGCCGGGGATTCTCGGCGAAGCCCGCGGGGAACGAGAGCGCGGGCAGGCCGGCGAGGTTCACGCCCACGGTGTAGACGTCCTCGAGGTAGAGCGAGAGCGGGTCGGTTTTCTCGCCGATCCTGAACGCCGGCTCGGGCATCGCGGGCATGAGGATCGCGTGGCAGCCCTGGTCGGTGAAGGCGCGATCGAAATCCTGCTTGATGCGGCGGCGGGCCTTGAGCGCCGTGAGGTAGTAGGCGTCGTAGTAGCCCGATGAGAGGGCGTGCGTGCCGATGAGGATTCGGCGCTTGACCTCCGGGCCGAGGCCGTCCGCTCGTGAGCGGCAGTAGAGGTCGATCAGCGATTCGCCGGGTTTGAGCGCGGCTCGGGTGCCGAAGCGGACGCCGTCGAAGCGCGCGAGGTTGGAGGACGCCTCGGCGAGCGCGACGATGTAGTACGCGGCGATGCCGTAGTCGGTCATCGGGAGGTCGACTTCGACGAGCGTGGCGCCCAGGCGGGCGTACAGGGCGGCCGCGTTGTCGAGCGCCTGCGCGACGGCGGGGTGGTTCGCGGACGAGCGGGCCTGTCTGGGAACGCCGATGACAAGCGGAGCGACGGGATTCTCGATCTCCGCGGTGGCGGCGGTGTGCGCGGCGGGAGTCGAGGTTGAGTCGAGCGGGTCGTGCCCGGCGATCACGTCGAGGGCGAGCGCGACGTCGCGGACGCAGGTCGCGAAGGGCCCGATCTGGTCGAGGCTGGAGGCGTAGGCGACGAGGCCGTAGCGGCTGACCCGTCCGTAGGTGGGCTTGAGTCCCACGACGCCGCAGAGCGCGGCGGGCTGGCGGATGGAGCCGCCGGTATCCGAGCCGAGCGCGACGGGGACGATGCGAGCGGCGACCGAGGCGGCGGACCCGCCGGAGCTTCCGCCCGGCACGCGGGAGTCATCCCACGGGTTGCGTGTGGGCCCGAAGGCGGAGTTTTCGGTGCTCGACCCCATCGCAAACTCGTCGAGGTTGGTCTTGGCGATGACGACGGCGCCCGCGTCGATGAGGCGCTGGGCGGCGGTGGCGGTGAAGGGAGAGGCGTAGTCCTGGAGGATGCGGGATGCGCAGGTGGTGCGGCCCCAGGAGAGGCAGATGTTGTCCTTGAGCGCGACGGGAACGCCCGCGAGGGGGAGCTTGTGGCCTTCGCCCGCGGCGATGCGACGGTCGACGGCCGCGGCGTGCTCGAGCGCGTGGGAGTCGAAGATCTGGAGGCAGGCGTTGAGGCGGGGCTGGAGGGACTGCGCACGGTCGAGGGCTTCGCGGGCGAGCTGGGCGGCGGAGGTCCTGCCTTCGCGGACGGAGCTGGCGATGTCGGCGAGCGTCGAGGTCATGGTGCGTGAGCGAAACGGGACGTGTGCGGATTCAGTCGATGGCGGGCGCTTCGAGGGAGGGGACCATCAGGCGCCGCCGCCTTCATCGATCACCTTGGGGATGCGGACGAAGCGGTCGTACGAGTCGGGCGCCATTGCTCGGAGGGCGTCGATGGGGAGCGTGGGCCCGGGGACGTCCTCACCGAGCACGCCGGGCGACTCGTTGACGGAACCGAGCGGGTCGACGCCGGTGAGATCGAGCTCGCGGAGTCGGTCCATGTATCCCAGGACGGCGGAGAGATCGTGCTGGAGCGCGGCGACCTGGTCATCGTCCACGCTGATGCGCGCGAGCAGCGCGATGCGGCGGACCTGGTCGGCGGTGAGCGGACGGCTCATGCCCAAGCGTATCACCGAGGGCCGAGCAGCAGATCGACCAAGCGGGCGGCGACGGAATCGATCGTGAGGCCGCGGCCGAGAGCGGCAGCCTGGACGGCGGCGATGGCTCGCCATGCGGGAGAGGCGGCCGTCGAGAGCGCCTCGCGCCAGGCGGCGGGCGCGTGGGAGTCGAGCACGAGGCCCGCGGCGGGCGAGCCGGCGGGGCGGAGGATCGAGGAGCCGGCGGCCAGCGCCGAGGCGATGACGGGCGTGCCCGCGCAGAGGCAGTCGGCGAGGAATCGCCCGGTGGAGCGCGGGTCGGGGCGGGACGCGGGGAGGAGGGCGAGGTCCGCGGCGGCGAGCACGGCGGGGATGTCGCGGGTTGCGCCCAGGATGTGCGCGTGACGCGCGAGATCGTTCCGCTCGGCGAGCGTGGCGAGGGTGTGGGTCTTGCGGCCGAGCAGGAGGATGCGGCCGTCGGTGAGGAACTCGCGCACGCCCGCGAGCATCGAGTCGAGGCCGTCGCGGTCGGCGTGGACCGCGCTCGACACGAGCACGAGCGAATCGTGGGGAATCTCGAGCAGCGAGCGGATGCGCGCGCGAGCGGCGTGGCGCGCGTCATCGGCGAGCGGCGGAAACTGGGACGCGAGGCCGAGAAAGGCGGTTGACGCATCGGGCGCGTCGCCGGCGGCGGGAGCGCCGAGCCGGGCGCAGCGCGAGCCGGAGGCGCGGGCGAGCGCGGCGGCTCGTCGTTCGGCTCGGAGTGCCTTGACGGCCCACGGACGGTGGAGCACTTCCATCGCGGCGGTGGCGGGCCGGTGTGCCCGGATCGCGCGGCCGAGCGTGGGGAGGACCTTCTCGCCGAGGGGGATCCACAGATCGCCGGGGGTGATGTGCGTGAACGAAACGGTGCGAGCGGGGCCGAGTTGAGATGCGAGATGGGTCGCCCAGTCGGCGAATGCGAGCGGGTCGGAGGCTCGGAGCTTGCGATGCGGTCGGCGGACGTGGAGGGTGAGCCGGGGGGACGCGGCGAAGACCGCGGGGTCTTCCGCGCCATCGCAGAGCAGTTGGACGAGGTGCCCGTGAGCGGCGAGCGAGCGCGCGAGCGCGGGGACCCACGCGGTGGTGGACCAGGGCATCGAGCGGACGTACTCGGCGATGAAGATGATCTGGTTCATGCCGGTGGCCGCGTGGCGGGGAGCGTTGACGGGCCGTTGGGCGTCGGGGGGATGAAGGTGGGCGAGAGGGAGAGCAGCACGGCGAGCACGGCGGAGGTCTGGGCGTTGATGTGGACCGCGTCGAAGGCGCTGACGAAGAGCAGGCCCAGCAGCGCAACGAACGGTCCCCACTCGTACGGCCCGTGGCTGGGCACGCGATCGCGGGCGAGGTGAGCGGCGTTGCGGAGCGCGATCAGGATGACCGCGAGGGCGGGGAGGAGGCCCAGCAGGCCGGTGGTGGCGGCGATGTGGAGGAGCGCGTTGTGGGCGTGCTGGTGAACGGCCTGCGTGGAGGGGTCGATGCCGCGCGATTGGAGCAGAGTCTGCGTGGCCGGGCGGAAGGATCCGGCGCCGACGCCCGCGAACGGGTGATCGCGGAAGAGATCGATGGCCCACAGGGCCATGCCGATGCGGGCGCCGGTGTCGGTGGTGTAGTTCGAGGTGTGGATGGCGGCGGTGATTTCCTGGCGGGCGAGATCGGCTCGTCTGAGCAGTGAATCGCCGAGCTTCCACCAGATCAGTGACGCGGCGAGGAGGGCGAGGATCGCGCCGGTGACGACGAAGAGCCGGGTGCGCGGTGATGCGGGCGATGGGCGGGCGGAGGATCTTGCTCGGATCACCAGCAGCAGCGGGATCGACACGAGGAGCAGGGCGGCGGAGGCAAGCCACGCGCCGCGCGTTCCGCTGGCGAGGATGCCGGCGAGGGTGATGGGCGCGGCGATGGTCGCGAGGATCTTTTCGCGGGGGCGGCAGGGGAGGACGAGGGCGGGCAGGTGGAGTCCGAGGATGGCGGTGAGGAGCGTGCCGCAGACAACGGGCGGCCACCATCCGCTCGTGCGGTCGGGTGCTCGGGGCCAGGTGGGCGTCGGCCAGCCGAGGGCGGTGTGGAGGAACTGCGAGAGCTGGGTGGCGTTGCCGACGAGCGCGCCGGCGGCGAGGCAGAGGATGAGCGACCGGCGGTGCTCGATGAGCGGCCAGAGCATGAAGAGCGACCAGAGCCAGCGGATCGAACCGGATTGCTCGAGCCACTGGGCTCGGTCGACGGTCCACAGGCCGCTGGTGAACTGGATGATGCCGAAGAGCGCGACGGTCAGCAGCAGCGGCTGGAGAAGGATGGAGGGGATGTAGCGCCAGTTGCGGTGGATGCGCAGCGCGGTGCAGAGCATGAGCGGGATGCCCGCGAGCTCGACGATGGAGACGGGCCAGGTGACGCAGAAGCACCAGAGGCAGGCGGCCCAGTAGGTGGGTCGGCGTCCCCACAGGCCGTTCCAGGGGTCGGCGGTGAAGATTGCGGCGGTCTTTGCCCGGTTGATCCAGGGGGCGTCGAGCAGGCGGCGGCTCGGCGGAATCGGGGCGGGGGCGACGGGAGTCGTCGTCGGCGGGATCTGTTGGTCGGGCGGCGGCATCCGGGCTGCATCCGGGCTGGGGTCCGGTGTGTGCGGTATTTAGTCGGGAAGACTTGTCGGCGCGGGCCGGGAATGAAACCGCGAGGCGTGCCGATGGTAACAAGAGGGTCACGCGGACGCGCCCTTCCGGGGCGGAAACGAACCTGCGTCGTAGGCACGGCGTCGAAGTGTTGGTAGGCTTTTGGTGAGCTGTGTCCGGGACGGGTTTTGTCGGCGGGGTTGGGCGATGAGGTTTGTCGGCGGGGTTGGGCGGCGGCGAACGGGGTGTGCGGGGGTTCGGGGTCGTGGTACCAGCAGCGAGGTTTACGGCATGGAAGAGATCCGGCGTGTCGTCAAGTCGGCGGGTCATCGGCTGGTGGTGCTCAGCTTTCTGCGGCTGGTGACGCTGTACGCGATCGCGGGGGCGATCGGGCTGTTCGTGGCGCTGGTGGTGCAGCGGATGTTCGGCCTGACGTGGCCGTGGCAGACGATCTTCCTGTCGACGGGCGGCGCGGTAGTGCTGGCGGCGATCGTGACGGCGGTGGCGCAGCGCAAGGACACGCTCGGGGTCGCGCGGGAGCTTGATGACCGGGCCGGCTTGCGCGAGAGCCTGAGCACGGCGATGTGCGTGGCGAAGGCCGAGGACCCGTGGAGCAAGGTGGTGGTGGAGACTGCTCGGCAGCGGGCGGCGGCGGTGAAGGTGCGCGAGGCGGTGCCGATGGAAGCGCCGCGGCTGTGGCCGTTTGCGCTGGGGTCGGCGGCGGCGCTGGCGCTGGCGTGGTTCGTGATGCCGACGTGGGACGTGCTGAAGATCCTCGAGAAACAGCAGGTCGAGGCGCAGAAGCAGCAGGAGCTGGTGGCGGCCAGGAGCGAGGTCGAGGCGGCGACCAAGAAGCTGGACGCGATCCTCGAAAAGGCCAAGGTCGAGTTCAAGGACGAGAAGACGGACGAGCCGGCGGATTCGGCCGCGCGGGCGGCGGAGCTGAAGAACCCCGAAGAGGTGCGCCGCGCGGCGGTGAAGCGGCTGTCGGACGTGGCGGACCGCCTGAGCGACATGAAGGACAGCGAGAAGGCCCAGCAGATGGAGGCGCTGAAGGACCAGCTCCGCCAGCTCCGGCAGACGTCGGACGGGCCGCTGCACGAGTTCCAGCGGCAGCTTGCGAGGGGGAACTTCGACCAGGCCAAGCAGGAACTGGAGAACCTCGCCAAGAACATGGCCGACGGGAAGATGTCTCCCGAGGACGCGGCCAAGGCGCAGAAGCAGCTCGAGGACCTGGCCAAGCAGCTCGAGAAGCTGGCGGGCGACAAGAAGGAACTGCAGGAGGCGCTCGAGAAGCAGGGCCTCTCGAAGGAGCAGGCGCAGGAGCTGATGAAGAAGGCTGCGTCGGGGAACTCGGAGGAGATTCAGAAGGCGATGGAGGCGATGAAGCAGCTCTCGCCCGAGCAGAAGCAGGCGCTGATGAAGCAGGCGATGGCGCAGATGAAGGCCGCGCAGCAGATGCAGCAGATGAGCGACGCGTCGAAGCAGATGGCCGAGGGGATGCAGGCCCAGAAGATGGACCAGCAGGGCGCGGAGGGGATGCAGGGGATGATGGCCGAGCTGTCGGCGGCCGAGCAGATGTCCGGTGAGATGCAGGCGGCGATGGCGGCGATGGACGAGGTCAACGCGCAGCTCGCGGCGCTTGGGAAGTGCCTGGGCACCGGCGACGGCCAGGACGGCGACTTCGGCAATCCGCGGATCGGCGAGTGGAGCGAGGGTGAATCGCAGCGGCAGGGCTCGGGCAGCGGCGGCCCGGGCAAGGGGCTTGGGCCCAGCCCCGAGGCGGCGGCGACGGATTACGCGGTGAAGAAGGACAAGGCGAAGGTGAACACGCAGGAGGGCCCGATCATCGGCAGCCGGCTGGTGTGGGGCGAGCAGGTGCGGGGCGAATCACGGGCGGCGTTCTCGCAGGCGGTCGAGGCCGGCAGCGAGGCGGCGAGCGAGGCGCTCGAGACCAAGCAGGTTCCGCGTCCGTATCACAACGCCGTGCGTCAGTACTTCGGCACGCTGACCGACAAGGCCGGCGACAAGAAGGATGCGAAGCCGGCGGAGAAGAAGGACGAGAAGCCGGCGGAAGACGCGAAGGATTCGGGGGGCGGGAAGTAATATCGCTCCGGGTCCGGTCCTGTCGTGCCGGTGGCAATTGAATCTTTGCGTGCAAAAAGCGCTGTTGCGTACGTACTCCGTTCGCACGTCATTGCGTAGACAAGCTGGTATATTGATCGCGTGCGCTTCGGGGGGCAACATCACTCAAGTATCCGAGCGTGCGATCGGAAGGTGCTGAACCCCGCTCAACGGCCGCGTTCGCGGCTTGTTGATCTTTCTCGTGGAGGGTTTCAACATGCGCCAGGGTACGTGGTCGGTCGAGTTGCTTGAACAGAGATGCGTGCTTTCTGCGCTGGTCGCGGGGGTTGGAGTTGTCGAGGACCTCGACGACAGTTTCAACAGCGTCATGCGCGGCGCGGCCATGGAAGGCGTGCTCAGCGACTCGAACGTCTTCACGGGAACCGGGTTCATTGCGTCAACGGGCGAGCCCGAGGCGATCAGCGACGACCCTGATCAGCTGACCTTCAACAGCGACGGCAGCTTCTCGTTCGAGCCGAGCGAGGACCCGTTCGACGACTGGGGGCACCAGTACACGGCGAGTTTCCGGTCGGCGAGCGGGATGCAGGTCGGGTGGCTCTTCGGCCATGACACCGGCGTCAATTCCGATCTGACGGTGCCCGACGGCGCGGGGTTCGAGGTGAGCTATTACGTCGAGCGGCCGAGTTCGGCCAGTGTCTCGGATTTCCAGGGCCAGTGGTTCATCTCGCTTCACCAGTGGACGCCGGGCGTCTCGGCGATCGGTGATTCGTACGTGGGGACGTTCTCGGTGTCGGGTACGTCGTTTGGGCTCTCGGCGGGCCCGCTCGTCCTTTCGGGCACGGCCGAAGTGCTCGACAGCCACGGCAAGGTGCGGCTGGTGATCCCCGGCCCGGAGTCGGCGCAGACGTGGGCGTACCTGAACTCGACCAAGACGGCGATGATCGGCGTGAGCTTGTCTGAGAGCCTCACGTCGGGCGTCATCTTCGTCGCGATGCGTCCGAAATACACGGTTGATGCGGCGATCGTGCCGGGGCAGTACCGGGTCGAAATGGGGTTAGACGCCGCGATGACGGCGTCGGTGCTCGGCCGGAGCAACGTGGCGGAGACGGGGGTTCTCAACCTGCTCGCGGGCGGCACCGGTACGTACGCGCCGCTGGACGGCGGTCAGGTGCGCGCGGCAACGTGGTACGTGGCGGCCGAGCAGGTCCATGTTTCCACCGTCATCCGCGGAACGGACGTGGACCTGAGCTACTACGTCTCGCCCGACGGCGGGTTGCTGATGCTGCGGGACCTGTTCCCCCACAACGGGGGGTCGCAGGTGCTGGGGGCGATGGGCCTGGGGGTGCGCTCCGGCAGCGCGGTGGCTGTGGAACCGGCGTTCGATGTCGCCGCGGCGCACGGCGTGATCGAGAACGGCGAAGCGGTCCTGTACATGGCCAACCGCGACGAGGACTGGTACCGCGTCGCCCTCATGCGGACCTACTTCCCCGCGTTCGAGGGGTACGCCACCGGCGTGGACGTCCAGCTCGACCTCGCGACGGGCGAGCTGCGGGTGGCGGTGCTCGCCCACGGCTTCATCACGGTGCTCTTCTTCGACGAGCAGACGGGCGAGTTCGTGTCGGGGAACCTCGCCTCCATGGTTGACGGGGACGACGAGCCGATCATGGACGGGCTGTTTGCGTTCCAGGATTCGGTCAACGTCTCGGCCAGCGACCTTTATTTCGGTGGCCGCACGTTCGCGGGCGACATCGTGGTGTACAGGCTCGACGGCCAGACGCGGGCGTGGGGCCGCGAGAACCTCGGCGAGCGGCTGCGGGAGCGGGGCATGGAGATGCCCCGGACCACGGGCGAGCTGACGCCGTTCGTCACCGCGTGGGGCGCGATGAACATCGTCGGGCTGAACGACCAGGGCGATATCGAGGCGGTGTGGTGGCACTCGACAACCAACGGCTGGACGACCAACAACCTGTCGGAGATCACCGGCGCGCCCGCGTATTCCGGGCGGCTGACGGTGTTCCTCACGAGCTGGTCGGCCATCAACATCGCGGGCACGACGCAGGACGGGTCGCTCGTCGCGACGTGGTGGGTGCCCGAGTTCGGCGGCAACTGGGCGGCGAGCAACTTCACCGATCTTTTCGGCGGCCCGCTCTTTGCGCCCGAGTCCGTCGCCGCGTACGTCACGAGCTGGGGTCAGATGACGGTGCTCGGCATCGCGGGCGGGGAGGTCGTCGCGTACTGGTGGGCGCCGGGCTTCGACGCGTGGCTGATCGCGAATATCTCGGAGATCTCGCTCTCGGGCAACCTGCTCCACGGCCGGCTTACCACCCAGTTCACGGGCCGTGACGAGATCAACATCTACGGGCGGTCCATGGGCGAGCAGGACGTGCGGTTCAGCTGGGATCCGGCGTCGGTCTGGGACGAGGAGAACCTCTCGCTCGTGGCGCAGGCGCGGTAGCGCTCCCGGCGGCCCGGCCGGGTACGACGCCGGAACTTTGCGGGGCGCCGCTCCGGACGCTGAGGAGTCTCGCTGGTCTTGGGCGTGTGCGGAGACGCGATCGCCGGGCTGCGATCCGTTCTGAGGGGTCGGGCCGGTTCATGGCCCGTGGGCCCGTGGGCTCTCGCCCCGCGCTGTCAGGGTTGCCGCCTGGCGGGCCGAGGCGCCAACGTTCGGCTGCAGGATCTAGGTGCGCCACCTGGTCGTGGTGAGGGTCGAGTCGACGGTGCGCTTGTGCTCCTCGTAGCCCTTGCGGCCCATGAGCCCGAAGGTGGCCTGCTTGCCGAGTTCGACGGCGGGCTGGTCGTAGGCGTCGATGTTGAGCATGAGGCCCGCGTAGCTGGTGGCGACCTGCCAGAGCCAGATGAACTGGCCGACGTGGGCGGCGTCGATGACGGGGAACTTGATGGTGAAGTTGGGGCGCTGGCTCTCGACGAGGGCGTACTCGGTGGCTCGTTTCTCGGCGTTGAGCAGGTCGGTCATCGACCGGCCCTCGAGGTAGCTGAGTGCTTCGACGCCCAGGCCGGTGGGGATCGAGACCTCGTGGCGGAACTTGTGGACCTCGAGGAACCCGATGACCTTGTCGTTGGGTCCTTCGCGGTAGAGCTGGACCTGCGAGTGCTGGTCGGTGGTGCCCAGGGCCTTGACGGGGGTGAAGCCGGCGAAGACGGTCTCGCCGGTCTTGTCGACGCGCTTGCCGAGGGACTCGGCCCAGAGCTGGCGGTACCAGTCGGCGAGCAGGTACAGCGAACTGGCGTAGGGCATCAGGACGTGGTTGGTCTTGCCCTTGGTCGTGCCGAGCTCGACGAGCAGGAACGCGAGCAGTGCCGCCGGGTTTTCGAGCAGGCTGTCCCTGCGGCAGCGGGCGTCCATCTCGGCGGCGCCGCCGAGCAGCGCGTCGATGTCGATCCCGCACATGGCGGCCGAGAAGAGGCCCACGGGCGAGAGCACGCTGAAGCGGCCGCCGACGCCGTCGGGGACGGGAAGGGTCGTGAATCCTTCGCGGTCGCAGATCTGCCGCATGGTGCCGCGGGAGGGGTCGGTCACGGCGACGATGTTCCCCGCGTAGCCGGAGCCCATGGCCTTGCGCAGGACGTCGCGGATGATCATGAACTGCGCAGCGGTCTCGGCGGTCTCGCCGGACTTGCTGATGACGTTGAAGAGTGTGCGCTGGAGGCCGCCGCCGGCGGAGGCGCACCAGTCGAGGATGTGGCCGAACTGCTCGGGATCGACGTTGTCGATCACGAACGTGCGCGGGCCCGGGCGGGACGAGGAGGGGAGCAGGTTGTAGGTGACCGGCGAGAGGGCGGACTGGAGGGCGATGTTGCCGAGGGCGGAGCCGCCGATGCCGAGCACCACCATGTTGTCGAAGCGGCCGCGGCAGGCGTCAACGGCCCTGCGAACCTGGTGCAGGTGGTCAGCTTTCACGGGGTCGTGGGGCAGGAGGCGCCAGCGTTCCCAGCCGGTGCCGCGGGTCTTCTCGAGGGAGGCGGTGAGCGCCCGGGCGGTCTGCGTGGGCTGGCTCGCGGGATCGAAGAGCGCGGTGTCGAGGCCGTGCGAGCCGACGCGATCGGCGAGGCAATTGGCGTAGTCGAGCGTGAGCATGGGATGGGAGGGTAGGCGGAGGCCCCGCGCGCCAAGGGGGGCGATCGCGGCGCGGAGGATCACACCTGGTGGTGATGATCAGACCGCGGGGCGCAGCCGGAAGGTGGGGGCGGGGAGGTTTTCGGAGGAGAGGCTGGGCACGCGGTGGGTGTGGTTCATGGAGGTCTGCGCGGCGGCGCTGCTCATGCCGCGGCACCAGAATTCCAGCACCAGGGTCTTGTAGATCGCCTCGGTCCAGATGGGGAGGCGGAAGCGGTGGTTGGTCATCTCGGCGGCGGCCTGGGGCGCGAGCACGCCGTGCTCGACGAGGTAGCCGTGCTCGAGCGAGAGCCGGAAGGCGTCGATGAGGTGGTGCATCCACGAGGCGTGGGGCGGGGTGAAGCCGCGCTTGGGGCGGTTCATGAGGTCGGCGGGGACGAGGTCGGCGGCGGCTCGTTTGAGCCAGTGCTTGAAGGGCAGGCGGTGATCGGGCTGGGTCTTGCGGAGGCCGACGGCGAGCTCGGCGAGCCTGTAGTCGCAGAGCGGGAGGCGCAGCTCGACGGAGTTGATCATCGAGAGGCGGTCGCCCTGGACGATGCCGTTCTCGAGGAGGTAGGTTTCGCAGATGAGCTCGGTGAACATGACGGGCAGGTCGTTCCACGGGCGTGGCCTGCGGAAGAGATGCGCGGGGTCCATGCTGAAGGCCTGGGCGGCGAACTTCGGCGGGAAGACGCGCCGGACGAGCCAGCGGGCTCGCTGGTACGCGCCGTTGCCGTTGTAGAAGATCAGTTGATCGTCGGGGGCGCCGTCATCGGGGTGGAACTGCTGCCAGCCGAGCCAGCGCTGGGTCATGAGGCTGAGCGCGTCCTTGACGGCGCGCGGGCCGAGGCTCGACGGCATGAGCCGGCGGTAGGGGTCGCGTGCGGCCTCGGCGCGGTTTCCCGAGCCCTTCACGATGGATGCTTCCAGCGCGTCTCGAACCCAGCCGTAGCCCCAGAAGAGTTCGTCGGCGCCCTGCCCCTGGAGCAGGACGGGGATGCCGCACGACTTGGCGAGGCGCGAGACGGCGTAGTAGCCGTGGCCGGCCATGTCGGCGATGGGATCATCGCGCCAGAGGGCGCGTTCGGGGAAGAGCTCGACGACCTCGCGCGGGTGGACTTCCACCTCGTGGAAGGGCATGTTGAGGCGCTGGGCGGTCTGGGCGGCGAGGGAGCGTTCGTCCTGCTCGGGCCGGCCGGGGTAGCCGACGGTGAGGGCGTGGATGAGGCCGGGGCGGCGGGCGGCGGCGAGGGCCGCGACGAGGGTGGAATCGATGCCGCCGGAGAGGGCAACGCCGACGGGGACGTCGGCTCGGATGATGAGGTCGCCGATGCGTTCGAGTTCTTCGCGGATCAGCGTTGGCGGGTCGCCCTCGACGGGGGGCGCGTCGGAGAGCCGCCAGTACCGGCGCTCGGTGACGGTCCAGGGGTCCAGGTCGATCTGGAGGTAGGAGCCGGCGGGGAGCTTGTGGACGTTCTTGACGGCGGTGAGGGGCTCGGGGACGTAGTTGTAGTGGTAGTAGAGGTTGACCGCGCCGGGATCGAGCTGGAAGGGGACGACGCCGCTGGCGAGCAGGCAGCGGAGCTCGGAGCAGAACCACAGTTCGTTGTCGCGCCGGACGAGGTACACGGGCTTCTCGCCCATGCGGTCGCGGCCGATGATGACTCTTTTGGCTCGGATGTCGTAGAGGGCGAAGGCGTACATGCCGCGGAGGGCGTGGAGGCAGTCGGCGCCGTGGTCCTCGTAGAGGTGGATGATGGTTTCGCAGTCGGAGTGGGTCGCGAAACGGTGCCCGCGGCGTTCGAGCTGGTCGCGGAGTTCGACGTGGTTATAGACCTCGCCGTTGGCGACCAGGGCGATGGAGCGGTCTTCGTTGTAGAGGGGCTGCCAGCCGCCCTCGAGATCGATGATCGAGAGGCGGCGCATGGCGATGTGCACGTGATCGTCCGAGAACTCGCCGTCGCCATCGGGGCCGCGGTGGAAGAGGGCGCGGTTCATCCGGCGGACGGCTTCCGCATCCGCGGGGGACCGACGATCTCGGCGGATGTGTCCGGCGATTCCGCACATACGAATGACGGCTCAACTCACGCGGACCGGGCGCTGGGTGACGTGCCGCTGGTCACCGGGACGGGGATTCCCCCGGCTGGCACCATGCGAGGCGGTGGCGTGAATCGGCGGACGACTCCTTTCCCTCCACTGGTCTTGGACGAAAACTATATCAATCGTGGATAAGCGACCACTTGTTTTATCTATGAATTTTGACGGGATCCAAACCGAGCACGAACTGCCGATGGACGCCTGCTACTCTCACCCCCATGATTCACCCCTGGCACGACGTGACCCCCGGCCTTGAAGACGCGCCGCTCCCGGAGTGCTTCCGGGCGCTGATCGAGATACCCAAGGGCTCGAACCTGAAATTCGAGCTCGACAAGGGCAGCGGCCTGCTCAAGCTGGACCGAGTGCTGGCCTCCGCAGTTTATTATCCCGCGAATTACGGATTTATTCCCCAGACGCTGGCGGAAGACGATGATCCGCTGGACGTGCTGGTGTACTGCACGGAGTCGATCCCGCCGATGACGCTGTGCTGTGCCCGGGCGGTGGGGGTGATGACGATGATCGACCAGGGCAAACCGGACCACAAGATCATCGCGGTGCTGATGCAGGATCCGATCTATCAGGAGTTCGCGGTCGCCAGCGACTTTCCGGGGCACATTTTCCGGCTGCTGAAGCGGTTTTTTGAGGACTACAAGGCGCTGGAGGGCAAGTCGGTGGCGGTGGACGAGATCATGCCCGCCCAGGCGGCGTTCGCGATTGTGGAGGATGCGCTCCAGCGTTATTGGAACCAGCGCCGGACGGGGCAGATCAAGGGGTTGGTGGTTTAGGGAAGGCACGAAGGCACGAAGGCACAAAGGCACAAAGGCACAAAGGCACGAAGGCACAGAGGTACGGCGTGTCTGAGCACTGAGGTGCGCGGGGATGAATGGTGTTTCCGGAGATTGATCACATCCTTCTCACACGCGAGCAGATCGCGGCTCGGGTGCGCGAGATGGGCGAGCGGATTGCTCGGGATATCAATCTGGAACTGGGGAACAACCCGGAGGGGGAGGTGGTGATCATCCCGATCCTGACGGGGGCGCTGGTGCTGACGGCCGACCTGATCCGCGAGCTTCCGCTGCGGCTGTCGCTGCGGGTGGTGGCGGTGTCGAGCTACCCGGGGACGTCGATCACGTCCAAGGGCGCCAAGATCGCGGGGGACCTGCCGCGGGACCTGGGCGGCAAGCACGTCCTGATCATCGACGACATTCTCGATTCGGGGCAGACCATCGGGCTGGTGAAGGAGCTGATCCTCCAGCAGCGGCCGGCGAGCCTGCGGGCGTGCGTGCTGCTGCGCAAGCCCGAGAGCGCGAGGCTGCGCCCCGTGGACGTCGAGTACGTGGGGTTCGACATTCCCAACGAGTTCGTGGTCGGCTACGGCCTTGACTACGACGGTTTCTATCGCAATTACCCGCAGATCGCGACGCTCAAACCCGAGGCGATCGGGCGTTCGAGCGGGGTCCCGGGCGGAGCGGCGTAGGACGCCGTGGAACAGACCCGCATCAGCGCCGCGGAAGTCGTGCTCTCGCCGGGCGAGCGCGTGCTGTTCTCCGTGCGGCCGAGCCCGTGGATGATCGTGCTGCGGCACCTTGGCTGGCACGCGGCCATGGCGGGCGTGCTGGTGCTGGCGTGGATCGCGAGCAGGACGTTTCTGGCGGACCTGTGGGGGCTGGTGCTGGGCCTGTGGGTGGTGGCGGTGGGCGCTCGTTTGCTGTGGGACGTGCTGGACTGGTTCTTCCGCTGCTACACGCTGACGGACCGGCGGGTGATCAACTCGAGCGGGGTGCTCCAGCGCCGGGTGTCGGATCTGCCGCTGGAACGGGTGCAGTACCTGGAAGCGACGCGGCTGGTGCGCCAGCGGATCGTGGGCGTGGGGACGATCGCGGCCGGGACGTCGGGGCTGGTGGTGCCGGAAGTGATCTGGGCGTACGTGGCGAGGTGGGAATCGGTGGTGGCGGAGGTCCGGCGCGAGATGGAGCGGCGGCTTCCGGCGGCGATCCGCGGAGCGGGCGGCGATCGCGCTGGGAGTGGGATTGGGGGCGGGGATGTGATCGTTGTGGGGCTGGCGGGCGGGATCGGGTCGGGAAAGAGCACGGTGGGGCGGATGCTCGGCGAGCGCGGGTGCGTGGTGCTCGACAGCGACGCGGCGGCGAAGGAGATCCTGCGGCGCGCGGAGGTGCGCGAGGAGCTTGTGCGGTGGTGGGGGCGGGGGATTCTGGGCCCGGACGGGAACGTGGACCGGCGGAGCGTGGCGGAGATCGTCTTCCTGGACGGTGAGCAGCGTCGGCGGCTGGAAGGCCTCGTGCACCCGCTGATCAAGCAACAGCGGGACGCGGTGATCGAGCGTGTGCGCGGCGAGGGCGGCGGGATCGTGGTGGTGGATGCGCCGCTGCTGTTCGAGGCCGGCGTCGACAAGGAATGCGACGCGGTGGTGTGGGTGGAGGCGTCGGGCGCGGTGCGGCTGGGCCGCGTCCGCGAGCGCGGGTGGGATGAGGCGGAGCTTGCCCGGCGGGAATCGGCGCAGTGGCCGGTCGAGGAGAAGCGGGCCCGGGCGACGTTGGTCGTGCAGAACGACGGCGGGCTTGCCGAGCTGGAGCGAGCGGTGGACGGGCTGATGGAGCGGCTGCGGGGTGTGAAGCGGGTGCGCGGGTGGGGCGGGGGGTGAGTCGACTGGCGGCGGGTTGAGCGTGCATTTGGAACTCGACAGGGGCGCGGGTGCTCTGAACTGATGGACGATGCGCGGCGATGGCGGCGGTTCGTTCGGGACTTTTCAGGAGCATCCGATGGCGACTGGTTTATCTTCAGCACAGACGCTCGGCGGTTCGGGGGCTGGTTCTGGCGCGACCGTCAGCATCCCGGCGGCGGGCGAGGTTTCACCGCAGCAGGTGAGCCAGTGGCTCAAGTCGGGGCAGGCGGTGCTGGTCGATGTGCGCGAGGTTGACGAGCATGCTCGGGAGCGCATCGAGGGCGCGCGGCTGGTACCGCTGTCGCAGTTTGATCTTGGGCTGGTGGAGTCGATGGTGCCCGCGAACGGGCGGCTGGTGCTGCACTGCAAGGGCGGGAAGCGTTCGGCGGACGCGGCTCGGCTGGCGGCGAGCCTTGCGGGGCGCGGCGTGACCGTGCTGAGCATGACGGGTGGGATCGAGCACTGGAAGAAGCAGGGCCTTGCGGTGACGGTGGACCGTCGCGTGAGCGGCGTGAGCGTGATGCGGCAGGTGCAGCTTGTGATCGGGTTCTTTGTGGTCGGGGGCTGCGCGCTGGCGTACCTGGTGCACCCGTGGTTCGTGGGAGTGCCGGCGTTCTTCGGGGCGGGTCTGCTTTTCGCGGGCGCTACGGGGACGTGCGGGCTGGCGACGGTGCTGGGCAAGATGCCGTGGAACCGGGCCGGGGGCTGCGGGCCGGGGTGTGGCGGGTAGGAAAAGTTCAAAGTTCAAAGTTGAAAGTTCAAAGTTGAAAACGTGCCGGGGGGTGAGCAACCGGGGTCAGGCAGGAGCAAGGTCATGCGTCACGATGCGGCGAAGTTCTACGAGACGTGGCCGGGCGCGATGGGGCTGGCGAAGGCCAAGGGCCCGGAGATCGGCAAGGCGTTCGGCCCGTTCTTTCAGGGATTGATGAAGGACGGCGGGGAGGGGGGGCTCTCGGCCAGGCACAAGGAGCTGATCGCGATGGCGATCGGGGTGGCGGTGCGGTGCGACGCGTGCATCTTCACGCACGTCGAGAAGTGCCTGAAGGCGGGGGCGACGCCGAAGGAGATCATGGACGCGGCGGGGGTGGCGGTGATGATGGGCGGCGGGCCGGTGTATACCTATACATCTGTGGTCGCGGCGGCGCTCGAGCACTTCGAGAAGGCCGGTGTTCCCGCGGCGGTCTGACCTTCACGGCCCGGTGTGCGGGCGGAGGAGCGAGCGATGATGGCGCGCGGGTACGGCTTGATGGCGGGGATGCTGGTTGTCGCGGGCGCGGCGGTTCTTGCGGGCATGGGTGCGGGGAACGCGGCGGCGGTGCGGCCCGGGCAGCCGGCGTCCGTCGGGCAGGACCGCGAGATCTGGCGCGAGCTTCTGCGCGAGCACGAGAAGATCGTGCGCGTGGTCCGATTCTCCGCCAAAGGCGTTGACGCGCGGACGGAATCGGGCGACCCCGCGGTGGCGGGGAAGATCATCGAGCACGCCAGGGCGATGCAGGCGAGGCTGAAGTCCGGCCAGCGGGTCCGCGTGTGGGACCCGGTGTTCGCCGAACTGTTTGACCGCGGCGAGGCGGTCGTGATCGAGATCGAGCCGACCGACCGGGGCGTGAGGATCGTCGAGACCAGCGAGGACCCTGCGGTGGTGCGGCTGCTGCACGCGCACGCGATGGGCGTGAGCGAGTTCGTGCGTCACGGGTTCGACGCGGCGCCGAAGAGGACCGAGGCGCTGCGCGAGGGCGACCCGGAGCCGCCGTCGGAAGTGGCGATCGGCGGCGTCGGGCACCGCGTGCTGCTCGAGCAGCCGACGGCCGAGCAGGTCGCGCTGCTCAAGCGGCTGGGCGCGGGCGTGCTGGTGAACTTCCGCAAGAGCGACGAGCACCCCGCGTACGACGAGAAGGCGGCGGCGGGGGCGAACGATCTTGACTACTGCGCCCTGCCGTACGCGGGCGGCGTGGAGCTCGACGACCTGATCATCACGGACGGGCGGGCCGCGCTGACGGCGGGGGACGCGTCGTCGAAGGTTGTCGTGCTGCACTGCCGGACGGGGAATCGCGTCGGCCCCGTGTGGGCGGCGTACCGCGTGCTGGACAAGGGGGTTCCCGCGTCGCGGGCGTTTGCCGAGGCGAGGGCGATGCAGATGGTCGACCCGCTGATCGAGAGCGTGGCGCGGGACTACATCCGTCGGAACGGCGCGGGGGGCGATGCGACCGGCGGGTGGCGGCCGGTGGCGGTTGAGGAGCTGCCCGAGTCGGTGAAGCCCGTGTACAAGACGGCGGTGGAGGCCAGGGACGCCATGTACAGGCGGGTGCTCTCGACGCTCATGGAGGCGATGACGGGCCAGGCCAGCGAGCCGGGATCGGCGATCAAGGTGTGCAGCGAGAAGGCCCCGCAGATCGCAAGGGCGGTTGCTCGGGAGCGCGGCCTGATGATCGGGAGAACGAGCTACAAGCTCCGCAACAAGAGCAACGGCGCGCCGACGTGGGCGCGGGGCGCGCTCGAGCAGCGGCCGGCGTCGCCGCTGGCGTTCGTGAACGAAGACGGATCGGTCGGGGTGACGCTGCCGATCAAGCTGTCGGGCATGTGCCTGATGTGCCACGGGGACCCGGCGGACATGGACCCGGCGATCAAGACGGCGCTGGCGGCCAAGTATCCCGACGACCAGGCCACAGGGTTTGCTGAGGGCGATCTTCGCGGCTGGTTCTGGGTGGAAGTGCCGGCGAAGTGATGGCTTTGATCAGCGCCGGGACTTCGATGACGCGACGGGCTTTCGGCCGCGGCGGGCGCGGACGGCGCTTGAGCGCTCGGCCTCCTGGCGCTGGTGGATCGCCTTGAGCACGGCGGCTCGGAGCGCGGGGGGGAAATCACCGGCATCGAGTCGCGAGCATGCGTCCTGGACGAGGTCCAGTTCGCGGAAGACGGCTCGGCAGCGGGCGCAGATTTCCGCCTGGGGGATCTGGAAGCGAGCGGCGGGCCCGGCCTGGTCGAGGGCTTCGAGCTTGGTCTTGAGGAGGTCGATGCAGACCTGTTTCTCGTAGATGGGCTGGGGCGCGGTGACGGTGTCGCTGCGTCCGAGCATGTCCTTGCGCAGCGCGAGGCGGGCGCGGTGGACGCGGGTCTTGACGGTGTTCTGCGCGAGTCCCAGGGCGGAGGCGACGTCGGCGACGGGCAGCTCGAGCACTTCCTTGAGCACGAGGGGGAGGCGGAGGTGCTCGGGGAGCCGGGCGATGGCGTGCTGGACGCGGTCGATGGCCTCGTTGCGTTCGGCGGCGCTGGGGTCGTGGTCCGCCGCGGCCATGCGGGTCACGGTGGTTTCTCGCCAGGGCGAGACATCGCCGAGCGAGACGGTTGCACGGGCGCGGGCTCGGCGGCTGCGGGCCCGGCACGCCCGGGCCGCGATGGTGTAAAGCCACGTGCCCGGGTCGGACTCGCCGCGGAACGTATGCCACTTGCGGAAGGCCTGGAGGAAGACGTCCTGGACCAGGTCGTCGGCGTCGGACCGCCGGCTGCACAGCTTGCGGGCCAGTCCGTGCAGCCGGGGGCCGTAGAGATCGACCAGTCGGGCGACCGCGTCGGTTGCTTCCGAGCCCGCGGAGGGCGCGCGGGCGGTCGACGACCTTCCGGCGGTGTTGGACGGCTTGACCATGCGGCCGATGGTACCGGCGGGCGGCGGTCGACTTGACATATGCCAATACTGGAATATGATACGTCATGGCACGAGCGCCGACGACCCTTGACACCTTCGCGGCGATCGCCGAGCCCAAGCGCCGCCAGGTCCTGGACGTGATGGCGGTGGGGGGCGGCGAGCTGGCGGTGAACGCGCTGGTGCAGTCGCTGGGCTGGCCGCAGCCGCAGGTCTCCAAGCACCTGGCGGTGCTGCGGGAGGTGGGGCTGGTGAGCGTGCGGAGGAAGGGGCGCGAGCGGATGTACCGCGTGAACGGGGACCAGCTCAAGCCGGTGTACGAGTGGGCGAAGTCCTACGAGCGTTTCTGGCAGCACCAGCTCGAGCGGATCAAGGGTCGCGCGGAGGAGCACGCTCGGCGGTCGGCGAAGTAGCGGGCCGTGGAAGGACGGGAGCGAGAGCCGCGTCGCGCCACGGCGTAGCGCGCCGCGAGCGGAACAGAACCAGCCCGGGGGCGGGCACAAGAAGGAGACCGCATGTTGACGATCGAAGAATCGTTGCAGACGCTGCACATCCAGAGGTCGATCCAGATCGCGGCGCCGGCGGCGGTGGCGGTCGAGGCGCTGCTGGAGGAACTCGGACCGGGGAGCCAGATGCCCGACGGCACGCCGTTCCCGATGAAGATCGAGCCGTGGCCGGGCGGTCGCTGGTACCGGGATCTTGGCAACGGCACGGGGCACCTGTGGGGGCACGTGCAGGTGATCAAGCCGCCCGCGCTGCTGGAGCTGTGCGGGCCGATGCCGATGTCGTATCCGGCTGTGAACCACGTGCAGTACAGGCTGAAGGAGGAGGGCGGCCGGACCGTGCTGTCGCTGGTGCACCGGGCGATGGGCCTGATCCCCAAGGAGCACCGCGACGGGATGCCCGAGGGGTGGGAGCACGGGCTCACGCGGGTCAAGGAACTGGCGGAGCGCAAGCGGCGGTAGGCTCGGCCCGGCGCGCGGGTTCAGGGCGGTCTGATTGATCCGGGTGCCGGGCGGATGCTCGGCGCCCGGTTTCCACGCGGCGCCGGTGACGAGTGTGGGGCGGGCGATGAGACTACGCTCGTGTCTGGTTTCGCCCCGCGGGAGCAGTCGCGGCGGCGGACGCGGCCATGGAGCAGGAAATGATGAATCGACGGGGCTGGGTGATTGCGGTGTGCGTCGCGTGCGCGGCGGGCGGGTTGTCTGGCTGCAGCAGTTCGTCGAACGTCGAGGCTCGGACGACGACGGTCGGGCAGGAGCTGCAGGACCTCGAGGATGCTCGGAACAAGGGCCTGCTGACCGAGGACGAGTACGCGAAGAAGCGTCGCGAGATCATGGACAAGTGAACCTGCTGCGGAGGATCGATCGATGCTGAGAACGGCGAGTGTTGCGGTGGCGGCGTGCGTGGTTCTGGCGGCGGGGGGATTGTGCGGGTGCGCGTCGAAGCCGGCCGCGGAAGTTTCGAAAGGGCAGATGGCGGAGATCCGCCAGGTGCACGGGCAGCTTCAGCCGGGCGCGCCCCGGCAGCAGGTGCTCGATTCGTTCAAGGCCGGGAACAAGGTGAAGCTGGGGACGTCGTCGGTGGGCGGGATCGACGTGGAGGAGTGGAAGGTCGAGGCCTACTACGACGAGAAGGAGCGCAAGAACCTGTTCGTGACGTTCCTGTACTTCGTGAACGGCAAGCTGGCGGACAGCAGCGACGCGCGGATCGACTTCCGGTCGAACCCCGAGCTGGTGGATCGCTGGGGCGGCGCGACCAAGTAATCCGGCGCGGTCGAGGGCGCGTGCGTCAGGACCTGACCCATGACCGGGTTGTGCCCGGGTACACGCCCAGGTGCTTCCAGTACCGCCCGGGCGGCTGGATGACCGGCTCGAATCGCTTCCACATGGCGCTGCGTGGGTGGAGGAAGACCATGTCGCGCTCGTGGCGGATCCACTCGCGGGGGAGCGGGTGCAGCCAGAGGCGGTGGCGTGAGCGGAAGCCGCCGCGGTCCATCGCGTAGGCGCGGTAGCCGATCTCGGTGAGCATGTCCCACATCAGCTCGGGGGGCGTGGCGTTGATGTCGAGGAGCTCGGCGTTGGATTCGGCGACGATGGCGGGCGTGCGCTTCTCGATGAGGCGCGACATGCCGGCGATGGCCCGGACTTCGAAGCCTTCGACGTCGAGCTTGACGAGCAGGGGCCTGGGGTCGTCGGGGTCGATGACGTCGTCGCCGCGCACGATGGGGACGACGCCGCCGGAGGACGCCACGCCCTGGTAGCGGTCGGGCAGGGGGCTGAAGGTGGCCGCGGCGAGGTTGCCGTGGCCGGGCAGGCGGATCTCCATCTCCGAGGGCGCGTCGCTGAGGCCCATGCGATGGATGCGGACCTGGTCGAGGCCGTTGGTCTCGACGTGGAACTTCAGTTCCTCGAAGATCGGAGGGAAGGGCTCGAAGGACTGCACCAGGCCGCGGCTGCCGACGATGCCCGCGGCGAACATGGTGACCAGGCCGATGTTGGCGCCGCCGTCGACGAAGCAGTCTCCCTCGCGGAGGGCCTGCTTGACGACGGAGAGGATCTCGAGCTCGTGGTAGCTTCCGAAGTAGTACCAGATGCGGTGGTAGAAGTCGCGCGGGTTGAGGCGCACGCGGTGGCCGTGGAAGCGGTCGTGGATCTCGACGATGGGGGCGTCGCTCCAGAACGCGACGTCCTCGAGGCGCCCGCGGGAGGTTACGTAGGTGCCGAAGCGCGGCAGCTCGTGCCGGGCGTACCAGCGCAGGAGCGAATCGCCGAGGCGCTGCGAGGTCTTCAGCTTGGTCTTCTGCCAGGCGCGGAACGCGGTGGTGACGCTTGAGTCGAGCCGGCGGTCGGGACGGCCGCGCGAGAGCGGGGCCTCCGGCGACGGGGGCAACGGCGTGCCGGCCGGGTGCGATGTGCCCGGCGGCTGGGCCTGGGGGTGTGGTGCGGTCGTCGTCAACATCGGCTCCGAAAGGGGGAAGGCGATTCTAGGGGCGAGTGCTGGTAGACTGGGTGGGTGAGCATCGAACGCTTCCGGGTGGCCGGGTCCATTCCAGCGGTTGGGCGCTTACGGGCGTGGATGCTGCTCTATCTGCTGGGCCCGGCGGCGTGCGTCGTGGTGATGGTGTCACCGTCGCGGTTTTCGGGACCGGCGCTGTGGGGGCTGGTGATTCCGCTGGTCGCGTTTGGGCCGACCATCTTCGCGAGCCTGGCGATCGGGTACGGCCTGTCGCGCATCCGGCGCGTGCACCGGGCGACCGGTGGCTGCTGCTGCACGTCGTGCCTGCATGACTTGCGCGGGCTTGCCGAGACGGGCGTGTGCCCGGAGTGCGGGCACGCGTACTCGTTCGAGGCGGATCAGCGGGCGTGGGGTCGGGCCGGGTTCACGGTGTGAGCGGCCCGGTGGCGGCGAGGGCGGCGATCTGCTGCTGGTTCATGCGGTAGACGGTCCACTCGTCCATGGCCTTGGCGCCGTGGGCCTTGTAGAACTCGATGGCGGGCGTGTTCCAGTCGAGCACGGCCCATTCGTACCGCGAGCAGCCGCGCCCGGCGGCCAGGCGGGCGACGTGCTCGAAGAGCGCCTTGCCGAGCCCCTTGCCGCGGGCCGATGGGCGCACGAAGAGGTCTTCGAGGTACATGCCAGGGCGACCGGTCCACGTGGAGAAGTTCATGAAGAAGAGGGCGAGGCCCTCGGGCTTGCCGTCGACTTCTCCGATCACGCACTCGGCGAGCGGGGCGCGTCCGCTGATCTCGCCGAACAGCGCGCGCTCCATGTCCGCCGGCGTCGCGACGGCCTGGTCCGGCGCTTTCTCATACTCCGCCAGTTCACGGACGAGTTGCAGGATCAGCGCGACATCGCCGCGCGTGGCGGGTCGGATCGTGAGCGTGCTCATGGAACGATGGTACTGCCGCGCGGCGTCCGCGAGGTCGGCGGGCACCACCGTGTGCCGGGATCGCTACCTCCGGCGGCGACCGAGGGCCATCAGCCCGGCGAGGGCGACGGCCAGGGGCGTCGGGGCCGGCAGGCAGACCGTGTCGATGATGATCTCGTCGATGGCGGTGCCTTCCGGCGTCCAGAGCGCGACGACGTCCCACCATGGATTGGGGTACGCCCGCCAGTCCTCATAGAAGTGGTTCGGATCGACGACCTGCGAGCCCTGCTGCACGAACTTCCATGTCGTGGAGCCCTGCCAGCCGTCGACCGCGATCGTCATCGGCGGGGCCGCGCCCGACCAGGTGACCTGGATGCGGAGCAGCTTGTCGGGGAGGATGTCCATCCAGTTCTGCAGCTTGAAGGCGATGGAAGCGCCGCCGGTGCCGCCCGCCGGCGTGATCTCGCCGTCGCCGTCACCGGGGTGCCACGTCCACCTGGCGGGGTCGTCCACCTCGGCGTGCGTGGTGAACCCGTCGTAGAGCTCGAAGAGACCGTTGCCGACGGCGTCGAAGGAATCGGGGGCGATGAAGTACCAGTTCGTCGGGGGCATCGCGAACTCCCACTCCGCGTAGACGGAGAGGGGCGCTCCGCGGTAGGGCGGGGGCGCAAAGTCGTCGGCGGTTGCCGCGGACTGAACCCCGCCGGCGACGAGCGCGGCGATGACGCAGCGGAGCGGAATACGTATCTTCAGCATGGCTTGTCTCCCTGTTCGGACGGCGGCCGGCCGATCACGGCGGGCCGTCGTCGCTCCTGTTGAAGCAAAAGCGGCGGCTCGGGAGGGCGTCCCGAGCCACCGACTGAAAGCACCCCACAAGCTACTCCCTCCGTCATGGCGCCGATCGAGGGTGCTCGTCGATCGGCGGACGGCGCGGTCACGTGCTCATCGATGCCGAACGCTCAGCAGCACGATGGCCGCACCGATCAGCGCAAGTGATCCGGCGGGCGTGGGAACCGTCGCCCACGTGTCGATGGTGACTTCGTCGATGACCGTGCCTTCGGGCACGTCAAATACGACCGATTCATGAACGGGCGAGGGGTAGGCGACCCAGTCTTCGTAGAAGTGATGGTCGTCGATCTCGACCCGCCGGATCTGCTTGAACAACACGGCCTCCCCGCCGAGGTCTGAACCCTCCGTACGGAGCACCACCGGGGGGAGATCTCCCAACCAAGACATCTGGACGCGCAGGAAGGTTGCGGGCACCTGCGCCGTCCAGTTCTGCACGATGAAAGAGATCTGACGGTCTGTGGCATCCGCCGCCGGGCCGATGCCGCCGTCCAGATCTTCCGGCACCCAGCGCCACTGCTGGCACGAGCCCACCTGGGCATGCGTCTGCACCTCCATGCTGAGCGAACCGCCGCCGACGAAGCTGGTCCACTCCGGGAACAGCGCCTCGTAATCGCACGGCGGGAGCAGGAACTCCCATTCGATCCATGCCGACCGTGCGGCCCCGCGATACTCCGGGGGTGCAAAGTCCGCCCGAGCCGCACTGGCGATTCCGACAACCGCCACGCACAACGCCACCCGCGAGCCACTCCCGAACCTTCGAGCGTTCATGGCTGCTCTCCTCACCGAGCGATCGCCAATCCGGCCCCTCCTCGATCCAGTGGTGGGCAAGTGATACAGGACGAATATATCCTATTAAAGGGTCGTTGTCACCAGGAAAGTGAACGTCGGGTCCGGAACGCGGAGATTTGCTTCCGAACATAAGGCTGACGCGGTGAACTTTGATTGCCCGTTTCGGGATGCACCGATGGACAGGGGCACGCGGCGGGGCTGTCGGTGCGCCCGCGGGTGGCGCGAGCGGCCAACGATGGGTCTCGTGTGCGACCGTCCGTCGCCTGTGCCCGAGGTGTCCCGATGCAATTCCTGATCCGTCGCGCCAAGCTCGACGACGTTCCCACGCTGGTCAAGCTGGCGAGGATGGTCCACTTCATCAACCTTCCGGCAGACCGGGAGATCATCGCCAACAAGATTCTTCAGTCGAGGTCCGCGTTCGCCCGGGCGGCCGGGGCCGAGGTGGATGATCAGCCCGACCAGCCGCCGCCGAAGGTCAAGCCGGGGCCGACGGGGGTGCGTCGATCGGTCGCGGCGCAGCTTGCGCCGGACACGGTCACCCCGCACCAACTGCGGCCGGCGTCGGAGCTACGGGCATCGGGCAAGGGGCGCGGCAAGTCGGCCCGTCATTCGCCGCAGCCACCGGCGGCGGCGCACGCGCCGGTCCCCGCGTCGCTCTCGCCGGTGCAGGCGGCGGGGCTGTCGGCGGCCAAGTCGGACGTGTTCATGTTCGTGCTCGAGGACGTCGAGGCGGCCGCGTGCCTGGGGACCTCGCAGGTGATCTCGCACATGGGCGGGCCGGGGAACCCGAACCTGTCGTTCAAGCTCTCGAGGCGGGAGTTCTTCAGCCAGTCTCTGCAGTTCGGCGCGACGCACATCGTGGCGACGCTGTACCTGGATGAATCGGGGCCGTCGGAGCTGGGGGGACTGATCCTCCAGCCGTCGTACCGCAGCCACAAGGCCAAGCTCGGCCGGCTGCTGTCGCTGGTCCGGTTCCATTTCATCGCGCTGCACCGCGACATGTTCAGCGACCGGCTCATCGCGGAGCTGATGGCGCCGATCTCGCCCGACGGTCAGAACGTGCTGTGGGAGTACCTCGGGCGGCGGTTCATCAACCTGACGTACGCGGAGGCGGACCGGTTCTGCCAGTATTCGCGGGAGTTCATGCTCGCGCTGTTGCCGCGCGAGGAGATCTTCCTGACGCTGCTGCCGCCGGAGGCCCGGGCGGTGATCGGCCAGGTGGGGCCGGAGACGATGCCGGCGAGGAAGATGCTCGAGAAGATCGGTTTCCGCTACAAGGACTTCGTCGATCCCTTCGACGGCGGGCCGCACCTGGAAGCGAACACGGGCGAGATCAAGCTGATCCGGGATACGCGGCTGCTGACGCTCGGCGAGCCGATCAACGCGACTGCGGCGACCCGCAGCGGGATCGTGTCGCGGCTGGAATCCGACGGCGAATTCCGGGCCTCGCACGTGGACTTTGCGGAGGGGGCGACGACGGTGCGGTTGACGCGTGAGTCGATGAAGCAGCTTTCGGTCGAGCCGGGGATGCAGCTCGGCGTGACGCCGATGGAGCCGCCGCGGGGGTCGCCGCGGAAGGCGCCGCCGGGCCGGAAGCGGGCGTGAAAGCGGCCGCCGGCGTTGGCGGCGGAACGGCACTGAAAGAAGGGACCGCGCATTGGGTGCACTGATCGGGATCCTGGGGGGCGGGCAGCTTGCTCGGATGCTCGCGCTCGCGGGTTATCCGCTGGGGCTTCGTTTCCGGGTGCTCGACCCGGCGCCCGATGCGCCGGCGGGGGCGGTCGCGGAGCACATCTGCGGGTCGTACGAGGACAAGGCGGCGCTGAATCACTTTGCGCTGGACGTGTCGGTGATCACGTACGAGTTCGAGAACGTGCCGGCCAGCAGCGTCGAGCACCTGGCGACGCACGTGCACCAGCGGGCGCCGATTTATCCGCCGCCGCTGGCGCTTGCGACCGGGCAGGACCGGCTGCTCGAGAAGCAGCTCTTTGAGCGGCTGGGGATCGGGGTGCCGCGATTTGCGAGGGTGGACTCGCCGGCGGAACTCGAGCAGGCGGTGATGAAGCTTGGCCGCCCGGCGGTGCTGAAGACGCGGCGGCTGGGGTATGACGGCAAGGGGCAGGCGCGGATCATGGAGGGGACCGATCTGGGCGCCGCGTACCGCGCCCTGTGTCCGGCCGATGCGCGGCCGGGTGGGCTGATCCTCGAGGAGTTCGTGGCGTTCGACGTGGAGGCGTCGGTGATCGCGGTGCGCTCGCGGACGGGGGAGGTGCGGACGTGGCCGCTGGTGCTCAACGAGCACTCATCGGGCATCCTGCGCCGGTCGCGAGCGCCGCTGGCGGCGTTCTGGTCCGGAGCCGGGAGCGCGAGCACTGCATCGCTTGACGAACAGGCGACGGTCGCGGCGACGAGGATCATGGAGGCGCTCGATTACGTGGGCGTGCTCGCGGTCGAGTTCTTCGTGAAGGAGGGCAGGCTGCTGGCGAGCGAGATTGCGCCGCGCGTGCACAACTCCGGCCACTGGACGATCGAGGGGTCGATCACGAGCCAGTTTGAGAACCACCTGCGGGCGGTCGCGGGCCTCCCCCTGGGCGAGACGGGGATGCGCTTCGCCGGGGCGGCGGCGGTGATGCACAACCTGGTCGGCGCGGTGCCGGAGGTGGGGGAACCGACGGGCCTGCTCGGGGTGCCGGGCTGTCATGTCCACCTCTACGGCAAGTCGGCACGTCCCGGCCGGAAGGTCGGCCACGCGACGGTCGTTGGGGCGCCGGCCGAGATCGCGGTGCGGTCCGAGCAACTCCGGTCGATCGCCGATCAATACTGGCAGGCGTGACGTCCGCCTCGCGGGCGCTGCGGGGAATCATGGGGTCGCCGCGCCGCGCGGGCTACGTCGCCAGCTTGAAGCGCGGCCTGATCCCGACGCACAGTCGGCCCTGCTGCGCGGAGCGCGGGCCGGCGGTGAGCGGGAGCGTCACCCGGCCCTGGTCGATGAAGAGCACGGGGATCCCTTCGGTGTCGGCGCCTTCCCATTGGGCGACGACGGCTCCGCCGGCGCTGATTGACTCCACCAGGTCCCGGATGTCGCGGTGGATGCCCGCCTGCGGTGGTTTCTCGGATCGGGCGATGTCGTCCCAGCACGCGGCGTGGCCGTAGCCGAACTGGTTGTTGGCCCAGCGTTCCACCACGCGGTCCACGGTGGTGTTGCCGGTCCAGCAGATCGCCCATCCGAATTCCGACCCGGAAACCTGCTCCTCGAGCCACCGCAGGTCGGTGGCGTCGCCGCACACCGCGCGCAGCCCGCTGCCGCGGCAGGCGCTGATGTTCGTCTCGTTGGAGTCGACGATGCAGGTGGTGATGCCGTGCCGGCTGAGGATGCGGGCGAGCATGAGCCCCGCCGGGTGGCCGCCGACGATCAGCACGCCGTTGGGCGCGGCGGCGCGAACCCGGAGGAGCGCCGCCAGGGGCAGGCCGAGGAGGCTTACCTGCACCACGGTCACCACGATGAGCAGGAACATGGTGATCTCGAAGTGGCGGGCTTCGGCGGCGAGCATGGTGATCCGACCGGGGTCGAAGGAGGACTCCCCGCCGGCGGCTTCGGCGGCGAGCGCCGTCAAGCGGGACGCGGCGATCGAGACGACCGAGGCCGCGACGACGCCGCGCGGCGCGAAGAACGCGGCGTACGCCCGTTCACGCCACGACAGCTCGGATCGCGCCGTGGCAACGAGCACGGTCGCGGGGCGAACGGCGAGGATCATGACCGCGACGAACACGAGGTCCCTTGTGGTGACCGAATCGAGGCGGTGCAGCTCGAAGCGCGATCCCAGAAGGATGAACAGGGCGCCGACCAGGATCGACGCGATCTGCTCCTTGAACTGGCGGACGTCCTTGGCGCCGATCACGGTGATGTTGGCGGTGATGATCGCGCACAGGGTCGCCGCGAGCAGGCCGGCCTGGGGCGCGATCCACTCCCCCAGCCCGACGGAGGTCATGCAGGTGCCCATCGCGAACAGGTTGAGCTGGCGCGTGTCGAGCCGCTCGCGAGCGGCGAGAAACTGGAGCAGCCAGCGCGAGCCCAGGCCGACCCCGATCCCGCTGAGCAGCCCGGCCATGAGCGGGGGACCGGCGATCGTCAACGCCAGCCAGCCCTGGCCGGTCCCCGGCCGCGTGGCCCACGCGGCGACCAGGTCCAGCGTGGTAACCACCGCCAGGACGCAGATGGGGTCCACCAGCACCGCCTCCGCGCCGAGCACGGTCGACAGAGACCGGTTCAGCCTGAAGCGGCGGATGAGGGGTTGCACGACGGTCGGCCCGGTGACGATGAGGATGGCCCCCAGGAGCCATGATGCGGGCCAGGAAACGCCGAGCACAAACCGGGCGCTGAGCGCCGTGAGCACCCAGGTGCATACCGCGCCGATCGACAGCAGGCCCAGCACGGCTCGGGGGGCGCGGCGGAGCTCATTTGCTCCCAGGTGCAGGCCGCCCTCGAACACCAGGACGGCGATCGCGACCGTGATGAATGCTTCAAGGGCGTCGCCCAGGTTGTAGGTGCCGACGACGTGGATGCCGGACCTGCCCAGCGCGAGCCCGGCGAGCAGGAGTGGCAGGATCGCCGGGATGCGCAGCCGGGTGCAGATCAGGTTGATCAGCGACCCGACGCCAAGGGCAAAGGCCAGCGACTGGATTGAAGCGACGTGTTGCAAGGCGTGTTGGTTTCAGCGTACCAGAACCGGGCCCGTGCTCCGGCGATCGATGGAGACCGGCGGGCGGCGAACAGCGCGGAGCGGCACCGCATGCCCGGGACGCTCGCCGAACTCGTGCGCCGGCAGGCTCAACCCCGGAGCGGGCTGGATGTTTCACTCCTCCGGAATATCGCGGGTCGGCGGCGTACGGGTGGTGTCGTAGCGCGTGCCGCTGAAAGTTGTGGGATCGCGAGGCACGCGCGGGCTCCGGTGGTTACACTGGCTTCCCCTCATGCAGCCATCGTCCATTGGTCCATTCAAGATTGATCGTGAACTCGGCCGCGGCGGCATGGGAGAGGTCTATCTCGCCCACGACACACGACTGGATCGGCCGGTTGCCATCAAGGCTCTCCCCGGCCATCTCGCCGAAGACCCCGAGCGGCTCGCGCGTTTCCAGCGCGAGGCCAAGGTTCTCGCGTCCCTGAACCACCCCAACATCGGAGCGATCTACGGGCTCGAGGAATCCGGGTCGCGCCAGTACCTGGTCCTTGAGTTCATCGACGGGGAGACCCTTTCGGACCGGCTGGTCAGCGGGCCGATCCCGGTCGATGAAGCGATCGCGATCGCCAAGCAGATCGGCGAGGCGCTGGAGGCCGCTCACGAGAAGGGGGTCATCCACCGGGACCTCAAACCGGGCAACGTGATGGTCACGGAGCGCGGCCAGGTGAAGGTGCTGGACTTCGGCCTGGCTCGGACCGCCGACGGCGCGCCCTCTTCCACCGGGCTCCCCGGCGGGCCCAACTCGCCGACGATGCCCGTCAACTCGCCCACCATCCCCGGCGCGATCATGGGAACGGCCGGGTACATGTCGCCCGAGCAGGCGCGGGGCAAGCCCGTGGACAAGCGCTCGGACATCTTCGCGTTCGGGTGCGTGCTGTTCGAGATGCTCGCCGGTGTGGGGCCGTTCCAGGGCGAAACGGTCACGGACTCGCTGGGCGCGATCCTGCACCGTGAACCCGACTGGAGCCAGCTTCCCGCGCAGACGCCCGGGCGGGTCCGCGAGCTGCTGCGCAGCTGCCTGGCCAAGGACCGACGCAACCGCCTGCACGACATGGGCGACGCCCGTCTTGCCCTGGAGCACACGATCGCGGGTCACGAGTGGGTGGCGCCTGCGTCGTCCACGGGCAAGCGGCCCATGGTCGGGGTCGTCGGCCTGATCGCCGCGATCGGGCTGATCGGCGCGGGCTGGGGGTTGGCCGGCCTCCGCCACCGTCCCGCGCCGGTCGCGTCGCCGCAGCCGTTCCATGTCTCCGCCACCACCCCGGAGACGCCCCAGCTCAACTTCATGGTCGGCATCTCGCCCGACGCCCGCTTTCTTGTCTACAGGGCAACGTCCGAACTCGAACGCGAGAGCACAAAGCCGGGTGAGCTGCTGGTCGTGCGGAGGCTCGATCGCGACGAGACCAAGGTCATCGAAGGAAGCGATGGCGCCATGAGCGCGGCGCTCTCGCCGGACGGGCGGTGGATCGCCTTTTCCGCGGCCAAGGACCGGTCCAGGAGCAGGATCTTCCTCAAGAAGATCGCACTGGAGGATGGCCGGCCGATCGGATCGCCCGAAACCCTCTGCGAACTTCCGCAGGGCGGCTTTCCGAACCTGTGCTGGTCCTCGGACCGCGAGATCGTCATGACGCTCTCGTGGGCGCCGACGGTCCTTGCCGTTTCGGCGGCAGGCGGCGAGCCGCGAGTCGTCCTGCAGGAAGAAGGATCCAAAGAGCTCGACAACTGGGGGGAACTCCGGCCGCTCGTGCCGGGCAAGTCCGTCCTGGCCACGCGCTGGGCGCTGGTGGGCCAGTCGATCCGGGAGCGTACCGAGATCATCGACCTAGCCACCGGCAAGCGCACGCCGCTGCTGCCGAACGCGGGCGGGGCGACGTACCTGCCGAGCGGGTACCTGGTGGCCCGCCGAGATTCCACCACCCTGATCGCGGCGCGGTTCGACCTCGACACGCTCACCATCGTCGGCGAGCCTGCGTCGGTCTGGACCGGGAAGTCCGTGAGCGATTTCTACATCTCGCCCAGCGGCACGCTCGCGAGCGTCACCAGAGGCGGTGACATTTCCGGAAGGAAGCTCGCGTGGATCGACGAGAACGGCCAGCCCCAGCCTCTGAATGCGCCTTCCCGTCCCTACGGCAGCGTCTGCCTGTCACCCGACGCGGCGCGCGTCGTGACCACGTTCGAATCCGTGGACGGGACGGATCTGGGCTCCGATCTGTGGGTGCTCGATCTCACCCGCCGCACTTTCGCCCGTCTGCCCACGATGGGTCCGGCGTGGAATTGCGCGTGGTCCCGCGATGGGCAGCGGATCGCCTACCAGACCGTGAATGAGCAGGCGTTCTCGGTGTGGGAACGCCGCGCCGATGGTTCGGGTGAACCGGTGAAGCTTCACACCGGCCCCGACCCCAGCCAGTTCGTTTTTCCGCTCGATTGGTCTCCCGACTCCCGGGTGCTCGCGGTGCTGCAGGCGGACCTCACTCGGAACACCGCCGACGTGCTGATGCTTCAGGCGGGCGACAGCGCCGGCCCGTGGACCGCCACGCCGTACCTGACTTCTCCCGCGGACGAGGACGGCCTGGTGTTCTCGCCCGACGGCAAGTGGGTGCTGTTCGTCTCGGACGATGCCAGCGACCGACGCGAGCTGTACGTGCAGCGATTCACGGGGCCCGCCGCGGGCGCCCAGGATGCCCGCGCGGGACGTGTCCAGATCTCAACCGGCGGCACGGCCGGACGCGGCTGGTGGAGCCCCGACCTCAAGCAGATCCGATACATCGATCCCGACGGCCAGGTGATGAGCGTTGAGATCCAGACTGAACCGGGGTTCTCCGCCGCGCTCCCGAAGATGCTCTACAGCGTCAAGGAAGTGAAGACCGGCGAGCGCACCTTCGCCCCCGACGGGCGGCTGCTTGTCGTGCTCCAGGATCAGAACGAGGACAGCGGTCGCATCGACCTGGTCATCAACTTCACCGAAGAGCTTCACGCCAGGCTCACGGCGGACAAGTAGGCATCCGCCAGGAGCACTCGAGCGGGGCGTGATCATCCGAATGCCGCGTCGCGTCGCCGTGGTCCGGGTCGGAACGCCGGGCCCCGGCGGCTACTCCCGCCGCAGGATCGTCGAGCGCTTCCACTCGCCCTTTTTCTTCGCGGCCGACACCGCCGAGGCGGCGTCGGGGTGGTCCAGCGAGAGGTACATCAGCGTGGTCTGGCCGATGCGGATGCGGTCGCCGTCTGCGAGCGCGGTGTCGAGCACGATCTGACGATCGTTGACGTACACGCCGTTGCCGCTGCGATAGTCGCCGGCCACGTGTTTCCCGAGCGTCTGGTCCATGCGGATCTGCAGGTGCTTTCGCGACACCAGCGGGTCCAATACCTGGAACGTGCATTCATCGTCGCGTCCGATGGAAACCAGCGCGTCGCCGAGCGCGAAAAGCGAGCCTTCGCCCGGACCCTGGATAACGACGAGTGACGCCATGCCCGTTCCCTCCGCGAACTGAACCCAGCCACGCGGCCGAGCGGTTCGCGTAGACGATAGACGCCCGCCCGGTTCTGAGCAGGTGAAAACAACTGGTCTGCGTTGCGTGAACGGGGGCGCCGGAGCGGATCGCGGAGCCAATGGGGCGGTATTGCCCGTCGCGGCATCGGTTGCGTGTGACTGGTGCGGCTGAGCTTGTTCTGACGAGTATGGGGCCCTGACGCGGGACAGCCGATCGAGGCCGGGGCCATCGCGAGAAAACGCCGTGATGTAGGATGGGAGAAACCCCGGCTCGCCGCCGTCATCAAAGGCGGACGAGGGGGCGTTGAGTAAGGGTGACGGGCGGGTGCGATCAACGACCGACGCAGTCGCAAGGTTCAACCAAGGAGATGCCACATGGTTCGGAGTCACGGGACGTTCAAGATTGGTCTGGTGGCGGCCGCGTTGATGGGTCTGACGGTCGCCGCCGGGCTTTCGGCGGGCGACGCTCAGCCGGGCCAACCCGCGGCTCGTGGCACGGGCGATCCCATCCCGGGCCTGTCGCGGCAACCATCACCGGCGGCGCGGGAGGTGCTGCTCGATCCCAACGACACCGTGGTGCTCCTGCTTGACCATCAGACGGGCCTGTTTCAGACGGTGAAGGATGTGCCCGTCGCCGAGCTGCGCAACAACACGGTGGCGCTGGCGAATATCGCCAAGCTCGCGAAGGCACCGATCATCTACACGGCGTCGGAACCCAACGGGCCGAACGGCCCGTTGATGGACGAGCTGGACGCGTTCAAGGACTACGCGACGTACGTTCCGCGCAAGGGAGAGATCAGCTCGTGGGACAACGCGGACTTCGTCAAGGCCGTCGAGGCCACGGGGCGCAAGACACTGGTCATCGCCGGCGTGTGGACGAGCGTGTGCGTGGCGTTCCCGGCGCTGCAGGCCAAGGCCGACGGGTACAAAGTCTACTTCGTGACTGACGCGTCCGGCGATCCGAGCGTCATGGCGTCGCAGACGACCGTCGCCAGGCTGACCGCGGCTGGAATCGTTCCCGTGAGCACGAACGCGGTGCTGTGCGAGTTCCAGCGCTCCTGGAACCGGCCCGATGCCGCGCAGTGGGGCCAGATCTACGGCCAGCTCGTTCCTCACTACAAGGCGGTGGCCGAGAGCTACAAGCGAGCCCAGGACGCCGTGAAGAAGGCGCCGTGACGATCCCGGCATTCATGCAGGGCTCTTGCGCCCGGCTGCGACGGAGGTCGCCATGACACGTCACTCCACGCGGCGGCAGTTCATCGCGAACGCCGGCGCCGCGACTGTCGCGGGAATCGGTCTTGGCGGCTGCGCGGCGTCGATGCGCCAGCCGGCTTCTTCCGGCGTCGACGAGGGCGCGGACCTCGTTGTCGTGGGCGGGGCGGTCGCGACGATGGACGCCGCGCGCCCCCGGGCCGCGGCCTTCGCCATCCGCGACGGCATGTTCGCGGCGGTCGGGGGCGATGCGGATGTGCGGCCGCTCATCGGCCCGAGGACGCGGGTGATCGACGCGAACGGTCGCTGCGTGATCCCGGGCCTGAACGACTCGCACATCCACATCATCCGCGGCGGGCTGAACTACAACCTCGAACTGCGGTGGGACGGGGTGCCGAGCCTCGCCGACGCGATGCGCATGCTCCGCGAGCAGGTGGCTCGAACGCCGCCGGGGCAGTGGGTGCGGGTGGTCGGGGGGTTCGCGGAGCTTCAGTTCGCCGAGCGGCGGCTGCCCACGCTGGCCGAGATCAACGAGGCCGCGCCGGACACGCCGGTGTTCATTCTGCATCTGTACGACCGTGCCCTGCTGAACCGGGCGGCCCTCCGCGCGGTCGGCTACACCAGGGACACGCCCGACCCGCCCGGCGGGATGATCGAGCGCGACCGCGCGGGCAACCCCACCGGGCTGCTCGTCGCGGAACCCAACGCGTGGATCCTCTACAAGACGCTCTCGCTGGGGCCCAGGCTCCCGGTCGAGCACCAGATGAACTCCACGCGTCATTTCATGCGGGAGCTCAACCGGCTGGGTGTGACCAGCGTGTGCGACGCGGGCGGCGGGTTTCAGAACTATCCCGACGATTACGCGGTCATCAACGAACTGCACAAGCGCGGCGAGATGACCGTGCGCATCGCGTACAACCTCTTCACCCAGCGGCCGCAGAAGGAACGCGAGGACTTCGCCAACTGGGCGATGAACAACCGGATGTACCAGGGTGACGAGCTGCTGCGGCTCAACGGCGCGGGCGAGATGCTCGTTTACTCCGCGGCGGATTTCGAGGACTTCAGGGTGGCGCGCCCCGACATGCCGGGGTCGATGGAGGCGGACCTCGAGGCCGTCGTCGGCCTGCTCGCGCGGAACAGGTGGGCGTTCCGCCTGCACGCCACGTACGACGAGACGATCACGCGAGCGCTCGATGTCTTCGAGCGGGTGAACCGTGAGGCCTCGATCTCCGACCTGCGATGGTTCTTCGACCACTGCGAGACGATCAGCGAGCGCAACATCGAGCGCATCAGGGCGCTGGGCGGCGGCATCGCGGTGCAGCACCGCATGGCGTTCCAGGGCGAGTACTTCATCGAGCGCTACGGGAAGGACGCCGCGGGGCGCACGCCGCCCGTCCGGCGCATGCTCGACATGGGCGTGCCGCTGGCCGCGGGGACCGACGCGACGCGCGTCGCGAGCTACAACCCGTGGACCTGCCTGTCGTGGCTCGTCACCGGGCGGACCGTCGGCGGGACCGCCCTGTACCCCGATGCCAACCTTGTCGGTCGCGAGGAAGCGCTGGGACTCTTCACGCGCGGCAGCGCGTGGTTCAGCCGCGAGGAGGGTCGCAAGGGCCGCATCGCGCCGGGCCAGTTCGGCGACTTTGCCATCCTGAGCGAGGACTACTTCTCCGTGCCGCCGGATCGCATCCGCGCCATCGAGAGCGTGCTGACGGTCACCGGGGGCAAGGTCGTGCACGCGGCGGGCGCGTTTGCGCCGCTCGGGCCGCCGCCGATCCCCGTGCTGCCGGAGTGGTCGCCGGTCGGGACGTTCGGCGGGCACTGGCGCGTCGCGGCGGGCGCGGCTCTTCCCGCGCTGGCGGCGTGCTGCCCGCACGGGTCGAAGGGCGCTCCGTTGGGCCGGGACGCCTTCGGCGGCGGCGTGGGGTGCTCGTGCTGGGCGTTCTAGGCAGGGGTGAATGGCGTGCCGCGACGCGGCGCTGTTACTTGCGGCGCGACGTCTGGTGCGGTTTCATCGGGTTGAGAAGCTGGACGACGCTGGTCTCTGGTCGTCGGCCGGTGCCCGCGGCCGTGCGGCATCAGGGGCCGAGCAGCCTGGTCGCCGCGAACAGGTAGAGCGGGATCCCGATCCCAACATTGAACGGGAATGTCACTGCCAGCGCCAGCGGGATGTAGATGCCCGGGTTGGCCTTCGGGATGACCAGCCGGATCGCCGCCGGGACGGCGATGTAGCTGGCCGATGCGGCGAGCACCATGAGCAGCACCGCGTCACCGCGGCCCAGGCCCGTGAGCCATGCGGCCGACAGCGCCGCCGCCGCGCCGACGAGCGGAGCGACCATGCCGAACGCGATGAGCCGGGACCCGGCCCTGCGGAGATCACCCAGCCGACGCGCCGCGATCAGGCCGAGGTCGAGCAGGAAGAAGACCAGCACGCCGCTGAACAGGTCGGTGCACAGGGGCTTGAACGCCTGGTAGCCGCGTTCGCCCGTGAGCATGCCGATGACCATCGAACCGACGAGGAGGAGGACCGGGCCGTTCAGCAGGGCTTCGTGCACGAGTGTTCCCCACGCGGGTCGGGCCGTCTGGCTTTCGCGCGTGCACCATCTCAGGAGCAGCACGGCCATCACGATGGCGGGGCTTTCCATGAGCGCCATGCACGCGACCATGTGACCGCCGTACGAGACGCCCTGCGCCGTGAGCACGGTGCTGGCGGTCACGAAGGTGACGGCGGAGACGGAGCCATAGCTGGCGGCCACGGCGGCCGCGTCCTCGCTGCTCAGCCAGCGGCGCAGCACGAAGAACACCGCGACGGGGGTGATACACGCCAGGGTCACGCCGATCACGATGGCCGCGACAGCATCTGGGCTCAGCCCGCCGTGAACGAGCTTCACACCGCCCTGGAACCCGATGGCCCAGAGCAGATACAGGGACAGCAGCTTGGTCACGGCCTTGGGGACTTTGAGCGTGCTGCGGACCAGGGCCGCGAACATGCCCAGGAAGAAGAACAGCACGGGCGGGCTTGCCAGCAGCATGGAAGCGACGCCCGACGTGGCGCCGGCGGATTCCGGTGTTCCGGTCATCGATCGCTCCGCGGAAACACGCGTGTCGCGCCCCGGTTTCTCGCGTGCCAAGCCAGGACGACACTTCGATGCGCAGACGTCAACGGCTCTCGGTCAAAGATCACGGAACCGATGGCACGATCCTGAACACGCGGAGTGTACTGGGTGCGTGCTGCTCCCGCCGGGGCCTCTCCGGCACCACGCACGGATGCGCATGCAGCTCTGCGAGGGCGTGCGCACGCGGAAGGTCGGCGGCGCGGGCGAGGCAGGAAATCGGTCGGTGGAGGGTTCGCGGGGCTCGGAATCCAGTAGACTGCCGGTTCATCGACGCTCGGGTGCAGCCGTTCGTCCAAGGTCGCCCATGATCCTCACCACGATTTCACGCATTCTCCCGTTCATTGCGATGGCGTTCTGCTGCCGGGCGGCGGAGCCCTCGAGCGCGGCGGAGCCGCCGGCCGCCGACGGCTCGGTCCTGTCTCTGGACCGTATTTTCGCGTCCAACGAGCTCAACGCCCGGACAGTGGGCCCGTTCCATTGGAGCCGGCGGTCCGCGGCGTACTTCACGCTCTCGGAGTCCAAGGGGAAGACTCCGGGGAGCGACCTGGTGCGCATCGAGCTGGCGAGCGGGGCACAGGAAATCATCGCGCCCGCGGAGGCGCTGGTCCCAAAGGGACGCGACCGGCCGCTGGCCGTGGAGGCCTTCTGGTTCACGGACGATGAATCGAAGGTGCTGCTCTTCACGGACAGCCGGCGGGTGTGGCGTCGGAACACCCGCGGGGACTACTGGGTGCTGGATCTTGCAACCCGCGATCTCAGGCAACTGGGCGCGGACGCGGCCCCGTCGACGCTGATGTTCGCGAAGTTCTCGCCGGACGGAACCCGGGTCGCGTATGTGCGGGAGAACGACATCTACGTTCAGGATCTCCGCGGGATGGCCGTCACGGCGCTGACCGACACCGGGTCGGCCGACATCGTCAACGGCACCGGAGACTGGGTCAACGAGGAAGAGCTGGACATCCGCGACGGGTTTCGATGGAGCCCGGATGGAGAATCGATCGCCTTCTGGCAGTTCGACACGTCGGGCGTGGGCGAGTTTCACCTGATCGACAACACGCAGGGCCGGTATCCGCGGATCACTTCATTCCCCTACCCGAAGGTCGGGGAGAGAAACTCCGCCACGCGGGTGGGCGTGGTGGGCGCGGGCGGCGGAGCCGTGCGGTGGCTCGACCTGCCGGGCGATCCGCGCGAGCACTATGTGCCGCGGATGGAATGGACGCCCGATGGCTCTCGGCTGGTGGTCCAGCAGTTGAACAGGCTGCAGAACACGAACCGGGTGATGGTCGCGGATCCCACCACGGGGTCGGTGCACACCGCGTTCACCGAATCCGACCCCGCGTGGCTGGAGAACGAGAACCCCGTGCGCTGGCTGAATCAGGGCCGGGAGCTGCTGTGGCTCAGCGAGCGCGATGGTTGGCGCCATGCCTATGTCGCGAGCCTGGCCGGCCAGGAGCCCACGGTTGTCACCAACGGCAGCTACGACGTCATCGGCGTCGAGGCAGTCGACGAGGCGGGTGGATGGCTCTACTTCGCCGCGTCGCCCGAGAATGCGACCCAGCGGTACCTGTACCGGGCGCCGCTGCGTGGAGGCGATGCCGAGCGCCTGTCGCCCGCGGGGCAGCCGGGGTGGCACACCTACGACATTTCACCGGACGCCACATGGGCCGTGCACACGTACTCGACGTGGGTGATGCCTCCGGTGGTAGAACTCGTGCGGCTGCCCGGGCACGAGGTGGTCCGTGTGCTGGCGGATAACGAGCAGTTGCGGGAGAAGCTGTCGGAGGTGTCGGCCGAGTTTCTGAAGGTGGACATCGGCGAAGACCGGGTGCTCGATGCGTGGTGTCTGACGCCGCCGGGCATGGACCCCGCGGGCAAGTACCCCGTGCTGCTCCACGTGTACGGCGAGCCGCACGGGCAGACGGTCCGGGACGCGTGGCAGGGAAGCCTGGGCCTGTGGCACCGGATGCTGGCGCAGCAGGGGTACATCGTGGCCAGCGTGGACAACCGCGGGACGATGGCTCCTCGCGGCAGGGCATGGCGGAAGGTGGTGCACCGGCAGATCGGCATTCTCGCGCCCCAGGAGCAGGCCGCCGCGGCGCTTGCGCTGCTGAAGCGATGGCCGTACGCGGACCCGACGCGCGTGGGGATCTGGGGATGGAGCGGCGGGGGCAGCATGAGCCTCAACGCGATCTTCCGATACCCCGAGCTGTATCGGACGGCCATTGCTGTCGCCCCCAACGCCGACCAGCTGCTCTACGACACCATCTACCAGGAACGCTACATGGGCCTTCCGGCGGAGAACGCCGCGGGCTATCGCGACGGGTCGCCGCTGACATTCGCTCATCGGCTCGAGGGCAACCTGCTCGTGGTGCACGGGACGGGCGATGACAACGGCCACTACCAGGGCACGGAGATGCTGATGAACGAGCTCATCGCGCACGGCAAGCACTTCACCGTGATGCCGTACCCCGCGCGATCGCACTCCATCAACGAGGGTCGCAACACCACCCGCCACTTCTACGGACTGCTCACGCGGTACCTTCACGACAACCTGCCGAGGAACCCGGGCGCGGCGGCAGCCCCGGGTGCCAGCGCGGCGCAGACGGGCGTCGGTGCAGAGACCCGCACCATCTCGGGCTGGACGGTCCATGTCAGCCGCGAGCTGCTGGCCCACGACGCGGCCGCCACCGAACGGGCGATCGGGCTCTTGCGCGCCCAGCTCGAAGAAATCGTCCGCTGCGTGCCGCCATCGGCCCGGCGGGCCCTGCAGGAAGTGCCGCTCTGGTTCTCGCCCGAGTATCCGGGCACGATACCCAAGGCCGAGTACCATCCCAGTGCCGACTGGCTGCGGGAGAACGGCCGCGACCCGCGGATGGCCCGAAGCGTCGAGTTCACCAACGTGCGCACCTTCGAGGCTGAAACGCGCCGCATGCCGAACTTTGTCCTCCACGAACTCGCCCACGCCTACCACGACCGGGAGCTCGCGGATGGTTTCGCGAATCCGCAGGTCCGTGCGGCCTATGAGCGGGCCGTGGCTGGTGGCCGTTACGACCGCGTCGAACAGCGGTTCGGTGACGGCCGAACTGCGGTCGGGCGTGCCTACGCGATGACGAACCCGCAGGAGTACTTCGCGGAAACGTCCGAGGCGTTCTTTTCCACTAACGATTTCTTCCCGTTCACGCGGGACGATCTCGTGCACCACGACCCGGAGATGGTCAATCTGCTGATTGAGCTCTGGGGGGTTGGTGACGGGCGAGCTCCCGCCGATGCCCGCGGCTCGACAACACCCACACCATGAAAACCATCAGCATCTTCAATCACGTCCTGGGCCCGGTGATGCGGGGACCTTCCAGCTCGCACACGGCAGGTGCCTTCCACATCGGTTGCATGGTGCGATCGATCCTGGGCTGCACGCCGAGTCGTGCGGTGCTCGCGTTCGATCCCGCGGGGTCGTACGCCGCGACGTACGAACCCCAGGGAGCGGACCGGGGTTTCGCGATGGGCCTGATGGATCGGGCCTTGACCGACGAGTCGTTCTTCACGGCGCTGCAGGACGCGCCGGCCGCCGGCATGGAGCTGGAGTTCCACGTCCGGCCGCTCGCGGGTGCCGATCATCCGAACACGACCGATCTGGACCTGAGTTCACCGGACGGGAGGCGTCTGCGAGTTGTCGCGAGGTCAATCGGCGGCGGCGAAGTGGAGATCACGCGCGTCGACGGACGCCCGGTGCTGTTCAACGGCTCCGCGTACGAATCCCTGGTGGAGGTCCCCGGCGGCGTCGCGGAGACGGCGCGTGGCCTGATGGGCGCCGACGGCCAGTTGCTGGAAGAGCCCCGCGCGGCGCACGAGGGCGGCGTTGTCCGGCTGGCGGCGAGGCGAGCGTCCCTGTTGCCCACGGGTTTCCGGGAACGGCTGCGGGAGATCGCGCCGGGGGCGAAGGTCTGGGAGTCGTCGCCGGTGTACTTCGTCCAGAAGGGCAGGCCTCTGTTCTCCAGCGCCGCCGAGATGGTGCATATCGCGGAGGAGCGGGGTTGGTCGCTGGGTCGGACCGCGCTGGCGCACGAGTCGCAGTTGCTGGGCATCGATGAAGCCACCGTGATCGAGGAGATGTTGAGGCGGTACGACATCATGGTCCGATCGGTCGAGCTGGGGCTTGACCCGACCTTCACGGGCATGCAGTTTCTTCCCGCGTGCGCCGGAACGATCTTCCGGGCGGAAGCGGAGGGTCGTCTCTCGGTGCGGAGCCTGCATACGCGAGCGGCGGCCCGGGCGCTGGCGGTGATGCACGTGGATGGAGCGATGGGCGTGGTGTGTGCGGCGCCGACGGGGGGCTCCGCGGGTGTCATCCCGGGGACGATGCTGACCTTGGCGGAGGAGCGCGGGCTGTCACGCGAGCAGATCGCGATGGCGCTGCTGGCGGCGGGCGCGGTGGGCGTGATCCTGGCGGTTCGCGCGACGTTTGCCGCGGAAGTCGCGGGGTGCCAGGTTGAGATCGGCGCCTCGGGCGCGATGGCGGCGGCGGCGGTGGTGGATGCCGTGGGCGGGTCGGCTCGTCAAGCCTGCGACGCGGCGGCGATCGGATTCCAGAACACGATGGGCACCATCTGCGATCTGCTTCACGGCACGGTGGAGATCCCCTGCCACACCCGCAACGGCGCCGCGGCGGCGTCGGCATTTGTCAACGCGGACCTTGTGCTCGGCGGCTACACCAACTTCATCCCGCTCGACGAAACCATCGACGCCGTCTACGCGGTCGGTCTCTCCATGCCGTCGGAACTCAGGTGCACCTCCAAGGGCGGCCTGGCGATCGCGCCCTCGGCTCTTGCTCTCAAGCAGGGCTGCGGCGCGGGGGGCTGCACGCGCTGCGGGTGAGGTCGCAAGTCGGTCGGTATGCTGTGGGGCATGACGCAGGCACGAATGTGGGGTGGCGCGGTCCGACCGAGGATTATTCTGTTGGCCGTTGCGACGCTGTGGGGATGTGCGGTCGCGCAGCAGGTCGCGGACCCCGGCGCCGCGAGCGACGGTTCCGCCATGAGCAACCAGGCCATCGATCCATCAACGTGCATGTGGTTTTCGTCACCCGCCGCCAAGTGGGACGAGGCCCTGCCCGTGGGCAACGGGCGGCTCGGAGCGATGGTCTTCGGCACGGTTCAGGAGGAGCGCATCCAGCTCAACGAGAGCACGTACTGGACCGGCGGCCCGTACTCGACGGTCGTTGCCGGCGGCCGCACTGCTCTGCCCGAGATCCAGCGCCTGGTCTTCGCCGGCGATCACTTTGCCGCGCACAAGCTCTTCGGGCGCGCGATGATGGGCTACCCGGTCGAGCAGCAGAAGTACCAGAGTCTCGCGAATCTTCACCTGTCGTTCGCGCACGGCGGCGAGGCCACGGGCTATCGGCGAGCGATCGACCTTGCGACGGGCGTGTCAATCGTGGAGTACACCATCGACGGGGTGCTCTATCGGCGGGAGGTGCTCGCGTCGGCGCCCGATCACGCGATCATCGTCCGGCTGACGGCGAGCCGCCCGGGTTCGCTCACCCTGACCGTCAACCTGAGGGGAGTCCGCAACCAGGCGCACTCGAACTACGCCACCGATTACTTTCGCATGGATGCGGTGGGGGACGATGGCCTGGCGGTCACGGGGAAGTCAGCGGACTACCTGGGCATCGCCGGACGGGTGAAGTTCGAGGCGCGGATCAAGGCGTCGAACGAGGGCGGATCGATGCGTACGGCGGGCGCCGATCTGGTGATCGACAAGGCGGACGCGGTCACCCTGGTGTTTGTTGCTCGAACGAACTTCGTCAACTACAAGGACGTGTCCGCTGACGAGCATGCGCGGGTGGAGAGCGATCTGCGTCACCTGCAGGGCAAGTCCTACGCCGAACTGGCCGGGGCGGGCGTGGCGGACCACGCGCGGTGGTTCGAGCGGGCGGCCCTGCGGCTGCCGCCGACGGAGCAGTCGTATTTCGCGACCACCGAGAGAAAGGAGAAGTACCAGTCTGGTTCGGATTCCAACCTGGCGGCGCTCGCGTACAACTTCGGCCGCTACGTGCTGATCGCGTCGTCGCGTCCCGGATCACAGCCCGCGAATCTCCAGGGCATCTGGAACGACGACATGAACCCGATGTGGGACTCCAAGTACACCACCAACATCAACACGGAGATGAACTACTGGCCCGCGGAAACGGCGAACGCGGGTGATCTTGCGCAGCCGCTCTTCAATCTCATCCGGCAGGTGGCGGACCAGGGGGCGCTGGTCGCAAAGGAGCACTACGGGGCGCGGGGGTGGGTGTTCCACCAGAACACCGACCTCTGGCGGGTGGCCGCGCCGATGGACGGGCCGAGCTGGGGCACCTTTTCCGTGGGAGGGGCGTGGCTGTGCACGCACCTCTGGGAGCATTACGAGTACACCAGGGACGCGGAGTTCCTCAGGGAGTACTTTCCGATCATCGAAGGATCGGTCGAGTTCTTCCTGGATGTCCTGGTCAAGGAGCCCGGGGGGCGCTGGCTGGTGACCAACCCGTCGACGTCACCGGAGAACTTTCCCGATCGGGGCGGCAACGGGCCCTTCTTCGACGAGGTCACGGGAGCCAGGCTCGCCGGCACGACCATCTGTGCGGGCTCGTCGATCGATCTGCAGATCCTCGACGATCTGTTCGGCTACTACATCCGCGCGTGCGAGGTTCTGGGCGAACGATCTCCGTTGCTCGAACGGGTTCGAGAGGCCCGGGCGCACCTGGCGCCGCCGCAGATCGGCGCCGACGGCTTGCTCCAGGAGTGGGTCGATGACTGGAAGTCACTCGAGAAGGAGCACCGGCATGTCTCCCACTTGTACGGCCTGTACCCGGGGCGGGTGCTCTGGGACAAGCGAACTCCTGAGCTCGTTGGGGCCTGCAGGAAAGTTCTCGAGGACCGGGGCGACGGCGGCATGGGCTTTTCCATGGCGTGGAAGATGGCGCTGTGGGCGCGGCTTGGGGAAGGGAACCGCGCGAACCGGGTCTTTTCGCGCTACCTGCGGGAGCAGTCGTGCCCGCAGTTGCTTGCTCGTTGCGGCAAGGCGCTGCAGGTGGACGGAACGCTGGGCGTGACCGCCGCGATCACCGAGATGCTGCTGCAGTCGCACGACGGGTGCATCCACCTGCTGCCGGCGCTGCCCGACGACTGGAAGAGCGGGGAGTTCAACGGGGTGTGCGCCCGCGGTGCTTTCGAGCTTGATTTCTCGTGGACGCAAGGCGTGGTCGACCGAGCGCGGATCCGGTCGAAGGCGGGAGAGATCTGCAGGATCAAGGTTGGGAAGCCCGTCACGGTGCTGTGCAGGGGCCTTGCGGTCGAATGCACGAGCCCGGCAGATGGAATCGTGGAGTTTGCGACCGCCAAGGGTGAGATGTACGAGCTCACGACCCGGTGAATCCCGATCTGCCGACTTCGCGCCACGCTCATCGCTGCGACCTTGCGCTCAGCGTGCGTCTGGCACATGCCACGAGTTCAGCATCACGAGCGCGATGATTCCACGTCCGCTCCAGGCGATGGTCCTCAACCAGTTCGTGGCCACCAGCCGGCGCCATGAGTTTGGGTCGAAGCCCAACGCCAGCCTGGCGTGCAAAGGAACCTGCACCATGAAGGTCGACGCCCAGCAGAGTGCCAGGAGCGCCAGTCCGATCCATGCCCATGGCAGACCGATCGCCTCCGTGTGCGGCGTCAGAACGAGCAGCATCGCCGTGCCCGCCTCCAGGAGCATGACCGGGCCGACGACCCACGTTGTCCGCCGCTGGTGCGCCCCCGCGTACGCCGGGGATGCCTCGGGGGGAACCGAGCCCATGAGCGGGTAATGAACGATCTGAACGAACCAGATCAGTCCGACCATGAACCACGTCGAGCCCGCGTGCGCCCAGGGAAGCAGGGCGGTCAGTTGATCGAGCACGCCAGCTCCTTCAGGTCCGGCCGATCGGCCGCGGTTGCATGGCGGTATTCGCGAAGCACGCGGCCGCGATGGATCACAAAGGCGCCCGGCATCTGAAAGCCGTCGCCCTCGAGCCTGCCGATGCCGTGCCCGCGCAGTGCGGCGAGCGCGCCGCCGAGCCATACGCGCGGACCGAAAAGCTGAAGGAACCTGCCGCGGTTGAGTCCCAGCGCCCGGTACGACAGGCGATCCGGGTCCGCAAACCAGGCCACGGCGTTCAGCCCGTACCGCTGACCGAGCGATCGCAGTTTCTCAGACGAAGTCGCCATCCCGACCACCGCAACGCCAACGCCCGCTCGTTCAAGATCGGCTTGCCGGTCCGCGAGGTCGGCAAGCGTCTGCCGGCAGAATGTGCAGCCGGAATGCCGGAGGAGCACGACGAGCGTCTGCCGCTCGTCGGTCACGGCGCGGAGGGACCGTCCCTGTCCGTCGTGCAGCGCATCGAGCGCTTCGTCCAGGGTGACGCGGCCGCCGGGCGGCGCGGGCTGAGCGGCCCGGGCCGCATGCCACAGGATCGTCGCGAAGGGAATCCACCAGAGCAGGTCGTTCGTCAGGATCGTCCATCCCATCGACCACGGGAGGTGGTCTTGCCTGGCCGCATCAACGAAGCCGATGGGGCCCAGGATCTTGCCCAGCAGGCCCACCAGCACGATGGGCCAGTGGCGTGCGGGATCACGCGCAGCGATCAGGTACCCCAGGCCGTACACGCCCACGATCATCCCGATGCACGCCCAGAGCTGCGGCCACAAATCCATGCTCGGAGGGGTGACACCCAGGATCTTCAGCGACCACACGGGCGCCAGGACCGCCGTCGCCCCCCACACGATGTTGTAAGCGCCGGCGGCCACGAGCCAGCGGCCCATCCACGCCGGGGCCGGAGTTGTTTGTGGGGTGTCATTCGCCATGTGCCCTCCTGCTGCCTGCGGCGCCGCAGGAGTTTGCCCGCTGCCAACTATTGCCGGCCCGCGAAGACCCGTGTCTCGCGCCGGCCACACTCGAACTCCATGCCAACTCGCCCGACTGACCTAACACGCACCGCACTCTTGCTGTGTCGCCCAAGCGATCGCCGCACGCGCCCGCACCGGGGCGCCTCGCCAACGTGTTCGGTGACCGGGTCGATCTGGATTCCGCGGTCGTCCGGTCGCTCGGGCGAGGCAACGCCGTGCCGGTGACAGAGGTTGCACCCGAGCGAGCGTCCACCGTGGGCGCCAAGGATGTCGTGATGGACTTGCTCACGTGGTACAACTCGCTTGAAAAGCCGGCGTGGACGCCGAGTCCAGCGACCATCGGCCTCATCTGGCAAATCCTGTATCCCATCATCCTGGTCACGTTCGGCTTCGTCTTCGTGCAGGCCTTCCGTCGCAAGGTCCCGTGGTCGGTCTTCATTCCGTTCGCGATCAACCTTGTCGCCAACCTCGTGTTCACGCCGATCCAGTTCGGCCTGCGCAACCTTGTCCTCGCGTCGGTCGACATCCTCATCGTCTGGGCGACCATCCCCTGGCTCGCCCTCGCCATCTGGCGGTATCACCGCTGGGTGGCCTTCGCGCAGATCCCATACTTCGCGTGGGTCAGCACCGCCACCATCCTGCAACTGAGCATCACCGCCATGAACCGGTGATCCAAAGCTCGAGCGCCCGTCCAGGCGAGTATGAAGCGCCCGGGTGGTCGCGGCGGCGGTCCTCGCTTCAGGTCGCGCGCAACGGCGACGCGCGGCTCAACCGGGCGGCCTTGCTTCGGCGTCAACCCGGCGGAGCATCGAGGTCACTGTGCTGCCTGCCCGATCACGATCGGCACGTACCCCGCTTCCATCCCTGCCGGAGGCGTGACCAGCAGGGCGGGGTCGAGGGTGGCGAGGGCGCCGTGGGTCGGCGGGGCCATGTAATCGCGATCGATCGGCCAGGATCGGTGGATCTTCTCGACCAGCGACTGGATTTCGGCCTTCTTCTCGTCGCTCCAGTTGTACTGCTGCAGCGACGGCTGATCGACGAAGCGGTACCAGGCATACGTCACGACGGATCCATCGACGAGTCGGGCGGTCGCGGGCGCGGACTTCGGACCGGGCGTGGTCCACGCGCCGGGCGTCGGCGTTGGATGAGCCGGCGACGTGTACGGCTCGCCCGGACTCGCCAGGGGGAACTCCTTGTCCAGCAGCCCGGTTTCGGGCGGAACATCCGCCGCGGCGACGGCGATGCGCCTGTCGCCGGCGTGCCGGAAGTACTGCGGAAAGACGCCCCGAGGGCTCACGGTGCTGCCCGACCAGGCCACGCCCCACAGGTTGCCCTCGAAGGTCGCGCTGCGCAGCACGTCATCGATGCCGGTGATGGTTTTCTCGGCCTGGGAGTAACGGGTGGGGTTGGCGCTGAGGGTCGACTTCCACGCTCCCTTCTCATCGAATCTCCCCGAGCACGCCGGGCCGCCGTCGCGCCACGCCTTGAACGAGTCGAACAGGGCAGCCCTGGAGAAGTACATGACATCCTGCACGAGAATCGACCGTCCCTGTTCGTCGACGGGGAACTGCAGCCTGGGGATCTTCGAGTAGCCGACGCCCTTCGCGTCGACGGCGTCCATCCGCGGGACCGTGTTGATCTCCATCGCTCCCCCGCCCATGATGCCCGGGCGCGCGTCGAGCCCGCGTCCGTGCAGGAAAGGGTCCTTGAACAGCGTGCCGATCTTGCTCCAGGTCTCGGGGATGTAGAACGCGATGGGGCCCTTGAAGTTCGACGCGGTGAGGAAGCACGTCCAGCTCTGGTCGCCGGTGGGTGCGTTGCCGCCCGCGTCCGCGGGGATTGGGTCGGTGAAGGGCAACGCCATCCACGCGTAGCCGAGGAACTCACCGTTCGGGCTGCCCGCGAAGGGCAGCGCGTCGGGCGGGATCAGCAGCCGGTTGCTCAGTTGCGCGAGGCCCAGGCGGTTGTCGGGAAGCGCCTCGTCGCTGTAGAAGAACGACCACCCCGGCGACCCGATCTCGTAGTCGTAGCACTGCGGCGTCGCGTTCATGCTGAACTTGGGCGACCCGTACCGGAAGTTGTTGCCAGCCCAGTACCCCAGCCCGCCTTCAACGGTCTGGAACACCGTGTCCCACGTCGGCCCCCGCTCGGGCCACGTCCGGGCGAGCGTGCCAATCGGGGCGAGGGGCTTGTCCTTGTTGTCCCTGTTGTTGGGCTGGATCCACGCGCTGGCCAGCCCGATCTGCAGGTTGACGATCGGGCGGTCGATCAGCGGCCAGACCGCCGAGTAGAAGCTCATCCCGGCGCCGAACTCGGACTCGGCGGGTGGTGGGGGTGCGCTGAAACCGATGTACCCGTGCAGGCCCCGCGACCGGATGATCACGTCGCCGGGCTTGAGCGGGTCATGCTCGCCGGGCGGCTCGGCCGCGCCCGCCGAAACATGCAGGCCTGCGACGACCGACATGGTCACGAGAGCGGCGGTTATCTTCACGGTGTTGCCCCTGGCGTTGGGTGGTCGTTGAGCCCCGGGATTGCCGACGCATGTTACCACGGTGCCCCTCGGCCCGGATGCGATCCAGGGTGGTCGCCAGCGGGTTCTCTTGTGAGCCTGACGGAGTGGACAGCAGACCCGCCTCCATGGCCATCCTCCTCAGAAACGGGCCAATCCGTCAAACCCGAATTCCTCCGCTCCAGGGATGACAACCACGAGGTTCATGGTGCCGTGGGCATTGGGAACATGTCCGGGGCGACCGTCAAAGAAGGAATCGCCGTGGTCTGCACAGCACCAGCGACCATCGATGACGAACTTGTACTCGTGGAGTCCGGGCACCAAGTCGAGAACAGCGACCCATCGTTCATCGCGCTGCCGGCGCATCGGTGTGGCCGTGGGGTTCCACCCGTTGAAGTCACCTGCAACGCAGACCCGTTCCGCCGATGGGGCCTCGATGCTCACGGTCATTCCGCGCGGCTTGGGGTTGGCCTTCCGACTCATGGGTGGTCTCCTTGCTGATTGCGGACGCAAACGCTGGGTGCGATGTCACAGCCGGATGCGGACCGTCGGCTAGCGGTCCTTCCAGTTCTGAAGCCCTCGCAGCAGGAGATCGAGCCCCGCCTCGAACATCCGATCCGGGTCGGGTGAGAACAGCGTGTTCACGGCCGCCGCGGTGTGCGGATAGGACGACGTCATCTGGGCGACATCCATCATGGCCGCCCGCGGCGTGCGGAGTTCCTCGATCTCCCACACGCAGAACGCCCGCAGCCACACGCGGATGGTGTGGTACGCCGTGGCTTGGGCGGTGGGCGCCAGCCCCGCGTCCGCAAAGGCCGACAGGGCGAACTCGATTTCGGGCAGAGCCGACTCCGGCGGAGCGGGCCGGAACATGGCCACGCGGAACACGCTGGGGTACTGGCGAGCCATCCCGCGAATGCCCTGGCACAAGGCCTTGAGCCGGCTCTTCCACGGTCCCTTCGCGGGAGGCAGGGGGACTCTCGACAGGGCGAGGCAGGCCACCGCGTCAAGGATGGCTTCCTTGTCGGGGTAGTGGTTGTAGAGGGCCATGGCCTTGACGCCCAGCACTTCTCCGAGCCGCCGCATCGTGAGCGCGTGCTCGCCTTCCGCGACGATGAGGTCAAAGGCGGCTCGGGCCACTTCCTGGGGGGTGAGGGACTCGCCCGCTGCGGGACGACCCGGTCCGGTTCTTGGCTTTCGCGTCCGGCCGGCGGTCGTTTGGTCTTGGATGTCCATCGTGATTGGCCTCGTGCGGCGGTAAACGGTCGGGCCCGCCGCGGTCCCTTCTTGAGGAGAGTCTAGCCTGTAAATGTACGACGTCAATATTTTTGACGTACTTCGTCCATTTTTTATTGACGTCGTATATTTACGACGTATTGTTCTGGCATGAGCACTCCCTGCTGCCGCCCGTCAGCCCTCGCCCCGGGTCGCCCCGGCGGTCGATTGCCGGCATTCCTCATCGCCGCGGCGTGCCTGCCACTGACCGGCTGCATGGTGGGCCCAGACTACGAGCCGCCGGCCACACAGATGCCGGGGAACTACGCGGAACTCGCCAACACGGCCGGGGCTGGGTTGGACGCTTCCTCGGCCGGCGAAGCCGCCTGGTGGCAGGGGTTCAACGACGCCGAGCTGGCCTCGCTGGTTGAGCGGGCGGTGGCCGCCAACAACAACCTCAAAGTCGCGGAAGCCCGCGTGCGTCAGGCCCGCTCCGCGAGAGAAGTCGCTCGGTCGTTCCTCTTCCCACGCATCGGTGTGGGGGCATCGGTGCTCCGGTTCCGTGGGAGCAATGCCCTTCTCGACCTCCCCGACGCCAACCTGGAGGGCAACCTCTTCCAAGTGGGCTTTGATGCCGAGTGGGCGGTGGACCTGTGGGGTGGCACCCGCCGTCTGGTCGAGTCGGCCGCGGCGGAAGCGGACGGGGCGGACTCACGGCGGCGGGGCGTGGTCCTCATGATCGCCTCCGAGACCGCCCGGGCGTACATGGAGCTTCGGGGCGCACAACGCGAGCTTGAAGTTGCACGCGAGACGCTCGACAGCCAGAAGCAAACGCTCGCGGTCACGCAGGAACGGCACACCAACGGTCTCGCCTCGGAGTTGGAGGTCGTGCGGGCGCGGACCGAGGCGGAAGGAACCGCCGCGGAAATACCTCCCATCGAGCAGGCCATCCGAGAGTACATCCACGTTCTCTCGACGCTCCTGGCGCTCGAGCCAACATCTCTCAGCGACGAACTCTCATCCCACACCGGCATCCCCGCGGTCCCGGAGCGGGTGGCGGTGGGCGTCCCCTCCGACCTTCTGCGGCGTCGTCCGGACATTCAGGCCGCGGAGCGCCGCATCGCAAGCGCCACGGCAAGAGTCGGCGTCGCGACGGCGCAGCTCTTCCCGCAGATGGTGCTGGGCGTCGGCGGCGGTTTTGCCAGCCGCAAGAGCGGCGATCTCTTCAATGGGAACTCCTCGGCCAACTCGAGCACGTACTACCTCGCCGGCCCTTCGGTGAACTGGGAGATCTTCGACGCGGGCAGACGCCGTGCGACGATCAACCTCTCCGAAGCCGAGGTCGACGCCGCGAAGGCCATGTACGAGGACACGGTGTTGGGAGCGTTCCGGGAGGTCGAGAGCGCCCTGGTGGCGGTCGACCGGAGTCGCGTTCGCGTGGCGGACCTCGAACTGCTCGCTGCGAGCGCTCGCGAAGCCCTGACCATCGCCCAGGGCGATTACCGCAACGGGCTTCTCGATCAGCTGACGGTGCTTGACGCGCAGCGTCAGGCGAGCCGGGCGGACATGCTGCTCGTCCAGGGGCGCGTGGCGCTCACCGTCAATGTCGTTCGCCTCTACAAGGCTCTGGGCGGCGGTTGGGAGTTTGCGGAGCCGCCCGCCGCGTCAACGGCATCACCCGTGGTCACATCGAGTTCGAAGGAGAATCCATGAATCAGCCCGCTGAGCATGCACCGGTCGTCACGTCGCCCAGGGGGCTGCGCGTCTCGGGGCAACGAGCGTCACTCCCGCAAGTGCTGCTCGCGGCAACGCTCTGTTGGGTTGTCGTGGGCGTCTTTGGGTGCAAGAAGGAGCCCATGAGACCTGCGGCCGTGCCGGTCATGGTGAAGACCCTGGCTGCGGAGAAGATCACGACGTCGCGCCGGTTCAGCGCCTCGATCGAGCCACTGCAGACCACGTCGCTGGCCTTTAAGCTCTCCGGAACGGTGCGGAGCCTGTTCCGGCCCGAGGGAGCGGACCGGGATGTGCAGGTCGGCGACACGCTGGTGAAGGGAACGGTCATTGCTGAGCTCGACGAGGGCGACCTCCGCCGTGCCAGGATGGGCGCCGAGGCCCGGGTCGCCCAGCTCGAAGCGCGTGTCGCGACCGCCCGCGAGACCCTCGCCATCGCCACGCGGAATCTCGAGCGTTTCGACAGTTCCTCCGGATCGGTCTCGAAGGTGGCTCGGGACGAGGTCGAGGCCAAGCGTGTCGCGGCCGCGGGCGAGCTTGAAGCGGCCGAGCATGCACTGGCCGACGCTCGCATCCAACTCGACCAGGCCATCGACGATTTCGCCAACCGCCAGCTCGTGGTGCCCTTCGACCACGCGATGGTAGCGGAAAAGCGCATCGAGCCCGGCGAACGGAAAGCCGCCCACGAGGTTGCGTTCCGCCTGATCGACATTTCCAGCGTGCACGTGAACTTCGGCGTGCCGGACACCATGATCGGGGCGGCGGCCCCGGATCGTTCGACGGCGGAGCGAGTGGGCCTGGGTCAGGAGCTGGTTGTCACCGCGGACGCGTTCGAGGGTCGCGCCCTCAAGGCGACGGTCACGAAGCTTGCGCCAGAGGCCGACCCTGTCACGCGCACGTTCCTGACGCAGCTGACCTTGAACAACCCCGGTGCGGAGTCGGGCCAGCCCCTCCTCCGCCCCGGCATGATTGTCTCGGTGCTCGTCGGCGCCACACTCGACCGCGAGGCCATGCTGCTGCCCATGACGGCCATCCATCAGGGTCGCATGGCCGGCGACCTGATGGTCTACGAGGTCGTCACCGAGACCGGCCAGGATGTTGTTCGCGCCCGCAGGGTCGCGCTCGGCGGCGTGTTCAACAGCCAGGTCGAGGTCGTCACTGAAGGAAGCGAAGTGCGCCCCGGCTCCAACATCGCCGTGTCCACCAGCGAGCGCCTCTCGGACGGCGCACGCGTCCGAGTGATGCGGGAGACCGCGCAGCCGACGCAACCACCTCTCTCCAGGCGGGAGGCCCCATGAACGTCTCTCAGTTCTTCGTCACCAGGCGCCCCATCGCGTGGACGGCCATGGTTGCCGTTCTGGCGTGGGGCATCTACGCCTACACCGCCATGCCGCAGCGACAGGACCCGATCATCCCGGTCGTGACCGGCGTGATCGCGACGCCGTACCCGGGCGCAGAGGCGGAGAAGGTCGAACAGGAAGTCACCCGCAAGATCGAGCGCAAGGTCGCGGCAAACCCCGCGGTCGAGCATGTCAAGTCGATCAGCCGGCCGGGCATGTCGATTGTCTACGTCGAGCTCTTTGAGACGGAGCCGAACGCCGAGCTGGTGTGGCAGGACATCCGGGGCAAGCTCAGCGAGATCAAGGATCTGCCCCGGGCCGCGGGGCATCCGACACAATCGCTGCTCAACAAGGACTTCGGCGACTCGGTTGCGGTGATGCTCACGATCAGTTCGCCCCCCGTGACTGACCTTGAGATTCAACTGCGAGCCAAGCACATACGCGAGTTGCTCGGTGCGCATCGATCTCGGGCCTTCGCTCCCGGCGAACGATGGGCCGGCGTACTCGTCTGTCCGAGCACCATCGCTCGCTCGCACGTCGTTCGCCTCGGCAGGACCCTCGCTGAACGGCTCACCGTGTCCGGCGTCGCATCGGACACCGCGCTGATCGACTCGCCGAGCGCCGGCGTGTTGGATGTGGTCCTGGCTCCCGGCAAGTCGGAGTCGGACCTCCGAGCGGTGACCACGCAGTGGGAGCGAGAGACCGGTGGGCCCGACCGGTTTCAACCCGACATCTGGCGGCCCTTCTGGATCCAGGACCTGGCCGATCTGGAACCGGCGCTCCGCCGCTGCGCGCAGGACAAGTACACCTACCGCGAGTTGAAGTCATTCGCCGACCAGATCCGCGACCGTCTCAAGCAGTCTCCGTACGTCGCCCAGATCGACATGGTCGGCGTGCAGGATGAACGCGTCTGGCTGTCGTATTCCGGTCAGCGTCTCAACCAATTCGGCATTGCACCCCAGACCATCCTGGACCGAGTTCACGATCGCAACATCAACATGCCGGGTGGCACCATCGAGCTTCCCGATCAGCGCGTCGTTGTTCGTCCGACCGGCGAATACACCTCCGCTTCCGAGATCGGCGACACCGTCCTGTCGGTGTCCGATGGTGGGTATCCGCTCTACCTCCGGGACCTCGTGGAAATCACGCAGGGGTACACCGACCCACCGGACGTCCTGAACTACCGCACCGTAAAGGTGGTCACCGATGGCTCATCTCACGGAAACGAGCGGGGCACCAAGGGCGCGGACATCCAGACCGGCCGTGCGATCACACTCTCGGTGCGACAGGTCAAGGGCACCCACATCGCCGAGTACGACCGCGACATCTCCGCGGCGCTCGAAGACCTCAAGCTACGCCTGCCCCCCGACCTGCGGGTCGAGCGAACCAGCAACGAGCCGCGGAAGGTCACCGAGAAGATTCACGGCTTCAACCAGAACCTCATCGAGGCGATCGTCATCGTGGTCCTCGTATCGCTGGTGTTCATGGAATGGCGCAGCGCGCTGCTGGTGGCTGTCGCCATTCCGATCACCATCGCGATGACCCTGGGGCTGTCGCAGCTCGTCGGCATCGACCTCCAGCAAGTCTCGATCGCGGCGCTGATCATCGCCCTGGGGCTGCTGGTCGACGCGCCGGTTGTCGCGGCCGACGCGATCAACCGCGAGATGGCCAACGGGCACCCGCGGCACATCGCGTCGTGGCTCGGGCCCAAGCACCTCGCCCACGCGGTCTTCTATGCAACGCTGACCAATATCGTGGCATTCCTGCCCTTGCTCCTGGTCAAGGGCAAGACGGGGGACTTCATCTACTCGCTCCCGATCGTCGTGTCGTGGTCGCTCGTCGCCGCGATGCTGGTGGCCTGGACGTTCTGCCCGCTTCTGGGCTTCTACATGCTCAAGGGTCAGAAGGCGCTGGGTGCATCACACGGTGGCAAGCCGGCGGGCCGATTCCCCCGCCTGTACAAGGTCTTCGTCGAGAGATGCATCGAGCACCGCATCCGCACGACCGCCGTGACGCTCGTCATCCTGGCCGCTGGCGCGGCGGTGTGCTGGGGGTCGATCGGCACGTCCTTCTTCCCGAAGGACCTTCACAACGTCTTCACGGTCAACCTCGACCTGCCCGAGGGCTCGCCCATCCGCGAAACCCGCGATGTCGCGATGGAGACGATCCGCGAGATCGAGGCTCTCGAGGGAGCGCATGTCAGCAGCTACACCACATTCGTTGGCGCGGGCGGCCCCCGCTTCTGGCTCTCGATCGAGCCGGAGCAACGGGCGGACAACTACGCGCAGATCCTCGTCCACACCACGTCCAGGGAGGAGACCACAGCAATCGCGACCCGGCTCAAGGAACAGTTGCCGCAGCGCATCTGCAAGGCCCGCGTCCGCTGCCAGCTCCTGGAGACAGGTCCTCCCATCGGGGTGCCCGTGCAGCTTCGCATCTACGGCCCCGATGTAGCAACTCTCAGGCAGGTGGCGTCGGACGTGAAGGCACGCCTTCGGGAGATTCCGGGAACGATCGACATCCACGACGACTGGGGAGACCCGGTCTTCCAGATGACGCTGAAAATCGATCCCGACCGAACCGCTCTGAGCGGGCTGACCCATCAAGATGTGGCCACAGCAGTCGAGGCCGGGCTCTCGGGCCACTCCGTCGGGCAGATCCGTGATCAGGACCGGCTCATCGACATCATGCTCAGGCTGCGCCCGTCGGAACGCACGCGCCTGGACGACCTGTTCAGCCTCACCGTCGTCAAGACCACGAATCCGGTGCGCATGCCCCTGCAACAGCTCGCCCGGTTCGAGCCTCAAGTCGTCACGCCGAAGATCCGTCGCCGAGACCATGAGCGTTGCATCACCGTCCGGTGCGACACGGCACCGGGCGTACTCCCCAGTGCGGTCGTCGATCAGCTCCAGCGTGCGCTTCCTTCAACGAGCGCAGCGGCGGTTCAGTCGGCGGCATCGGTAGCGTTCCCGCCGGGGTACCGCTGGGAGTTCGGCGGCGAGAAGTTCGAGCAGGAAAAGGGCTTCAGGTCCCTGACGCTCGCCCTGATCGTCTCGTTCCTCGCCATCTACCTGGCGCTGGTCGTCCAGTTCAACTCCGCCACGCAGCCCTTGCTCGTCTACGCCGCGGTGCCATTCGGCATCGTGGGCGGTCTGCTCGGGCTGGTTGTCATGGGCTCCTCGTTCGGGTTCATGGCCTTCCTTGGCGTGGCATCACTGGCGGGCCTGATCATCTCCCACGTGATCGTGCTCTTTGATTTCATCGAGGAAATGAAGCACAAGGGCGAACCACTCCGCCGCGCCGTCGTGGATGCCGGCCTGGCGCGGTTGCGGCCGGTGTTGACGACGGTGCTCGCATGCGTCGGCGGCCTGATACCGCTGGCGATGGAGGGTGGCCCGCTCTGGGAGCCCATGTGCTACGTGCAGATCGCCGGCATGCTCGTCGCAACGCTGGTCACCCTCGTGCTGGTCCCGGTGCTCTACGTCGTCTTTGTCGAGGACCTGCGTCTGGTTCGATGGGCCCAGGAGCCCGACCACGCCCAGCCGACCGAGCCCCTCGAGCAAACCGGCACGACCTCCACGCTGGCGTGTGCTCAGAACTGATGCTCAATGAGGATGTACAGCCATGAATGACACAATGACACCAATGCGGCCCCTCCCGAATCTCAGCTCGATGATCGAGCACGCCACCGCTCACTTCCAGCCGATCGTGGACCTCGGCACGGGCGAGGTCATCGGGGCCGAAGCTCTCGTGCGCTTCATCGATGCCAACGGCGGCGTACGCACTCCCCTGGGCGTCATCGAGCACATCGAGGAGAGCCTGGGCAACCTTGAATCGCTCACATGGCGAGTCTTCTGCGACATCGAGAAGCACGCCGGGCCGCTGCTGGAGCAACGTCCGGCATTCTACATCGGCGTAAATGTCCCGCCTCTGCTCCTCGGCTCACCGCGTTTGAAGCAGATGCTCGAAGACTCACGGCTCGCCCGCTTCATGAACCAGTTGGTGTGCGAGATCACGGAGCGTCAGGCGCTGACCGACGCCGGACGCGAAGCGCTGGCCAGCGCACGGCCGCTGGGACTCCGTATCGCGCTGGACGACTTTGGGACCGGGCAGAGCGGCCTGAAGCAGCTGATCGGGCTGCCTGTGGACATGCTGAAGTTCGACAAGTCCGAGGTTAATCTGCTGCTCAAGGACCCCACGGCCGACCGGCTGATGCGTGGGGTGGTGGCCCTGGCCGCGGCGATGCGCGTCCGAGTCATCGCCGAGGGCGTGGAGACACGGGAGCAGGCGTTCTTCCTGCATGCCGCAGGCGTCGATGCCGCCCAGGGCTGGCTGTGGAGCAAGGCCGTTCCATCTGACAGGCTGGAACGGCTGCTGGTTGAGGGTGTGCGGGTCGGCACTCGGCGTGACGCTGAGGCGAGGAGCCGCAAACGAGTGGTGCGCTGACTCGCACCAGACCACACTTCGCCGATGGTCAAGGAGCACGCACGTGTGGGACATCGAATCGTCAAGCGAGTTGCTGCGAGACCTCAGCGCCGCCGATGGTTCTCAAGACATTCTTCGGCTCATCTTGGTCCACGCCAGGCGCAACTCCCAGTTGGAGAGAGCGGTCGTGTTGAGCCGGGAGGGACTGGCCTTTCCACTGTTCCGGGTGATCGTGGACGTGTCATACGACGGACAGAGGTGCGGCGAGGACCCTCGGGGCCTCGGTCCCGTGCGTGCGGGTGGATTGCTGGCGGACCTCCTTTACGCCGGCGAGTACCGCATCATGTCTTCCCTTCCAACGGCCGGAGAGGACCCTTCGGTTGACATTCTCGCCGGTGCAGGATCCCTGATTGCGTTCCCTCTTCTCGACCAGCGAGCCCAGACCGGCACGGTTGTCATGTTCTCGCCGGTGCCGCGTGCCTACGAGCCGCACGAACTCTGCGGGCTCGCGATCATGGGCGCCCTACTCCAGCGTGCAAACCGAGCGGACCAACTGGCTCAGAAGCTCAAGGACGCCTGTCGCGAGCTTGACACCGAACTGGCCGCCGCCGCCAGCGTCCAACGCTGGCTCCTCCCTCCCCCGGCGCCACCATCCACCGGCGTTGGCACCGCGGCCCTGTATCGCCCGGCGCAACGTTCGGGGGGCGACTATTACGACGCGGGGCCCCTTCCTGACGGGCGATTCGGCGTGATGATCGCCGACGTGAGCGGGCACGGCGCCGCGGCCGCCGTGCTCATGGCCATCCTTCGCACGATCGTGCACGACGAGGTGGACCAGTCGCCAGTCAGCGGGCCGGCTGCCTTGCTCGACTACGCGGACGGTCGTTTGTGCAACCTCGGTCTTCCGAACCGCGGCGCATTTGTCACTGCATTCTCCGGCGCACTCGACACGTGCACCGGCGAGTTCCGATACTCGTGCGCAGGACACCCGCCCGCCCGGCTGCTCCGAATGAGCGACCACTCCGTGGTCTCGCTGGATGGCGCCGCCACACCGCCGCTGGGCGTGCTCGAGGAGCGAACACCGCGCTCGGAAGAGGCGGTGCGTCTTTCGCCGGGCGACCTGCTGGTGTTCTACAGCGACGGCATTACCGAGGCCCGTTCACCCTCCCGAGAGTTCTTCGGCATCGCCGGGTTGGACAGTGCGCTGGTCCAGCTTCCGCCGTCCACCACTCCGGAGGCCGTCGTCGCCGCGGTCGAACGGGAAGTGTCGTTGTTCTCTCGTTCCGACCCCCCCCTCGACGATCAAACATTCATGGTGGTCCAATGGAACGGGTACGGTCCAGGGCACACTTCGGACGCACTCGGGCTCCGGGCCGCAAAACTGAAGCGGTGACTTCGAACCAAAAACGATGGAAGTCCCGCATTGAGCGAGACTTCCAGAAGCGAGGCGGACGGGACTCGAACCCGCAACCACCGGATCGACAGTCCGGTACTCTAACCAATTGAGCTACCGCCCCAAACATCAGCCAAATCATTCGCCGGTCGGGCCACCCGCCCGCGGGTCCCGGCAGAGCCCAGAAATGTAGTCGGCTCACGGCACGATTCAAGTGCTCCCGAGCACTTGCCGCCGGCCTTTCCGGCGACGTGCCCTCCCGCCCGGCACACCCTGTCCAGGTCGACCGTCGCGGTCCGTTCGGCCCGTTCTGTGCGGGATTGCCGGGCACGTTCGGGGTCGTCCGCCCGGCCAGGGGTTGCCGCGCGAGCCGGCCCGACCGCGCCCTTCATGCAGCAGATGGCCTCGGGCGTTCCGCGGCCCGACCTCACCAGACCCGACCCGACGTTACCCGACCCGACCCGACCGGGCCCGGCAGCCCGACGCTCGGGATGCAGGGTGGAGGTGTGCGGGGAGCTGACTCACGCGTGACCGGCATCCCGATGCCCGGGCGGCGCTGCAGGGCTGCACGCGACGACGGCTCACGCCGGCTCGACCTGGAAGCTCATCCTTAATACGTGAAGTTGGCGTTGGGGTCAGCCGAGCCTGGCGCCGTGCCGCCGCTATTTCCTGAAACCGCCCCCGCGGTGGCCGCGTTCACGACAAGGATGGTGTTACCCGCCGCGGTTGATCCAGGTCCGGCCTCCCGCCCGCGCTGCCGTCCCCCGTGACGTTCGAGACGAGCTGCTCAGCCGGCGCTCCAGTGGCCGGCATGTGCGAGCCAAAAACAACCGCGGCCGGTGCATGACCGGCCGCGTGGCAATCGCTTGCTTGTGAGCGGCGGGCTTACTTGGGCGCCGGGAGCTTGATGTCGCCGGACGACTGCATGACGAAGGGATGGCCCGAATCGGTGGGGGCCACCTTCATCGCGGCCTGCCACATGATCACGCACGCGGCGATCAGGAAGGCGACGGCGGCGAAGGCCAGCGCCGTGTAGACATCGGGGCTCGCCGCACGCCGAGCACGTCCGCCGGGCATCTGCATCTTGAACTGCGTCATCGCCGTCGATCCCTTCAGATGGCCCGGTCGAGCGTGCTCGAGGGCTCAAGTCTTGCGATGTGCTTCCCGCGGCCCGAGCACCCGCTCGGGTCGCCCCCGGGGTTCCTGGTCAATCTCAGTTGGTCAGGCGGCTGTAGACCTCGTCGCCCGGGCGGATCTCGACTTCCTGGCCGAGCTTCTCGATGCGCCCGACGGCCCAGTTGAGGTCGGCCTGGACGATGATCAGGTTCGCGAGGAAGGTCCCGTCGCGGACGATGAACAGCTTGGCGTTGGGGCGGACGGTGCCGGTGGTGCCGACGGGGATCTGCGCCAGCAGAGCGCCGGTCGCCGTGTCGGTGGTCACGCGGTCGATCTTGGTGCGGATGATCGGGCCCGAGAGCTGGAAGGGTTCGCCGGCCCGCATGCCCGTGGTCGAGACCGCGAGCGTGCCCGAGCCGGGGCCGCCCTGGGCCATGCGCGACTCGGTGAGCTGCTCCTGGAGCGCCCGGACGTTGGCCTGGAGGACTTCGCGCTGGCTCTCGAGCTCGCTGATGCGCTCGTCGAGCTCGAGCTCGCGCTTGCGGAACGCCAGTTCGCTGGCCAGGAGCTTGTTCACCTCGCCGCGGTAGCTGTCGAGGAGCTTGGCCTGGGTGTTGGCGGTCTCGGTGAGGACGCGCTTCTCGCCCTCGATCGAGTCGAAGCGTGCCTCGGCGCGGGCCTTGGCGTCGCGCAGCTCGGAGTTCTCGCGCTGGAGGTCGTTGACCTGGGCGCGGACCTCGGCGGAGCGGCGGTCGGCCTGGGCGAGCTCGGACTTCAGCCGGGCCTGCTCGTCGGACGCCTGGGCGACCTGGACGGCGGCGGAGGCCTTGGTGGCTTCGGCCTGGGCCTGGGTCTGGGCGAAGTCGGCGACGATCTTGTCGGTGTTGGCGGAGTACGCGATCGTGAGGGCCGAGAGGAAGATCGCCAGAACGGCGGCGAACACCATCAAAACCTTGGTCAGGATGTGCACGTTCGACTCCTCGTACCTGGTCGAGCCCGTCCTGCCCTGTCGGAGTACCCCGACGGAGCCGCGAGCGTCGGTCGCTTTTCGAGCGGCCGGATCCAACCTCTTCCCGGCGAAACAATTCGGCCGCGGACTCCACCCCAAAGGCGGCTACGCACCGATCAGAGTCCGCACTTCCCACGAAGGGTACCGGTCGGAACGATACGCCGCCCGCACGGCGGTGTGAAACCGTCCCGACCCGGAATCACCATTGATACTGACTCTCCGTCCGGCTGTCAATCCTGGGCGGTTGCGCCGCACAAGGGTGGATCTGGAGCCGGGCTTTCGTGGCCCTCTCGGGCCCGATCTTACCGGGTTCCGCCGACGGCTCGGAGCACCCCGGCGGCCGCCGAAACCCGGACCTGCTCGGACTGGTCGCTGGTCAGGTACCACTTGAGGTAGGGCAGGCTGTCGGTCTGGCCGGTGAAGCCAAAGACCGACGCCGCCTGGGCGCGGAGGACCGGGTTGGGGTCCTTCCAGTACTGCTCGGCGATGAAATTGCCCCGCTTGTTGCCGATCTGGGCGAGCGAGGACGCGATCCCCAGGCGGATCTCGGCGGGCATCGGGTTGCCGGCGTCGTCTTCCTTGGCGGAGAGGTAAATGAGCTGGTCGGAGGCTCCCCGGTCCTTGAGCGTCCCGATGACCTGGACGGCGAGGGCGGTTGCTTCAAGCTCTTCGACGCGCGAGGGATAGAGCGCGGCCCGGATGCTGTGGATCTGGCCTTCGTCGCCGAGCTTGACAAGTGCTTCGGCGAACTGAAGTTGCATCAGTCGGACATCGGCTTCGGAGGCCCGGGGCATCGGCTTCTTCGCCGCGGTCTTGATCATCGGGATGGCGGATTTGTCCCCCAGCTCGCCGAGGAGGTACGCGGCGTGCGAGCGCACCTTGGGGGAGGGATCGTCGAGGAGGAACGTGGAGAGGGGCGTCAGGTCGACCGTCTCGCCGCAGCACTGGAGGCCGAAGAGCGCGGACGACCGGACGAAGGGCGACGAATCGGACATCAGCGGGCGAAGGGCGGGGGCCAGGCTCCGCAGCTTGGCCTTTCCAACGGAGACCGCCCCGACGGCCCGGACCCCCAGGTTGTCATCCTTCAGCGCGGCGGCGATCAGGCTTTCGAGCCGCTGCGGAGCGAGCTGGGCCGCCTCGGCCGCGTTGGCTCGGATCGAAGGATCGCGGCTGCGGCCACCCGCCAGGAGCGTCTCGATCGCCTGCTCGCGAAGCGCCGAGCGGACGACGGCGGTGGAGAAGTCGTCGGTGTAGGCCGGCCGATCAACCGCGGCGACGGCACGATCGGCGGGGGGTTGTTGGGCGGGAGAAGAACCCGTCGTGCTGGGCCTGGCCTTGCCGGCGTTATCGCCGCAGCCCGTCAGTATCGTCGCGGTGAACGTTCCGCAGGCAACCAATCCGACGCACAAGCCCATCGTCCGCCGCGACATGCTCGCAAGACCCATGCTGATCCTCCGCGGCGACCGGCCGCCTGATCCCGACTCGTCGTGTGGGGCAGTCTACGCCCCGGTTGTGAGTGTTGTTCGGTCCGCCGACCGGCGCGGGATGAGCGGGACCATCAACATCACGAGCCCGGCGCCGAGCACGGCCCAGCCGGTGATCCATCCGCCCCTTGCCATCAGCGTGGCCCCGTGACCGGGGGTGACATCGGCGATCAGCACGCCGGGCTGATTCCAATCGGTGGACTGGGGACCGGCGGCGATCCTGGTGACCTTGCCCCGGGCGTCGATCGAGCAGGAGATGCCCGTATTCGCGGCTCGGATCATCGGTGTGGCGAGCTCGATGCAGCGCCAGCGGGCGATCTGGAGGTGCTGGAGCCTGCCCCCGCGCCACCACCCGAACCACCCGTCGTTGGTCATGTTGACGAGCACATCGGCCCGTCGGGTCGAACCGTCAAAGATCATGCGCCGGCACAGGTCCCACTCGGTCGCCTCGAAGCAGATCGGTGTGACCAATCGAGCCTCGCCGCCCGACGCCATGGGCACGTTGAAAACCGTCAGCGAACTGCCCGCGGACAGGTCGAGCTTCATGCCGCGAGCGGCCAGGTCCAGGAGCTGGCGCTCGAGCCAGGGCCACGCCGAGATGTAGGGCATCTCCTCGCCGAAGGGCGTGAGGCGGACCTTGTCGTACCTGGCCGGCTGCACCGCGCCGTCCCGCACGAGGAACGCGCTGTTGTACCGATGCCGGTAATCGACGCTGATCGACCCGGACGGCTTGGTTTCGAAGCGCAGGCCGTCGTAGGCGTCCTCTCCCACGAGCAGGGGGATGCCCGTCGCGCTCTGAAGATCGACGGTGGCGCCGGCGAAACTCGCGGTCAGCAGCGGCGTGCGGTCGGCGGCGTCCTTGCTCGGGAATATCGCGATCTGCGCCCGGCGCTCGGCGGCGACGGATTCGGCATCGAGCGCCAGCCCGGGCTTCATGGTCTCCGGCCAGACGATGATGTCCGCGGGCGGCGCTGCGTCCGCCGCCTCGAGCGTCAGTGTTCTGAGGCTGTTCCACAGGTTCAACGTCGATTCGAACGTCGGCGCCTGCTTGTTGCTCTGCGGCAGGTTGGTCTGCACGACGCCGACGCGGAGCGTGGGACCGTTCGCCGTCGGCTGGGCGGCCCCAATCGCAGCAAGACCAGCCCACACGCCGAGCACGCCCGCGAGGATCGTCGCCCAGCGTGCCATCAGCCGCGGCCGATGAACTGCCGCCGCGATGCACGCACCGACGGTTGCAACCAGCAGCGTGACGCCGTACTGCCCGGTGACCGCCGCCGGGGCCGCGGCCCACGGCCAATCGACAACCGGGTGGGCGACGTTGAACCAGCCGTAGCCCTTGAAGAGCACGTCGCCGCGGAACACCTCGACCGCCGACCAGAGCACGCCCGAGGCGAGCGGGAGCCACCAGCGCGGCACGCGGCCGGCGACTCGGGCACATAGCAGCACGAACGCGGCGCTGAACACCGCGACGTACGCCGCCAGAAGCGGGTAGCCGATGGGGCTGACATCGATGATCCACGCCTGCTGGAACAGATGGAAAGGGAGGATGCCCGCCGTCACCACCGCGAGGACTTTCCACCACCGCACGCGAGAGAGCCGGCCGCTGAAGCCCAGCCACGCCAGCGGCGCCACTGCGAAAAGCGCTGCGGGCCACAGGCCGACGGGATCAAACGCAAGGGTCATCAGCAGCGCGTGGACGATCCCCGCGCCGAACGCGGCCCTTTTCCATGGTGCCGCGCCGACCGTTGCGGATCGGTCGCGTGTGCCCGGGGTCGAAGCTGGAGTGGGGTTCGGTGACGTCACGAGCGGCAGGTTCAATCGTTGGCTCGGCACGCGACTGGCGCGCCGGCGGAAGGAAACTACCCGGGCGGCTCGCCCAGCGCCTTGCGAGCCTGCACCTCGTCCCACTTGCGCACGGCTTCGGGCGGTCGTGGGTAGAGCGGGACCGCCGCCAGGGGGTCGGTCGCCCCAAACCATGCCGAGGCGGCGGCGCACGCGACCGCATCAAAGACCGGCACAATGACACGCCAGCCGCCGCTGCGAGCCGCCTCGCGCACCGAATCCGGCAGGAAGCGGTCCGCTATGAGCACCCGGCAGGAACAGCCGCCAAGGTCGGCGGCGGAGATCAGTCGCGGCTGGCCCGCGGGCGTGCCGTGCTCGTCAAACTCGGCGGCCCACGCGGTCTGATCCTTCGAGGCGATCGCCACCAGGAAGGGTTCGTGAACGGCTCGGGGTGTGCGCCCAAGGCCGACCGCGGCGGCGGCCGCGGACGTTGCCGACGGAACAAGCACCAGGTCGATCCCGACCACGTCCGCGATCGTCTTGGCCGCGGTCACCGCCATGCGCACCGCCGTGAACCCGCCCGGCCCGGAGGACACCGCGATCCGGTTCAGGCCGGCGGGCGTGAGGCCCGCGGCTCGGACGGCCCGGTGGATGGCGGGCACCAGGTCGTCATCGTGCGGCCTAGACGGATCGATTTCCTCGACCGCGAGCACGCGCGACGGGGCGGTTGCGATCGCCGGCGTCGCGTGCGTTCCGGGCCGCGCCATCTCCACCACGGCGACCCCCGGGCGCACCGGCACCGATAACTCCCACGCGGAGGGGTTCGAGGTCTCGATCGCGAGCACAATCGCCGGGCCGGGCATTCCAGACAGTAGATGCCCGGTCGGGAGCGGCGACCAACAATCCACGGTCATGCCCGCACCCATCGATCTTCCCGGTTCGAACTCCCGCTGGACGTCGCTGGTCGGCACGGGCCTTCGCGCGTACCTGTCCCGCCGCATCCGCCTGCTGAACGACGCGGGGTATTGGCAGCGCCATGCCGGGCGGATCCAGCGCCGCCAGCTCCGGTCGCTCCTGCGCACCGCCGCCGAGACGGAGATCGGCACCAAGAAGCAGTTCGCCGCGATCGCGCGCCGCGGCGACGCCGACATCGTCGCCGCCTACCGCGACCAGGTCCCGATCGCCGACTGGTACGCCTACCGGTCCGAGATCGCTCGGATGCGCGAGCACGGCGAGACCGACGTGCTGTGGCCGGGCCTGGTCCGCGATTTCGCCCAGACCAGCGGCACTACCGCCGGCGACAAGTACATCCCCGTCTCCAGGGAGATGCTGCGATCGAACTTCCGGGCATCCCTGGACATCTTCGCCAACCTCGCGCGGTTCGGCGTGCCCCTCAACTGGGCCACGGCCGGCAAGATCCTCTTCCTGGGGGGCTCAACCAACCTTGAACAGAACGAGCACGGGGTGCGCACCGGCGATCTCTCGGGGATCGTCACGCCGCTGATCCGCTGGCCGCTGAGCGAGGTGTACCTCCCCGGCGCCAGGATCGCGCTGATGAGCCACTGGCCGAGCAAGATCGAGGCGATGGCCCGGCGGTGCCTCAACGAGGACGTGCGCGTGATCAGCGGCATGTGCTCGTGGGGCCTGGTGCTGATGGAACGCGTCATGCAGATGGCCCGGGACGACGGCCGGCGCGTGCAGACGATCCGCGACGTGTGGTCCAACTTCTCGGTGTTCATCCACGGCGGCGTGAAGTACGCGCCCTTCGACCCGCGGGTGCGAGCGATCTTCAGCGGGCGCACCGACGGGCCGGACTTGCCGGCTCGGCTGGAGCTGTACCCCGCGTCCGAAGGCTTCGTGGCGATCCAGGATGAGAAGGGATCGCCGTCGCTGCGGCTCAACACCGACATCGGCCTGTTCCACGAGTTCGTGCCGCTCGAAGAGGTCGACCGCCCCGATGCCCGGGCGTTCACGTGCGACACCGTCGAGAAGGGCCAGAAGTACGTGGTCGTGCTCTCGACGTGCGCGGGGCTGTGGCGGTACGTCCTGGGCGACGTGGTCGAATTCGACGCGGTGCCCGGGCGGATGGATGGTTCCGGCGAGGGCGTCGGCGGCGACGGCCCGCCGCGGCTGCGGATCGTGGGGCGGCACCGGCACTTCATCAACGCCTTCGGCGAGAACCTGATCGTCGAGCATATCGAGAACGCGGTCGCCAAGGCCGCGATGGCCGCCTCGCTGGTGGTGGGGGAGTTCACGGCGGCGCCGGTGTACCCGACCGGGGGCAGCCGGGCCGGGCTCGAGCTCGCGGTCGAGATCGAGGGCAAGCCCGGCGACGCGCCCGGTGCCGATGCTCCCGCGGCGATCACCGCGTTCCGCGAGGCGTTCGACGCGGCGCTCAAGGAACAGAACGTCGATTACACCACCAAGCGCACCGGCGACCTGGGCATGACCGCGCCGACCATCACGGTGCTCCCCTCGGGCTCGTTCCACAAATGGATGCAGTCCAAGGGTAAGCTCGGCGGCCAGCACAAGTGCCCGCGATGCAAGAACGATCGCGAGATCATTGAGCAGGTGACGGGGCTTGCCAGGCACGAGACGGCCCCTCCTCGCCGTTAGTGCGGCCAGCGTCGGGAGCGACAACGATTTCGAAACCTGCGGCGGCCAAAGCGGTACCAGCAGACATGACCCCACGCGGCTGTCGGACCACCCTCGGAATCCTGTGCTCGGCGATCCTCGCGCTCGCTCCGTCCGGCTGCGCCCCGCAGGACCCGGCCGTCCAGCTTGATGCCTACGCCCAGGCGGCCGCGACCAGCCGCGTCAACGCCGCCTCCGGGCTGATCGCCGCGTTCAAGGCCGACCAGATCACGGTCGACGACGCCCTCACGCACGCGTTCAACAAGCTCGACAAGGGCGAGGACGCGACGGCGTACGCGGGCGCGGTGCTCGACATGATCCAGGCCGTCGAGGGCCAGCTCTCCCAAGGCGGCGAATTCGAGATCTTCTGGACACGCGTCGGACGGCTCGCCGCCAAGGCCGCGGAGGTCGCCTTCGAGAAGAAGCGCTACGAGGAAGCCGCGACGCTCATGCTCGCGGGCGGCCGGCGGTGGCAGAACGAGAGCTACTGGATCCGCTACCCGAGCCACGATGCGCTGGTGGCGTACGTGCTCACGGTCAACGGCAGGAAAGGCGAAGCGTTGCAGCGCCTCGCGTCGCGGAGCGAGCTCCTCGGCCCCGCCGAAGAGGCGTACGAGCAGATCAAGGCCGCGAGATGATTGACATGCTCGATGCCTCGGCGCCTTCTACTTCAAGAGTCTCTTCAGGTACTTGCCCGTGTGGCTCCCCGCCGCCCTGGCCACCTGCTCGGGTGTGCCCTTGGCGATCACCCTGCCGCCGCCGTCGCCGCCCTCGGGGCCCAGGTCGATGAGCCAGTCGGCTCGCTTGATGACGTCGAGGTTGTGCTCGATGACCACGAGCGTGCTCCCCGCGTCGGCGAGGCGGTCGAGCACCTCGCACAGCTTGCGGATGTCCTCGAAGTGCAGGCCTGTCGTCGGTTCATCGAGGATGTACAGCGTTCCGCCGGCCGAGACCGTGCGCCGGGCCATGAGCGCCGCTCGGCGCTTGAACTCCTCGTCCTGCTCGGGCGCCTCGCCCTCGTCATCGTCCTTCTGGCCCTTGGCGTCGTCGCCGCCGCCGCCCGCGACCTTGCCCAGCTCCGTCGCCAGCTTGATGCGTTGCGCCTCGCCGCCCGAAAGCGTCGTGCTCGGCTGGCCGAGCGTGATGTAGTCAAGCCCCACGTCCCGCAGGCACTGGACGTACCGCACGATCTTGGGGTGGTTCTCGAAGAACGAGCAGGCCTGCTCGACCGTCATGTCGAGCACATCGGAGATGTTCTTCCCGCGGTACTTCACCTCGAGCGTCTCGCGGTTGTACCGCTTGCCCGAGCACACCTCGCACTCGACGTACACGTCGGGCAGGAAGTGCATCTCGATCTTCTTGAGCCCCTGGCCCTGGCACGCCTCGCAGCGGCCGCCGCCGTTCTGCGCCGAGACGTTGAAGCTGAACCGCCCGGGCTTGTACCCGCGGATCTTGGCTTCCTTGGCCTGGACGAACACCTTGCGGATGTCGTCGAAGATGCCCGTGTACGTCGCGGGGTTTGAGCGCGGCGTACGGCCGATGGGTGACTGGTCGACCTCGATCACCCGGCCGATCTGCCCAAGGCCGGTGATCTTGCTGTGCTCGGCGGGCGATGTCCGTGTGCCGACCACCTGCTGGAGCGCGGCCCGGAGCAGGATGTCGTTGACGAGCGTGCTCTTGCCCGACCCCGAGACGCCGGTGACGCACACCAGCCCGCCGAGCGGGATCGTGACGTCCACGTTCTTGAGGTTGTTGGCCCTGGCGCCCTTGATCGTGATGGCCTTCTTTTCGCTGACAGGCCGTCGGTGCTCGGGCACCTCGATCCGCCGCCGCCCGGCGAGGTAATCGCCGGTGAGCGACGCGGGGTTGGCGCAGATCTCGGCGACCGTGCCCTGCGCCACCACGCGCCCGCCGTGCACGCCCGGGCCCGGGCCGATGTCCACCACGTGGTCGGCCGCGCGGATCATGTCCTCGTCGTGCTCGACCACGAGCACCGTGTTCCCGATGTCCGCCAGGTGCCGCAGCGTGGCCACCAGGCGGTCGTTGTCGCGCTGGTGCAGGCCGATCGTCGGTTCGTCGAGCACGTAGCACGCGCCGACCAGCCCGCTGCCGACCTGCGACGCCAGCCGGATGCGCTGGGCTTCGCCGCCCGAGAGCGTCGCCGTCTTGCGGTCCAGCGACAGGTACTCGAGCCCCACGCCGGTGAGGAACCGCAGGCGGTTGTTGATCTCCTTGAGGATCGGCTCGGCGATCACTCGCTGCTCGGTCGAAAGCACCAGGCCCTCGATATACGCCATCGCGTCGAGGATGTTGAGCCGCGAGAGCTCGGCGATGTTGAGCATCGTGCCGTCGTCGGTCGGGCGGCCGATGACCGACCCGCTGCGGCCCTTCTCCATGTCGGCCTTGTGCGAGCTCTTGAGCAGCACGTGCAGGGCCTCGATGCGCAGGCGGTCGCCGCTGCACGTCTGGCAGGGCTTGTCGGTGATGAACTTGCCCAGCCACTCCTTCACCGACGGGTTGTCGGTCTTCTCCCACCACTCGGTGAGCTCGGGGATCACGCCCTTCCATTCGTAGCGGTGCTCCTTGGCCTGCTCGGGCGTCGCGCCGTACAGGAGGATGCGACGCTTCTCCTTGGTGTAGGAATCCAGCGGCGCATCGAAGCTCACGCCGTAGTGCTTGCAGAATCGCTTGAGCTGCTTGTGGAACCACGCCCGGACCGCCACGTTCTTCGCGTACGCCTCGATCGCGCCCTGTCCCAGGGACTTGGTCGAGTCGGGGACCACGGTCGCCTCGTCGAGCTCGAGCAGCGTGCCCAGGCCGTGGCAGGTCGGGCACGCGCCCTGCGGCGAGTTGAACGAGAACAGACGCGGCGCAAGCTCCTCGAGCGCGATCTCCGGGTGGTCCGGGTCGCTGAAGCGCGTCGAATACGAAACGTCCTTCCAGCCGCCGCCCGCCAGCTCGGTCGCGATCACCACGACGCCGTCGGCGAGCTTGAGCGCGGCCTCGACGCTCTCGGCCAGGCGCTGGCGCACGTCGGACGCGTTTTCCGGGCCGATCGCCAGCCGGTCGACCACGGCCTCCACGGTGTGCTTCTCGTAGCGGCCGAGCTTGAGCGGGTTCTCGCCCGGCTCCTTGAGCACCGTGCGGATCTCGACGATCTCGCCGTTCACCCGGGCCCGCTGCCAGCCCTGCGAACTGAAGTCCTCGAGCACGTCGCGGTGGAAGCCCTTCTTGGCGCGGACCACCGGCGCGAGGACCATGAGCCGCGAACCGGCCGACCCGGCCATCACGGCATCGACGATCTGCGTGCTCGTGGTCGCCTTGATCGGCACCCCCGAGCGTTCGACGACGACGTCCTTCTTCAGTTTGGTGGGGTACCAGGAATACGGCGTGCCGCAGCGGGCGTACAGCAGGCGCAGGTAGTCGTAGATCTCCGTGGTAGTCGCGACGGTCGAGCGCGGGTTGCCGCTGGCCGAACGCTGCTCGATCGCGATGGTCGGTGGGACGCCCTCGACCTCGTCGACGTCGGGCTTCTTGAGCTGCTCGAGGAACTGCCGGGCGTACGCGGAGAGCGACTCCATGTACTTGCGCTGGCCCTCGGCGAAGATGGTGTCGAAGGCCAGGGAGCTCTTGCCCGACCCCGAGAGGCCGGTCATGACGACGAGCTTCTCGCGCGGGATGGCGAGATCGATGTTCTTGAGGTTGTGCTCGCGGGCCCCGCGGACACGGATGTACCGGTGGTCGCCGCCGGGGGCTTTGTCACCGGCCGCCGCGGCACCCGAGGGTTCGAAGCGCGATCCCGGCTTGGGCTCGATCATGCTCTGGATTCCGTTCACGATGCCGGTTTCGCTGCTGGTGGGCGCCGCGGATGCGTTTGATGACCCGCGGCCCGGCCCTGGCTCCGCCATGGCAAGGTCCTCGTTAAAAACCCATGATCACCGAACGAGACCCGATCCTAGGGTGGCACGCGGGCGTTGTGCCGCGGCCCGGCCGCCGATGCGCGCGCTCTGGGACGTTCGCAACAGGTGCCCGGCGTCCGCTGCGGGGCGGTTGTGCTACCTCGCGGGCGGGGTGTCAGGTATTCTTTCCTCATGGCGACCGATACCACGCCCGGCTGTCCGGAGGTTGATGAGCGGCCCGCTCGCGAGCGGTTCCCGCGCCTGGCCCCGATCATCGACTACCTCGACACGCTCTCGGGCCGCGCGGATCTGTCGGTGCTCCAGCGGCTGCTGAGCCAGACGGAGATCGGCCGCCAGGACGTCAACGCCTGCTGCGTGTTCGGTACCCGGGGCTACAAGCGCAACACGGTGAGCAAGACCCAGTGGTACGAGCTTGTGGCGCTGTGCTGGCGATCGGGCGACTTCACGCCCATCCACGACCACCATGGGTCGAGCTGCGCGTTCAAGGTGCTCGAGGGCACGGGGACGGAGATCCGCTTCGTGCGCACGCCGTCGGGGCTGATCTGCCCGGTGCAGACCAATCCCATGGCGCCGGGGTACGTGTGCGCAGCCGAGGACGAGGACATCCACCAGGTGGCGAACATGCAGCCGCCGGGGACGGACCTGATCACGCTCCACATCTACTCGCCGCCGATCAAGAACATGACGACGTACGAGTTTGCGACGCGGATCAGCCCGGACGCGGCCGACGCGTACGCGCAGCCGGTCGGCGTGGGAAGGCTGTAAGAGACGCCGCCACCTTTGGCGGGTTCAGTTCACGACGCAATCAGTTTCCAGCGCCCTCCGTTCCCGCGAGAGGCACCTCGCACACGAGGTCGCTCTATCGCGCGATCAGCGGGAACACCGTTCCGCACTCGGAGCACGCCAGCGGGCCTACGGATGGCCCGTTCGGCGGGATGAATACCGCCGGCGTGTTCGTCAGGTCATACTTGCAGTGCTGGCACAAGTCGCGCTTCCGGTAGTACCACGTGATCCGACCGGAAAAGAGCATCAGAGCGCCGATGCTTGCGAACGCGGCCAGGTACCAGAACCCAACCAGCAGTAACGCCGCGACACCCAAGGTGAGGGTCATGATGACGAGGTAAGTCAGCCCCTTCGCGTCGGTCATCGTGGCCTTGAGTCGATGCGAAGCGAAGTTGAGCGCCCGACACTCGGTCACCACGGCGTTTTTCCGCTTGCGCGTCTCCGAGACCAGGAACGCCGCCTGGTCGGCCGTCAGAAGCGTGCCGGATCTGATCGCCGCGGCGAGCTCTTCAAATGGCTGGGGAAGCGGCCTCAATCGCGTGGGACTCCCGGCGGGCGGTGCCGATTGTTTCGTTCAGAACCGGTCCATTGCCAGGGACGCTCGTCTCCCGTCCATCCAAGACATCCCCCGTCCACCGGTCTATCCTTGCTCCCCCTGCGGGTGGCAGGGAACGGGCCTGCGGTCCCGACCGAGCCCCTTACGGGCCGGCGGACGCCGGCACACCGTCTTCCACCCACGCGGGGCCCGGTCCACTCGCCTCGAGCAACGAGCCTTGGGAGCCTTCCGTGAAGATCAAGACCGACGAGATCGCCAGCGTCATCCGCCAGGAAATCGAGCAGTTCTCCGCTGACCTTGAGGTCTCGGAAGTCGGCCGCGTGGTCGAGGTCGGCGACGGCATCGCCCGCATCTACGGCCTCTCCAAGGCCATGGCGGGCGAGCTGCTGGAGTTCCAGACCTCCGAGGGCGCGGTGATGGGCCAGGTGTTCAACCTTGAGCTCGACACCGTCGGCGCCGTCATTTACGGCGACTACAAGTCGGTCAAGGAAGGCGACATGGTCAAGGCGACCGGCCGCCTGCTGGAGGTCCCCGTCGGCGAGGTCATGCTCGGCCGCGTGGTCGACCCCCTCGGCCGCCCGCTCGACGACGCCGGTCCCATCAACGCCACGCAGTTCCGCAAGGTCGACATCATCGCGCCGGGGATCGCCGAGCGTCAGCCCGTCCACGAGCCTCTCCAGACCGGCATCAAGTCGGTCGACGCCATGATCCCGATCGGCCGCGGCCAGCGCGAGCTGATCATCGGCGACCGCAAGACCGGCAAGACCATCGTCGCGATGGACACCATCATCAACCAGCGCCAGTACTGGGGCACCAAGGACGCGGTGGTCTGCATCTATGTCGCCGTCGGCCAGAAGGAATCAACGGTCGCGGGCATCGTCGAAACTCTCAAGAAGCACGGCGCGATGGATTACACCATCGTCGTCAACGCGGGGTCCTCCGCCCCCGCCCCCATGCAGTACATCGCCCCCTACTCGGGATGCTCGATGGGCGAGTACTTCATGTGGCAGGGCAAGGAGAACAAGACGGGTACGCCCGTCGCCAAGCACGCCCTGTGCATCTATGACGACCTCTCCAAGCAGGCCGTCGCCTACCGCCAGCTCTCGCTGCTGCTCCGCCGCCCGCCGGGCCGCGAGGCGTACCCCGGCGACGTGTTCTATCTCCACAGCCGCCTGCTCGAGCGTGCGACCAAGCTCTCCGACGAGAACGGCGCCGGTTCGCTCACGGCCCTGCCCGTGATCGAGACCCAGGAAGGCGACGTCTCGGCGTACATCCCGACCAACGTGATCTCGATCACCGACGGCCAGATCTACCTCGAGCCCGAGCTCTTCTTCTCCGGCGTCCGCCCGGCCATCAACGTCGGCATCTCGGTGTCGCGCGTGGGTGGCAACGCCCAGGTGAAGGCGATGAAGAAGATCGCCGGTTCGCTGCGGCTGGACCTCGCCGCGGCGCGCGAGCTCGAGGCCTTCGCCCAGCTCGGCACCGAGCTCGACAAGGCCACGCAGCGCCAGCTCGACCGCGGCCGCCGCATGGTCGAGCTTCTCAAGCAGGGCCAGTACACGCCCTTCCACGTCGTCGACCAGGTCATCTCGATCTACGCGGGCACCAAGGGTTTCCTTGACGACGTCCCGGTCCCCGCCGTCCGCCAGTTCGAGACGCAGCTCCTCGACACGTTCCGCACGATCAACAAGCCGCTGTGGGACGAATTGAACGCCAAGAAGGCGCTCGACAACGACCTCGAGAAGAAGCTCAGCGACGCGATCACGAAGTTCAAGGCGGGCTTCAAGGCGTCGTAAGCCGGCCGCTTCCCCCGACTGAGCCGTGAATCCCCGGACGGGCCCGCAGAGGGCCCGTCTGTCGTTTTTGCACGTATTCGCAGATTTCACATGTGAGAGTCCTTAAATAGGATATGATTATCTGTAATCCCTCGCCGGGGTCTTCCTCGAAGGAAATTGTCCATGAAAACGAACTCCTCTCCGAGCCGCGGTCGCGCATTGAACATCCGGGCCGGATCCGCCGCCCGTCTTTCGGGGATCATCCTGCTGTGCGGCGCTGCCGCGTCCGCGGCGCGGGGACAGTGCGACCCGCGGTGGTACGCCACCGATGGCGTCGGCGGCGCGGATCCCGCCGTGTACTGCGTGACCGCGTGGGACCGCGACGGCGAGGGCCCGCTCGTGCCGATGGTCGTCATCGGCGGCGTCTTCACGCAGGTCGGTTCGATGCCCGCGGGTTACATCGCGGCGTGGGACGGCACGGCGTGGAGCGACCTGAGCGGCGGCGTGAACGGGACGGTGAACTCGCTGGCGGTCATGCAGACGGGCGAGCTGGTCGCCGCGGGCACGTTCACCGAGGCGGGCGGCGTGCCCGCCAACCGCATCGCGCGCTTCGACGGGTCGGCGTGGTCGGCGTTCTCGACGGGCATGAACAACGCCGTCCAGGCGGTCGCGGTGCTGACCAGCGGCGACGTCGTCGCCGGCGGTTCCTTCTCGAACGCGGGCGGCGCGGCCGTGAACCGCATTGCGCGGTGGAACGGCACCTCGTGGTCCGCCATGGGCGTGATGAACAGCACCGTGTGGACGCTGCTGGCCCTGGACGACGACCGGCTGGTCGCGGGGGGTCAGTTCACCTACACGACCTCGGTCCCCGCCAACAAGATTGCGCACTGGAACGGATCCGCCTGGACCGGCATGGGCGTCCCGAACAACACGGTGCTCTCGCTCGGCCGAGCCTCGAACGGCGACGTGTTCGCCGGCGGCCTGTTCACGTATGTCGGGGTGTTCGCCAGCCGCATCGCGCGGTACAGCTTCACGACGGGCTGGTCGGCCATGGCCGGAGGGATCAACGGCCCGGTGTGGGCGATCCGCACGCTGCAGAACGGGGATGTGGTCGCGGGCGGGACGTTCCTGATCGCCGATGGCCAGTACATCAACGGCATCGCGCGCTGGAACGGGACCAACTGGGGCCCGATGGGGCTGGGCATGGAGAACCCGCCCAACGTGCTCGGGCTCGCGCAGATGCCCGGTGGCGACCTGTACGCCGGAGGCGGGTTCTCGACCGCCGACGGCCTGTGGTCACCCGGCGTGGCCCGGTGGGCGACGCCCGGCGCGCCGGTGATCGTCTCACAGCCCGAATCGACGGCCTCATGCCCGGCCGGGCCGGCGAGCTTCGTCGTGGTCGCGGAGGGTGAGGCGGCGCTCGAGCACCTCTGGCAGGCGGAGCTTGATCCGGGCGTGTGGTCGGACCTGGCCGACGGCGACCTGTACCACGGGTCGACGCGCATCGCCTCGGTCTCGGGGGCGACCTCGCCGACCGCCACCTTCACGGCGATGGAGCAGTTCAGGTCCGATCGCATCGAGCTGGCGGTGCGGTGCGTGGTGACCGGAAGCTGCGGGAACGTGGTGTCGAACAGCGCGGTGCTGCTGGTGTGCCCGGCCGACTTTGACTGCACGGGCTTTGTGGACACCGAGGACTTCGACGCGTTCGTCCGGGCGTTCGAGGCCGGCACCGACAACGCGGACTTCGACGGGTCGGGCTTCGTCGATACCGACGACTTCGACGCGTTCGTGCGGGCGTTCGAGGCGGGGTGCTAAGGAAGGCAACAAGGCATCGAGGCATCGAGGCATCAAGGGCAGCAAGGCAAGAGGCAACGAGGACACGAGGGAGCCCGCCGCCGGCGGCGCGCGGCGGGTGTGTTCTTTGAGTTCGCGAGTTTCTGACCTGCTTTCAGGGAGTCACACCGGATGAACGTTCTGACTGGCGGTTTTCTGCGTACACGTGCGGCGGAGCTGGTGGCGTTCGTCGGGGTTGCGACGCTCGCGGGGTCTGTTTCGATGGCTCGGGCCCAGGCGATCGTGGACCTGGGGCTCCTGCCCGGCGGGACGTGGTCGTTTGCATCCGAGTGCAGCGCGGACGGGACGGTGGTGGTGGGGACCGGCGACAGCGGCGGTCAGTCGCGAGCGTGGCGCTGGACGCAAGCCACGGGGCTGGTCTCGCTGGGCGTGGCGCCCGGGATGACGCGATCGAGCGGGTACCGCGTCAGCGGCGACGGCCTGGTCGTCACGGGCGTGAGCGGGTCGTCCTATGACGTGGCGAGCCGGTGGACCGCGCAGACCGGGATGGTGAGCCTCGGATCGCTGGCGCCGGGCAAGCCTTCATTTGCATTCGGAACGAACTTCGACGGATCGATCGTGGTCGGAGACGGGTACCTGGCCGACGGGTCGCAGCGCGCGTTCCGGTGGACAAGCGCCGGCGGCCTGGCACCGTTCGGTCAGCGACTGGCGGGGTGCAACAACTCGCTGGCGCTGACGGTCAATCACGACGCGACCCTGATCGCGGGTTACTGCTACAACAACGCGCCCGCGCTCGTGTACCCGACGGCGTGCGTCTGGGATGCGGCGGGAACCGTCACATCCCTGGGGGTGGTCGCGGGCAAGGAGGAATCGGTGCCCGGCGCGGTCAGTGCCGACGGTTCCGTGGTCGTCGGATACTGCGCCGACGGGACGGGGCAGAACACGTGCGGGTTCCGCTGGACCGCAACCGGCGGCATGCAGGAGATTTCGTACGGCACGCTGGGAACGGTGCTCGGTTCTGTGAGCGGAAACGGTTCGATCGCCGCGGGCTACTACCGGGCCTCGGCGTCGTCGGTGCGCGGGTTGATCTGGACGGCATCGGACGGTCCGCAGGACATCGAGGCGTACCTCAACGCGCGGGGCATCTCGACCGCCGGATGGAATCTGCGCAAGGCGTCCGTGAGCGCCGACGGGAAGACGCTCTTTGGGTGGGGCATCCGCAACGGCGCGTCCACCACGTGGTACGTGGCCCAGGGGTGCGTCGCGCCGCACATCGATGGCCAGCCCTCGAACCAGACGGCGGTGGAAGGAAGCCCCGCGAGCTTCACGGTGGTTGTGACCGGTTCGGCGCTGCAGTACCAGTGGTTCAAGGACGGGTCCGTGATCACGGGCGCGACGGCGGCGACGTACACCATCCCGCAGGTGACGTTCGCCGACGAGGGCCTCTACGCCTGCGACGTGTGGAACGAGTGCGGGTCCGCAACCAGCACTGGCGCAACGCTGACCGTGGTCCCGGCGTGCGACCCCGCGACCATCGTCGGTGGCCCGGTTGATTCCTCGACCTGGATCGGCGGCAGCGCCGAGTTCTCGGTTGCGGCATCGGGAACCGCGCCCCTGACATACCAGTGGTCGCGCGATGGCGAGATTCTGATCGATGGCCAGGCCGCGGGACACGCGGTCGTGTCGGGGTCCTCGACGGCGTGGCTGTCGCTCGTCGGTGTGCAGGAAGCCGATGCCGGGTACTACCTGTGCGAGGTGACCAACGACTGCGGCTCTTCCAGCGGGGGGGCGATGCTCACCCTGACATCGGGCTGCGACCCGGCCGACGTGATTTCCGGGCCGTTCGACGCGGCGACCTGCCCGGGCGGCGCCACGGGCTTCGCCGTGACGGCGACGGGGACGGGACCCCTGTTCTACCAATGGTCGCGGAACGGCGAGCCGCTTGTCGACGGAGCGAGTGAAGGTCACGCGGTGGTCAGTGGCTCGGCGACCGCCAACCTCACGCTCACGGGCGTCGAGTCCGAGGACGCCGGGATCTATGAGTGCGAGGTGACCAACGACTGCGGGTCGAGCACGGTGGGCGCCACGCTGGCGGTGTGCGGCGCCGATCACGACTGCTCGGGCTTTGTCGATCTCGAGGACTTCACCGAATTCGTCGCTGATTTCGAGGCCGGCGACGACGACGCGGACTTCGACGGGTCGGGCTTCGTGGATACCGACGACTTCGACGCGTTCGTGCGGGCGTTCGAGGCGGGCTGTTAGAGAAGGCATCAGGGCAACGGAACATCGATTTCACAGACGCGGTGCGTACCGCGGCGGGACGTTGAGGGTCGGGCGTGCTTGCCGCACCGGCGGGCGCGGTGTCATTACGAAGGAGTCTTGCGCATGTACAGAGATTCGAGGCGATGGATGAAGGGGCTTGTTCTCGGGGCCGCGGCGCTCGTACTGACCTGGCCGGGACAGGCGCTCGCCCGTACGAACATCATCGGCGGGCTCGGCAACTTCGACGTCTACAACGAGACCGAGGATGAATGCGATGAATTCGAGATCGAACTCGAGGGCGCGCATCCCGAGGACGTGTACCACACGTACTACAACCCCAATTACGGACCGCCGACGATCACCTCGCTCCCGGGCAACACCGGTATCAGGGTGACGTACGCTCATCCCAAGCACACGACCGCGATCCACGGCCTCGAGCACTTCGGCGTCTCGCTCAAGGACATGTCGATCATCACGGCGCAGCGCTTCCAGTGGAAGCCGGTGTACAAGGCGCCGCCGCCTCCGCTGGAGATGCCGATGATCACGACGGAGATCGTCGACACGCCCGCCGGGCCGAAAGTCCGCGAGACCGTGCTGAACGCCGATACGTTCGGCCGGGCGATGTGGGTGCAGCGCCGCGAGACGGTCGCCGCCGGCGAAGTCAGGCTTGAGCAGCTCATGCCCGACGATCCGCTTATCCTGGGCGCCAATCTCCTCGACCTCGATCCCGTGCTGATCGAGGTAGGGGTCCCGCTCATCAACGACGAGGGCCTGCCCTCCCCGGGCGACATCGAGAGCGAGGTCATCGCGTACGAGGTGTACGCCGACAAGGTGCGATGGAACGGTGACGAATGGATCCACGAGCCGGGCCAGATGATCGGGACCGCGCTCATCGCCGCCGTGACGCAGGGAACCGTGTGCGGAGTGGAAGGCACGCCGACCATCACGCTGCAGCCATCGAGCATCGTCGGTCAGTACGACAAGGCCGTGGCCTTCATCGTGGAGGCGACGGGCCCGGACACGGGCGGCCCACTCTCCTACCAGTGGCGGTTCGAGAACCAGATCATCCCGGACGAGGATTCGCCCATTCTGAAGGTTGATTGCCTGCCGGAGACGCTCGGGTCGTACGCGTGCATCGTGACCAACGACTGCGGGAGCACCCTGACGCAGGCGGCGTGGCTCACGGTGCCGCCCTGCCCGCAGGACTTCGACTACTCGGGTTTCGTCGACACCGATGACTTCGACAAGTTTGTCCAGGCGTTCGAAGCCGGGACGCACCACGCGGACTTCGACGAGTCGGGATTCGTGGATACCGACGACTTCGACGCGTTCGTGCGGGCGTTCGAGATCGGCTGCTGAAGACGCGACAGAAGTACACGGGGCCCGGCACGCACGCCGGGCCCTTTTCATTGGCCAACGCGGGCCGGTGCTTCGGCGCTGCCAGAAGGCGGTGGTGCATTCCTGCCGGGTGCCCGGAGAAGCACCGGCCTTCGAAGGCTGGGTTCGGCGGTCTCATCAGCACATCGAATCAAGATCCGCTTTTTATGGGGCCCACGAGCGGGACTGATGGAGCTCCAAGTTAACCCCTTGGCACTCATGGTGTTGTGCGGTAGCATGTCCGCCTGCCAAGGGTTCTACCGGGGCCAGCAGAGGGGTGAGGCATGCCGACCAGACGAGTTGTGTTGGGCGCGACGCGGTGGGCCGTGTGCGGTCTTGTGGCGGCTGGAGTGTCGGCCGGCGCGCGGGCGCAGTGCGGCACATCGGTCCTGTGGCACGATGGCGGGTCGGCGACGGCGATGCTCGCCACCGATACCACGCTCTACGTCGGGTCGCCGAACGAGCTGCTGGCGCTGTCGATGAGCGACCCCGCGAACCCCGTCGAGGTGTCGAGCTACCTGCTGGACGGTCATCCCCTGGTGATCGACAAGGCGGGCGATTACCTGTACGTGGCCCTGGGCGAGCGGGGTGTCGAGATCATCGACATCACCAACCCGGCGGTGCCGGTGCAGGCGTTCTCGATCGCGGGCGGGACGGCGGACGACCTGGCGGTCGCGAACGGGCGCCTGCACATCCTGTGGAACGGCGGCATCCGGACGTACGACGTCGCGAATCCCGCGTCGCCGCAGTTCCTGAGCACGTTCACGCCGGCGACGCTGCGCGAGCTCGAGGCTCGCAACAACATCGTGTACGCGTGCTCGGCGGGCACGCTGTACACCGTCGATTACTCGTCGCCGGCGTCGCCGGTGACCCGCGACTCGGAGGCGATTCCGTCGGCGGCGGCCCGGGCGATGGACGCGAGGCCTGGGACGGTCGCGGTGATCAGCGGCGGCAACGTGCTGTTCTACAGCGTGACCAACCCGTCGGCGATCTCGCTGGTGAGCACGGTCTCCGGGGCGGCGCTGACCGACCCCCTGCGGAGGCTTTACTGCGAGTTCGGCCAGGCCGGCGGGGTGCCGGTGCTGTACTTCCTGAACCCGGACTGGCGGCTCGACTCGGTGTCGATCGCCAACCCCGCCTCGCCGCAGCCGATGCCGGATTTCGCCGTCGGGTACGAGGTGGTGGCGGCGCCGTCCGCCGACCGCGTGCACGGCCACTTCGGGGCGGTTCTCAACACGTTCTCGGTGAGCCTGACGGCGGACCCGGTCTTCCTGTCGGGCAGCGCGAACCTGCCGTCGGAATCGGTCGCCTTGCTGACCGCCGGCGACACGGTCGTGCAGTACGGCTTCAACGCGATGGTGCTGTACGACGTGAGCAGCCCGGCGGCGCCCGTGCTGGCGTCGACGCTGACGTTCCCGGAGCCGGGCGTCGACGCCGACGTCGAGGGTTCGAAGGCGTACCTGCTGTCGGGCGACGGCCAGCTGATGACGTACGATATCTCCAACCCCGCCGCGCCCGTGCTGCTGGGGCAGGACGCGTTCCGCGAGGTGGCGCGGTCGTTGGACGTTGCCGGCAATATCGCGTACACGCTGACCTACAACGACACCCTCGAGATCTACAGGATCGCAGACCCGTCCGATGTCAAGCGCAAGAGCGTGACGGACGTGCCGTTTCCGGAGCAGATCGCGGTGACCGGCGAGCACGCGCTGGTGCTGTGCTCGGACGCGCTGCGCGTGTACGAGATCGCCGATCCCGCGGCACCCGTGCTGGTGCACACCGGCCCCGCGACGCAGCACGGCGGGTACATCCAGATGGACCTCAAGGATGACCTGCTCGTGACCAGCGAGTCCAGCGGCCGGATCGAGTTCCTGGACGTGACAAACCCGGCGAACCCGTCGGTGCTCGGTTGGATCGATGCGGGCGCCCTGTCGTGGGTCGTGCTCGCCGACAGCCTCGTGGTCGCTTCCGAGGTGATCAGCGGGGATGTGACGCTGATCGACGCGGCCGATCCCTCGGCGCCGGTCGTGCTCCCGCAGACGCTCCGAGCGGCGGGGAGCATCCAGCACGGAGCGATGGCGGGCGACGTGCTCATCGGCGGCGGCGCGTACTGCGGGCTCGATGGCTTCAGCCTGCCCGGTCTGCCGCGGGTGACCGCGCAGCCCCGGAGCACGCCCGTGTGCCAGGGCGCGGCGCAGGTGCAGCTCTCGGTCGAGATCGCCGAACCGGCCGGCGCAACCTACCGCTGGCGCCGCGGCGGGTTCCCGATGATCGACGGTGTCACGTCGTGGGGAACCACGATCTCGGGCACGCAGACGGCGACGCTCACGCTCACGTCGCCGCACGTCCAGGACCTGGCCTTGTACGACTGCGAGATCACCAACGCGTGCGGGACGGTCAACACGCGCAACGCGCTGCTCTACCCCGGGTTTGATCCCACGGTGGTCTCCCAGCCGCAGGATTCCTCCTGCTGCCCGGCCGGATCGGTGACGTTCTCAGTCGGCTGGCTCGGGACGGTCCCGGGGACCTTCCAGTGGCAGGCGGAGGTGCCCGCCGGGTCTGGCAACTGGGTCGACATCTCGGACGCGGAGTTTCCCCGCTTCACGATCGAGGGCGCGACGACGAGGTTCCTCACCGTCGCCGCCACGCCCGGAAACACGCTTCCGGACCTGGCGAGAACCTCCTACCGCTGCATCATCACCAACGCGTGCGATTCGGTCACGAGCGCCGGCGCAGAGCTGATCGTGTGCGGCGCGGACTTCGACTGCACCGGCTTTGTTGACACGGACGATTTCACCGCGTTCGTGCTCGCGTTCGAGGCCGGGACTGACGACGCCGACTTCGACGGCACCGGGTTCGTCGATACCGACGACTTCACGGCGTTCGTGCTCGCGTTCGAAGCGGGGTGCTAACGACCCGATCGTACTTTGTGAGCATCGCCGACCGGGCGAGCGGCCGATCACGCGCGGCCGGCGTGGCCGCGTTCCCGTGCCGCGCTTCCTCGTATTTGCGTTGCGGCCGGCCGCTGCGGATGTAGACTTAAACGGAGGTGCACTATGCGTGCGACGTGTGTGCAGGCACTGCTCGTGCTTGCGGGCGTTGGCGCCTGCGCCAGCGCCTCGGGCGTCTGCCGTGGACCGGCCTTCGAGCGGGCGGTCTGGTTCAATGGTGCGACCGGTTGCGTGTTCATCCCGGCCGCCGCGTACCTGCCGCTGGGCAATGCGGCCTATACCGTGGAGATGTGGGTCTGGCTCGACGCGTACGGGAACTACCCCGCGAACGGCCAGATCTACAACGGGATCATGCTGGCGCGCGGCGCCGAGGGCCCGCACATGATCCAGATGATGGCCGTGGTCAACGGAAACCTGTGGCTCACGCACTGGTTGCCCGATCGCGACACCACCATCTCGGCGCCCCTGCGTACGTGGATGCATGTCGCCACGACCTGGGACGGGGTCACCGAGCGGTTGTATGTCGACGGCCAGGAGCGGTGGAGCGCACCGATCACGACCGGTCTCAACGTCCAGGGAGGCGCGGTCGCCATCGGCCGCCACGTGAATTACGACGGGTTCTTCCTGCCCGGCGCGGTCGACGAGGTCCGGATCTGGAACGTCGCCCGTTCCGCGGCACAGATCGCCGCCAACGCCGGTGTTCCGCTGACCGGCCAGGAACCGGGCCTTGTCGCGCTGTGGAACTTCGATGAATCGTCGGGGCCGGCCATCGACCTTGTGCACGGTCAGAACGGCGTGATCACGGGCAGCGCGACCCGCATCGATTTCTCTGCGCCGCTGCTGCCGGTCACGCCGGCGCAGATCGATGGATGCGGAGGCCGTTCGCGGTCGCTGACCGTTCACGTCGGCGCCGACGGTCCGCACGAGTTCCAGTGGTACCACGACGGCGTGGCCGTGGAGGCGACGGCGAACCCCTCCGCGATCACCCGGACGCTCGAGTTCCCCTACATCCAGCCGTGGGATGACGGGGAGTACCACTGCGTGGTGAGCGGTTCGTGCGGCGAATCGTCGAGCCTGAGCGCGGTCATCACGGGGTGTGCGGCGGACTTTGACTGCACCGGCTTCGTGGACACGGACGATTTCACCGCGTTCGTCCTGGCATTCGAGGACGGAACCGACGACGCCGACTTCGACGGCACCGGCTTTGTGGACACCGACGACTTCACGGCGTTCGTCATCGCGTTCGAGGCGGGGTGCTAACGGACAACGCCCCGGGGCGACGCAGCCGCCGGATCCCCCGGGACCCGGTGACGGGAAGTTGTCCCCGGCTGTCCGCATCGGCGGAACCAGCCGCCGGGCCGGTGCGCACAGACCCGATGGGGGGGACCTTTGAGGGGAGGTTCCATCCATGAAAAGCACATGTCGCGTGGTCAGTCTCGTCATGGTCTGCGGGCTTGCCGCCGTCCCGGCGCTGGCGCAGGCGAACGAGCCCGCTCGGACGGCGATCGCGGCGTACTCCGGCCACGTCGAGCCCGATCGGGTCATCGTCAAGTTCGTCGAGGGTTCGGATGTGACCGCCGTGAACGGGCAGCTTGTCTCCCGCGACGGCGGTCTGAAGACCCTGGTTGACCCGCGCGATCCGGCCGGGATGAAACAGGCCCCGATCGCCGGCTCGATCGCATTCTGGTCGCGTCTGCACGCCATCTCCGATGCGCAACTCGAAGCCCAGCGCCAGCAGGCGCAGGTGTACTGGGGCACTCCGCTGCCCGACCTGCGCCTGACCTTCACGGCGATCCTCATGCCCGGGACCGATCTGGAGTCGGCGATCGACCAGCTGCGGGCGCTGGCCGAGATTGAGTACGCGTTGCCGGTGGTGAAGCCGGCGCCGCCGCCGGTGCCACCGGACTTCTCTCCGTTCCAGGGGTACCTCCACCCGGCGCCCATCGGCATTGGAGCGATCATCTGCAGCACCTGGCCGGGCGGCACCGGTGTGCACGTCACCGTCTGCGACGTGGAGTACTCGTGGAACTACGCGCACATGGACCTGCCGCCCGTGATCCATCTCGGACCGCCAGGCATCGATCCGTTCAACGACAACAACCACGGAACGGCGGTACTCGGCGAGATGGGATCGGTGAACAACGGCTGGGGAACCATCGGGGCTGTGTTCGGAGCCTCGTTCCGCACCGCGGCGGCGAACACGGCGGCGGGCTACAACGTCGCATCGGCGATCACCACGGCCGCCGCCGGGCTCCTCCCCGGTGACGTGATCCTGATCGAGCAGCAGACGTTCGGTCCCAACGGCGGCAACTACGTGCCCTGCGAGTGGGATCCGCCCGTTTACGGCGCCATCAAGCAGGCCGTCGGTATCGGCCGCATCGTCGTTGAGGCCGCGGGCAACGGCGGCGAGAATCTCGACGGCCCGCTCTACTCGACCGGACACGGAGGCCACTACCCATTCCTGCTGCCCAACGACTCGGGCGCCATCATCGTCGGCGCCGGCGCCGCCCCGGCGGCCTTCGGTGGATCGACGGTCGATCGCTCACGGCTGTGGTTCTCCTGCTACGGCGCGACGGTGGACCTCCAAGGCTGGGGCGAGTCGGTGACGACCAGCGGGTACGGCAGCCTGTACAGTTTCGAGGGCGTGAACCTCTGGTTCACCGCCACCTTCAACGGCACCAGCAGCGCGTCCCCGATTGTGGCGTCGGCGTGCGTCGCGCTCCTGTCGGTGTACGAGCAGATCACCGGTCTTCCCCTCTCGCCCCAGCAGGTGCGGGACTACCTGGTCCTGACGGGGTCGCCGCAGCAATCGGGGATCTTCCCCGCGTCGCAGCACATCGGTCCGCGCCCCGACGTGCTGCAGGCGATCGACCTGGCGTTCGGGAATCGCGACTGCAACGGCAACTTCCGGCCCGACGCCATCGATATCGCCATGGGCAGCAGCCTGGACGCCAACCTCAACGGCATCCCCGATGAATGCGATTGCCCGGCCGACTTCGACGGGTCGGGCTTCGTCGATACCGACGACTTCGACGCCTTCGTCCGGGCATTCGAGGCCGGCACCGACAACGCCGACTTCGACGGATCGGGCTTCGTCGATACCGACGACTTCGACGCCTTCGTCCGGGCATTCGAGGCAGGCTGCTGAACCCCGGGCCGCGGCGCCGAGTACTGTTGCCATCGTGCAGGGGGCCGTCCGGTGGGAGCGGCCGCCCTGCACGCGGTGAGCAGACCCGCATGACATCCGCCAGCCCGACGCCATCGGCCGACGCCACCATCTATATCCACGGCACCGACCCCGACGAGCAGGGGCGGCTCAGCCGCCTCAACGATCTGCTGAACGCTCGCTGCCTGGCGGAGATCAGGCCCGAACCCGGCGATTGTGTCCTCGACCTGGGGAGCGGACTGGGCCAGTTGAGCCGAGCCATCGCCCGTGCGACGGGCGCCCGTGTCGTCGGCGTGGAATTCAGCCCCGACCAGATCGAGGAAGCGTCGCGACAGGCCCGGGCCGCCGCCGAGGAGCACCTCGTCGAGTTCCGCCGCGGGGATGCCGCGAACCCGCCACTTGCGCCTGCCGAGATCGGGACGTTCGATCTTGCCCACGCCCGCTTCGTGCTCGAGCACGTCACCAACCCGCTCGCGGTCGTGCGGGCGATGGTCGCCGCGGTGCGCCCGGGCGGGCGAATCGTGCTGGCCGACGACGACCACGACGTCCTGCGGCTCCATCCGGTGCCGCCCGGCGTGCACGAGGCGTGGTCGGCCTACATCCGCCTCTACGACCGGCTCGGCCGCGACCCTTTCATCGGAAGACGCCTGGTTTCCCTGCTCAAGGAAGCCGGCGCGGACCCTGTCCGCAACACCTGGGTCTGGTTCGGAGCCTGCAGCGGCAACGACGAGTTCGAGCCCATCGTCCGCAACATGATCCGGATCCTGGAGGGTGCCCGAATGGCGATCCTCGACCACACCCTCACCGACGCCGCGACCTTCGACCGCGCGATCCACGGGCTGAACGAGTTCCTGCGGCGGGATGACGCCGCGGTGTGGTTCTCGATGGCCCTGGCGGAAGGTCGAAAGCCCGCGGACCAGGTCCGGTAACCGGTTCCGGGATTCCGTCCTGGTCCGGCTCGGTCTTCACTTCCGTCACGCGTGCCAAAGTCGGACCCCGCCGCGGTCGATAACAACGCCGTGACTTTACTCGCTTCTCCAGACGTCACGGCCCGCACGACTCGCACCGACGCGCCAGCGGTCACGGTGCTCGCAGGTGTCAGGCCCGACATGCACCGCGCAACCGTCGCACGCGGAACGGCCGAGCGCGCCCCGGCCGCCGGCGACGACCTGCGGACGCCGAGGCTGCGGCTGCGCGCACCGGTCGAGTCCGACCGGGACGAGTTCTGCCGCGTGCTGGAGATCAGCCGCGACCACCTCGAGCAATGGATGCCGCTCCAAAACCCGGCCGAGTCCTCAGCCCAGGCGTTCGAACGGGCCCTGTATCTTGCCGACAACGGCGACGCGACGCGCTCGGCCTGGCGGCGGATCGGCGTGACACCCTCGGGTCGGATCGTCGGCGGGTGCGCGATCTACGCCCTGCAGCGCGGGCTCGTCATGGAGGGCTGCATGCACTGGTGGGTGAGCGCCGACGCCACCTGCCGCGGGTTCGGCGTTGAGATCGTCTCGGCCGCGCTGGCGCACGCCATCGCGGACCTGCCCGATGGGCTCGGGCTTCACAAGGTCGTCGCGTCGATCGATCCCGCCAACGACGCGAGCATCGCGCTCGCCATCCGGGCGGGATTCATCCGCGAGGGACGCGGCCGCCACCCGGTCCAGGTCGGTGATCGCTGGGTCCGGCACGACGAATACGCCTACCACGCGCCGATCGCGCTGGATCAGGGCGATCCGGCCGGTGGTTCAGCCGGGTCCGCGGGCGCGGGCGAGCTGGTGTCCATCGGCGCGGCGGTCATCCCGGGCAGGGGCTGGATCGTCCCGTCCCTGGCCACGCGGAGCTGATCGCTCTGCAGCAGATAGTTCAGCACCGCCGTGCGCAGGTCGTTCATCGCCTGGTCGCGGTTGTTGCGCGCCGAGAGCAGGTCGTCCTCGGCTTCCAGGCGCTTGCGCGTATCGAGCTCGTCGGCCTTGAGGAGCTGTTCCTGGAGCCGCTGCTCGGTGATCTGCACCTGCTGCTCGGCAAGCTGGAGCTGGAACCGCGCCAGGTCGATGCCGCGGAGCGACGAGCGCACCGAGACGACGACCTCGTCGCGGAAGCGGTCGTAACGCCGCTGCGTCTGCTCGAACTGGATGATCGATGATCGCACCTGCAGACGCTCGATCTCCCGGTCCAGCGGCAGGCCGAAGGTCACGCCCGCCTCGTAGTTGAGCTCCTCGGGGTCGAAGTTCAGCCCGCCCTCGCGCACGTCCGGATCGGTCGGGATGCGCACGTTGCCGGCAAGGTCGAGGTCCGGGAGCACGTTGTTCCGAGCGTTGCGGACCGCCCGCCGTGCATCCTCCACCCGGTCGCGCTCGTTCTGAAGGTCGAGCCGGAACTCGAGTGCCGCCTGCGTCGCGTCCTGGAGCGTGGTATCCGGCTCGGGGAGCTGCAGCTCCAGCGGCAGGACCTCGATCCGCGTGTCGAGCGGGATCCCCAGCCGCACCTTGAAGCGGTCCAGCTGCAGGATGTACTGCTCGCGCAGGTTCGCCAGCGACGCGACGCCCGACAGCACGCGGTTGCGAGCGTCGTTGTAGTCGAACTGCGGCTTCCGGCCGGCGTCCACCAGCGCCTTGGTCTGACGCTCGAACTCGCGGAGGCTCTCGATCTGCTGCACCTGGTTCACGATCAGGGCGCGGGTCTGGTCAACGTCGAAGTAATCCCGAGCGATGTCCACTAGCAGGATGCGCCGGGCCCGCTCGAACGTGCGAGCCTGGTAGACAAGGTCTCGCTCGGTCTGGATCAGATCCTCCTGCGCGACGTCGCCGGCGCCGCGCAGCAGCGGGATGTTGCCGCCCAGCACGATGGCGGAGGACTGGCGGTATCGGCCTGTCGCCTGCTCGCGGAGCTGCTCGGTCGCGTTCCAGACCCACCGGGCCTCGACCTCGCCGCCCGCCGGAAGCCGCTGCGTGACGCGCAGGTCGTTGATGACCTCGACCGCGGACTGGTAGCTGCCGTCGGTGCCGAAGCCCGACGCGACCGCGCTGATGTCATTGAATAGCCGCGGTCCCCACCGGTGCCGCTCGATGAGCACGCGGATGGCCGCCAGGATGTATTCCTCTTCGGCGGTCTTGAACTCCCGGGCACTCGTCTGGGCGAGCCGGAAGGCGTCCCGCAGGTCGATCGGCATCAGCGGCGTGGTCGGGGCCTCGGACTCCTTGATTCCCGCCGCCTGGGCACCAAGGACTTCCCTGGCGTAGCTCTCGAGCCGCTCGGCGACATCCCGGTTCTCGCTGATGGGTGTGAAGGTCAGCTCGTCAGCGTTGGGGTTGACCGTCGCCGGGGATTTCTCCAAATCTTCGGAAATCCGGGATTTCCCCAGGTCGTTTCCGGCGACATCGCGCGTCGGTGCGAGCGTTTCGCGTCCCAGGATCTCGGATTCCCTGTGAATCAGGTCCCGAAGCCGGGCGTCGTCGCTGGTTTCCGATCCGCATCCGGAGAGGGCGGCGACATGAAAAATGACGCAAACATGCGTTATCTTGACGAGGCCTCCCAACAGGTGGTGGTGCTTGAGCTTCATGGTCTACAAGAATGATCGGATTTTGAGCGGATTAAGTATGCCTTGTGGTCGTATCTTGTGCCCGTTCCACGGGCCTTTGTTGAGGAGTATTCAAGGGCGATCTATGGTTATGGCTCGGTTTGTGCCGCAGGGATGCGTCCTTCAGTGTACCGGCGGGGGCGTCAGGTGGGAGCGGAACGCATCGCCCGCGTCGGGGTGAGTGCCGTCCGGTCCACAACCCAAGTCATCCCCGCCGTGGTTGGGGTAGCACGAGCGGAAGGGAGCGTACCAAGACAATGCCCTCGGTGACCTTCGACGGCCGCAGCTTCCTCCTCGACAGCAAGCGCATCTGGGTTGTGTCAGGGTCCATCCACATGCACCGCATCCCGCGGGCGGAGTGGGCGGCCCGGATCCACGCCGCCAAGCTCGCGGGGTTCAACACCATAGAAGTGCCCGTGTGCTGGGCCCGTCACGAACAGCGGCCCGGGGTCTTTGATTTTGAGGGCGAGAACGATCTCCGCCACTTCATCGAGCTGATCGGCAAGGCGGGGATGTGGTGCATCCTGCGCCCGGGCCCGTACATCGGCGAGGGGTGGGATCTGGGCGGGATCCCGCCATGGGTGCTCGAGATTCCCAAGGTCCAGCTCCGGTCCAACAACGGGCCGTTCCTCGAGGCCTGCTCCCGTTACCTGGGCGCGGTCACCGACCGCGTGCGTTCGCTGCAGGTCACGAGCACGGGCGCGGGCGGACCGATCCTGCTGGTGCAGAACGAGTCGGGCTGGTACTGCTCGCACGCGGCGGTAGCGCTGGGGTACCTGGGCGAGCTGAATCGGTACCTGCGCGAGGGCGGCATCACCGTCCCGATCATCAACGCGAACAACCTCTGGCAGAACGTCGAGGGCGAGATCGACTGCTGGCGCGGCACCGAGCACATGCTCGCGGCGCTGCGGCAGATGGCGTACGTCCGCCCGGACCAGCCGCGCATCGTGATCGACTTCCCCACCGACGAGATGCAGACGGTGGGGAGCGAAGAACTGACCACCGAGTACGTCCGCGGCGGCGTGAACCCGCCCATGGACCCCTGGGCCATCCAGCGGCGGCTGGCGGAGATCACCGTCGGCGGCGGCCAGTTCAACCTTCAGCCTTTCGCGGGCGGCGCGACGCCGGGGTTCTGGCCCGGCCGGCTGCCGCACGGCCCGGCGGTGTTCGCGAGCCGGCCCAACACGCGCAACGGCCTGATGACTGAGGCCGGATCGCCCGGGCCCGCGTACCAGGCGGTCCGGCGCATCGCGACCTTCGCGTCGCGCTTCTGGCGCGTGCTGTCGAGCCTCGACCCGGCGTACCAGCCGGTCGTGCTCGATACCAGCACGCCCAAGGCCGATTCATCGCGAGCGGGGCGTTCGCCCAGACCGACCGGCGACGCCGGGCAGGTCTCGATCGTGCACGCGACCGGTCAGCAGGGCGGGGTGGTCTTCGTCTTCGCGCCCGATCCGGCTCGGACCGGCCAGGCGCCCTCCGGCGTGACGACCACGCTGCTGCTCAGCGACGGGTCGACGCTCCCGGTGTCGCTGGGCCGGCAGGGGGTCGCGTGGTGCCTGGTGGACGCGCCGCTGGGCGGACGGGCCTCGCTGGATTACTGCAACCTGTGCGCGCTGGCGGTGGTGGGCAAGGTCTTCGTGTGCTTCGGCCCGGCGGGGAGCAAGGGCCAGCTCTCGATCAACGGGTCGGGCTTTGAGGTCGCGGTACCCACGGGCAAGGCGCCGCTGGTCGAGGAGCACGAGGGCATCCGGGTCGTCGTGTGCAACGAGGACCAGGTGGACCACGTGTACGTGACCGACGACGCCGTCTACGCGAACGTGAACGGCGTAACGCCGGAGGGCAAGCCCATCGGCCTGCCCGGCGTGAAGAACGCCATGCGGATCGCGTCGGACGGGAAGGTGACCTCGGTGGCCGCCGAGCACCCGGTCCCGCCCGCCGCGGAGAAGGTGCACGTCTCGCCGTGGACGACGGCCCCGATGGACGAGTACGTCGCGGGGACCAGCGCAAGGTTCGCG
>JAJVHS010000051.1:94897-128227 GCA_022072615.1 Phycisphaerales bacterium
CAAGGGCCCCTCCGACCTGACGTCGCTGGGCGCGCCCTACGGGTACGGGTGGTACAAGGTCTCCCTCAAGTCGGCATCGGCGCGCAAGGCGCGGGCCGCATTCCCGCACGCGGCCGACCGCGTGGCCGCGTTCATCGACGGCGCGCTGGCCGGCGTGATCGGCGTGGGATCGGGGACGACGCGTCACCTGCCCATCAACCTCAAGAAGCCGGGGACCGACGTGGTGTTCTTGGCGTGCAACATGGGTCGCTTCAGCGAGGGCGACCACATGGGCGAGCGCAAGGGCCTGTACGGCCACGGCTGGGAGGTTTCGGCGCTCAAGGCGGGCAAGGCCAAGGTCGTCACGGAGACGCCGATCGACATCCTCGCTTTCCGCGCGCCGCTGTGGGAGGTTCGCGAGGGCGACACGACGGTGCCGCACCGCATCACGTGGACGATTCAGCACCGCAGCAAGAGCTCGGTCATCATCTGGCTGCGCGACAAGCAGGGCCGGGGCTTCATGGGCCGCGCGCTGCTGCTGCTCGACGGCAAGCCGATCGAGGTGCTCGAGTACGGGACGCCGGACCACATCGTGCTCGACGCCGAGTCGCTGAGCAAGGGCAACCACACGATCTCGGTGGCGCTGTTCCCCGAGACGCTCGACGAGGAGTTCGAAGGCAACATCCAGGCCGCCGCCAAGGCGCTGGACGATCTTGTGTGCTTCGAGGAATCGAGCGAAGCCCTCACCGCCAAGGCGGAATGGAGCTTCGCCAAGTGGGAGCAGCCGCCGGCGTCGGCGTTCCACGCGCCCGGCCGCAACTCCGCGGGGATCCCGGCGTGGTGGCGCTGCACCTTCGATCACCAGGCCGGCGCACCCGCCGTGAGCCTCGAACTGAACGGCCTCAGCGCGGGCCAGGTGTACGTCAACGGCTTCCACCTCGGCCGCTACTTCCTGCGGAAGGGGCAGACCGAGCGCATGCTGATCCCGCCCAGCCGGCTCAAGGCCGGCAAGGCCAACGAGCTGCTCATCTTCGACGAGCAGGGCGCTTCGCCCGCCAGGTCCGTGCACCTTTCCCACGAGAGCGCGGTGGCCGGCAACTCGAAGCACTGAGCATGCCGGGGTCTGCGGGCATATCGTGAGCCATGCCCGCAGCATCCAGGCCCACGGCGCGTCAGGAATCGGTGAAACCCGACGAGGCGGGAAGTCGGCCGCTGTTCCAGCAGGCGGCGTCGTTCGCGTCCCGCCAGCACCGCCACCAGGTCCGCCGCGACGGCAAGACGCCGTACGCCTCGCACGTGTTCCGCGTCGCGATGACGGTGGCGACGGTCTTCGGCTGCACCGATGAGCTGGTGTTGGCGGCGGCGATCCTGCACGACACCATCGAGGACACCACGACCGACTACGAGGACATCCAGTCCCGCTTCGGGACAGACGTCGCCGACATGGTCGCGGCCCTCACCAAGAACATGGCCCTCCCCGAGGACGAGCGTGAGAAGGAGTACGACCGGCGGCTTGCCGCGGCGGACTGGCGCGTCCGGCTGATCAAGCTGGCCGACACGTACGACAACTTCTGCGATTCGCTCGACACCGAGGAGCGCAAGTCCAAGCTCGCGGATCACCTCGAGAAGTGCGACCGCGCGGTCAAGCTGGCGAAGGCCGATGCCAGGGTGCACGAGCCCACCCGTCGAGCGATCAAGCTGACGCAGGAGCTGGTCAAACCCTACCGCGGACGGGGCTGACCGCCGCCGGCTCCGCCGCCGAAGCGGGCTCGGAGCTGGATCTCCTCGATCCACTGGACGTACTCGGCTCGCTTGGCGAGCAGGCCCTCGAGGAGCTCGAGCTGATCCTTCTGCCGCGCCGGGTCGGCGTGGGGCGCCTGGGCCCGGATGCCCTCCACGAGGCGGTCGATTTCCTGGATGGTGGCCTGGATCTGACGGATCTGCTCGGCCTGCGGGTTGCGAGCCATGCCGCGGCCGCCGCGGATCGACCGCAGCTCGCCGCCGACGAAGTCCCGCATCGCGTCGGACGTGCCCCCGCGCGGGACACCGCCGGCGGCGATGCTGAAACGCTCGGTGGGCTCGCGCGGGTCGAGAGCGCCGTCGGCGCTCGTCCAGGTGGCGCGCCACGCGGCGGGCGAGAGCTGGGAGTCGAGCACGGTCTGATCGGTCGCGAGCGCCAGGTTCTTCCGCCGCGCCCGGACCTCCCACGCGTCGTCCAGGATCGACGGCGTGATCTCCTGGACGGCGCCGTCGTTCGGAAGGTCGCGCTGGCCGCCCATCTGGACGTGCACCTCGATCAGCTCGCCGTTGCGATCGACGCTCAGCCGGACGATATCGCCGGGGTCGTACGAGATGATGTGCGACCGGAAGGTGGCCCGGTTGGTGACGGCGCTGCCGTCGAACGCCAGGATGGCGTCGTTGGCCATGAGCACCCGGGCCGAGTCGAAGCCCTCGAGTGTGCCCGCGATCACCGCGGGGGCGGCGTTGCGGTTCACGGGGTTGATGCTGAAGTTGATGCCCAGCGCCGCCCGGGGTTCAAGGCCGAAACGCTCGCGAGCCAGCGCCGCCAGCCGCGTGCGCTGCTCGGCGTCGAGCCCCCGGTTGTGGAGCATGTCCTCGATCCGGGCAAGGACGGCGTCGGGATGGGCCCTCAGCCGCGCCTGGGCCTGCGTGCGCGTCTTGAAGTCGGCCGACCCCAGCTCCGCGAGCAGCTGATCGAGTTCCGCCCTGGCGGCCGGAGTGGTTGTCGGGGTGGGCGTGCGATGGACCGGGGCCGGCTGGGGCGTCTGGCCGGGCGCGACGGGCGCCATGTATACGAGCGCGGCCATCCCGGCCGCGGCATGCAGGTTCCTGGTGCGGCGCGAGAACCGCCGCGATCGATCACCGAGCATCTCACACCTCTCGATGCATCGCCCGAGCCACCGCCGCCCCTTGCCCGGGGGTTCCCCTGCAGGAATTGTACCCAATTGACAGGGCGAGCGGCCGACCGCCCCCGGGCCATTGCGGATGCCCGGGCCTCATTCCACGTTCTGGGCCTGCTCCTTGATGCGGTCGATCGCGCCCTTGATCTCCACGATCAGCCGCGAAGTCTCGGCATCGGGCGACTTGCTCGCGATGGTGTTGGCCTCGCGGAGCATCTCCTGGGCGAGAAAGTCGAGCGTGCGGCCGACGGGCCGGTCTTCGACCGCCGTCAGGAGCTGGCCGAACTGGTCGAGGTGCCCGCTGAGGCGCGTGACCTCCTCGGCGATGTCCGTCCGCTCGGCGTACACGGCGATCTCGCGGATGAGGTCGACGGCATCGACCCGGGCGTCGTGGCCCTGGAGGAGCATCTCGATGCGCGACTTGAGGCGCTGCTCGTAGTCGGCGACCGCGACCGGGCAGCGTTCGCGGATTCGACCGAGCCGGTCCTGGATGTACTGGCGCTGTTGGAGCAGCTCCTCGACCAGCATGCGGCCCTCGCGCTCGCGCATCGCCACCAGCGCCCCGCACGCCTTGATGAGGATGGAGGTGAACGCGTTGCGGGCTCGCAGCAGGCGTTCTTCCTCGTCGGCCGGAGGCTGGAGCACGCCGGGGAGTGCGAGCAGGGCCGAGATATCCAGCTTGATATCCCCGCCCGCGACGACCGGGAGCGCCTTGAGCTGGTCGATGTACCTCGACAGCGCGGCCTGGTTGATGGTGTACGCCGCCGAGGCGGAGGAGTCGTTGGACGACGCGATGAGCGTGATGGTGCCGCGGGTGAGCCGCTGGCGCAGGATCGATTCGAGCTCGGCATCGAGGCTCTGAAATGCCCCGGGAAGGCGGATGACGCCCTTGAAGTACTTGTTGTTGAGGGACCGGACCTCGACGAAGTAGTGCACGCCGTCGATCTGGGCCGAGGCCTCACCAAAGCCCGTCATGCTGCGAATCATGCGTACTCCCGATCATTCCGGCGGGATCCAGACCCGCGAGAACACGGGAGTGTACCCGGATGTGCGCCTACCGCTTGGGGCCGCTGGAGGGCTGCTCGGCAGGCGCCGGCTGCTCGGGTGGCGTGGACGCGGGCGGCCGGTCTGGCGCGGGCTGCTCCGGGGCGGGCTGGTCCGCCGGCGCGGGAGTCGGCTCGGGCGTCACGGGCGGGACTTCCTGTGGCGGCGTCACCGGGACAAGCTCAAGACCCGAGTCCGAGGGCGCCGGCGGCGTGGTGGTCGCCGGGGCCGCGCCGTCGAGCGTGCCCTCGATCACCGTGCCCGCGGGGCCTTCGGGCGGACGCATCACGTAGTTGAGCGCGATCGCCGCGAGCACGAAGGCCGCGAACATGATGACCGTGAAGACGGTCAGCGCATCGCCCGTCTTGGTGCCGAAGGCCGTCTGGCCCGAACCGGCCGACCCGAAGGCCGCGCTCAGGCCGCCGCCCTGGGGACGCTGGATGAGCACGGTCAGCACCAGCAGGACCGCCACACCCAGCAGCAGCAGGATGAGCAGATTCGAGACCCAGGGGGCCGTGGCGAGGGTGAGCAGCATCGTGAACGAGCTCCAAGGCCGCGAGCGGGGGCCGCTCGGGAACGGGAAGTCTAGGCGACCAGCGGATTCTTTCCGGATCGGTCGCGGGGCGTTTTGCCCCGGCAGAAGGGCCGCGAAAGCAAAACCGGCCCCGTTCTGGACGGGGCCGGTTCGGGAACTCGGATCGGGATGCGGGGACTTAGAGGCCGGTCCCGTCGCCAAGCGGCGTGCCCAGGGTCGAGAAGGCGCCGGGGAAGTAGGCGTCGGCGTGCGTCATCGACGCGATGATCGGGGCCGCGGCCTTGATCGAGAGCCCGTACCAGACTTCGGTCAGGCGGCGCGAGCCGGTGACCAGGTCGTGCACGTCGATCGCGAAGGCCTTGCGGGCCGGGACCACGACCCGGAGCGTCTCGGTGCCCAGGTCGGCGTCGTAGCGGAGCACGATCTCGGCGATGGTGTCCGTCGGGGCGGGGTTGTAGAGCCGGAGGGTCTCGGTGACGAGCGGGTTGCCGTCGCGGGGCTTGAAGCCTTCGCCGAAGCCCCAGTAGCGGTAGGCCCGGTCGGTCAGGCCGCTGATGAGCTGGTCGCCGAAGGCGTCGGCGATGAGCGACACGGTGACGGCGCCGGTGGAGGTGTACTGCAGCGAGTACTGCTGACCGACGGGGAACCCGTCGAGCTCGCCGACCTCGACGACGGCCTGCGACTCGGCGTCGACGTTCACGACGGTGCGGTAGGAGCTGCCGCTGGTGAAGAGGAAGACGAGGCTGACCTCCGCGCTCTGCTGGGTGGCGTTGAGGATGGCGAAGCGTTCGGCGTTGGAGTCGCGGCCCAGGTCGCCCTCGGAGGTCGCGCCGATGCTGCTGCCGAGATTGGGCAGGCCGTTGAGGCCTTCGGCCGTGCGGTTGGCGGTGTCGTAGTGCGAGAGGACGGCGACGATGGGCGTCTGCGAGACGATCTTGACGCCGTAGCGGGCCTGGGCGCCGTTCTCGCCGCGGGGCAGTTCGTTCTCGGTGAGCTGGTTGACATCCAAGCCCAAGCGGCGGTTGCCCTGGACGATCTGCGTGTACGTCTTCACCGGCCCGCCGCCTTCGGGGTAGAAGGTGAACTCGACCTTGGAGGTGGTGGTGGAGGTGTTGTAGTAGATGAGGAAGTCGCGCGACGTGCCGCCGACCGAGAGCTGCGAGAAGGTCCAGGTGTCGCTGACGCGGGTCGTGAACGACTCGCCGATCGAGGCCGCCGTCGCGGTGAGGTTGGTGTCGTAGTGGCTGAAGGTCGAGGCCAGCGGCCGGTCGGACCGGACCTCCACCGCGTAGCCCTCGTAGGGACGGACGAGCTGGGCGCCCGCGGCGAAGAGCTGCGGGCTGGTGATGGTCACGCCGCTGCGGGCGTTGGCCGCGATGGAACTGTCGCCCGCGAACTCGGCGATGACCTGGTCGCGCACGCCCGTCTCGTAGCGGGCGATGACGACCACGCGGGCCTGCTGATCGTTGGGGTTGAGGATCGGGATGAAGGTGTTGGTGTTGGGGGTCGCGAAGCCCTCGGGGAAGTAGTAGCGGTAGGGGAGCTGCGGGACGGACGAACCGTCGGCGAGGGTCTCGTTCGCGGGGGAGGTCGGGTCGGCGGTCAGGTGGCCCGCGCCGGTGCCGTTGTTGACGGCCGCGTACATGTCGCTGACGGCGGTGGGTGTGTTGCCCAGGAAGATGAAGTACCGAGCCGAGATGGTCTGCCCGGCGGCGACCTCACCGAAGTCGTACACCAGCGAGAGGTACGAGTCGGAGGATGCGCCGTCGGGATCGATCGGCGTGATCGCCAGCAGCTGCGTGGGATCGCGCAGCGACTGGACGATGGTGGGCGACAGGACCATCGCGGTGGCCCGGTCGTCGGCGGCGGGGGCCGCCAGGCCGATGGTCAGGCCGCTCTGGAACTGGTTGTTGGTGTAGCCGGCGGTCGCCATGCGACCGGTGATGTCGTTGTCGGTCTCGTCGTTGTAGGGGGCGAGGTTGGTGCCCATCTCCGGGTCGATGCCCTCCATCCACGTCAGGCTGCCGATGGTCTGGCTGCCCTCGTTGGTGAAGATCATGTCGACCGCGATGAAGTTCTGGTCGCGGGACATGGAGAGGGTGCGCTCGATGCGCAGGCCGCCGTTGAACAGCGCCTTGCCCACGCCGCGGGCGTTGTACGCGTCGCTCTGGTCGGTGAGGGAGAAGGGCAGCTGCACCGACTGCGGCGCGGCCCCGAGGCGGGAGTTCGAGAACACGGTGCCGTCGGTGGCGCCGCCGAAGAACATGTTCGGCACGTCCAGCGGGAGCGACGTGTCGTACAGGAACTCGGTGCCGCCGAAGCGGATGCCGGTCCCGCCCGAAGCGCCGCTGTAGAACAGGCCGTTGGTGCCGAAGCCGACGGTGAGATCGTCGCCGGTCAGGACCAGCGACCCGTCGCTGACGCCGTCGGTCACGTCGATCGACAACGTGTACGACCCGGTCTCGGTCGCCGCCGTGCCGGAGGCGACGCTGTAGGGGTTGTACGCGGTGTTCGCCGCGGAGGACACCGCGAGGTAGTAGGTGCCCGCGTCGTTGAAGACGAAGTTCTCGATTCGGGCGGACGAGGACGCGGGGTCCGAGGCGAGCACCAGCTGCTGGCCCTGGGCGTTGAACAGCCGGATGGCGGTGTCGGTCGAGGTCTGCGTCTGGGCGGTCATGGACGCGCCCGCGTTGACGCTGAACTTGAAGAAGTCCCGGTCCAGCAGGCCGAAGCCGCCGTCGCCCAGGAACGCCGAGATGGCGGCCGATCCGTAGCCGTTGCCGGTGATCTGCGCGACGTCCTTGGCGTTGGGGATGGTGTCGTTGGGCTCGAAGTCGCCGAAGACGTCGTTCTCGACGCGGAACTCGATGCGCCAGCCCAGGAGCTGGCCGACGTTGCCGCCCGAGAGGTCCTCGACGCGGAGCGTCCAGGTGCCCGCGGCGGCCTGGCCGTCGAAGGCGCCCAGCGCCTGCTCGGGCCGGAACGCGCCGGCGAAGGGCGACGAGCCATCGGCGATGGAGTTCGCGGCCTCGTCGTCGAAGAGCGTCGGGTTGATGCCCTGGTCGCCGTCGGCGCCGCGGCGGTTGTACAGCACCACCTGCGTGCCCGCGGGCGAGACGACCGTGATCTTGAGGTCGCTGACGAACTCGTGGCTGATGCGCACCTGGACGTTGGCATCGATGATCTGGCGGGTGTCGGTGACGACCAGCTGCGATTCGATGGCGCCCTGCGTGCCGTTGGCGGGGATGTCCAGCGGCGTCTCGGGATCGAACTCGGCGACCACCAGGTCGTCGGTGTTGAGGCTCGCGGTGACGGTGAGGTTGTAGAAGCCGGTGGACTGCGAGTTGCCGCTGCCGGCCGCGTTGGGGTCGTAGTCCTCGTTGCCGAAGCCCGAGACCGCGACGTAGTAGGTGCCGCCGGTCGAGACGTAGTAATCGATGTAGGAGTCCTGGCCGAAGAACTGGTCGTTGCTGGTGAGCTCCACGCCGTTGGCGTTGAACAGCCGCAGGTAGGAATCCAGGTTGCTGCCGGTGACCAGCCGCTTGGCCGTGATCTCGGCGGTGATCTGGCCGCCGCGGGCAAGGTCGAGGCGGAAGATGTCGACGTCGAGCGCGGACTGCGTGCCGTCGCCCAGCGTGACCCCCGTGAACCGCGCCGTGCCCGACGCCGAGAATGTCACCGGCGTGGCGGAGACCAGCGAGTCGTTGACCTCGTACGTCCCGCTGACGGGGACGACCTCGAAGAAGTACTCCTCGTCGCTGCCGGAAACGGAGTTGCCGTTGAGGAAGTTGCCGTCGGTGTCGATCAGGCCCTTGCCGCCGGTCACCGAATCGAAGATCGTCAGGCGGTAATCGTCGAGCGGCAGGCGCTGGCCCGGCTGGTTGTTGAGGCTCAGCGTCAGGGTGACCTGCTTGGGGTCCGAGTCGAGCACGTCCACCGACTGGACCGTGATCAGCGAGTCGTCGCCGGTGCCGAACTGGTTGTCCGCCCCGTCGCGGCGCAGCTCGAACACGGTCGTGTCGATCTTGCTCTCGTCGATCGGCCGGTTGAACCGCATCGTGATCGTCTTGAGCGGCGCGTTGGTCGAGGGATCGACCTGGCCGGTGACCGGCCCGGGGAGCAACGTCTTGAGGACCGGCCCGGTGATCCCGATGATCTCGATCGCCCGCGCCACGTTCAGGCGCCCGCCGGCCACCGTCTTGCCCTGGAGGTCGGGGAGCGGATCGACGCTGTCGAGCAGCGTCTGGCGGATCTCGACCGCCGAGGCGGTGGGCTTGATCGAGCGCATGAGCGCCACCGCGCCCGAGACCTGCGGAGCTGCCATGCTCGTGCCGCTGAGGTAGGCGTACGAGTCGGTCGGGTAGGTCGAGAGGATCAGGTCGCCGGGGGCGCCCAGGTCGACGGTTTCCGCGCCGTAGTTGCTGAAGCCGGAGATGCGGTCGTCCCAGTCGGTCGAAGCCACCGAGATCAGACCTGGGATCTTGTAGGACGAGGGGAAGAACGAGCTGTTGATGGTGTCGTTGTCGTTGCTGGCGTTGCCGGCCGCGGCGACGAAGGTACCGCCCTCCTCGATGAAGCGGGCGATCGCGTCGCGCTCGGCGTCGAGGCCCTCGGGGAGGTCCTCGTACAGCCGCGACCCGGGGGCGCCGTAGCTGGCGTTGGCCGCCGCGATCGGGACGCCGTTCTCGCGCAGCATCGTCACATAGTCGATGCCCGCGACGATGCTCGAAAGCGTGCCGCCGAACGGCCCGAGCACGCGGATGGGCAGGATCGAGACCGCCCAGTTCACGCCCGTCACGCCGATGCCGTTGTTGCCCACCGCGCCGATGATGCCGGCGACGTGCGTGCCGTGGCCCTCGTAGTCGTCGGGGTCGTTCTCGTTGTCCCAGAAGTCCCAGCCGCTGACGTCGTCGATGAAGCCGTTGTTGTCGTCGTCGATGCCGTTGCCCGCGATCTCGCCGGCGTTCACGAAGATGTTGTCAGCAAGGTCGGGGTGCGTGATCTGGACGCCGGTGTCGATGACCGCGACCACCTGGTCGCGCGACCCGATGGTCGTATCCCACGCCTCCGTGGTGTCCATGTCGGCGTCGAGCCGGCCCAGCGACCCCAGGAACGTCCCGGTGTTGTCGTGCGCGTACTGCTCGGTGTACCGGTCGTCGTTGGGGACCAGCGACTTCTCGTAGACCCGGTCGGGCTCGATCGACTTGACGTTCGGCATCGCGGCGAGCACGCGGTCGATCGCCTCCCGCGTCACCCGCCCGGTGGTCGTGAACTCGACGCAGTAGCGGCCGACCGCCGCCGTCGCCTTGACCGCGACGCCCAGCGCCGTGGCGACCTGGCGGGCCGCAAGGTCGGCCGCGTCACCGCCGCCGGTCTTGTCCTTGAAGTTCACCAGCCACGACCCGGTGGCGACCTTGAAGTCGTCGCCCGCCCACTCCAGCAGCGAGACGGGGCTGATGGGGCCGGCGATCTCGCGGTCGGTGTGCGAAGGGCTGACGTCGAAGATCGCGCCCGACAGCACGAGGCGGCGCTCCAGCGTGTCCATGCGCACCAGGTCCGACGGTGATCGGCTCGCGCGATGGCCAGAAGTCGAGCGGCGGGTAACGTTGCGGGCCTTGCGGCCGGAGCGGGAGGATCCGAACATCGCTTGCACTCCACATCCAACGCCGACGGTCGTTCCGACACGCCGACGGTGTGTCTACCCCTGCGAGACCGATCACGTTTCGTGCCCGGGCCGACCGCGAGCAGGATTCAGGATGCCCGGGCCGCCGCTGAACGAGCCGACGACCACCGGCACCAGACTACGCCCACAACAGGCCGCCTGCCAGCCATGCCGCGAGCGCGTGCCCGCCGCTCGGCCGGGATGGACGGGCAGTGTAACACGGCTCTGGCCGGTTCACAAAGCCATGACCACATTCCCGCCCGCCGGTTTTCACCGCGCGCCGCGCGGTGAACGCCGGCCCGCGACGCTCAGCAGCAGGTCCGCGTGCCGGCGGCTCGCGCCCTGGTTGGCGGCGATGCACGCCCGGCCCCGAGCCGCGAGCTCCCGTCCGAGTGCCGGGCTGGCCACCAGCTCGGCGAGTGCCGCGGGCAAGGCCGCGGCGGTGGCTTGCAGGATGCCCCGCGCCGCGAGGAATGCCTCCACGATCGCCTGAAAGTCGCTCACCGCCGGGCCGATGACCGTGGGTTTTCCCAGGGCGATCGGCTCGATGGGGTCAGAACCGAACTGAGTCCCGAACGATCTCCCAACAACCACGACATCCGCCAGCGCGTACGCCATGCGAAGCTCGCCGATCGTGTCGAGCAGGAACCGGTCCGTCGCTCCCGGGGTCTGGGCGGGTCGGGAGCGCCGCCGGGACCCGGGCATTGCCGCGGCGGCCTCGTCGAATCGCTCGGGCTTGCGGGGCGCGCACAGAAGCTGCACACCCGGCGGGCAGGCGGCGTGCAGGAGCGCCTCTTCGCCCGGGCCGGTGCTGCCGGCCACGATCAGCGGCCTGGATCGGTCGATGCCGAGTTCCACGGCAAGCTGGTCCGCCCCCGGGACCGTGTCCGCGATCGAGGCGGCGTCCCATTTCATGCTGCCGGTGACCGAGCAGCGATCGGGCCGAACGCCCATGTGCAGGAACCGCTGCTGGTAGTCCGTGTCCTGGACGGCGGCGAAATCCAGCGCGGCGAACGACGGGCCGATGAAACGGCGGATCTTCCGGTAGCCCTTGAACGAGCGGGCGCTGAGCCTCCCGTTGATCACCCCGATGGGAATCCCGCGCTGGCCGCAGGCTCGGATGAAGTTCGGCCACAGTTCGAGTTCGACCAGAGCGACGGCGTCGGGCCGGACGGCGTCGAGAAACCTGCGGACCGCCCACGAGAAGTCCAGCGGGTAGCGGACGACCGTGCAGGACCTGGCGTAAAGGTCGGATGCCCGGGCCAGGCCGGTGTCGGTGCTCGCGGAGATCACGACGTCGGCGTGGGGCGTGAGGAGGGGGACCAGGTGGCGCAGGGCGCTGGTTTCGCCGACGGAGACCGAGTGCAGGAGGAGGCGCGGCCGCGTTGGGTCAGCGCCCGACGGCAGGGGCTCGATCCTGCCGAAGCGCTCCGGCCATCCCCCGCGGGCCTTGCGTGCCCACACGGGTGCGGTGATGCCGCCGAGTGCGAAATAGAGTGCGTCGAGTGCGTTCACGCCCAGATCAGGCCCAGGAACACCGGACAGGCGCGGCCCGGAGGCGCACCACGGGTCGAAGCGGCAGCGGCTGCGGGCCATGCGCCCGCCGACCGACGATCACTGAATGGGCAGGCGGGGATTCGAACCCCGGACCCTTCGCGTGTAAGGCGAATGCTCTAGCCGCTGAGCTACCCGCCCGGCTTCATGCAACGATAGTGCGGCCGTCGACCCGGTGCCCGGAGCGGCGGGCGGAAAGGGCAACGCCCCGAGTGATGGACCAGCGCTCCAACCGAGCCACCTACCGAGCCGATCAGCGGCTGACGCACGATCGCCAGTACAAGGCGGTGTATGACGCTCGGGTCCGGCGAGTCCGCGGCGGGCTGTCGCTCTCAACCCGGCCCAACGACGTCGGGCGGTACCGGCTCGGCCTGGCGGTGCCCCGCAGCGCGGGGTCGGCGCCGCGCCGAAACCGCCTCAAGCGGCTGATCCGCGAGGCGTTCCGGCTGTCGCAGCACGAGCTGGCCGGGATGCCGCTCACGGGCTACGACGCGGTCGTCGGCGTCCGGGCGCACGAGCTCAAGGGCGTGGAACTGGGAATGGAGGAGATCCGGGCAACGCTGCTGGACCTTGCCCGGTCCGCGCACCGCGAGTGGCAGAAGCGCCGCGATGCGGACACGGCGGGCGGATCGGAGCGGGAGCCATGATCGAAGATCCTGCTCGGGTTGCGGCGGGTGCGGCGTGCCGGCACGGCGAGCGGGCGCGTTCGACGCGAGCGTATGGATGGTCGGTGCTGCCGCTCGTGGCGCTCGTGCGGGCGTACCAGTTGACGCTGTCGCCGCTCCTGGGGGGTCAGTGCAGATACGTCCCGACGTGCTCGGCGTATGCGCTCGACGCGCTGCGGCAGCACGGGCCGTTCCGCGGGACGTGGATGGCGGCGCGGCGGATCCTGCGGTGTCACCCCTTTGCGCGGGGCGGGTATGACCCGGTTCCGCCCGCGGACGAGTGAGCTACTCGTCGATCCCGAGATCGCGCTTGGTGAACAGCGAGTGGAACGGGACGCCCGCCTTGTCCATGTTCTCGCGGGCGCCCTCCAGGCGGTCGATGGTCGCGATGACCGCGAGGACGTTCGCGCCCGCCTCGCGGAGCACCTCGACCGCTTCGAGCGCCTGCCCGCCGGTGGTGGCGATGTCCTCCAGCAGCACGACGCGGTCGCCGGGGTTGACCACGCCCTCGAGCTGTTTGGCCGTCCCGTAATCCTTCTTCTTGTTGCGGATGAAGATGCACGGCAGGCCGGTCTTGAGGCTGGTCGCGGTGACGAGAGGGATGCCGCCCAGTTCCGCCCCGGCCAGTCGTTGGACCGGACCGCCCGGAAGCCCGTGGATGGCCTCGGCGAAGAACTCCGAGAGCGGGCCGAGGACCTCGGGCCGGGTCGAGAACAGGTACTTGTCGAGGTAGTAGCGGCTCGTCCGGCCGGAGCGCAGCACGAACTCTCCGCGGAGGAGGGCGGCCTTGGCGATGGCGGAAGCGAGCATGGAGCGAGTCGTCAGATTCGTGGTCATTGTGCACACGATATGGAGGTCGGCGGTCCCTTGCTGAACTGGTGTTTGAGTTCTGTCAGGGCTGGTTTTCGTGATGGGTGAAGGGCGCCGCCTGCGCGTTAGGCAGGTTCAGGTTGATGGTGGGACTTTTCCACGATGCCCGGGTCGCCGATAGTTGGGCAGGGCGGTCCCGCATCGCGGGCTCGGGTTGAGCATGAAGTGGAGTCAGTCATGGCTTTGAGGAATCTTGGTGTGCTGGCGGTGGTGTGCGGGCTGGCAATTCCGGTGATGGGGCAGGTGGCGCCCCCGCCGACGGAGGCCCCGCCCAAGACGCCGGAGTACACGCCGCCGGAGGCTCCGGCTCCCGCTCCCGCTCCGGCCACGCCCGCGGTGAAGCCGGATCGCAAAGTCGGCGTCGATCCGAACAAGGAAAAATCTGCCGAGATGGTGGTGGACCAGCGCCGCCAGGGGAAGCTCGAACTCCCCGAGGGTTTCAACTCGACGCTGCTGGTGGTGCGCGACGAGAACGGCAAGCTGGTGAGGTACGACCGGCCGCTGGCGTGGATCGCGTACGAGCGCAACCCGATGATCACGCCCGAGCGTCGGCAGGAGCTGGCGCCCGCCATGCGGCGGCGGGTGATCATGTACGAGATCGCGATGGTGAACAACCTCGACCTGATCATGAAGGTCGATCAGGGTGAATTCGACAGCCTCGATTACCGCGATCGCCGGACGATCGCGTGGGCCGAGCGGGTCAAGCGTCAGCTTCGCCCGGGCGGCATGCTCAGCGAATGGCTGTACTCGCAGGGGTACGTGACGGCCGAGGAGGCCGCCGGGTGCCAGGAACTCGCGAACAAGTACGCGCAGGCGGCGCTGGTCGAGGCGCGCGACGCGGCCGGGGACGATCGCATCGAGCAGACGCTCGCGTTCACGCGCTACTTCTACAAGTCGCAGGTGGATGAGTCGCTGTACGTCTACCGCCAGCTGATCCAGCGGACGGCGGGCCGGATCCAGGAATGCGTCGACAAGGCGGAACTCCCGGCCGACATCTACGCGGGCATTCAGCCCCAGATCGAGGCGGTCAAGGCGGCCAAGACCGACGACGAGAAGCGAGCGACCATGACCGCGCTGCTCGAGGCGATCCCCGACTGGGTGGTGCAGCATCGCCTGATCGATCAGGCCATCACGCTCGAGTATCCGGATCGGAGCACGAAGGTCGGCGAGCACACGGTCATCCCCGTGATGGCGTACCAGGTGGAGACCGCGCACCGCAAAGAGAAGGCCGCCAAGGGCGAGCAGGTTCAGTACCAGAAGGAACCGCCGCGCCCGGCGAGGTAACAGGCCGATCTTCCCCGCGCACGACAGGCCACGACAGGCGATGGTGACATAGAACAGACGCGCCGCGCGCCGCGCGCGGCGTTCGGACGTTACGGCGGCGGCTGGGCCGGCGCGGGTGTTTCGTCCGCGGCGGGCGTGGACGGCGCGGGCGCGGGAGCGGGCGGGCCTCCGAGACGCTCGATCATCGCCGGCAGTTCCTTCCATTGCTCGGGCTTGATGCCCTCGAAGGTGTGCCGCGGAACGCCCTGGTCGTCGAGCAGCACGACCGCGGGCACGACCTTCACGCCCAGGTCCCTCGCGGCCGCGTCGCCGACGGGGAACACGCGGAACGTGCCGTTGTTGCCGGTGACGAACTCGGCGAAGCGGTCGGGGTAGCGCTCGCGCACGCCCGCGCCCAGCAAGGGGACGCTGTCGACGCAGTACGCCGCGAGCGACTGGGCCTGCACGACCGCCTCGCGGGAGGGCAGGCTCCATGACGCGACAAACACCAGCACCACGGGCCGGCCTCGGAGCGACGCGAGCGGCACCTTGACCCCCTTGTGATCGACGAGTTCCACGTCCAGCGGCGTCGGCGCGGCCGACGGCTCGACGGTCGGCGGGGGTTGCGGCCGGTCGGGGGCGGGGACCGGGTCGGAGGAGACGTCTTCTTCACCGGTCGGCGGCGCATCGCTCGGCGGCGTCGGCGCGGGCGTCGCCGGCTGCTGGATCTGGGTCCCGGGACGGGGATCCTGTTCGCCCTCGTCGACGCGGGTGAAACCTTCGGGCGTGGGGACCTCGAACTCCTCGGGCGGGATCGCCGAGCCGATCTGCACGCCGGTGAGTTCGACGGTGGAACTTCCCCCGCGGGACGCGGATTCGATGCCCTTCTCGACGCGGCGGGGGAAGTTGTCCGCCTGGCTGATCCACCACTTGGTGCGCGAGCTCTTGGGGCGCGTGCGCACGGCGATGATGTCGCAGAGCGTGCCGTCGACCTCTTCCTGGCCCAGCGACGCGATCTCCCCGGCGGCGAGTTCCCGCCCGAATGGTTCCGCGGCGAGCAGTTCCGTGAGCCGGGCCGCGAACACAAGCTGGAGGGTGGACCCGCGCGCGGTTCGGATGGGCTTGGTCGAGACCGTCCTGGCGGCGTAGTCGACCCAGGTGATCTGGGCATCGGTGAAGACCGCCTCGACCTGCTGCGGCTCTTCCGCGGGCCGGCGCTTCCCCTCCCCGCTCACCCGCACCTTCCACCCCGATCCCTGGCGCACGAGCTTGACCTGGAACTCGACCGCCGGCGTGCCGGAAGCGAGCAGCCCCGTTGCCGTGGTGCGGAGACGGTACGACATCGCCGGCGCCGCCTTGATCGTCTCGGCGGCCTGCCGGAGCCGTTCCAGCGCGGCCTGATCAACGCCGGCCAGATCGGATCCCGGCGCGGCGCCTGGAGCGGCCGGGTCGGCTTGTCCCTGCTGCTCGGGTTGCACGGCCGAGGCGGGCATGACCGCCACGCTGCAGAGGGCGAGCAGGACGGTGATCTGTCGTCGGTTCATGCGGCGTGCTCGGCGGTCGTCCACGGCGTGAAATCGTACTCGTGCGGTCATGACGACGCGGGCGCCAGCAGTGCCCGGAGCGCTCCGGCGGGATCGTCCTGCCGCATCAGGTGCTCGCCGACCAGGACGATGCGGACGCCGACCTCGCGGAGGCGCCTGAGGTCCTGGGGGGTCTTGATCCCCGATTCGCTGACCAGGATCGATCGTTCCTCGACCATGTCAACCAGGCGGAGGGTGTGGTTGAGGTCCACTTTCATGCTCGAGAGATCGCGGTTGTTGATGCCCAGCAGCCCGTAGCCGGCGTGCGGGAAACCGATGTGCGGCCGGACCCGCAGGAGGTTCTCGACGTCGTGGACCTCCAGCAGCACCGTGAGCTGGAGCTGCTGCGCGAGGATGAGCATGTCCAGGAGCGTGCCCTGGTTGAGGCACTCAGCGATGAGCAGCACGGCGTCGGCGCCGGCGGCTCGGCTCTCCCAGAGCTGCCAGGGGTCGATGAGGAAGTCCTTCCTGAGGACCGGGAGCGGGCAGGCGGCCTTGACGCGTTCGATGAAGGAGAGGTGCCCGCCGAAAAAGCGTTCATCCGTGAGGCAGCTGATCGCCGCGGCGCCGGCGGCGGCGTATTTTCCTGCGATGTCCTCGGGTCTGAACGCATCGCCCTCGTACTCGGGCCGGATGAGCCCGGCGGAGGGGCTGCGCCGCTTGATCTCGGCGATCACGCTGGTGTGGTCGGGCGCGGGGTGCTTGGTGACGGCGGCGAAGAAGTTGCGGGGCGGTTCGGCCTGCGCGACCATGGCCTCGAGTTCACTGAAGCTGGTGCGCTGCTTGGCGGCGGCGACCTCCACGGTCTTGTGGTCGATGATCTCGCGGAGTGTTTCGCTGGCGTGTGACATGGTGAAAGGCGTCAAAGCCCGGGCCGGCGCGGGTGTCTCCCGGCGCGCGGTCCCGGTCGTGGCGGGCGGGGTCTGGATTGTTGTCTCCGCGGCCCGCGCGAGCGCGGCGGTCGTGGCGACGTCGGTGCCGACTCCGGTGGCGCTCCCACCCGCGGATCCCGGGCGCCAGTTGCCCGCCGCCAACGAGTGGATGACCTGGGGGGTGTTGATCCTCGCCGCGGCCCTCGTGGTGGTGCTGTGGTTCACCGACATCCTGCGCCCAGGGGCGCTGGTGCGGCGCGGGGTGCGGCGGGTCGAATCGGCGCCGTGGTGGGTCTGGCTTGCCGCGGGGGTGCTGGTGTACGTGACCGCGGCCTTCGCGGGGTCGCTCACCAACGCCGCCTTGGGGATCCCCTGGTTCGTCTCTCCCCCGCTCAAGGCCCAGGTGGTCGTGCAGGTTGCCGCAACCGTTGCCGGCATCGCGGCGGGGGTGGCGATGGTCCGCATGCTCCGAGCAGGGACGGGGCCGGCTCCCGACGGCCTGTCGCTGCGCTGGTCCGACTCGGCCGTCGGCCTGTGGTGTTTCGTCGTGGGCTATCCGATTATCCTCGCGGTGTCGCAGTTATCGGTCTGGGCGGTGAAGGCCCTGAGCGGTCGGCAGCCCGACGCGCTCGCCCACGACACCCTGAAGGAGATTGCCGGCAACAGCGAAGACCCCTGGGTGTGGGGGCTGCGGATCACGGCGGTGCTGCTGGTGCCCGCCTTCGAGGAGCTCATCTACCGCGTGGGCCTGCAATCGGCGATCCTGCGGGCCACGGGCAAGCCGTGGGCGGCGGTGGTCGGCGCATCGGCGATTTTCACTGCGGCGCATTCCAATGTCATGCCGTGGCACGCGCTGGCGGTGATCGCGGCTCTGTCGCTGGCGATCGGGCTGGCGTACGAAAGAACCAAGCGCCTCGGCGTGCCGATCGTCATGCACGCCCTGTTCAACGCGGTGAACGTCGCGTTCGCCATGGGTGTCGGGCAATGAGCCGGTGAACCCGGCGCGAGACACGGGCGTACCACGGCCTGAGCGATCAAAAAGGAGCGAGCATCCGCCGGGCGGGGCCGGTGGTCCCCCGTGCTCGGATTTCCATGAAGCATGATGAATCCGCTGGCGCATGCCCGGACCGAAGCGACGTGGTGGTCATCGGCGCCGGCCTTGCCGGCCTGGTGGTCGCCGGGCGGCTCGCGGAGCGCGGCGTTTCGGTCGTGGTGGTCGATCGGAAAGCCGACCCCTCGGCGCACGTGCACACGACGGGGATCTTCGTCCGCAAGACCCTGGAAGACTTTGACCTGCCCGAGGACTGCCTGGGCCCCGTCGTACGCGACGTGCGGCTCATGTCGCCCGCCGGGCGCGGGATGACGATCACGAGCCGTCATGACGAGTTCCGCGTGGGACGCATGTCGCGCCTGTACCGGCGGATGCTCGGCGAGTGCCAGCGAGCGGGCGCGGTCGTGCTCGCGGGGACGCGGTACCTCTCGTCGCGTCCGGTCGCGGGCGGGTCGGTCGTCCGGCTTGATCACGGGGGCCACCGGCTCGAAATCACGTCACGGCTGCTGATCGGTGCGGACGGCGCCAGGTCGCGTGTCGCGAGAGATCTTGGGCTTGACCAGAACACGCGGTGGATCGTCGGCGTGGAGGATGTGCTCCCCGTGAGCAGCGCCGGCCCGCGGCGCGGCGGAACAAACCCGTGCTTTGAGTGCCACCTGGACCCGCGGGTGGCGCCCGGGTACCTCGCATGGGTGGTCGATGATGGCGAGGACGTGCACGTTGGCGTCGGCGGGTACGCGAGCCGTTTCAATGCGGCGTCCGCCCTCGAAGAGTTCCGGCGGCGAGTCGGGATCAACGCTGAAGGGGGCGGCCGTCGCGAGCGGCGCGGCGGGCTCATCCCGGTGAACGGCGTGCTGGGGCGGATCGGCTGCCCGCGCGGGCTCCTGGTCGGGGACGCGGCAGGGGCGGTCTCGCCGCTGACGGCGGGCGGGCTCGACCCCGCGATCAGGCTCTCCGTACACGCGGCGGGTGTCGCGGCGGAACTGCTCGCCGGCAACGACCGGGCTCTTGCCCGCTATCGCGGAGAGGTCTTCGGCGCGAGGTTCATCTCGCGGCGTTGGATGCGAGCGGGTCTGGACGCGGTGTCGAGCGTCGCGGCGATGGAGGCAGCCTGCTGGTGCATGCGCACCCCGGTGGGCCGCGTGGTCGCCAGGCACGTGTTCTTCGGCCGTGGCGGGTCGTTCCCGGAACCCGACCGGGCGATCGCGGCCGCGAACCGCCGAAGCGTGCCCGTGTACGTGTGAGGCAAGACCAACCCGGCTCGGGCCGTTACTTCAGCGCGCTGAACCAACGCGACCAGCGCGGGATGTACAGGTTCTGGGGGTCAACCGAGGCGACCACGGCGCTCGCCTTGCCGTAGATGTTCTCGATCGGCACGAAGCCGAACAGCCGAGAGTCGCCGCTGATGTCGCGGTTGTCGCCGAGCACGAACACGTGGCCTTCGGGAACCGTGATCTCCGAGAACGTGCTCGGGCTTTGCACGCCGGGCGTGATCGTGATGGCGTGCGAGCAACCGCCGAGCGTTTCGGTCTCGAGTTCGGTCGCGAGCGGCGGGAGGTTGGGAACGAGGTTGGGTTCGCCCGGGCCGACATCCGACCGGCCGGCGCGCTCGCCGTTGATGAACAGCGTGTTGCTGCGCATCGAGAGGCGGTCGCCGGGGATGCCGACCACACGCTTGACCAGGCGCTGGCCGTCGGCCGGCGATGCGAACGTGATGATGTCCCCGCGAGCAGGGTCCTCCCACCTCGCGAGCCAGGTGTGGGTCATCGGCACGCGCAGGCCGAACGCGAGCTTGTTCACGAAGACGCGCTCTCCTTCGAGGATCGTGGGCCGCATCGATCCGGAGGGCACGTCGTTCCAGTCGGCGATCGACGACCGGACGGGGAGCAGGATCGCCAGCGCGAACGCGAGCGACGAGATCCACTCGCGCGCGATCCGCCCGGCGGTGCGCCTGGGTCTGGCGGCCGCGGTTCCGGCGGCGGTGGCGAGCGATTCGGGCGTGGGGGCTGGTGCTGTCATATCTCTCGATCTCCGCGATGGCCGGCCACAGGCGTGGTTCGGCGGTTCCCTCCGCGACTTTCGCGGTACGAGGCCGTCGCGGGGCCGGTTCGAGGGGGATCACCCGACCGAAGACCAGATCAGGACGCGCCGGTGCGAAGGTCGACCCGACCGGCGCCCGCGATAGGCTTGGAGATCATGCGATTCAGCCTTGAAGATGCCCGGGCCGTGCTTTCTCGGACGCCGGCGACGCCGCGGGCGCTGTGCTCGGGTGTGGGCGATGCCTGGACCGAGCCGGACTACGGGCCCGGGACGTGGAGCGTGCGGGAGATCATCGCGCACCTGGTGTTCAACGAGCGGACGGACTGGATCCCGCGGCTCAAGATCGTGCTCGTGCACGGCGAATCGCAGCCGTTCGATCCGTTCGACCGCGCGGGGCACAAGGACATGCTCGGGACGCACACGCTGGGTCGGCTGCTCGACGTGTTCGAGGAAGAGCGTTCGCAGTCGCTGGCGGCGCTCGACCAGTTGAAGCTGACGGCGGCGGACCTGGAGCGGCGCGGGCTGCACCCGGCGCTGGGCCCGGTGACGGCGGCGAACCTGCTGGCCGCGTGGGTGGTGCACGATCTGAACCACGTCGCGCAGGCGTGCAAGGCGATGGCGTACCAATACAAGGGCGAGGTCGGCCCGTGGGAGCAGTACCTGTCGATCCTGGCCGAGCCGCGGCCGAGGTAGTCGGTCGGCCGCTGACACGCGTGGCCGGCCGTGGGCGATGCTGGTGAGGGCGTGCCGGGCAACGTACTCTTGCGTCCGATGTCAACGAATCCGCCATCGACTTCTTCGGGCAAGAAACGCATCCTCACCGGCGACACGCCCACGAGCACAGGCCTGCACCTGGGCCATTACGTCGGTTCTCTCGAGAACCGGCTCAAGCTCCAGGACGAGTACGACTGCTACTTCCTGATCGCCAACGTCCACGCGTTCACGACGCTCGCGGAGAAGCCGGCGGACATCCGGGCCAACACGCTCGGCATCGTGAAGGACTGGCTGGCGGTGGGGCTGGACCCGCAGCGCAGCACGTTCGTGCTGCAATCGGAGATCCCGGCGATCGCGGAGCTGACGTTCCTGTTCGCGATGCTGATCCCGTTCAACAAGGTGATGCGCAACCCGACGCTCAAGACCGAGATCGAGACCAAGGGCCTGGGTGATTCGTACCCCTTCGGGTTCCCGATGTACGCGGTCGGCCAGTGCGCGGACATCCTCACGTTCCGCCCGGAGCTTGTGCCCGTCGGCGAGGACCAGGAAGCGCACATCGAGATGTGCCGCGACGTGGCGCTCAAGTTCAACCAGGTCTACTGCGGCGTGGGCAACCGCGTGCCGGCGGACGAGCATGAAAAGGCGGGTGGCGTCTTCCCGGTACCGAAGGCGAAGATCGGCCGGATCGCGAGGCTCGTGGGCACCGACGGCAAGAACAAGATGTCCAAGTCACTGAACAACGCGATCTTCCTGTACGACGACGCCAAGGCCGTGCAGAAGAAGATCAACGGCATCAAGACCGACCGGCCGACGATCACCAGCCCGCTGCCCGAGGGCAACGCGCTGGCGCAGTACATCGACGCGTTCCTTCCGCAGCAGCGGGCCGAGGAGATCAAGGCGATGTACGCCTCGGGCAAGGAAGTGATGGACGGGCACATCAAGGCGGAGGTGGGCGCGGCGATCAACGCGCTGATCGAGCCGATGCGGGCGCGGCGGGCGGAACTCGAGACCCCGACCGGCGAGGAGAAGGTGCTCGGCGTGATCCGCGACGGCATCAGGAAGGCCAACGCCGTGGCGGAGGAGACGCTGCACCTGGCGAAGAAGGCGATGGGGCTGGACTTCGGGAAGAGGGTGGTGGGGTAGGGGCGAACTACCGGGGACTTGAATGTGGACCAAACGGCCTAGAGCGGTTTGCAGCAATCATCCGCGACGACCATCTCAGATCATTTCTTGGCCATCGCAACGGCTGTGTCGCACCTTTTGCGTCACGCCCAAGAAGCGAAGTTGCCATGCCAAGAGGAATCTCTCACCGAGCTGATCTGGATCAGTTTTGCAGAGCGAGTTTACGAAGATGTGCGGGTACGGTTGATCGCGCGCGCGATGGAAGCTCGAATTGGGTCAGACTGGCACTGGTACTTCCGGGTTGGCGACCGTTGGCCATGTGAATTCCGGGTTCAGGCAAAGAGAGCCAAGCGGGTGCGACGCGCAAAATCATGCGATCAGTTGCAGGTTGACATCGACAAGGATCAGCTCAAACAACTGATTGCCCGTGCAGACCGCCTCGGTGCGGAACCTCTGTATGTGCTCTATTTGTCGATTTCCGAGTATGAAAACCAGAGTTGGGATCTGGCAAGGACATGTCCGGACCACAACGCTTGGGGTTGCTCAGTGATCCCCGCGAGGTTCATTTGCAATCGGAACGCAGGTCCGAGCACGCTCGTGTCTGACCTCATCGAAGCAATGGTCCCTTGGCACCTGTTCGTCCGGGCTTTTTTTCCTTGCGAAACCACGTTAGGTGACTCCACATGCTTGCCGGAGTCGTTCTCAAGCTTGCTCAGTGTCTCAAAGGGCTTTCGCGAACAGGGCCGCAAGCCGGTGGTCAGACTAGAGCTATCACACGACCTTTTTCAGGCCGCGGAGTTCAGTCCGTTCACCGCCTGAACACGATCGCCGGTTCGAGCCGCAGGATGCGCATCCCGCTCAGCACCGCCGAGATCACCGCCACGAAGGTGACCGTGGCCGCGGTCGTTCCCATGTTCCAGAACGTCGGCAGGAATGGCATCGCGCTGGATTTCACCAGCGCCCCCATCAGGCACGACCCGCCGACCCCGAGCCCGTAGCCCGCCGCGGCGCTGGCCGCCGCCTGCACCGCGATCATGCGCAGCAGCGTCGAGTGCGAGGTGCCCAGCGCCATCAGGGTCCCGTAGTGCTGCAGGTTCTCCATCGTGAACATGTACAGCAGCAGCGCGCTGACCGTGACGCCCACCGCCGCGCCGATGCCCACCATGAACGCGATCCGGGCCACCACGCCCGTCGACTTCACGTAGTAGTCGTACGTGTCCTGCTGGAACTGCTCGCGCGTCCGGGCACGCAGGCCCGTCGCGTCCTGGATCCGCCGCGTGACCGCGGCCGGGTCCGCGCCCGGCGAGAGCTTGACGAGCACGAACGAGAGCAGGTTGCGCTCGCGCGGGGCCAGCGACCGCGCGCGCGAGTACGTCGTGTACAGGATCGGCTTGGCCAGGAAGCGGATCCCAAGATCGGCGATCCCGACCACGACGACCCGCCGGTCGTTCACGAGCAGCTCGTCGCCCAGTTCCAGCGGGCGCGTCGGGGCCGTCAGGTCCGGCAGGTGCCAGCCGGGCAGGCGGACCGGCGGGCTGACGGGCATGCGCAGGAACGACTCGGCCCCCGCCGCGTCGGCGATGACCGCATCGGCCGATCGCAGCGCGAGCACGTCGCCCTGGGTCAGGTGCGCCGGAGCGCCGAACAGGGTCGCGTCGTCGATGCCGATCACCAGCGCCGACCGGAACGCGCCGCTCGGCAGGCGGGTGCGGAGCGACCCCGTGTACAGGGGCGACGCCCACGCGACGCCGTCGACACTCTTGACGCGGTCAAGCGCGGTGGCGGTCAGCGGCGCGGGCTCGTCCACGTACTCGACGGCAGGGTCCATGACCCAGATGTCGGCGTCGGGGATGTCCGAGACCAGCGCGTAGCTGCGCTGCATCATCCCGGCGAACATGCTGAGCAGGTGCGTGATGAGGAACGTGCACAAGAAGACGCCCATCACGACACCGGCCGACTTGGTCATGTCGCCGATGAGCATGCGGAGGGCGATCCGGAGCATGCCGACAGCGTACAACCGCGCCGAACGGAAGTCCTTTGGCGGCCCCCCGGGGCGGCGGCGGTCGGGCCGCCCGGAAGCCGTCGGCGCATCGCCGTGAATGCGGCGTTGGGCCGCGGCGAGCGTGCGATCAGCGCCGGCCCCGGTCGTGCTCCATGACGCTCTTTGCAAGCCCGACCGCGGCCAGGGCGCGGATCGTCAGGTACGTGACGTCCAGCTCCCACCAGCGGTGCCCGTGCGCGGCGGATCGCTGGTCGGCGTGGTGGTTGTTGTGCCAGCCTTCACCGTTGGAAACCAACGCCACGAGCCAGTTGTTGCGGCTGTTCTCGCCGGTGTCGTGCGACTGGTACCCGAAGAGATGGCTCAGGGAGTTGACGCTCCAGGTGATGTGCCACACCAGCACCGTCCGCACGACCACGCCCCAGATGACGATGCTCGCCGAGAAGCGGGCCGCGGCGGCCGCGTCGCGCGTCATCCACCAGCCCGCGGCGAAGCCCGCCAGCGCGAAGACCGCGGCGTGCGCGACGTAGACCACCAGCCACCGCATGCGCCGCTCGAGCCCCAGGTAGAAGCGCTGGCGGAGCAGGTCGGCGGCGTAGCGCTGATAGAGGCAAAACGTGTCGGTGTCGCGGTTCTCGACGACCAGCCACCCCACGTGCCCCCAGAGGAACGTCACCAGGGGGCTGTGCGGGTCGGGCTGTTCATCGGAATGCTGGTGGTGGCGGCGGTGGATGGCGACCCATCGCCCCGGGCCTTCCTGGAGGCAGCACACGCCCAGGATGGCGAGCGCCCGCTCGAGCCACTTCGGGCACGTGAAGCTGCGGTGCGTCAGCAGCCGGTGGAAGCACAGGTTGATCCCCAGCGTGCCGAAGACGTACAGCCCCCCCAGGCACAGGGCGACTCCCGTCCAGGTGAAGAACCCGGGGAGGAGCGCGAGCAGCGCGAGCAGGTGCATCACGGCGATGCTCGTCGCGTACGCCCAGCGCACGCGACGCGTGTCCACGGCCTCGGGCAGCGGGAGCTTGCGGGCGTTGGTGGTGTCGGCCGCCGGCTCAGGCGGCACGGCATCGAACGGCAAGACCGAGCGGGATGGCGGCACGGTGATCGAGGCGGCAAGCGGCGACCGTACCGCCGATGTCGAACGGGCGTTCTCGATAGGAACCTCTCAGACGTGTACGAGGGACTCTCGGCCCGCGTGCGCCGCGGGAGGGCACACGCTAGCAGAAGTCACGCTGCGTTGGAAGATCGCGGATTGCCGGCGGCCGGCCACCGCCGCTGGGCGCGCCCTGCGCCCGTCGAATTGCCCGAATCGGATGTCACCCTCGGCGGCGTGCGGTGGTTGATCGGTGTGCGTACACCGAGTTCATCACGCGGAGCGTCGCCGCGCGCTGATGTGCGATGGTGGCAGCGATGGCGATGAAGAGCCGGGCGGCATCGCGGTTGTGTGTCCAGATGGTGCTGCCATATTCGTCGGAGGAGACGACGACTTCCTTTCCGCGGATGCGATACCGAAGATCGCAGATCGCTCCGAACGGGAAAACGAATCTTCGAACGGGCTTGCACCCGGGCCAGCCCTTGACAACGTCTCGCAGTTGAATCGGGTCCGCATCAGGGCGGCACCACAAGTGAAAACCGCCATCTGGCCGGCGGTCCACGATGACAGTCGGTCCTGTTTCTTTCACGTCCATGACAGCGGGTGACCTGGCGTCATTCAACCTGCACGCCACCGGCCGACGAGCCCGCTCATCCGCCGATGTTCAGCACCACCTTGATCCCCTCGCCGGAGATCATCGTCTCGTGGGCCTTCTTGAACTGCTCGAGCGGGAACTCGTGCGTGATGATGTCGTCGAGCTCCAGCCGCCCCGAGAGCAGCAACTCCTCCATCTGGTACCACGTCTCGAACATCTTGCGGCCGTTGATGCCGAGCACCTTGCAGCCCTTGAAGACGACCAGCGTGTTGATGTCGAACTTGATCGGGCCCTTGAAGAGCCCCAGCAGCGCCGCCGTCCCGCCGTTGCGCAGCGCCTGGAAGCCCTGCGTGAGCGCCGGCTCGGCGCCGGACATCTCGAGAAGCACGTCGGCGCCCTCGCCGCGGCAGTCCTTGCGGACCTGGGCGATCCAGTTGTCGTCGCGCGGGTCGTAGGCCTCCACCGCGCCGAGCTTCTTCGCCAGCGCCCGGCGCTTGGGGTCCACGTCGGTGGCGAAGATGCGGCTCGCGCCCGCGGCCTTGGCGACGGTCACGGCCATGAGGCCGATGATCCCCGTTCCGGTGATGAGCACGCTCTTGGCGCTCACGTCCGCGGCCATGACGGTGTGAACGGCGTTGCCCAGGGGGTCGAGCACCGCCGCGACCTTGTCGGGGATGGTCGGGTGCACCGGCCAGACGTTCTCCTCGGGGACGCACACGTAGTCGGCGAAGCACCCGTCGCGGTCGATGCCGATGATCCTGGTGTCGCTGGCGATGTGGGCGTTGCCGGTGCGGCTGTTGTAGTCCTTCCACTGCGTCGTGTGGCCCTCGGCCGAGACGCGCAGGCCGGGCTGGTACTTGCTGACGGCCGATCCGACGGCCTCGATCGTGCCGACGAACTCGTGGCCGGTGACGATGCCGACGGGGATGCGGCCCGCGGCCCAGGCATCCCATTCCCAGATGTGCCGGTCGGTGCCGCAGATGCCCGCCTTCTTGACGCGGATGAGCACGTCACGCGGGCCGGGGGTCGGCGTGGGCCGGTTGGGGACGAACTGAAGTTCCGGGCCGGCGTGGTGCTTGATGAGTGCTCGCATGTTGGGTGCGGGTTGTGCGGGGGCGGTGGAAGGGGAGACCTGGACGGGACGCTTGGAGGGGGTCAAAGTTGTCATGGTTGTTCCTCCGAAGAGACGAAACGAGGCGGGACTGGAATTGTGCCCGTGCCTGATGGGGGTATCAATCCGCTTCCGCGAGGAACCCGGGGCCATGGCCGATGAAGGCACGCCCGGGCCCGGGACGGCTCGGGGGGTTCAGCCCCAAGGGACGATAGACTTTCGTGAACCGGGCCGGAACGAGACTACGGCTCCGGGTGGCCGGCAGGGGAAGAAACCCGGCCTGCGACGGTCAGAGCCCGGTCGAAGACAGCGATGACGAGCGTCCGAACCAATTCGCCCGGTCAGCTTGCCCGGTCCGACGGCAGACCGCGGAGCACGACGTCGGGTACGACGTACGCGTACATGGCGACGACGCCGTCGGGCGGCCGTCGGTTCGGGATCCGTAGGGCCCGGAATCAGCGTCAGCTCGCCCAGGAACTGCGTTCTCAGCGGCTGGTGCCGCTGCGGGCATGGTCGCTGCCGCAGTGGGTGGGGGGCGAGTCGGACCTGTCGCTGAAGGACCAGGGCGAGATTCACTTCGTCCTCGGGCAGCTTCTGTCCCGCGGGGTCCCGCTGGTCGAGGCGCTCGAGGTGACGGGAACCTCCGTGTCGCCCTCGGCCCGGCCGCGGGTGGACCGGATGAGGGAGCTGGTGGCCTCTGGCGCGTCGTTCTCGGACGCGTGCCAGTCGGTCGAGAGCTTCGACGAGGTGACGATCGCGGTGTACCGAGCCGCCGAGCGCACCGGCGACCTGGCGGGCGCCGCCAAGCAGCTCGCGCTGACCGTCCGGCGGCAACTGGCGATCTCCGGCAAGGCGGTCACGCTGCTGATCTACCCCGCGATCGTGCTGTCGATCAGCATCGCGGTCTCGCTGCTGATGGTGGCGGTCATCGTTCCCAAAATTGCCTCGGCGCTGGCGAGCAACAACGCCGAGCTGCCCGGGATCACGGTCGCCCTGTGGCGCACCGGGGATTTCCTCCGCGAGAACGCGGGCTGGCTGCTGATCGGCTTCATCGGGCTGGTCGCGCTGGGCATCGTCGCGCGGCGGGCGGTCATGGCGGCGGGCATGGCCGTGGTGCGGCGATTCCCGCTGGTGAAGGGCGTGGTGCTCGCGCAGGAGATCACGCGGTTCTTCACCGTGATGGCGGCGATGTCGCGCAGCGGCGTGACGCTCGCCGACGCGCTGGGGGTCGCGGTCGGCGCGGTGCACCATCCCGAGCTCAAGTCGCAGGTGTCGCGCCTGCGGACGCGGCTGGTCGAGGGCGGCGTGCTCAAGAACCTGATCCAGGACGTGGACGCGTTCCCGGTGGCGACGCGGCGGCTGATGATCGCCGCCGAGCGCTCGGGGGATCTCCAGGCCGCGTTCGACACGCTCGCGCAGGACATGGCCGAGGAAGTCGACCGGCGCTCGACGCGGCTGCTGGCGGCGCTCGAGCCCCTGCTCATTCTCATCATGTTCCTGATGATCGGGTCGCTGCTGCTCTCGGTGATGATCCCGCTGATGAAGATCGCGTCGTCGGCGGTGCAATAGACGCCCCGCGGTGATTGGTCGCGGGCCCCGAGCCCGCGTGTTGGAAGGAAGGAGTTTCGGCAATGAACACGTATCGAACCGCCCGCTCGGTCCGCCCGGGCTTCTCGCTCCTGGAACTCAGCCTTGTGCTGGCGCTGCTGGGCGTGCTGATGGCCGTGGCGGCGTACAACATCATGGGCGCGGGCGAGAGGGGGAAAATCAAGGCGACCAGGGTCACGCTGACCACGATCAAGAACATCCTGCAGACCTACCAGGTCGATCACTCGACCTTCCCGCCCGACCTGCAGACGCTCATCACGACCAAGTACCTCGAGGACAAGAAGATCAAGGACGGCTTCGAGCAGCCGCTCTATTACGCCGTGCCCGGCCGCGATGGCCGGCTGTACGAGCTGCTCTCCGCGGGCCCGGACTCCAAGTTCCAGACCCCCGACGACATCGACGTGTGGATGATCGACAAGTAGAAGGCACTGAGCACTGGGCACTGGGCGCCGACAAGGGCATTGCACGGCGGCATGCACGATGGCGAGCTGGAACGGACATGTCCGGGCTGAGCGGGGACTGACGTTCCTCGAGATCGTCTTCGCGGTCGCGCTCCTGGCGATCCTCGCCTCCACCCTGCTGGGCGCCGCCAACTTCATGCTCACGCGGCAGAAATACGAGCAGCGGACCCGGGCATGCATGGAGCTTGCCAACCGCCTCGTGCTCCAGTTTCTTGACGACCGCGACTCGATGCCCGATCCGGACCAGCCGCTGACGTACGACGGCGACGAGTACCGCTGGTCCCTCGACGAGGATTACTTGGGCTTCGTGCCGGCTCGGACGCCGCCGGTGGCCGAGGGTCGCGAGGCGCCCACGTACGACAAGTTCAGGATCTTCCGCGTCAAGGTGTGGCTGGCCGAGCAGCCGGATTCCGGCCCGGTCGCCGCCGGCCCGCACTGCGAGATCTCGCGGATGTGCGACGTGCAGGCGATCTTCCGCAACCCAGACTCGCTCCAGAACATGCTCGGTTCCGAGGAAGGACGCCAGCGCCTGACCGACAGCTCTCGGACCCCGCTGGGCCTGACCAACCGCAAGTCGCCCGACCGCGGCCAGCCGGGCGGCGGCGGCCGGGGCACCGGCGTGAACCGCGGAGGCGGTTCATGATGCGCCGCGGGTTCACGATCCTGGAACTCTCGCTGGCGGCCTCCATCGGCGGGCTGATCGTGCTTGCGTCGCTGGGCGTGTTCACGGCGCTCGACCGGACCGACCAGACGCTCAAGTCGCGGTTCGACCAGACGTCGCAGCTGACGCGGCTGCACGCGGTGATGCGCCGGACGTTCGTCAACCTGGCGATGTCGTCGAAGCCCAAGCCGGTGCCGCGGCAGCAGGCAAACGCCCAGGCCAACCGCTCGGCCGGGAACACTCAGCGGCCCGAGGCCGGATCGAACGACGGCGGGAACGCCGGCGACCCGAACAACCCGCCGGTGCCGCAGGTCACTCAACCGGCGCGCGTGGAACCCGCCAGGGTGATCCTGGGCGAGGACCGGCGCGTGTCGCTGACGCCGATGGTGCGGATGGCGTCGCCGGCCGAGCTCGGTCGCGGCGAGCTGTCGGCCCCGGCGCAGCGGCTCGAGGTCGTCGTCGGTCGCCCGCCCGTCCCGCTGCCGCGCACCCGGGATTCGAGCGTGTTCCCCGAGGGCAACGCCGGGCAGGATGAGATGTCCGACGGCGATCCCATCGGCACCAAGCTGTTCCGCGGGATATTCGAGCTCCAGCCCGTCCCCGCGGGCACGGTCGGCCCCGGAGGATCGGCGCCGAGGCCGATCCTGACGTGGGTGCTCTGGTGGCGACCGCTGCCGCCCGGTTCGGAAGCCGAGCAGTCGCCCGAGGGGTCGGTTCGCGAGTACGACCTGCTCCCGCCGACGCTGATCGCGACGGACCTGACCTTCCTGCGCTGGCAGTTCTACGACGACCGCCAGCGCAAGGTCGAGTTCTCGACCGCGTACACGACGGACCTCCCCGCGTATGTCGAGATGGAGGTCCAGACCGCCGCCGGCCTGTGGGCGAACTGGCTGTTCGAGATCGACTTCATGACCTCCAACGAGGAGACCGAGGACGAACCCGCGGGCGGTCAGGGCGGGACGACGCCGCGGCCGGCGGGAAGTCGAACCGACGCCGGCCGCCTCGATCGATGGGGAGACGCCGCATGATGCGCCATCCCCGGTCACGCCGGCTTCTGCGGCGGGGCTTCGCCCTTCCCCTGGTGGTGATGCTCGCGATGGCGGGGACGCTGCTGGTGGCGGTCATGCTCGACCGCCAGAGCGGCCAGACGCTGATGCTCGGCCGGCAGGTGGAGGGCGTGCGGGCGTTCCACTTCCAGCGCGGCCTCCGCGAGATCATCCAGGCGTGGGTCCGCAACCAGACGCGGTATGCACGGCAGATGCCGCTGCGAGCGGCGATCGATCCCGACGGCCGCATCGGCGAGATATCGCTGGCGGACGGGACGCACATCGTGCTGTACGTCTTCGAAGGCCAGGGGACGGCGCGCCGCGGCACCGTCGGCCTCAATCGCCAGGAGCGCGACGACGCGCAGACCGTGCTCGACATCCTTGGTCCCCTGTCCCCGCAGGAGCAGAAGGCGCAGACGCGCGAGCACGGGCCGGTCGCGGTGAGCATCTTCTCGGCGCCCGTCGAGACCCTCGCCGCCATCGTGGATCATGTCACCGGCGGCGAACACTCGGGGGATGTGCTCGAAGCGATCCTCACGCTGCGGGACGACCCGAACGTCACCACCAACGGACTCGCCAAACCGGAAATCACGCAGCACCTGGAGGACGGCAAGGCGGAAGAGCTCCAGCGGCTGCTCACGATGACGCCGCGGCTCTGGGAGGTCGTGCTCGAAGCCGACCTGGGCCCCGATTTCTCCGCGGTGCCGACCCGTGCCCGGTACTGGGGCCTGTTCCTCCTGCCCGATGCCCGGCGGACGAACACGTACGAGCGGGTTCAGGTACTGACGTGGAACTCCATAGACTTAGGCCCGCAGGGGGACGGTCAGACGGTCGAACAGTGGCGGCGGACGCGGGATCAGGACGATGCAAGACGTCGGTAGGCGGCCAGGGTGGCGCCGCATCCGGAATTGGAGAAGGTCGCGATGAAGGTTCCGCTCTCAAGGTCAGTGGCAGAGAAGCGCGCCCGGGCCGCGCAACTGGCCTTCGGGATGCTGGTCGTCGGGGCGCTGGCCGTCGGCACGCTCGCGGTGCCGAAGCTCACGCAGGTGCCGTCGCTCGATGAGGTCCGCCCGGTCCCGGTGGCCCCGCCGCCCCGCGCCGGCACCAGCCAGGAGCCCGCCGACCGGGGTTCGGTGAACGCCAGCGGCATCAGCGAACGGCTGATGCAGCTCGCCAACCACCCCAAGCTGATCGAGACGCCGTCGGACGCGCCGCCGGACCCCGGCACCGTGAACGAAGACCCGGCTCCCGCACCCGAAGACGCGAGGTTCGTCGGGGTCATCCGCGAGCCGGATCGGCTCCTGGCGATCGTGCACGTGCGCGGCCGCCAGCGGGTGATGGCGCAGGGGGAGGAGGTCGAGGGCGTCAAGCTCCTGACCATCACGCCGCAGGCGATCACCATTTCCGAGGGCGGTCTGGAGAAGAAGGTGGAGAAGGGCGCGCGGTCCGGGACGTCGATCACGATGCTCAGCGGCTCGGGCGACGGCGCCTCGCCGCAGCCGATGGCCCCGCCCATCCCGGGCCGCGTCCAGGGTGAGAACGCCGGGATGGAGGGCCGTGTCGACCCGCAGGCGAACCATCCGCAGCCGCCGCGTCGCCGCCCGTCCGTGACAGGCGTCCCGACGGCGGGGGGCAACAGGAGCCGGTAGGAAGGCATCGCCCCGCGGGCGAGCGAGGAACTCCGTACGTGGCGTCACGCGTCCTTTACATCGAACGAACCGATCGCGGTTCGAAGCTGGCGAACCTTCGCCTGGTGACCCTGCGCGCCGCCGAATCCTGGCCCGCCGGGTCCGGCGAGGACGGCGAGGAGACGGTGCTCGACCGAGCCGTGAAGTGGCTCGCGGCCCGCGTGCCCGCGCCGGCGAAGGTCTCGATGCTGGTGCTCGACGCGTCGGGCGCCGCGTGCTCGTGGGCGACCGTGCCCAGCGCCGACCCGACGCTGGTCGACGCGGTGGTGCGCCAGCACGCCGGCGGATTCGGCGAGGGCCGCGGTGACGAGTCGGGGTCGGATTCCGCGGGGGGGGTCTTTGAGTTCTTCGCCCCCGGCCCCAACGACTCCACCATCCAGGCCCTCGCGTGGCCGCCGCAGGACGAGCCGGCGCTCGACGGTCGCCGCCGCGCCGGGGTGATCGCCGTCAGCGACGGGATCGCCCGGGTGCTGCTGGACAAGATCGACCGTTCGGGCATCGAGTGCGGGTTCTCCTGCACCATCTGGCACGCGCTCGGACTGGCGTGGGACCCCTCCGCCGCGTCGCACACCGTGCCCGAGGACGGCGACCGGGTGGTCGCCGACAGCGTCGCCGGGCCCGTGGCCGTGATCGCCATCGAGCCGCAGGGGCGGCTGCTGTGGTGCTGGTCGCGCGGCGGAAGGATCCTGGCGGGGGGGGCCATGCGCCTGGCCATGCGACGCTCCGCCGACGGGGACCCCGCCGGAGATGTGCCCCTGCTCACCACCGACGTCGCCGGACGCCTCGCGGCCGACTGGCTCGCGTGGTCCTCGCAGGTCGCCGCCGCGCCCGACCGCGTGGTGGTGCTCTCGCCCGAGCTTTCGCAGGAGAACGCGGGCGGATCGATGGACGCGGGCGCGTTCGGCCGGGCGATCGCCGCGGGATGGCCCGGCGCCTCGGTGGACGTGATGGTGGACGCCGACCCGGTGGGCGCGACACTGCGGCGGGTGGCGGACGTGCTGGACGAGCGCGAAGATGTGGTGAAGCCCCAGGAGGCGATGGACCCGTCCAGGTCGCTGGTGTCGCTGACGACGCGGCAGGGCGGGTCGCACCGCAAGCTGTACGTGTGGTCGTCGCTGGCGGTGACGGCGGCGGCGGTAGTGGTGGGGACGGTGGCGTGGGGGCTGCGGGTGCAGGCGTCGCGGCTCAACGTG
>JAJVHS010000001.1:0-33813 GCA_022072615.1 Phycisphaerales bacterium
GATCCCGCCCGAGTTCTACCAGGCCGTCGCCGAAGTCCTTGCCTTCGTGTACCGAGCCCAGGAACAGGCCCGCCAGCAGACGGCCGATTCACCGCAGACCGCGGCCGCCTCGTAACCCCGCATGGAAGCCAAGCCCGTCAAGCCCGCTCCTCGCCCGGCTCCCCGAGCCGCCAAGGCCCCGCGCCCCGCGGCCGCGCCCGCCGCGCCGGCTCCCGCGCCCGGCGGCATCAGCCCGCTGCTGCCGGAGTGGGTCCAGCGCGTCCACCGCCACCGCGGCGTGCTGGTGCCGATCGGGTCGATCCTTCTCCTGGGCGTGCTGCTCGTGCCGCTCCCGCCCATGGCGATGGACGTGCTCATCGCCCTGAACATCAGCCTGGGCCTGGTGATCCTCCTCACCACCATCTATATGGAGCACCCGCTGGATTTCAGCGTCTTCCCGTCGCTGCTGCTCGCGACCACCCTCTTCCGCCTCGTGCTCAACATCGCCTCGACCCGCCTGATCCTCACCGCTGACGCCGCCAACCCGCAGGAGGCCGCGGCCTCCGCGGGCCACGTCATCATGGCCTTCGGCGAGTTCGTCGCCGGCAACTCGCTCTTCGTCGGCATCGTCGTGTTCCTGATCCTGGTGATCGTCCAGTTCGTCGTCATCACCAAGGGCGCCACGCGCATCAGCGAGGTCGCCGCCCGGTTCACCCTCGACGCCATGCCCGGCAAGCAGATGGCCATCGACGCCGATCTCGCCGCCGGGATCATCGACGAGTCCGAGGCCCGCCGCCGCCGCGAACGTGTCGCCCAGGAAGCCGACTTCTTCGGCGCCATGGACGGCGCCAGCAAGTTCGTCCGCGGCGACGCCATCGCGGGCATCATCATCACCGCCGTCAATGTCCTCGGAGGCTTCGCCGTCGGCATGATCCAGCGCGGCTGGCCCGCGGGCGAAGTCGCCGAGGTCTACACCAAGCTCACCATCGGCGACGGCCTGACCGCCCAGATCCCCTCCTTCGTCATCGCCCTCGCCTCGGCGCTCATCGTCACCCGGTCGGGCTCCAAGCAGGGACTCGGCGAGGAGCTCACCGGCCAGCTCATCAGCCAGCCCAAGGGCCTCTACATCACCTCCGGCTTCCTCGTGCTCCTCTCCCTCACGCCCCTGCCCTCGCTCCCGCTCCTGGCTTCCGCCGCCGTCCTGGGCGCCATCGCCTACTTCATGGGCCGCAACACCAGGGCCGTCGCCGCCGAGGAGTCATCCAAGGCGCAGGCCGCCGCCGCGGCCCCCGACCCGCCCGCCGTCGACCAGCTCCTCAAGGTCGACACCATGGAGCTCGAAGTCGGCTACGCGCTCGTCGCGCTGGTCGACACCGCTCGCGGCGGCGATCTCATGGAACGCATCGCCGCCGTCCGCCGCCAGCTCGCCGCCGAGATCGGGCTGGTCATGCCCCCCGTCCGCATCCGCGACAACATGCAACTCGGGCCCACCGACTACCGCATCAAGATCCGCGGCAACGTCGTTGCCGAAGGACAGACACGCCCCGATCGGCTCCTCGCCATCGACCCCGGCCTGGGCGCCGGCTCGCTCCCGGGCGAAAAGACCAGGGAGCCCGTCTTCGGCCTCGACGCTTGGTGGATCGACCCCGCGCTCCAGTCCCGAGCCGAGACCATGAACTTCAGCGTCTACGAGCCCTCCCGCGTCGTCGCCACCCACGTCACCGAGACCGTCCGCCGCTTCGCCGATGAACTCCTCACCCGCGACGAGGTCAACAACCTCGTCGAAGGCCTCAAGCAGCGAGCACCCAAGCTCGTCGAGGAAGTCATCCCCGCCGTCCTCAAGCCCGCCGAACTCCAGAAGATCCTCCAGAACCTCCTTCGCGAACGCGTCTCCATCCGCGACCTCGAATCCATCCTCGAGACCCTCTCCGAGTGGGCCCCCAAGACCAAGGACACCGAGGTCCTCACCGAGTACGCCCGGAACGGCCTGCGACGAGCCATCTGCACCCAGTACGCCCAGCCCACCGAGGCCGGCCGCCTCAAGATCGTCTGCGTCACGCTCGACCCGACGATGGAGGACCTCATCAGCTCGTACGTCGAACGCGGGCCGGCGGGCACGTCGATCAACATTCCCGCCCGCACCGCCGCCAAGGTCGCCCAGCAGATCACGGGCGCGCTCCAGCGCGTCGTTTCCAACGGCTACCCGCCCGTCGTCATCGCCTCCCCGACCGTGCGCGGCATCGTCCGCCAGATCGTCGAGCCGTACCTCGCCAACATCACCGTCCTCGGCTACAACGAGATCGTCCCCACGATCGAAGTCGAGTCCATGGCGCTGGTCATGCCGCCGCCCGAGCAGGCCGTGCCCGCCTGCGAAGCCGTCCCGGCCTGACCCGCCGCCCGGCCCGTCACTCCAGCGCACCCTCCCTCAACTCTGGCGTCCGCGCACGCGCCCATCATTCCCGCGCCTCTTCACTGCTCACTGTTCACTGCTACCTGCTATCTGCTGTCCGCTGTCCGCTGTCCGCTCCCAAACTGCGCCCATTTCCTCCCATCATCCGATAAACGTTCCGACGCCCGGAGGCTTCTCCAGGTGTTGCCGTACGGAGTACGGCGAGCGAGAACGCCAGGATGGCCGCAACCAGAACTTCTTCAACCACCGCCTCGAGGCCGGCGCCCCCCACGGCGCATCCGTCTGGCACGCCCGCCACGCCGCCCCTCAAGACCTTCCGCGGCGCGACCGTCTCGCAGACGCTCGCGCTGGTCAAGAGCGAGCTCGGGCCCGACGCGATCATCGTCTCAACGCGAACGTTCAAGGCCGGGTCGGTGCTCGGCGTGGGCGGCAAGGCCGTCGTTGAGATCGTCGCCTCCGCGGCCCCCGCGCCGCCCCCGGCTCCTTCGCTCCGGAGCGCCCTGGCCCGTGTCTATGAAGACGTCCCGGTCCGGCGCACGCCCGTGCGCGTCGAAGTGCCGACCGACCCGCCCGAAGCCCCCGCCTCCGCGACAAACGCCGTCGCCCCCGCCGCCCCAGCGACGCCCCCGGGCCACGCGACGCCCCGCGGTCCCCGTCGCCTCCATCCGCTCCCGGTTGATCCTGCGCCCGCCGACGCCTCCGCGCTCGAGGCACTCCAGGGCGAGCTCGGGTCCATCAAGACGATGGTCACCCAGCTCCTGCGATGCACCAATCAGGCTTCGGCCCGGGTGGCGCGCGACCGCCACGGCATCGCCGAAGCGGCCATCTTCGAGAACGGATCGCTCCCGCGCCCCCTGTTCGCCCACTACACCCGCCTGCTCGACGCGGGCGTCGACGTCAACTTCGCCCAGACCGTCATCGCGTCGGCTCGCGATGACCTCGACGGGCCCGACCACGCCGCCGACCCCGAGGCCGCCGCCGTCAGAACCGTCGTCCTGGACCATCTTGCACGGGGGATTCCATGCTCGCCATTGTCCTTGCACACCGGGTCCGCCGGCCGTTCCACCGTCGTCGCGCTGATCGGCCCGACGGGTGTCGGCAAGACCACCACTATCGCGAAGCTGGCGGCAGACCTGGCGCTCCGAAAACGCCGGAAGGTGGCGCTCGTCACGTGCGACACGTACCGCATTGGTGCCGTTGACCAGCTCAAGGCCTACGCCGAGATCATCGGCGTCCCCCTCCATGTCGCCGCCTCCGTCCGCGAAATGACCGCCGCGATCCGCCGAGCCGCCGATGCCCAGATCGTCCTCGTGGACACCGCCGGGCGCTCCCCCCGAGACGGCGAACGCCTGAGCCACCTCGCCGACGTCCTCGACGCCGCCCATCCCGACTACCGCGCCCTCGTCCTCTCGGCCTCCGCGTCGTCCACGTCCCTCGGCGCCGCGTGCCAGCGTTTTACGACGCTCAAGCCCGACCGGCTGATCCTCACGAAGCTCGATGAAGCGCCCGCCCTCGGCGTGCTCGCCAACACGCCGCGTCACACCGGGATCCCGGTCTCGCATGTCACGACCGGCCAGGACGTCCCCGACTTCATCCTCGACGCGGCCCCCGATCGCCTCGCCGCCGCCGTGCTCGACGCGGAGATCCCCCGGTGATCGCGCCGAACCGAACCCGACCGACGGCGGTGGGAGAGGCCGGTGACTCGGTGCTCGCGGACCAGGCGGCCAACCTCCGATCGCTCGCGTACGAAGCCCGAGCCCACGCCGCCGGCGCGCCGCGCACTCCCGTGATCTGCATCTGCTCCGGCAAGGGGGGCGTCGGCAAGACCATGCTTGCCGCGAATCTCGCGATCACGCTGGCCCGGCGCGGACGCGGCCCGCTCCTCATCGACGCCGACCTTGGAACACCCAACGTCGATCTCGTGCTCGGTCTCAACCCCGCCCGCCGTTTCGACCCGACTCGATCCGCCGTCACGGCGCCCGACCTCTCCTCCTGCATCATCCGAGCACACGACGGCCTGCGCTTCATCCCCGGCGCCAGCGCCTCCACCCTCGTCCCCGATCCTTCTCTCCAGCAGTGCAGGGAGCTCATCCGGGCAGCGCACGCACTGACGCCGGCGCCCGGGCTGGTGCTCATCGATGCCGGCGCCGGCGTCGGCCGCGGCGTGCTGCATTTCTCCGCCGTCGCGTCGCTCGTCGTGGTCGTCGCAACCCCCGACCCGACGTCGATCGCCGACGCCTACGCGATGCTCAAGCTCGTGCACCGGTTCCGTGACGGTCCGGCGAACACCGGTTGTTCCACCGGGATCGTGATCAACCAGGCCCGCTCGGATGAAGAGGCCGCCGCCACGTTCCATCGACTCTCCGTGTGCGCGCAGCGCTTCCTCGACTCAACGCCGCTGGACCTCGGCTGGGTTCCCAGCGATGAAGCCGCCGGGTCGAGCGTGCGGCGGCGCGTCCCGCTCGTGGTCGCAAGCGCAGAATCTGCCGCAAGCCGCGCGATCGAGCGGCTTGCGCGGCGGCTCGAACGCGCTTCTGGCGTGTCCGATAACCGGGAATCTCTCACAAACTTTCCGGCACGCCTTCTGCGGAAGGTCTTCTTCCGCGGCGGACGCGGCGTCGCGAACGCCCGATAAGCCGCGCGGAAAGCCCAATTTCAAGCCCGGCATGGGGTGAATGACCCAACCAGAGGCTGGAATTGGCGGGTTTGTCAATGTCCGCACATTCGTGGCCGATACAACGGCCGTCTTGGGGTGTTGCACCCCGTCGGTGTGGAGACAGGGAAGCTCTTACTTGTTTCGAACGTCCACGACCATCGCGGCAGTCTTCGGACTCACGGCGTTCGCCGTGTCAGTGGTGGCGGGCCTCGCCTCGGGCGTGCCCGCGACCGTCGTGCTGATGCGGGCGATCGTCGCGATGGTGGCCTGCTACGCGGTCGGGCGCTTCGCCGGTCACATCGGCGAACACGTCGCCGCGCAGTTCATCGCTTCATACAAGGCGGTGCGGCCGATTCCGGCCGACCCGTCCCTCGGTGGTGATTCAGGGGGTGGCGCGGGTGCGGCGCCAGTGTCTACCGGCGGCAAGGAAGCCGCCGAGGCCAATCCGTGACGACCGTTCGACAATTGGTGGAGGAGCGCACGCGGCTTGCAGTGAGAGACCCGATTGAATAGACTCTCGCCGTTGGGCAAGGATCGCCCATCGACAAAGCGTCTCGTTGGTCTTGTTCCACTGCAATTCGCGCGACGCTGCAAGGTCAAGGAGTAGACCGATGGCAGCTTTGAACGTGCTGTCCAGGAAGGGAATCCGCGGCTCCGGCCGCTACGCGCCACGCGGGCCCGAGGCCCCACGCGCCAAGTCCAAGTACGACGACATCCCCATCCAGCAGGTCTGGGAGGAATATCGTCGCACCAACGCCGAGGACATTCGCAATTACCTGATGGAGAAGTTCCTCCCCCTCGTGCGCTACAACGCCGAGCGAATCCATCAGAAGCTGCCCGATGAGGTCGACATCGAGGACCTCATGCAGGCCGGCACCTTCGGCCTCAAGGACGCGGTCGACGCCTTCGACCTCGAGCGCAAGGTCAAGTTCGAAACCTACTGCGCCCCGCGCATCCGCGGCGCCATCCTCGACGAGCTCCGGTCCATGGACTGGGTCCCCCGCCTCGTCCGCCACCGCACCGCTCGCTTCGAGTCGATCCGCCAGCAGATCGAGATGGAGACCGGCGAGTCGCCCACCGACTCCGAGGTCGCCAGCCGCGTCGGACTCGAGGGCGAGGAATTCGACAAGCTCAAACGCGACGGCACCCCCGTCAGCATCCGAAGCCTCACCCAGCGCTGCTTCTCCGGCGAGAACGGCAAGGACGTCCGCGAGATCGACGTCATCCGCGACGAAACCCAGGCCAACCCCCTCAGCGAGATGGCCCGCCGCGACCTCAAGGACTTCGTCACCAAGGGCCTCAACCGGGCCGAGCGGCTGATCGTCGTCCTCTATTACTACGAGAACATGACCATGAAGGAGATCGGGGCCACCCTCGCCCTCTCCGAGTCCCGCGTCAGCCAGATGCACAGCTCGATCCTGCTGCGCCTCAAGGCTCAGATGCAGCACCGCATGCGGGAGCTCGAGCCCGATTCCGACGAATAGCGTTCCTGTTTCCGTTCAGCACGTTCACGCAGGGCGGGCCCGTGCCCGCCTTGCGTTCTTTTTGGCCCCCCGGACCCCGCGCCTCAGCACCCGGCCTCGAACGCCAGCACGAACGCCGTGAAGTCGTCCGTGTCCACGAAGCCCGTCCCGTCGAAATCGGCGTCGTCCGTTCCCGCCTCGAACGCCGTCACGAACGCCGTGAAGTCGTCCGTGTCGACGAAGCCCGATTGGTCGAAGTCCGCCGGGCACGGTGCGGTGATCACGACGTGCAACGCCATCGCGTCGTTGGCGTTGCTCCCGTTGGTTCCGTAGCCGACCGCGAAGTCGATCACGTCCCCCTTGTCCACCTGCACCTCGAGCACCGCCGTCGCGCCCGCGCCGACACCCTCGACCACCGCCGCGAACAGCTCGACCCCGTTGTGCAGCACCGCCACGTCCGTCGTTGTCGGGTCGGGATCGACCACCACGCCACCGAACCGAGCCTCGACCGCCACCGTCGCCGCGTCCGGCGAGGTCCACCGCAGGACGGCGTTCTGACCCGCAGAACCGGGCCGGCAGAGCTGCGTGCGCGGCGGCGCCACCTGGTCCCCGCCGAAGCCGATCGGCAGGTCCGTCACGTTCTGCGCGATCCACGGCGTCGTCCCGTGGACCGGAACCCAGAACCAAAGGCCGTCGGCCCCGAGCTCCGAGCACCAACTGAACGGCGCCAGGTCCACGCCAGTCACCGGCCGCGAGGCCGCCTTCCCCAGGGTCCACGCGCCGCTCGGATTGAGATCGTGGGAGAAATCGGCGACGTTGTCCCACACCTGCCCCGTGGCCACGCACGGGACGGCCCCCGCCGTAAGAGCGGCCAGGATCGCGCATCGAGATTTCACGAGAACCACCTTCCTGCGAGGACAAAGTTCCCCGGAAAGTGCTCGCGATCCCATTTTACTCCGAGCGGCCCCGCGACCAAGCTTCTCTTGACGCCTCCGGCGGTTTTCGGTCCGCCCCAGGGGGCCCCGGCCGCCCCGCCCGCCGCACGATCGGTCCACGGGTCCACGGCCCCGATTCCTACACTTGGCCCGTGATCCTGCTCATCGACAACTACGACAGCTTCACGTGGAATCTGGTCCAGCGCTTCGGCGAGCTCGATCCCTCGCTCGAACTGGACCGGGACCTCATGGTCGTCCGCAACGACCGCATCACCCCCGACCAGGCCGAGGCGCTCGACCACGGCCACGGGCCTTCGCACCTGGTGATCTCTCCCGGACCGTGCACCCCCAACGAGGCCGGCATCTCCGCGGCGATGATCGAACGTTTCGGTGGACGCATCCCCGTCCTTGGCGTGTGCCTCGGCCACCAGTGCATGGCGCACATGAACGGCATGACCGTGACCCGGCACGTCATCCAGATGCACGGCAAGACCAGCCCCGTGCATCACGATGGACGCGGGATCTTCGCCGGACTCTCGAACCCCTTCACCGCGACACGATACCACTCGCTGGTCGTGCTCCCCGAGACCATCCCGCCGCCCCCGCCCGCGCTCGACGGCCGCTACCAGCACGATGGGTGGGTGGTCTCCGCGTGGACCGACGAGCCCGACGGCGCCGGCGGCACGCGCCGTGTCGTCATGGGCATGCGGCGGGTCTTCGCCGACCCGTCGAAGATCCCCATCGAAGGCGTGCAGTTCCACCCCGAGAGCTTCCTGACCGACGAGGGCCCGCGCCTGCTCCGCAACTTCCTTGAGTCGGGACCCCGAGCACGCGCCGGCGCCGCCTAGTCCCGTATCCCCACACCGCCCGCCTCCCTCTTCATCCACCCGTCAAGGAGCCGCTCACCGTGGACGTCACCGGATTCTCGATCATCGCCGGGTCGATCGCGACCGACCGAACCAGCCCGTTCCGCTCCATCGACCCGGCCACCGGCAGAAACGGGACCGTCGAGTTCCACGCCGCCGGACTCGCCGAAGTCGACCTCGCGTGCCGGGCCGCTGCCGATGACTTCGACGCCTTCGCCTCGCATCCCCCCCAGCGCCGAGCCGATTTCCTCGAGCGCTGCGCCGCCGGCATCGCCCAGCTCGGCGACGCGCTGGTCGCGATGGTGAGCTCCGAGACCGGCCTCGCCGCGCCGCGCGTCGCCGGCGAGCGCGACCGCACCGTCAACCAGTTCCGCTTCTTCGCGGGCCTGGTCCGCGAAGGGAGCTGGGTCGAAGCGGTCATCGACCGCGGCGATCCGGCTCGCACACCGCTCCCCAAGCCCGATCTGCGGCGCATGCTGCGGCCCCTGGGACCGGTCGCCGTCTTCGGGGCATCGAACTTCCCCCTCGCGTACTCCGCGGGCGGCGGCGATACCGCAAGCGCCCTGGCCGCCGGCTGCCCCGTGGTCGTCAAGGGCCATCCGTCGCACTCCGGCACCGGCGAGATGGTCGCGGCCGCCATCACCCGCGCCGCGCGCGAGTCCTCCATGCCCGCCGGCGCCTTCAGCTACCTCCACGCCGGCGGAACGCGCGAGCTCGACATCGGCCGCGCCGTCATCACGCACCCGAGCATCAAGGCCGGCGGCTTCACCGGATCCCTCGGCGGCGGCATGGCGCTCGCCCGGCTCGCGGCCGACCGGCCCGACCCCATCCCCGTCTTCGCGGAAATGGGCAGCGCAAACCCCGTCTTCATCCTCCCCGGCGCGGCCGAAAACATGGGCTCGGATATCGCGCAGCGGTTGCACGCCTCGGTGACCAACTCCGCCGGCCAGATGTGCACCTGCCCCGGCCTGATCTTCGTCATCCGCTCCGCCGCCGCCGATGCGCTCATCAACCGGCTGGGCGAACTCATGGGCCAGACCGAGTCGATGGTCATGCTCTCGCCCAGGATCCGCGGCGGGTTCATCGACCGCGTGGCGACCGTCGAGTCGATGCCGGGCGTCCGCGTCGCCGCCGGCGGGCCGCACGAGCGCCCCAAGACCATCGGCGAGCAACTGACCGGCGGCTCCTACGCCCGTCCCACGCTGCTCGTCACCGACTTTGCCGCCTTCAAGGCCCATCACACCCTGCGCGAGGAGTGCTTCGGCCCGTCCACGCTCGCGATCGTGTGCGATTCCTTCGAGCAGCTCGCGGAAGCCGCCGGACTGGTCGACGGCAGCCTGACCGGCACCATCTGGGCCGACCCGAACATTGATCAGGACGCCGCGGTGAAGATCCACCGGTCGCTCGAGCAGCGCGCCGGACGGATGATCTTCAACGGCGTGCCGACCGGCGTCGAAGTTGCCCCGGCGATGGTGCACGGCGGCCCGTACCCCGCGACCAACCAGCCGCACACCTCCGCCGTCGGGTCGCTCGCGCTGCGTCGGTGGTGCCGCCCGGTGTGCTACCAGAACTGCCCGCCGTGGATGCTCGCCCCCGAACTCTCCGACGCCAACCCGCGCGGGATCTGGCGCTGGGTCGACGGCTCCCTCGGACGGTCGTGACTCTCTTGCCCCCGTCCGACCCCGCGCCACCGGCGGCGAGTCCGTCAGCGGTCCCAGGTCCGCACGGCATCTCTCCGTGCCACTGTCCTCGGCGGCTCTGCGACGAGGTCAGTCCGCGACTTGATCTTCGATTTGAACTTTGAACTTTGAACTTTGAACTGTTCAATCGCTCCGACGCCTACGTCGTGCCGCCCCGGCTCTCCAGTTCGAGCCGCACCCCGCCCGCCTTCTGACTGGCGCGTTCGGTCAAGATGGCCGCGGTCACCCACGCCGCGTCATCGAGCGTCGCCGCCGGCTCGCGCCCTTCGCGGATCGCCGCGATGAACTCGAGCGCCTCGTACTCGTACGCCGTGCCCTGTGGAAGAGGGATCTCGCGCACCTCGCCGCCCTCGATCAGCCGCAGCGCCGGCGCCCGCGTCAGGTCAAAGTCCGCCGTCGCGCGCTCGAACTCGACCAGGAACTGCATCCGGAACGGGAAGCCGGGCGAGCGCAGCCACGCGCCCGTGGCGGTGACCCGCCCCGGCGCGGCCGACCCGCCGCGCCCGAAGTCGTACACTGCCGTCACCCCGAAATCATCGCCCACCGCGCCCACGTGCGACGGCGCGCCGAAGAGCCAGTAGACCACGTCCACATCGTGCACGTGCAGGTCGAACAGCGCCCCGCCCGAGCGAGCGGGGTTGAGGTAGAACTCGGGCGCCCACGTCGGTCGGCTGCCGATCCGCGTGAACGACGCGCTCACGACGCGCCCGTACCGCCCCGATTCCACCGCCTCCTTCAGCCACGTCCACCCCGGCCAGAACCGCATGCACATCCCCGGCATGCACAGCCGCCGCGCCGAACCAGCCGCCGCCGCCACCGTTCGGATCGAGTCGACGTCGAGCGCCACCGGCTTCTCCACGAGCACGTGCTTGCCCGCTCGCAGCGCCAGCGCCGCCAGCTCCGCGTGCGTGTCGGTCGGCGTGCAGATGACCACCGCGCCCACCTCGTCATCGGCGAGCAGCTCGCCCGGCTCGGCGTAGCTCCGCAGGTCCAGGGGAACCCGGGCCGCCGCGCCCGTCGCGAGGTTCCCCGTCGTCGTCACGCGGCCCGTGCGCCGCTGCGGGTCCTGGTCGGCCACCGCGACCACGCGGCACAGCCCCTTGGCCGCCGCCGCGCCGAAGGCCGCCAGGTGCGTCTGGCCCATGAAACCCATGCCGATGATGCCGATGGTTGGAACGGAGGTCGTCACGGGCATGCGCAAGCTCGGGAGTGAGTTCTTCAGTGGATCGCCGATGATGGAAAATACGGCTCGATGAGCCGGCGGGCCTTGATGACGTCGTTGATGCGGTCTTCGCCCGCCTCGCGCTCGATGACGAGGTTGACGCCCGGCTCGCTGGTGAGTCCCGCCGACTTGTACGCCGCGAATAACGCCTTCCAATCCACCGACCCGGCGCCGGCGGGAACTTCCGTCCCCCACACGCCCGGGCGGTTGGCCGGCAGCGCGTCCTTGACGTGGATCTGCCGCACCGCGGGCGCCAGGGCCTTGAGCGCGACCACCGGGTCTCCCATCCCGTAGAGGATCATGTTCGCGGGATCGAAGTTGACGCCCACCGTGATCTTCGGCGTGCGCGGGCCCAGCAGCGTGTTGATGTCCGTCAGGACCGCCAGCAGCGTCCCCGCCGCCTCCTGCCCCGTTTCGAACGCGACCGCCACGCCCGCGTCGGCGAACACCTCCGCCAGTTGGCGGAGGCGGTCGACAAGGATCGCGCGGCGAGGATCGTGCCGGTCGTGCGGCAGAAAGCCCGCGTGGAACGTCACCAGCCTGATGCCCAGCGTGCGGGCGAGATCCGCGTTGGCGCGTCCCGCCGCCAGGTTGGCGTTCCACGTGTCATCGGGCGAAACGCCGCCCGTCGCTCGGATCGAGTCGAGCGTCGAATAGTCCTCGCCCTCCATCCCCATCATGCCCGAGAGAATGCCGATGCCGTGGGCCGAGAGCGCCGCCCGGGTCTCGTCCAGGTCCCACGCGCCCGACCGGATCGGGTCCAGCGCGGGCTGAACCGCCGCCACCCCGCACTGGCGGACCTTCGCCGCCAGGTCCGCGGGATCGGTCGGCCGCAGCGACCACGAGCACACGCCCAGCCGGGGCGTCACGACGCTTCCTCCGGCGACCGGCTCACGCCGTTGCGGAACGTGAGCACGAAGCCGATCAGGATCAGCAGCGCGGCCCCGCTGGGAACGATCCACACCATGCGCCAGTCCACGACGTCGCCGCCCTCGGGCCCGCCCTTGGTCGTGAACGCGTTTACGATCCGCGGGAACACCTGGTTGCCGACGAACATGCCCAGCCCCTGCGTCACCAGCACGAGCAGGCCCTGCGCCTGACCGCGGACCGTGGTCGGGCACTTCTTGTCCACGTAGATGAACCCGGTGACGAAGAAGAAGTCATAGCAGATGCCGTGGAGCACGATGCCCGCCAGGATCATCCACATCACGTGGTTGCCCCCGACCGGGTCCCACGCCCCGGCGAACAGGCCGTAGCGGATCACCCACGCCAGCATGCCCACCGCGAGCATCCACTTCACGCCCAGCCGGGCGAAGAACAGCGGCATCACCAGCATGAAGAAGATCTCGGACATCTGCCCGAAGGTCATCTTGAACGGCACGTTCGCCATCCCCGCCTTGCCCGCGTACGTCGCCGCGAAGCTGTAGTACGCGGCCAGCGGGATGCACACCAGGAACGACGCGAGGATGAAGATCAGGAAGTTGCGGTCCTTCAGCAGCGAGATCGCCTCGAACCCAAGCGCGGTCGAGAGCGAGAAGGGCTTGCCCCGGGCCGGCGGGGGAGTGTGCGGCAGGAAGAAGCTGTACAGGCCAAGCAGGATGCCCGACACCCCGGCGATGTAGAAGAAGTGCGGCTTGGCGGCCCGGAGCGCTTCGAGCTTGTCCGCCGGCGCGGCGTCGTCGGGCACGACGAGCTGCGCGGCGAACGCGACCGCCATGCCCGCCGCGATCCACCCGATGGTCCCCAGCACGCGCACCTTGGGGAACTGCTTCTCCGGGTCGGTCATGTGATGGAACGCGAGCGTGTTGGTCAGCCCCAGCGTGGGCATGTAGCACAGCATGTGCGCGAGCAGGACGCCGATGAACAGCCACGGCGAGTCGCCCTGCGACGCGGGCGCCACGCTGGGGGCCAGCAGCAGCAGGGCGCCGCCCACCAGGTGCAGCACGCCCAGCACCAGCTGGGTCGCGAAGAACCGGTCGGCGATCATGCCCAGGAAGACCGGCGCCAGGATCGCCCCGATCGGCGCCGTGGTGTACGCGTTGCCGATCGTCGACGCGTCGGCCTGGCGGTTCACCAGGAACGGCCCGAGCGTGACGAACCACGCCCCCCACAGGAAGAACTGGAGGAACATCATCGCCGAGAGCTTGATGGTCGTTCCGCCGGTCGCGGAGTGCGGATGGTCGTGCGACGCGCCTGTCTGTGTCATCGGTCCGTTCACTCTCTTTGCAAACAGCCTTCAGGAAACCCGCTGGAGCGCCGGCGGCGGATCGGCTACGTTGGTCTTTCCGCGTGCGCCCGGTGTCCCGGTGCGCCAGGTCCCCGCGACTCCAAGGAACGTGCACATGCGTTCGATCCTGAACCGCCTCATCCCCGCCTTCCTGGCGCTGGCCACGATAGTCCCGGCAATCCGTGCCGGAACGCGACCGGGCGAGTGGGACGCTGAAATCCGCGATGTGCCCGTCCGCCGCGCGACAGTCTTACCGAACCGCCACGAGTTTGCAAGGGTGCTCATGGGCGTGAAGACCTCCGTGGTCATCTACGCCGCCGACGCCAGCGCCGCCGAAACGTCCGCCGCCGCCGCCTTCGACCGCATCGCCGCCCTCGACGAGTGCATGAGCGACTACCGCGTCGACAGCGAACTCAACCGCCTGTGCGACCGCGCGGGCCGGGGCCCCGTGACCGTCTCCCGCGACCTGCTCGACGTGCTCGTCACCGCGGACAAGGTCTCGCGGGCGACCGGCGGGCTCTTTGACGTCCGCGTCGGTCCGCTCGTCGGCCTGTGGCGGGAATCCCGCCGGACGGGGAGCCTCGCCGGCGCCCAGGCCCTCGAGAAGGCCCGGGCGCTCGCCGCGGGCTCGATGACCATCGACCCCGCCGCGAGCACGGTCGAGCTCGGACTGCCGGGCATGAAGCTCGACCTGGGCGGCATCGGCAAGGGATACGCCGCCGCCGCGGCTCGGGATGTGCTCGTCGCCCGGGGCATGCGCGCCTGCATGGTCACCATGAGCGGCGACGTGGCGGTGGGGGACGCGCCCCCGGGCGAGCAGGCCTGGACCATCGAGGTCGCCACGGGCGCCAGCGACCCGCGCCGCGTCGCGCTGCCGCCCGGGCATTCCATCTCGACCGCGGGCGACGCCGAGCAGAAGCTGACTATCGCGGGCGTGCGCTACTCCCACATCGTCGACCCGCGGACCAGCGTCGGTTCCTCTCGCCGCGGCGCCGCGGTCGTCGCCGGCACGGACGGCGCATTGGTCGACGCCCTCGACGACGCGCTCTATCTCGCCGGGCCCGCCGAGGGGCCCGCCATGGCCGCCAAGTTCGCCGCCAACCAGTACTGCATCGAGGAGATCGCGGGCGAAGGCTCCGGCCGCCTGGTGCGCGTGCAGACGCCGCTGTTTGACGCCGCGGCCGCCCGGGCCGATGCCGCGTGGTTCGATCCGCAGAACGTCCCGCCCGCCGGCTTCGAGGCGCTCTTCAACGGCCGTGATCTCACCAACTGGCAGGGACTGATCGACGGCCCGCCCGTCACCGCGTCCATGAAGCCCGACGCGCTCGCGCAGGCCCAGGAACGGGCCAACGCCTCGATGTCCACGCACTGGAGCGTCCAGGACGGTGAACTGGTGTTCGACGGCAGGGGCGACAGCCTCCAGACGGCCCGTCATTTCCGCGACTTTGAGCTGTTCGTCGACTGGAAGATCCAGGCCGGCGGCGACAGCGGCATCTACCTCCGCGGCACCCCGCAGGTCCAGATCTGGGACAACCCGATCGGGTCCGGCGGCCTGTACAACAACCAGACCCACCGCTCCCGGCCGCTGGCCGTCGCCGACCGCCCGGTGGGCGAGTGGAACCGGTTCCACATCATCGTCCGCGGCGACCACGTCACGGTGTTCCTCAACGACACGCTCGTGGTGAACGACACGGTCCTCGAGAACTACTGGGAGCCGGGCCGGGCGCTCTACGCCGCCGGCCCCATCGAGCTCCAGAACCACGGCAACCAGCTCAGGTTCAAGAACATCTTCGTGCGCGAGCTGCCGCCGCTGCCCGAAGCCGCCGACCCCGACGGCTTCCGCATGGGCTGGTGGCGGGAGGCCAGGTTCGGGATGTTCATCCACTGGGGCCTCTACGCCATTCCCGCGGGCGTGTGGAACGGCAAGGACACGCCCGGCATCGGCGAGTGGATCATGCACGACCTGCAGATCCCCGTCGCCGAGTACGAGCCGCTCGCCGCCAAGTTCAACCCCACCAGGTTCGACGCCGAGGCCTGGGTGAAGGCCGCGGCCGATGCCGGCGTGCGCTACATCGTCATCACCACCAAGCACCACGACGGCTTCTGCCTCTTCAACTCCGACCTGACGACCTACGACATCATGGACGCCTCGCCCTTCAAGCGCGACATCATGAAGGAGCTCTCCGAAGCCTGCCGCCGGCACGGCATCCGCATGTGCTGGTACCACTCCATCTGGGACTGGCACCACCCCGACGCCCAGAGCGCCGCGACCTTCACCAAATACGAGCAGGTCCTCCGCGGCCAGGTCACCGAACTGCTCACCCGCTACGGGCCCATCGGCGCCATGTGGTTCGACGGCGAATGGGACCGCCACTGGACCAACGACATGGGCAAGAGCCTCTACGACCTCTGCCGACAGCTCCAGCCGTGGACCATCGTCAACAACCGCGTCGGCAAGGGCCGTCAGGGAATGGCCGGGCACACCGCCGCCGGCGACTTCCCCGGCGATTTCGGCACGCCCGAGCAGGAGATCCCCGCCACCGGCCTCCCCGGCCAGGACTGGGAATCCTGCATGACCATGAACGACACGTGGGGATTCAAGTCCAAGGACCACAACTGGAAGTCGCCCCAGACGCTCGTGCGCATGCTCATCGAGACGACCAGCAAGGGCGGCAACTTTCTGCTCAACGTCGGCCCGACCGCCGAGGGAGAGATCCCCCAGCCCAGCCTCGACCGCCTCGCCGAGGTCGGCCGCTGGATGAAGCTCAACAACCGCAGCATCTACGGCGCCGGGCCCAGCCCCTTCCGCGAGTTGCCCTGGGGCCGCTGCACGTCGCGCGACGGCACGCTCTACCTGCACGTGTTCGACATGCCCGCCGACGGCACGCTGGTCGTGCCCGGCCTGCTGAACGCGGTGACCTCCGCCCGTCTGCTCGCCAGCGGCCATGACCTTCCCGCCTCCCGCACCAGCGCCGGGTGGGCGATCGACGTCCGCGGCATCACCCCCGACCCCTACAGCACGGTCATCGCGCTGGCGATCGAGGGCACGCCCGCCGTGGTCGACCTGCCGATCATGCCCGACGCGGACGGATCGTTCACGCTCAAAGCCGCCGACGCGCTCCTCGCCGGACCCGCGATCAAGCTCGAGGGCAGGGGCGACGACGCCAACGCCGGGTTCTGGACCGACGAGCAGGCGACGGCGTCGTGGACGATCTCCGGCGTCACGCCCGGGCGCTACGGCGTCGAGCTCCTCTACGCCTGCCCCGAGGACTCCAAGGGCGCGACGTACGACATCCGCATCGGGTCGTCGCTCGTCTCAGGCGAGGTCTTCGGCACCCAGGGATGGCGGGACTACATCAGCGTCCCGGTGGGCGACGTCGAGCTGACCGACCGGACCTGCACGGTGGTGGTGACGCCGACGTCCAAGCCCGGGCTGGCCGTCATGAACCTCCGAAATCTGCGGCTCATTCCGGCGAAGTAGAGTCCGGGCCCGGGGCCCGCGACCGGCCCGGGGGCGCACGCGCGGCGTCCACGCACTACGCTGTACGCGGGCGTACCAAACCGCCACGCACCCCGCTCCGAGGGAGGTCACGTGTTCCGACGACTCGCCAACCTGATCCGCGGTTTCTTCGGCCTCTTCATCTCCGGCATGGAGAAGGCAAACCCCGAGGCCCTGCTCGAGGTCGAGCAGGAGAACCTGCGAAAGCAGATCGGTCAGTACAACCAGGGACTCGCCGCCCACGCCGGCCTCGCCGAAAGGCTCATGACCCAGGTCCGCAAGCTCGAATCCGACGAGCGCGACCTGCGGGCCAAGACCGCCGCCAACCTCAAGGTCGGCAACCGCGACGCGGCCGGCCAGATGGCGCTGCGCCTCCAGACCGTCCAGCGCGAGCTCACCGAGAACCGGGCGCAGCTCGAACAGGCAGAGAAGACCTACAAGGAACTCGTCGCCGCTCGCGACGTCGCCATCAACGCCGCCAGGTCGAAGATCGAGTCGCTCAAGCGCGACCTGAGCGACCTGAAGGTGAAAAAGGCGATGGCCGAGCTGACGGAGATGGCGTCGGGCATGGTCACCCAGATCGGCGGGTCCGGCGACACGCTCGACCGCCTCCACAAGATGGTGGAAGAGGAGCGCGAGAAGGCCTCGGGCCGCCTCCGCGTCGCCAAGGACTCCATGAACCTCGGCGATATCCAGCTCAAGGAAGCCGAGCAGAAGGCGCTCGCCGACCAGGCGCTCGCCGACTTCGCGGCCGCCGAAGGCATCGCGCTCGACGGCGCGGCCGCCCCCGCGCCGGCCTCCAAGACCATGGGCCCGGGCGTGGTCGAGAGTGAGAAGAACTGACGCCAGAGGCATCAGGCATCAAGGCATCCAGCCATCAAGGCACAAAGGCACGAAGGCACAGAGGCACGGAGGGACTCAACGTCTCACCGTCCTGAGGAGCGACGCGCGTGACCCAGCCCGCCGGAACGACCCAGCCGCCCGCGCCTCCACCGGCCGGCGCGCTCCCGGCGTGGGCCGCCGAGCTCATCACCCTCTATGAATCCGGCGCGGCGACCCAGTTCATCCTCCACGGCAACGTCGCGGACTCCATGCTCCTGCCGCTGGCCGACGGCCCGCGCCTGGGGTCGCTGACGGACTTCCTGGCCCGGATCCTCCTGCCGCGGTTCGACGTCGTCATCGGCTACGACCTCGCGGCGGGCGTGCGCATCGAGAAGGGCGGCGAGATCGTCGGCCAGTGGCCGACCTTCAAGCAGACGCAGCAGCTCCCGCGCGACCCGCGAGCGGCCATCGAGTGGATCTCGACCTTCCTGCGCTACACCGCCAACATGCGCCGCCTGGGCAAGCCCGCGTCGCAGGTCGCGGTCTTCATCCGGTCGGCGAGCCTCGTGGCCCCGGGGCTGCGCGGTGCGTTCAACTACGACCTGGCCGCGCTGGCGCTGCAGGTCCGCGACTGGGCCGCCGACCCCCTCATCGCCGAGTCGCCCGTCGCGACCTTCCTCATCACCGACAACCTCAGCGACCTGCACCCCCTGATCGTCAACAACCCACGGGCCGCGCGGCTCGAGGTCCCGCTTCCGTCCGAGAAGGACCTGCGCGACGCGTTCGGGGTGCTCGCGGCGGCGTACCCCGCGGCCCTGGCGCCCTTCGCCGGCCGCCTCGACGTCCCCGCCGGCGCGATGGCCGGGTCCACCATGCACGCGGTCGAGAGCATGCTCAAGACACGCGAGCACAAGCGCCAGCCCATCTCCGATCCCGACCTCATCGAACTGAAGAAGCAGATCATCGAGCGGGAATCCGCGGGGCTCATCGATTTCCTCCAGCCCGACCGGACCCTCGACATGCTGCTGGGCCAGGAGAAGGTCAAAGAGTGGCTCCGCCAGGACATCGCGCTGTGGAAGCAGGGCGATCTGAAGGCGATGCCGATGGGCTACCTCTTCTGCGGGCCCGTCGGCACCGGCAAGACGTACATGGTCGAGTGCCTCGCGGGAGAGGCCGGCGTGCCGGTCGTCAAGCTGAAGAACTTCCGCGACCGCTGGGTGGGGTCGACGGAAGCGAATCTCGAGACCATCTTCCGCCTGCTCCACGCCCTGCGGCGCTGCTACGTGTTCATCGACGAGGCCGACCAGGCGCTGGGCAAGCGCACGGCAGATTCCGGCGATTCCGGCGTGGGCGGCCGCGTCTACTCCATGATGGCCGAGGAGATGAGCAACACCCGCAACCGCGGGAAGATCGTGTGGATCCTCGCTTCCTCGCGGCCCGACCTCATCGAGGTCGATCTCAAGCGGCCCGGGCGGGTCGACGTCAAGATCCCGCTGCTGCCGACGACGACCGCGGAGGAATCGTTCACGCTCATCCGCGGCCTGTGCGCCAAGCGCGGCGTGCCGGTCGAACCCGGGGCGTTCGAAAGCCTCAAGGCTCTGATGCCGCGGCTGCTGACCCCCGGCGCGGCGGAGGCGATCGCAGTCAAGGTCTACCGGTCGACACGCACGGTGCCGGGCACCACCGTCGAGGCCGCGCTCAGGGATGTGCTCGATGATTACCAGCACCCGGTCCCCCTCGACGTGATGCGGGCACAGATCGAACTCGCCGTGCGCGAGGCCACCGACGCGGAGTTCGTCCCACCGGAGTTCCGCCCGAGCACGTAACTCATGCTGGCCCCGCAACGCGGGGCCGACGGTCGTAGCCAGGGGCGCAGCACCTGGAGAACGGGCGAGCGAATCCTCTCTTCCCGCCTCCCCCGCGCGTGTAACGACCACGTTTGTGCGCGCATCTGTGGTCACTGCATCAAAACAACCCTCAATCTGTGCACGTCGCGCTGGTGTTGCCACCGCATCCCGCCGAATCTGCTGGGCATGAGCACCACGCACGACCAGCCTCTCGAACTCCTCCTCCGGGCACTCCTCTCGCCGGCCGACTCGGACCTCCCGACCGCCACCGGCATGTCATGCACGCAGATCGCCGCCCTCGCCGCCGACCCCCGGGCCGCCGAGCTCATCCAGTCGCTCGCGCGGGTCGTGGAAACCAGGGCCCGCATCACCGCCGCGCGGTCGCTCGTCGATTCCATCGCCGCGCTCGAGAAGATCATGGCCGAGGCGATCCAGAACCCGCGGCATGCCGAAACCATCCGCAAGGCCGCGTCGGGCATCATCCGCCTGCACGAATCGCTCACGAAGCGGGCCGCGCCGCACGCTCGAAGCAGGCCGCCGAGCCGGTCGGATGCGCCCGACCTTCCCGACCCGCCCGGCATCAGCAGCAATCTCGACCCGCCCGACATCGAGCTCGAGACCGCCCCGACCGTCACGCCATTCGTCGCCGCGTGGCCGCCGTCGGAGCCCGCTCAACCGGCCGCTCGCCGAGGACACACGGTCGCGCGCTGCGCGGGACAGGCGTGCGAACAGCCGGGCTGAACAGGTCATGCGCCCGGGCCGCGTCCGTGGCAACGACCGTCGGCTCGCGTCGAGTGCCCGGGTGCGCGGGGACTCAGATGCCGCTGGAAAACCCGGACTCGTCGGCTCGTCGGACGAGTTTTGTCTTAGAGCCCTCCCCGATGATCGCCATGCTCGCCTGCTCCAGGAACAGCCCGTGCTCGACCACGCCGGTGATGGCGTCGAGCCGCGAAGCGAGGGAGTCCGGGTCGGCGATCAATCCCCACGAGCAGTCCAGGATGAAATGTCCCTCGTCGGTGACAAAGGGGTCACCCGAAGGCTGCTCGCGCCGCGCGACCGTCGCGCCGAGCGACTCAAGGTGCCGTGCCACCTTCTTCCAGCCGAAGCGCACGATCTCGACCGGCAGCGGGAACCGCCCGAGCGAGGCGACGAGCTTGGTCGAGTCCGCGATGACGATCATCCGCCGCGACGCCTCCGCGACGATCTTCTCGTGGAGCAGCGCGCCACCGCCGCCCTTGATGAGGCGCAGGGCCGCGTCGACCTCGTCGGCCCCGTCGATGGTCAGATCGATCGCCCGCGACCCGTCGAACTCGATGAGCGGGATGCCGCAATGCGCGGCAAGCTCGCGCGTCCTGCGGGACGTAGTGACGGCGGTGATGGAAAGGCCTCTCTTCACGCGCTCGCCCAGCAGCCGGACCATGTGCTCGGCGGTGCTCCCCGACCCGAGCCCCAGCAGCATGCCGTCGTGGACGTGGTCGAGGCTGGCGGCGGCGGCGAGTTTCTTTTCTGGTTCAGCGTGGGACGACATGTACTTTCTACATCGGAGGCGGATGTCGCGGTGTCGGAATCAGAGTAGAGGCCGGACCGGCGCAGGGCATCGACGACCACGGCGCCCAGGTGAAAAAACCACCGTCATTGAGTGCGGGAGAGGTCTTGTGTCGGATTCGTGTGCCGGCCAATCGGATGTAGACAGTACAACACGGCGATTGGCCGCGTGACAACCCCAGTTGCAGCTGATCGAAGAACCGGTCAGAATGACGCGTGACGTGGAGGTTTCATGACCGCGACCAGAGAAAGTCGGATTGCATTCGCGGAGTTCATGCTCGAAATCGAATCAACCGTGAATGAGATGGGGTTTCTTGACCACGAACCGCCATGGTTTCGCGGACATTCTGCATCGTCGCACACGTTGCTTCCATCTCTCATGCGAGAGTCGACGCTGCGGTCGATCGGAGTCGGGCGGGACGGCTTGTTCGAAAAGGGCAGTGTCGACCGCCATCGGGTGCTGCGGCTCGAGTCGGACCTGTTCTTCGATTTTCAACTGCGGCTCGGCCGGGAGCGTTCCGAGTTCGCTTCATGCTGGGATACCCTGTTTGCAATGCGACACTTCGGGCTTCCGACAAGGACGCTCGATTGGACTGAGACCGTTGGGGTTGCAATCTACTTTGCGGTGAATGCGCCAAAGGTCGACGAACCCTCGATTTGGATCCTGCATCCATACCTGATGAACCAGTTCCACTGGGTCGCCCGCGACACCGCGATGCCCAAGTACCTCGGGCAGGGAGTGGGTACGCCCGCTCTCTCTGATTACGACGACATTCTCGGGCATTGGAAGCACGATGACCTTGTGTTCAAGGGACCTGTGGCGGTGTGTCCGAGCCGCGCAAACGCGCGGATGCAGGCGCAGACCGGGTCGTTCACGGTTCATGGAACTGACTGGCGTCCGCTTGAGCAGCAGGTTGGCAGCGACGTCGTCCGTCGAGTCACGATGCCGAGTGCCGCCGTGGAGGGTGCAAGGCTGTTCCTGACGGAGGCCGGTCTTACAACCCGCGTGTTGTTCCCGGGAATCGACGGGCTGGCACAGGAGATGCGTGAGAGGTTTGTTTCACCGTAGCTTCACCACCGCCTCGATCCGCTCCGCGGCGTCTTCCGCGCCGTCCTCGACCCGCAGCGCGCCGCCGAGCACATCCGCCCGCATCTTCATTTCCCGGTCGTGAATCGCTCGGTCGAGGCAGCTCGCGATCGACCGGGCGTTCAGCTTGCGGCGGCCCAGGGTGATGGAGGTGCCGAGCCGCTCGGCCCGGGCGGCGTTGTCAAATTCGTCGTTCACGAACGGGATGATCACGGTCGGGCGGCCGGACCTGAGCCCCTGGCCGGTGGTGCCCGCGCCGCCGTGGTGCACGGTGGCGGCGGCCCGGGGCAGGAGCGTCGAGAACGGGGCGTAGGGGAATGCTCGGATCGACGCCGGGAGCCCCGTCGGCGCGTTCTCGGGTTTGCCCACGAGCAGGACCGCGGGCCGGTCGAGCATCCGGCAGGCCTCCGCCGCGATGTGGTAGAAGTTGCCCGCGTGCTGGACGACGCTCGTGCCGAGCGTGAACACGACCGGCGGCCTGCCGGACTCTTCACACCGACCAACGAACGAGTCCAGCTCGTTCAGGTCCTGCTCGTCTGTCGGTGAGCGATCGAAGAAGGAGTACCCGCAGACATGCGAGTGAGCCGGGTCATCGGGCGCGGGCCCGCGCAGGTGCTTGGACCACAGGCCGAGCGTGACATCGCCGTCCTTCACCTCGCCGAAGAGGAAGTCTCGCCCGGGCTCGAATCCGAGGCGCCGGCGGATCGCGTTGAGCGGCCGGTCCATGAACCACCGCATGGCGTACTTGCCGATCCTCAGCCGCAGCTCGGCGAGCCAGCGAGGCGAACCGAGCCGCTCCCACGACCTGTAGACGCCGGCGTCCTGGCGAGAGAAGAAGAACGCGGGCGCGAGCACGATGGTCGCGGTCGGGATGCCGTGACGCTGGGCGACCCACCTGCTGCCCAGGCTGATGTGGTGGCGGACGATGACGTCGGGCTTCCACTCGGTGACGACGCGCTGGGTCAGCTCGACGGTGGGCTCCACGCTCTTATGGATCAGCTCATCGATGATGAGCTTGGGGCTCGCGTTCTGGCGGACGAGGCGCGGGTCGGTGAGGACCTGCATGAACTCCGCCTCGGTGCCGAGCGGTTCGAAGCCCAGGCCGGCGGCCTTGATGCGGGCTTCGAAGTGGGGGTTGGTGGCGAGCCTGACCTCGTGGCCGCGGGCGGCGAGGCGCAGCCCGACCCCGATGAAGGGGTGGACGTCGCCGCCCGATCCGATGGTCATCATGAGCACGCGCATGGAGGCATGTAGTATGCCCGGTCTCCTCCGCGGGCGTGCGCCGCGGCGATGGGCAAAAAAGCAACGCCGCACCGGAGGCGGTGCGGCGCAAGAGCCGTTGAACTCGGGCCGAGCACGCGCCCGCACCAGGCTCAGGACGGTTCGTGGCACCGTCCGAACTCACTGTGCAGGCGCACTGACCGCTCGGCCGAGCAGAAGTCAGATGTCGCTGGAGGGGTCCTGATCGTCCTGGGTAGCCTCGACGCGCCGGCCGGCCGCATGGGCGGGCCCGAACGCCAGGAGCACCGACAACGCCGACCACCGCATCCAATCCGTGACCAACATGGTTCAACCCTTTCGTGGCTTGCGAACGTGTGCGTAAGAGCACAGCGGGCGCGGCCGAGGCGCACCATCGGGGTGCGAGCGGCCGCCCGGATTCATCTACCAACTCCTGCGCAGCCGACCCGGGTGGATCGATCCGCACAGACAGCTCAAATGTGCCTCGTCTTCACAGGAGTGCCAGCCGCTACAGACGAATTTCTTCAAATCGCTGGAACCGACGGCACAGCCCGTCGTGGGCTGGCGCCTTCCGCGGGTGGGTGGGCCCCTCGTGCGGGCGAATGCCTCTTGAGACCCGTTCTCATCGGACTACTATCCCGGTAGATCCTCAGGCCTTGGTGTACCGATCAAAATCCAAATAAATACATCTTCCGCGTCGTGCTGCGGTGCCTCAGATTGCTGCTGCAAAGCTCCTGAAAAGGGGGTGCTGGTCAGTCTGTGGGATGCCGGGCTTGGCCAGGCGGGGATCGTGTGCCACCACAACCTGGAGAACGGCGACGCCGAGTTGCTGCGGGCGATGGGGCTGCGGCCCAAGGCCCGGGTGCGGGTCTGCAAGCGGGGCGAGCCGTTGATCGTCGAGGTGCTGTCGGGCTGCGGGCACGGCGGGCGGGGGGCTGAGGACGGGTGCTCGTGTCGGATCGGCCTGGCGGGATCGCTGGCTCGCAAGGTGATGATCGAGGCAACGAGCTAGCAAGCAAAGGGTCCTGTCGTGTCCGAGATCGGTTGTGACCGCTGCGGGAGCGACGTTGAGACGGCGAGCGCCGAGATGGGCGCCGGCTCGGGCGGTTCGCCGCGGCGCGTCGCGCTGCTGGGCAATCCCAACACGGGCAAGACGACGCTCTTCAACCGTCTGTGCGGGCTTCGCCACAAGACCAGCAACTTCCCGGGCACGACGCAGGAAGCGCGCATCGGCGCGATCCGGTCCGACGAGGGGGGCGACCGCGTCCACCTGATCGACCTGCCGGGGATCTATTCGCTGGAGCTTGCGCAGAGCGAGTCGGCGGTTTGCCGCGAGGTGCTGGCGGGGAATCTGGCGCCGCGGGGCGAGCCGATCGGCGCGCCGGCGGCGGTGTGCGTGGTGGTGGATTCGGCGAACCTTGCCCGGAACCTGCTGCTGGTGGGCGAGGTGCTCGGCCGGCGGCTGCCGACGGTGGTCGCGCTGAACATGATCGACCTCGCGCGGCGCTCGGGGATCCGGATTGAACCGGCGGAGCTGGAGCGGCAGCTGGGGTGCTCGGTGGTGGAGTGCAGCGCGCGGTCGGGGGAGGGGCTCGATCGCCTGGCGTCGGCGCTGGCGACGGCGCGTGTTCCCAACCGCACGCCGCCGGGGACGCGCGAGGGGCTGGAGGAGTGGGCGGACAGCGTGTACGGCCTGTGCGTCGGGCATCCTCACGACGCCGCGGCGCCCCCGCAGGAGCGGGGCCCGGCGGCGGCGCCGCGCCGCGCGGCGACGACGTGGTCGACGACGGACCGTCTGGACCGTGTGTTCACGCACCCGTTCATGGGCATGCTGGTGTTCGTCGCGGTGATGACCGGGCTGCTGATGGTGGTGTTCCAGCTCGCGACGTACCCGATGGACTGGATCGAGGCGGTGTTCTCCGGGAACCAGGAGTGGGTCGCGGCGTGGCAGCCGGCGTGGATCGCCGAGCTCGTGGGCGGCGGCCTGACCGGGCTGGTCGAGCACCTGATGCCGCCCGGTATTCTGCGGGAGCTGGTGGCGGGCGGGGTGGTGAGCGGGATCGGCGCGACGGTGATCTTCGTGCCGCAGATCGCGCTGATGTTCTTCCTGATCTCGCTGCTGGAGGACACGGGGTACCTTGCCCGTGCGGCGTTCCTGATGGACCGGCTGCTGCGGCCGTTCGGCCTGCCGGGCCACAGCTTCGTTCCGCTGCTCTCCTCGCACGCGTGCGCGCTGCCGGGGATCATGGCGACGCGGACGATCCCCGATCGCCGGCAGCGGCTGCTCACGATCCTGATCGCGCCGTTCATGACGTGCTCGGCGCGGCTGCCGGTGTACGTGCTGGTGACGGTGCTGCTCTTCCGAGACCGGCCGCTGATGGCGGCGCTGGCGTTCGTGGGGTGCTACGCGCTGGGCGCGGCGGCGGGGCTCGCCAGCGCGCTGGTGCTGGGCCGGACGGTGCTGCGCGGCGCGCACCGGCCGATGATCCTGGAACTGCCCACCTACAAGGTGCCGAGCCTGCGCACGGCGATGGTCACGACGTTCGACCGGTCGGTCGTCTTCCTCAAGAACGCGGGCACGAACATCCTGGCGATCTCGATCGTGCTGTGGTGGCTGGGGTCGTACCCGAAGGTTGATCCGCCCGACGCGGCGGTGCAGCTGCGGCAGATGGCCGCCGAGATCCGCCAGACGCGCCTGGCGGACTCGAACGTGCACGATTCGAGGACCGCGCAGCCCGCGGAGCCATCGGCGACGGCGCCGGTCGGCGATCGCGACCGGGCGGCGGACGAGCTCGAGGAGCGGGCCGACCAGCTCGAATCCTCGCACGCCAAGGCGAGCAGCTTCGCGGGCCGCATCGGCAAGGCGGTGCAGCCGGTGTTCGCGCCGCTCGGGTTTGACTGGCAGCTCACGGTGGGCGTCGTCACCAGCTTCGCGGCCCGGGAGGTCTTCGTCTCGACGATGGCGGTGATCGTCACCGGGCAGGACGACGCGGAGAGCCAGGGCGTTCTCGAGCAGGTCGGGGATGCGAGGCGCGAGGACGGCACGCCGGTGTTCACGACCGCGACGTGCTGGTCGCTGCTGGTCTACTACGTGCTCGCGATGCAGTGCCTGCCGACGCTGGCGGTCACGGCGCGGGAGGCGGGCGGGGTCCGGTGGGCGTTCCTGCAACTGGCGTGGATGTCGGTCGTCGCGTACGTGGCGGCCCTGATCGTGCACCAGGTGCTGATCGCGTCGGGGGTGGCGTGATGCAGCTCCCGGTCCACGACTGGCAGTTCTGGGTGGCGACGGTGATCGCGCTGGTCGCGCTGCGGCACGTGCTGCGGATGCTGTTCCCCTCGGGCATCCCGATCGGCAAGCGCCGCCGCAAGGCCGCGGGGACGCGGGCGACGCTGACGGTCGACCGCAAGCCGGTGGATCGGTGACTAGCGCGGCTGGTCGTCGGCCGCGAGGTCGTAGGGGCGGACTTCGGTCGGGCGCGGGATGACGTGCTCGGTGCTGGGGATGACCATCGCGGACCCCGCGGGCTCGGCGGGGGGCGCGGGCTGGACCTGCGCGAGCGCGGAGGGGTCGCTGCCGGGGTCGTTGGGGGTGGGGTCGAGCCGTTCGATCATCTCGCGGTCGTACGCCTGCTCGCGAGCGTCGCGCTTCAGCATGAGCTGGTCGTAGTTGAGGTTGTTGTGAACGGCCCAGATGGCGAGGTTGCCGAGCTGCACGAGTCCGACGATGAGCACGGCCGCGGCTCCGACCATGGCGATGGTGCCGATGACGGCGCCCGCGAGCCCGATCAGCGTGATCGGCCCGAGCTTGTCGTAGAACGCCCAGCCGGCGAGCGCGAGGGGCGTTCCGATGGGGACGCCGAGCCCGGCGAGGCGGAGGCGGTCGGCGAGGGGCGAATCCGAGGCCCACTCGGCGAGGTCGGCGAGCATGTAGCACAGGATGACCAGGCCCGCGCCTGCGACCGCGGCGCCGACCCACGCGCCCAGGACGAGCAACTCGGAGGCCTCCGGGCGCGTGTAGACGCCGCCGACGGCGGCCGCGGCGGCCATGGCCTGGCGGTCGAGGTGGGCCGCGAGGCCCAGGCCGACGGGGAGCGCGCCCCATCCGAGCTGCGTGAGCCGGACGGCCCAGCGGGCGTGCCGCTGCGCCATGCGGGGCGACGTCTTCCTGACGACGGCGTGCGGCTTGGGCTGGGTGACGATGCAGGCGCCGACCCACCACGCCAGCGCGGCGATGGCGCCGGTGACGACCGCCCAGTTGATGCCCGGCGGGCGCCGCTGGGGGAACAGCACGGCCGCCGCGACGCCGGCGACGGCCATCAGAGCAAGACCGACGGCGAGCACCTTGAGGTAGTGGCGGGGGGCCGCGGCGAGGTTCTCATCGTGGGCGCTGGCGCCGGCGGCGGTGACGATCACCGCGCCGCATTCGGGGCATTTCATGCCGGGCGCGAGCCCGCGCAGGTTGTACTCGCAGCGCGGGCACACGCGGTCCGTCCTGATGACGTCCCGGGCCGGGTTGTGCAGAGCCCGTGGCAGCCTGGAATGAGAGGGACGCTCAGCCATGCGACAGCGACTACCGCGAAGGTCCGTCCAGGTTGCAGATTGTACGGGATGTGCCGCGCGGGCCGGTGGTCGATGCGGGATCAGTCGATCCGCTGGAGCCTCGCGTATTCCAGGACGAGCGTCTTGACGCCGACGGCCTTGAACTCGATGGTGGCCCGGGCGTTCATGCCGGTGGTCACCTGGCGGATGCGGCCGACGCCGAACTGCGGGTGTCGCACGGTGCAGCCGACGGGGAACTTCCCGCCGCCGCGGAGCGCGTTGCCGGATTCGTCCTCCTCGACCACGTGGCGCTCGACGATGTCGCCGCCGTCCCAGCCGGTGCCCTCGAGCCCGGCGTCCACGGCCGACTGATCGCTGAACGTGCAGTGCTGCTGCGAGATCTCCGAGACGAAGCGGCTGGGGATGGTGCGCTCGGGCAGGCCGCGGATCGTGCGGTACTTGGCGGTGGTCATGTGCAGGTGCTGCATGGCGCGGGTGATGCCCACGAAGCACAGGCGGCGCTCCTCCTCCATCTCGCGCTCGGCCTGGAGCGCCCGGGCGTGGGGGAGCATTCCTTCCTCGAGGCCGATGATCGCGACGGCGGGGAATTCCAGGCCCTTGGCGGCGTGGAGCGTGAGCATCGTCACGGCGCCCTGCGAAGGGTCGACGGTGTCGGCGTCGGCGACGAGCGAGACGGACTCGAGGTACGCCCGGAGCATCGCGAGCAGCGGCGGCACGGTGGGCTCGTCGTCGGCCGAGCGCGGGGCGTCGAGGGCGGGGTCCGACTGGGGCTGGTACTCGAGCTCGAAATCACGGGCGGAGGAGACCAGTTCGGCGAGGTTGTCGAGGCGTTCGAGGTCGGCCTCGGACTTGCCCGCCGCGGCCTGGGCTCGGTACATGGCCTCGAGGCCCGACTCGCGGATGACGCGTTCGACGAGCTCGGCGAGCGACCCGGACACTTCGGATCCGAGGAACTGGCCGTTGCCGGTCCAGCCGTCGAGGAGCTGGGTGAAGCGCGTGCAGGCGGCGATGGCCCGGGCGTTGACGGAGGTCACCGTCTGCGGCGACCGGACCACCTCGAGCAGCGGGACGGCGCGGGCCTGCGCGGCTTCCTCGAGCTTGGAGATCGTGGTCGAACCGAGGCCGCGGGTGGGGACGTTGATGATCCGCCCGAGCGAGATGCTGTCGGCGGGGTTGGCGATGACGCGGAGGTAGGCCAGGGCGTTGCGGATTTCGTCGCGTTCGTAGAACGCGGTGCCGCGGGCGATGATGTAGGGGATGCCGGCGGCTCGGAGCGTGTCCTCCATGACGCGGGAGAGCGCGTTGGTGCGGTAGAGGACGGCCATCTCGCGCCACGGGATGCCCGGGCGGGGGTCCTCGGGGTCGAAGCGCGGGTCGTGGAGCAGCTTGAACCAGTCGCTGATGAGGCGGGCCTCGTGGTGCTCGTCGCGGCAGAGGGTGACTTCGACCTTACCGCCGCCCGGGCGGGTGGTGTAGAGGTCCTTGTGCTTGCGGAGGCGGTTGTTGCGGATGAGCGAATCGGCGACGGCGAGGATGGGCTCGGTGGAGCGGAAGTTCTCGCCGAGGGTGATGACCCTGGCGGCGGGGTAGTGCTCCTCGAACTCGAGGATGTTGGCGATGTCGGCGCCGCGCCAGCCGTAGATCGCCTGCTTGGGATCGCCGACGACGAAGATGTTGGGCTGCGAGCCGGGGATGGACGCGCCGGCGGCGGGCGGCGCGGCCTGGGGCGTTTCGGCGGCGGGGCCGCCCGCGAGCATCGAGGCGATCACGAACTGCGCGTGGTTGGTGTCCTGGTACTCGTCGATGAGCAGGTACTTCCAGCGGCGGCGGCAGTCTTCGCGGACGGCCTCGTTGCCGCGGAGGAGCTTGGCGGTGACGACGAGCAGGTCGTCGAAATCGACGGCGCCCGCGGTGCGCATGGCCTTGTCGTACGCCGTGTAGATCTTCGCGATGGTGCGGCTGTAGAAGTCGCCGGCTCGGGCGGCGAAGTCGGCCGCGTCCAGGAGCTGGTTCTTGGCGGCGGAGATGGCGCCCAGGACGGAGCGGGCGGGCCAGTTGCTGGTGCTGAGCTGGAGGGCCTCGATGGTCTTCTTGACCAGCGACGACTGGTCGGACGCGTCGTAGATGGTGAAGTCGGGCTTGAGGCCCGCCTGGTCGGCGTAGCGCCGGAGGAGGCGGGCGCACAGCGAGTGGAACGTGGTGACGGTCAGGCCGCGGACGGCGCTCTCGGGGAGGTGGAGCACGTCGTGGCACAGCCGCATGACGCGCTCGCGCATCTCGCCGGCGGCCTTGTTGGTGAAGGTGAGCGCGAGGATCGACCATGGCGGCACGCCGCAGGCGAGCAGGAAGGCGATGCGGCGGGTGATGACGCGGGTCTTGCCCGAGCCGGCGGCGGCGAGGACCAGGACGGGGCCTTCGGTCGCCTTGACGGCCTCAATCTGGGACTTCGTCAGACCTTCGAGGAGCAGGGGGACCGGGTCGCGCACGGGTTCATCGGGCGCACCGTCGTCGCCCCGCGGCGACGGGCCGAAGGGGTCGTCCTCCCCGGAAAAAGGGCTCGGTCGGGGCATCGTGCAAGAGTATCGCTGAGCGGGTGGAGATTCACTCCGCGGCGATCGGGTGAGCGGTGCGGCGCGGGCGGCGGGCGGCGGCGGTCAGTTGACTTTCTCTTCCCCGTTGTCGCGCACGCGCTCGACGGTGCCCGCGTCGGGCTTGTCGGGCTGGAAGGGCGAGTTGGACCGCAGGATGAGAGAGACTCCGTCGGGGAGGCTTCGGGTGACCTGCGCGACGACGTCGCCGGCGAGGGTGCGTGAGAAGAACCAGCGGCGGGTGCGGCCCATGATGAGGGTGTCGCAGCCGTAGGTCACGGTGTAATCGAGGATCTCGCTGGGGATGTCGGTGCCGGTGACGTAGATGGGGACGAAGGGAACGCCCGCCTGCCGGGCGAGGACCGCGGTGGTTCCCAAGGCGATCATCGCCTCGGGATCGTCCTCGACCTGGGGCACCTTTCCGGGGGCGATGTCGAGCACGCGCAGGGTGCGGACGTAGATCGAGAAGAGCACCGCCTTGCGGCGCCGGGCGAGGTCGACGGCGAACTCGGACTGGTCCTTTCCGCGGGCGGCGAGCATGAGCCGCGGGCGGCTGGAATCGAGCCTGGCGGTGGGGGATCGCAGCTCGGCGAGCCAGCCGGTGGCGGGTTCGGGGAGCTGCTCCTCGAGGGCCCGGCGGCGGCGCTGCGCGGCGACGATCTGTCGCAGGGCGAGGATGGTGGCGACGATGCCGCCGGCGAAGTAGGTCGCGTGGAGCTTGGTGGAGATGATGGTGGCCTCGACCGCGAGCATGACGATGGCGACGACGGCGAGGCCGATGCGGCTCCTGGGCGAGATGTCGAGCCTGCGGTTGATGACGCAGCAGCCGATGTTGATGGTGATGGCGCCGACGACGCCGACGGCGTACATGTCGTAGAGCAGGAGCGTGTTGCCCTTGCTGAGCACGACGGTGAGGATGCACGCGGCGACGGAGATGACCAGGCCGATCCACGGGACGCCGGAGTAGTTGAGGCGCGTGAAGAACCTTGGGACCTCGGAGTCCTGGCCCATGGAGTAGAGGACCGACACCATCGCCATGACGGCGGTGTTGGAGGCCGAGAGCAGCAGGAGGCCGAAGGCGATGGCGGCGATCTTGCCGAAGTAGTAGCCGCCGGTGGCGCCGAGGAAGGAGTGCTGGCCGGCCTCGATGGCCAGGAGCTTGACGGCGGTGTCGCGGTATTCCTCGACTTCGTGCGGGACGGCGGCGCTGGGGTTGTGCAGGGCTTCGTACTTGATGGCGTCGGGGACGGTGACGTCCACCATGTGGGAGAGGCCGGTGAACGCGAGGCCGAAGATGAGGTTGAGGGTGATGACCTCGATGAGGACCGGCCAGATCGTGCGGCGTGCGGTCCTGGCGACCGGGGGCTTCATGAGGCCGGTCATGTTGGAGACGGCCTCGACCCCAGAGAGCGCGAGCATGAGGGCGACGAGGCTCGTCCACTGGTCCCAGGGCGACGAGATCGATTCGTGCACGCCGGAGACGGTGCGGAGGCCCTCCTTCACGAAGGGGAGGCAGACGAGCAGGATCGAGACGGACATGCCCAGCGTGACCAGGGCGATCAGCAGGGCGAAGCGGCCGGCGTTGCGGGCGCCGTACCAGTTGACGATGCCGATGAGGAGCAGCGCGATCACCGAAAGCGGGACGATGGAGGCGACGGGCGTCCCGAAGTACTTGAAGGCCTCGACGGTCGAGAGCGCGGCGGTCACGATGTAATCGCACAGCAGCAGCGTGGCGCCGATGACCGAGAGCACCGGGCTGAGCTGGCGGGCCGAGGTGTAGACGCCGCCGCCCTCGGGGAACACCCGGCAGACGATCGTGTACGCCCAGGCGACCGACGCCATGATGATGGACATCGCGCCCAGGTACCACACCGCGGCGTGGCCGGTGTAGAAGAAGGCCAGGCCCAGCACGTACAGACGGCTGGTTCCCCAATCGCCGAAGAGGAGCGGGCCCGCGTGAAACCAGTCAAGGTTCCTGGGACGGCTTTGGGCAACGAGCATCCGGTTCGATTCCCAGGGCCGGACGGTGCTTCTACGAGCACGCCGCGACTGCCGACCCGCGCGTGGGCGGAGTATAGAGCCCGATGCCGGGCCGTCCGGCGGCGATTCCGGACTGGGCACTCGCGTGCGGTTTGACGCGGCGACGCGGCGGGCCTATTCCGCGGTTGTGCGGCGTCCGGTCGGAGCATGGCCGCCGGCGCGTAAGCGCGGCGCGGATGGGCCGCGGCGCGAGCATGGACCGGCGTGTGCCGCGGGGGCGGCCGAGCCCGGCGGCCTCTCTACATGCCGCAGGAATAGAAGAACTTGCCCTCGGTGATCTTGCCGTCCTTCACCGTGTACAGGGCGGTTTCGCTCATGTTCATGCGCTGGCCGGCCATCGGTCCTTCGCTGCAGGTGCAATCCATGGTCATGGCGCAGATGAACTGGTCGCCGTTGACGACCGGGTCGCCGCAGGTGGCGCCGTGGACGACGGTGGTGTCGGCGAATCTGCGGGCCTTCTCGAGGAGCGAGGTCTTTCCCTGGCTGATGCGCTCGCAGCCGGGCATCTCCATGACCTCGACGTGCCGGGCGTTGTCGGCGTAGAGCTCGGTGATGGCGTCGAGGTTCTTGCCGGCTCGGCACAGCTCGACCAGGCGCGTGGCGACGCGCTGCGTCGCCTGGTGGTCGGCCGGCATGGGGGGCATGCAGAATTCGGGCTTGGACGCGGGGGCGGTGGTGGTGCTCATGGAGGCAGCGTACCACGCGCGCTGGCGCGCGCGAAATGGAAACTGCATTGAGGATGAGCCGGTCGCGAAACGCCGCGCGCCGCGTCGCGCTTGCGCTACTTCGCCACCATCGTGGCGAAGCGGTCGATCATGGCGCCGATGCCCTGGAACACGTCCCAGGGGCTCGCGTGGAACATGTACGCGCCGGTGGTGACGAGGCGATTGGCCTCGTCGACGTGCGCGCCGGTGACGTTGGTGGCGACGTGGGAGGCGCCCATCTTCTGGATGGCCGACGCCGTCTGCGTGTCGGACCCGATGGTCACCGAGCAGCCGCGGCCGCCCGCGGCGGTGCCCAGAACCCGCGCGGCGATCACGGGCGCGATGCAGCACATCGCGATGGGCCGGGAGGCGGCGGCGAACTCCTTGACGACCCGCTCGACGTCGGGGAGGACGGAGCAGGCCG